>CADBUZ010000001.1:0-491 GCA_902797985.1 uncultured bacterium
ACAGTATAGAGAGTGATATTATAGGAGAAGAAGAATATCAAACCATAGCGCAAAACAAATTGTTTCTAATAAAAAAGTAACGTAAGAAAAATATTTATGTTAGAATACACATATGGGCGAGGGGTAAATGTAGCTTATTCCTTACAAAGTAGAAACTAAATACTTACAAAGGATAAAATAATTCATCTCTCGAAATGGCGCAGTTGACTCTGCCGACGAGAAAAATTAAGTATCTTTCGAGGAGAGGTAGCATCACATCAAGAACAGAGTTCTTGTTGATGCGCGAATCAAAAAAAAACTAAATATGGGCGATTGGCGCAGTTGGTAGCGTATCACATCGACATTGTGGGGGTCACGTGTTCGAGTCACGTATCGCCCAAATAGAGAAGGGAAAACCCTTCTTTTTTTTACGGGACGAGAACACACAAGGCGAAGCCTTGTCAGGGTTCGAGCGCGAGCGAGCCAAGTGCGGAGCCTTGAGCCTTTTGTCA
>CADBUZ010000001.1:521-123398 GCA_902797985.1 uncultured bacterium
AAACCCTTCTTTTTTTTACGGGACGAGAACACACAAGGCGAAGCCTTGTCAGGGTTCGAGCGCGAGCGAGCCAAGTGCGGAGCCTTGAGCCTTTTGTCAAGCTGTCCGCAGGACTAATAAGGCTCAAGCGGAGTCACGTCGAAGGCGAGCGAAGCAAGATAGTCACGTATCGCCCAAATAGAGAAGGGGAAACCCTTCTTTTTTTTGCCCAATGAAAGAGGGAAAACCCCTCTTTTTTTCATGATGACTTCGTTCTCGGATTTCAATTATACATTTACCCCTGACGAGAAGAATCAAATTATGTTACAAATTATTACAAATAGTCAATTAATTTAAAAAAGTTTACTTTTATATAATAAGTATATACAAAAGATATAGAGGTATTATGCCATATCCAATTCAAGGAAATAATGGTAGCTATTCAATATTTCCAAAAAAGAAACAACAACAATTTCCGGGTATAAAACTTGGTAACTATGTAAAAAGAACAACTACGTCGACAAGTAGCAGAAGCACACGTGCTGCAAAACTTGCCGTTAGCCAAATTGGAGTAAAAGAAGCTACCGGTAATAATGATGGACAACAAGTAGAAAAATATCAGTATAATTCAAAAGGTCTAAAAGGAGCACCGTGGTGCTCATCCTTCTTCAACTGGTGCTACAATCCTAGACATATAAAAGGTAAAAATGTGCTAGGGATGAACGACGCAGATGTACCAAGCTCACAGGCAGTATTAAGAAAAGCTAAAGAAGAAGGTTGTTTCGTTCAAGCAAGTTCCATTTCAACATACGTACCTCACGTAGGAGATGGTATCGTATGGAGAAGCGACAAAGATCACGCAAAAGGACATATCGGAATTGTTGTTGAGGTTAGAAAAGATGGTTCTTTTGTAACAGTACAGGGGAATAATCATGACGCAGTAGAACGAGTCGAATACAAATCCGTCCAAGACGCATACTTTATAGGACGCACTAGCAGTGGCGGATACGCACAAACCTTACAGGGTTTTATAGACATGGAAAAATATAATAACAAACACAATCTTGCATCAACATTTGAAGCTCCATACGAGAACCACGATAATCCAAATGCCGAATATAATTTGATGGCATAAGTTTATCTATTCAATATACGTTTGACATAATAGTTATCATCCAATTCTAATATTTTTCTTATATCATCAAACTCCTCAATATTAACATTGGTTAGAATTTGAGCAACTTTTTCACGTACTGTATATTCATTCTGCTCTAAGGCTTTTTTAAGAATAAATTTTAAGAGATTTTTATCTAAAAATTCATAGTAATTATTCAGCCCTTCCAGACACCAGTATAGTTTGAACAATTGTTTATTTACGGTATATTTTTTATCACGAAAAACAATTTTATCGAGTCCATCAAAAGCTTCTTTTATGTAATCGACTAAATTTTCTGCATATTTTAAACCAAAATCATTAAAGGATTTCATCAAAGCAAGACCGTCAATAACCATTCTTGAGATATTAGCATTGATATCTATTGTAGCTTTTGCCAAAACATTTGGGTACTTAGCAAAAAATTCTCTATAAGAACTATATTGAACAAATTCAGTGAACTTTTGGGCAACAGCTTCTCTAATCTTTCCGTCACAATTAATCAAGTTAGAGAGAAATATTTCAGCATCTTCTTGAGTTTTTAACTCCTTTAACATAAGTGCAGAGTATTGCTTTTCAGGGATATTACCGTTTTTCAGAAGTTCTATAAGTTCTTCATAGAAATATTCATTAGAGCACAAATTCAATGCTTTATCAAAATTTTCATCCAAAGTTTTTTCGTAGTTTGACTTCAAATTTTCCTCAATTCTATCTTTTTAAAAATTATAGCATAACAGCTAATGAAAAAGTCAGAGAAAATAGTATTAATGAATGATAATAAAAACAAAAAAAACGATATAATCAAAATAGGAGATTCAACTATGAAAAATTTTGTAACATTTATCCAAGGCGTACTTTTAATCAACAACAACGACAACAGACGAGTAGGTTTAACACAATTCAGAGAAGATTCTGCAAATGATTTTTCAGTTAACAAAAATTCTATTGCGAACAAAGATGTAAAACTCTCAGATTTATTACGCAGAGCATAAATTAGTAAGAAAAATATCTGTCAAAATCAACATCATCAAAACTACACAAAAGAAGGAATGTTTCATCATCCTCGTCCATTCTCTGGAAATTATATTCATCAAACAACCAGAATTTAGGGTTATTACCTTTAACTCTAACGATATTTTTCTCTTTGAGAATCGAGAGTTTTTTCTTAACAGTATCAACAGGCAATTCGACAAGCTTAGAAAGTTCGACAGCAGTAATGCCAAACTCGCTGTCGTACTTCTCCGGAGTAAGAAACATGAGCTCTAACCCAACTTTTTTTAATTCAAGATCTTCCTCTGATGTATACATACTATTATATTAACAATAAAAATTTAAACTTTTATCCTGTTAATGAAGTAGATTTAAATTAAAATTATACAGTTGCCATAATATCGCCTGCAACTTCTTGAGTTTTCATCATTACATCCTGATTATATTGCTTTAATAGTTTATAATCGTTTTGGATTTCTTGTTGAATTTTATAGCCTTTTGAGTATTCAGGAAGATGCAAATCAATCAAAAATTCATAGAACAAATTAATTACATTCAAATAATCTTGATTTTCTTTTATTTGCTTATTAATACTGTTTTGAATTTGGACAAGTGCATCATTTGTTTTTTGTGTAAATATTACAGATTTTGGCAAATCAGGGTTTTCAAGAATCATTTCTTTAGCTTCGTCTAATGCATCAAGATATGGTTTAACTTCTTTTTGTGCGCCGACTTCCTTAGCTTTTTGAATTATTCTTTTCTTCGCCAAAGTAAGAGTTTTATTTACGTCATCTGTTTCAGACAATTCATTATTAATTCGTTTATATTCATCAGTAAATATAGTAGTATATTTACCTGTTTTTTGAAGGATACCGGCAACTTCATCAATCTTTTCTTTTGGATTTAAGTCTTTCAAAATATTTTGTTCAATTTTCATAACTCTATCGCCAAGACCAAGTTTTTCAACAAACATCTTAGCAGTCTTAGTATTATCTTCAACAATAAGACTTCTAACCATCCAATCGATAGAACTGTCAGAGTTCATACTAACCACATCATCCCCATTATAAGGTGTTACATAGTATTCATCGAAATAGTCTTTTACTTGTGCAGCATTACCTGTGCTAACTGCTTCCATAAGCAAATCTTGAATTTCGATCAATTTTGACAATTCTAATTCACTTTGCAATGTTTTCCCATAGAATTTTGTATAATCATCTTTCTTAGCATCTGAAGCGTTTGCTAATAAAAATTCATTTAACAAATCAACAGGGTTAGATAAAAGATTATATTTCACAAAATCTGCTCTATATTTTTGACGAGCATTTTCTAATTCATAGCCTAAATTATCCTTATTTTTCTTAGGTGAAATCAACTCTTTGCTAAGCCAATCATTAATATTAGCCTTGATATAATTTTTCTTGTCAGGCTCAATGAATCTGTCAACATACTTATCAGCATAATCGTTTATTTTATCTATTTGATTAGCCAATTTTTCAGAATCAACTTTATCTGCTGATTTCATCATTTTTGCTTTGTTTACATAGGTCATTAATCTTACGAACTTATCTGTTTGGATTTTATCATCAGGATTAATAGACGCATCAGAAATTTTAGATTGCAAAGATAACAACTCCTTGTTATTATCCAATCCATTGTTTTGCTTCCAAGCATATTCAAGCTTAATAAGGTTGTTTAAGTCTTCCTTAACGGTTCTTCTGTAACGAGGAGCAATATTCAATTTAACATGATTATCAATATACCCTTTTATTCCATCTGATTCAGCAGATATAGCTTCTTTAAGGACTTCTTCACTATTTATTTTTTCAATTGCATTTGTAGTATTAACAAGAGCATCAATTTCATCTTTGAAATCATTTATAGTAGCGCCCTTATCCATTTCCATAATCTTATATGCTCCTGCTAATGTATCTTCCATATCAGGATCTTGCATGTTATCAGAAATGAATTGTCCTACCATAGTAGTTAAAGTATCTCTTTCCATCTTTGATAAAGGTTTATTTGGATCAATACTATTTCTATAATCATCAATTTTATGAACTAACTGATAATCGAATATACAAGTTTTTTGAGCATTAATTTTTTCTAATGTCTCATTAATAATTTTTTCAGTTGAGTTCATTTTATATTCAATAGTGCCGTCACCCATCAAGTCAACTTTAGGATATGCAGGGAAAACACCATGTTTTCTGAATGCTTCACTTTCATATTTTGCAAACATTTTTGGATATTCCAAAGTACTTAGAGCAAAATACATATTTCTGTATAAATCATCAAACGTTCTGCTTCCTTGATAATATGCACCATTTAATTTACGTTCTGTCTTTTTATATTTATACGCAGGTTTTGTTTTACTTAAAGACATATCTTTAGAATATTCATCAAAGAACAAAGTGTTCTTAAGCAAGGATTGAGCATCATCATTAGCCGCTTTAACCTTTCTTAAAACATCATAACCACTGATAGGATTAATCCCTAATTCTTTGTCAGAAACATCTTTTGTTAAGTTTCTAAATTCTTCTAATGACATATCTTGAATTTTTCTATATGTTTCAACAAATTCTTCATCGGTAGTCGGATTAAACTTACGATCTACCCAATCTCTGACACCTTGAGCTTTATCACTATTCAATTTCAAATCTTCTTTGTTGAAATATAGATTTTCTTCTAATACATTTCTTAAATTGTTTAAAAATTCTTCTTTTGCTTTATCGGCATTTTCAGAATTAGGACGATTTTCATCGAATTGTTTTGATGCTTTTTTGACAGAATAATCAATCATGTCACAAACTCTGCCGGTAAATTTATTATTTTCATCTTCTTTGAATACAGCAATACCGCGCAAAATATCTGCTAATTTATCAGCATCACATTTTATTCCGTTATCTTTTAAAGGTTTTACCAAAGTATTTGCCAATTTTTCTTTCAGTTCAAGTCCCGGATACAAAAGAATTTCTTTACTTTTACCGAAAGAGTATTCAAAATTTTCCATCGCTTGTTTATGCTGAGTCGCTCTAATTTTATCTAAATCTTTAACATTATTAACTTTTGCCAAATCACGAACTGTTGTAGGTGAGTCAGGATAAGATTCTCTCAATGCAGCTTTTTCAAATGCAAGCTTAACAATATCAGTATCAGACAAATTATCAAAATCTTCTTTTGTATTGATACCCTTATTAAACGCATCAGCATTTATTCTTTTCATTATTTTTTCATAGTTATTTTTATAAGAAGTACCTGCATTTTGTACTCTAAAAATTGCTTTTTCAATTTGAAGTTTTGTCATTCCTTCAGCCATTTTCTCTAATTTTGGAACATGAATTGCATCAGGAATATAAATAGCATCTTTGAGTCCGCCTGCGATAGTTTTATAATTTTCGTCAGCACCGCAGAGAATCATGTCACACATAATATTAAAATCATAATCTTCACGTCCTGAAGGATTTAATTTTTTATAAATTTTACTTTGAGTATCATCAGGAACAATATGGCCTTTTTTATAAAGAAGATTGTCAACATAATTACCGTTTCTCCAATCTTCATCGGTAATATAACCGAGTTCACCACCACGTCTGTCACTATAATCAGTACGTGTCAAACCTTCTGAGTCAACCCAAGTGTTCTCATGTTCAGATGGCCCCCAGCTGTTATCGTGAAATAAAACATCTTTTCCGTTCACAGGCTTAATATCCGCAACATACATAGCATGCCCGCCAAGTCTGTCATGGAATACACTTGAAGAAGATGTACCTGAATGAACACCATTTTTGATAACATCAACAGCTTTTTCTATATCTTCTGTTGAATAATATGGTCTACCGGTAACTTGTTCAAATACTTTTACTTCTTGAGGAGTAAATAATCCACTTTGTCCATCTTTAGTAACCCAATATACACCCATATTAGTTCCAACATAGTTAGCCAACTTTTTGAGAGGTTCTTTCATATCTCTATATTCGGCAATTAAACTTGTATTTACATCTGAATACATCTTATTCAATTTTTTATCTATTTGCTTGATTGCATCTTTTTCTTCTTTTGTCATTTGATACAATTCAGGCTGAGAAATTTTTCCTTGTCTGCTTGAGAATTCATCAGAGGAACGAATTTTATCTATTTTAGTAAATCTGTCTTGAAGTTTTCTCATTGTTTTTGCAGGAACGAGAGTTCCTTCATTTTCAAGTTTTTTAATAAGCACATGAGGAGCGCTAACACTAAAATAAGGAGCTTCCTCACCAGGAACATACAACATTTGTTCCGCTGTACTTATTGCATTAGAGAACGTATTAAATTCTTGTTGTATTCCAACTATTACATTATTAATTTCTTCTATTGAAGATTCTCTTGAAATCCCGTTAGCTTCACAAAATCTATCAATAAAGAAATCTCTGTCTTCACTATCTTCTGATATAGAATCTACAAATGACTTAAAGATAGATACAAACATAACAGATTGATCTTTATAACCCATTTTATTAATTGCTTCTAAATAAGCTTTTTCATCAGTCGGATTATTTTTTAATTTCTTTTCTAATTTTTCCAGTTCTTTTACTACAACAGCTTTATCTTCTTTTACCCCGATACATGCTGCTGCTCTGCCAAGTTCATGTTTATCACCATTTATTATACTTGCCTTACTATCAGCGATATCACCCATTATATAATCTCGTCTGTCTTTATAACCGAGCATGTGATATAGGCTGTCAAAACCATCTGTTGAAATAATTTCGATAGAATTTTTTGCTTGTTTTAATTTTTCTACGATTTCTGATTTATTTTCAGCAGGAATTTCTAAATACTGAGCAAAATGATTTATTAACTTTTGGTCATTTTTCTTTTCAATTCTATCAATTACAGTATCAAACCCTTTAACTATTCTTGACTCTTTATCCGGTATTTTGTTTGTAATTAAGTAGCTGTTCAAAGTTTCAGGTTCCATAAAACCAACAGTAAATTTTGCACGATAACTTGCTTCAGTTTCATACATTTGTCTTGCGTGTCTTATCTTTCCAGGCATTGACACAGAATGATTTATATCATTATCTATTTTATTTATTTCAGAAATATAACTAACTACAGACTCTGTTTTTGCTTTTAAAGATTTTGAATCAATTTTGTCTGCATAGTTTTCAAGGAAATAATTTTGAACTTTTTTTAATTTTTGAGAATATTCTTCATTTGGTATATATGAATATTTTTGGATATACTTGTCGTTTTTCTTTATATCTTCAGAAATTGGTTTTTGAAGGTTTAATAGATCTTTTTTTACATCTTGAATCAACTCTTTTGATTCGTTCGGTAAAATTTCTTTTATAACATTAGTGAACTGTTCATTTTTCTTGCTCAACAAATCAATATTCGCATGATAAAGCTCTTTTCTTTGATTTGAAGCAATATCTGACTTTATCTTTGCAGATTTTGCATCTACAATAGTATCTTTCGCCTTAGTTAAAGCCTGAAAATATGATTGTTTACGCATTAACTCATCATCATCAATATTTCTTGTAAAATGTGAGTCATGGAAAGCGTCAAAATTATGTTTATCGAATGCATTAAATTCAGTCATGCTTTCATTTTGGTTACCATACATACCTGCGATATTCATCCATTGCAAAGTTGAAGCGTCAACAATTCTATAGCCTTTATCCATTGCATACTGAAAATCGATAGGTGCTTTTTTAACAGGGACACGTTTTCCTGAACCTAAATTTTGTCTGTCATAAACCATAACCTTGTCTGAGCTATCTAATTCTGAAAGGATAGCATCAACATAGTTTGGTTTATCTTCATATGCTATAGCCTTTCTAACAATGGAAATTGCAGCACACATACCATGTGTTTTTTGGTTGATTGATTTAATATTAGGAATTTTTGATTCAGGTGTATTTATTGTTATATCGTTTACCATTTCAGATAAAACTTGTGACTTTTTATCTTTTAACTGAGGATTAATTTCATAATTTGGACTCATGAAATAATCCAATCGTTTTAGAATATATTTCTTTTGTTTAATAGGAGTTTCGGTTGAGGTAATAAAATAATCTAGGTTTTTATCAATATTTTCATATTCTTTTTTATCATCAACTTTTTTAAGGATTTTTGACTTCATCCCAAACAAATATTTATCATCCTTACTCATTGTTTTATCAGAGAAAACTCTATCAATTTCAGGTTGGTATTTTTGTTTCAAGATTGGATTTGAATTGTACAAAGACTCTTCTGCTGCATTTTTAAGCTTTGTTTTCCATTCATTTTTAGTAACTTTACCATTTTGAATATTTGTTTGATACTTAATATTTTCACCTACATCAAGTAAAAACTTTATATTTTCTTCGCCCTTTTGTTTTGCCAAAGCATCTATAGCCTTATTAATTCTACGTTGGTTTGGCTCATTAAGTGAATAATCATTATCTTGTTTTAACTGTGCAACAGTATTTCTATCTTCTCTAAC
Source organism: uncultured bacterium (assembly GCA_902797985.1). GTDB lineage: Bacteria > Cyanobacteriota > Vampirovibrionia > Gastranaerophilales > Gastranaerophilaceae > UBA2883. The sequence goes on from CADBUZ010000001.1 coordinate 9,116, forward strand.
GCCTTTAAAATTTGTTGATTGAATTGGTTTTTGAATAAATAAATTAATTTTCATTTTTAATCCTTTATATGTACATAGTTGGTTTAAAGAGTAAATGTATGTAAAAAAATTTTTTTGCCATTTATAGTTGTCGAATTTACAATTTTTAACGAAAATTTATCCTTCAAAAATATGAAATTAGTTTCAAATTCTTTACGAAAAAAGTTGATTTTACCGTAAATATCATTATAAAGAAAGTAAGTGAAAGTATAGGTTCGGGAAAATGGTAGTTTCATACACAAACAATTACGGGTACACAGATGCATACGCACATCAACCTATAAACAACATGACCACAAATGCAGATGGTGGCGGAAACGGTGGCGGCGGAGCTTTCTTTAAAATGTTTGAAGAAAAAGAAGCTGAAAGAGATACATCTGTAAGCTCTAATCCTCTTGACGATTTGTACCCGCAACAAAACAACACTTACTATGCAAGCCAAAATGTTCTAAAGGATTATATTGATAATTCACTATTATTAAACACAGAACAAGTGGCATGTACAAATATAACACAACATTTAGCACTAAAAAGCAACGTACAGGAAACATTAAAATTCTTAAATGTTCAAGCTGCCAAAACAATGGTAGACTCTAAAAAAAGAAATTATAAGTATCAATCAGAACCAAAATCACAAAATATACTTCCTATGAAACAAAATACATCTCAGTCAATTGTTTCTAGCGGGGCTAACTTCTTTGAAACAGGAGTAGGAAGCCCTAGAGTTAATTTCTTTATCGGGAAGTAAATTGTAGTTTATCAGCCGAAGGCTGATAAACTATAAAGTGATTAAGTAACTGAGTGACTATGTGAATAAGATTTATACTTAGTCACTTATTCACTATTCACCTATTCACTGTTTAGCAAACTTCGTTTGCTAAACTTTAATTTAATTATATGCTATAATAACCTTGTATTAGTTTAAAGGGGAGATTTAACATGGCAGATGAATCTAAATTATTAGCAACTATCGATAGAAACGACAGAGAAAGATTACAAATAGCTATAAATGAATACAAAGGGAAAAGCTATCTGGATTTAAGAATATTTTACACAACAGATGGAGGAGATAGCTGGAGACCTACTCAAAAAGGTGTTACAGTAGCACCTGAAGGTTTAGAAACACTTAGAGATGCAGTAGAAGAAGCTATGAAAGAATTTTTGGCAATAGAATAATGAATTACGCTCTCGTTCTTGTAAACATAAAAGGTCTGGGAGTAAAAACTTTCGGGTATTTAATCCCCGACGAAATAAGAGATAAAATCAAAATCGGTCAAGCGGTAAATGTTCCGTTTGGCCGACAAGGTTTGACAAAAGCCTTTGTAGTAGGATTTTCTGACTACATAGGAGAAGGTATAAAACCAAAAAAAATAAAAGAAATCATTGATGAGAAACCACTTTTCACCCTAAAATACTTTAAACTTTTAGAATGGGTTGCAAACTATTATTGCACAGACCTAATCAATGTACTAAACCTCGCCATTCCTGTTAAACTTATAGATAAAAACTCTAAAACAGAATACTCAGTAGAATATTTATCCTCTAACGGGGCAACTAAAAGACAACTTGAAATACTTGAACAACTGAAAAACATTGGAAAAATATCGTTAATAGATTTTGAGAATAAAGTCAAAACCACTCGCACAACAATGAAAAAACTGGAAGAGTCAGGTTGCGTAAAAATCACAGAAGAAAATATCTACAGAAACCCTTTAACAATATTTGAAAATAACAAATTAGAACCCTTGTCAGAATTATCAGGCGAGCAAAAAGAAGCATACGAGGGAATTAAAAGAAAAATAAAATCGCCCAACCCAATATTACTCCACGGAGTGACCGCATCCGGTAAAACAGAAGTCTATTTCAAACTAATAAAAGACACTATTGATGAAGGGAAAAACGTATTATTTCTGGCTCCTGAGATAGCATTGGCATCACAGTTAACTCAAAGAATTGCGAAAAAATTTGGGATAAATGATGTTGCAATCTGGCACAGCAGTATATCAGACGGAGAAAAATATGATGTGTGGCAAAGGCTTTATAACAATGAAATAAAAATTTTGGCAGGCGCAAGATCCGCCGTTTTTGCACCATTACAAAACATCGGTTTAATTATCATAGACGAAGAGCACGAAAGCGCATACAAACAAGCAAATCCTGCTCCTAGATATGATGCAAAAGTTGTTGCTCAAAAACTTGCACAATTCCACAAAGCACCACTCATACTTGGTTCAGCAACCCCTGATGTAACAACTTACTATTATGCCTCAAACAATAATAATTTATTTGAAATGCCTCACAGATTTAACAATTCACCAATGGCACACATAGATATTATAAACATGCAAGATTACTCAAGAGCTGCATACAGAGGTGTAATTTCAAAACCATTGCAAACAGCAATTGAAGAAACTCTTGAAAATAAACAACAAGCCATAATCCTAATAAACAGACGAGGGTTTTCAACCTCAACACAATGCAAAGCTTGCGGGAAAGTTGTAGAATGTCCGAATTGTGCCATTCCATTGATATGGCATGCCGGTGACAAACGCTTAAAATGCCATTATTGTAACCATACAGAAGAGATGCCTGATGCTTGTCCCTCATGCGGGGCTGATGCCTTAAGAAATAGCGGACTTGGTTCACAAAAAGTTGAACTTTTACTAAAAGAACTCTATCCTGATGTAAATATAGAAAGAATTGACAGCGATGTATTGAACAGAAAAAATGCACACATTGAAATTCTAAACAGATTTCAAAAGAAAGAAATAGACATTCTAATAGGAACTCAAATGATTGCCAAAGGGCTTGATAATCCTAATGTGACATTAGTAGGAGTAATAAGCGCAGATTCAACCTTTAACCTGCCGGATTTCAGAGCTGCAGAAAGAGGTTTTCAATTACTCACACAAGTAGCCGGCAGAGCCGGAAGGGGTGAATACACCGGACGAGTATTATTCCAAACCTACAACCCAGATTTTTATGCACTGGATAGCGCAAAAGAACAAAACTACGAAAAGTTCTACAACACAGAAATAAAAGCCAGACAAGAATTTGTATATCCTCCATTCACGCAAATAATAAGAGTTATACTAAGCTGTGATAATAATGATAGAGCAGAAAAATCTGTTGAAGAAATTGCAAACAGGCTACAAGAATTAATTGATGAATACGGTTTTTCTGAACACGTAGAAATGCTTGGACCTTCAAATTGTGTTATTGAAAGAATCAACGGTTTATACAGGTACCAAATACTTCTCAAAAATAAATTACACGAAAAAGGGCACAAATTCATATCAAAATTCTTTGGAACGATAAAACTTCCCAGAGATATACGAATGGCCATTGATGTTGATCCAATAGATATACTTTAACTCTACGGCTCAATATCGTCTTCTATTTCAAACCCTTCTTCGATATTTTCAGAAGGTTCTTCACCCTCTAAAATCTCTGATGGTTCTTGTTCATATTCTATTTCAGAAGGGGGTTCTTCTTCAATATTTTCAGAAACTGACTGTTCAGCAACAGCTCTAACCTCATCCATTTGAGCTTTAATCTTTGAATATTCAGCTTTTACCTTATCAAAAGGCAAAGACAACGTTTTATAATTAGCAACTGACTCACCGATATATTCTTCATAATGTTCCAAATCCCCATTCAATTTAAAAATTTGAGATAAAGCATACAACAAATCGCCGTTTTGCGGATTATTTTCTAACGCCAATGATATTACATCCATAGCTTCCGTAACTCTCATTTGAGTAATAAATATTTGAACAAGAAGCATATATGCCTGAACATCATGCGGATTATAATTAACCGTTTGCTGCAAATACTGTAATGCAGCCTCCGTCTGACCTTGCTCATACGCAATTGAACCAATATTATAATATGCCCAACTATAATCAGGGGCTATTTCTAAAACTTTTTGATACGATGAAATTGCAAAATCTGATTGTCCGAGAATCTTAAATATATTCCCCAGATAAAAATATGCAAATAAATCTTGAGGATTTAATTCTGCAGCTTTTTGAAAATACTCGATTGCAACCTCATATTCTTCTTGATTAAAAAAGCACAACCCTAAATTAAAAAATGTATTTGAATCATCTGTATCTACATCAACCACATGTTTAAGGGCAACAATAGCTTTTCCCCACTCTTTCATTTCTATATATGTTAAGCCTAAATTATAATAAAAGTCTGTTTCAGGAGAAATAACAATAGCTCTAAGATAGGCACGTTCAGCCTTTTCATATTCTCCTAATTTTTCATAAGCTATCCCCAAATTATAAAGCAACTCTGCATTATCAGGGAAAGTCCTCACTAAATATAACAGATTTTGTTTTGCTTCCTCATTAAAACCATTATCCAATAAAACAATAGACAAGGTACGTCTTGCTTGAAAGTTATACGGATCATCTCTTAATATAGCTTGTAACTCTTCTATTTCTTCACTCATAAAATAATGATATCAAATTATCAAAAAGGTATCAAGAAATTTAAGATACTAAACACTTTCCCCAAAAAAATAAAAGACTTTCAAAAAGAAAGTCAGTATGCGATATAGAGTATTATAGTATAGTGTAATTATGTTATATAATCCCTGAACGAAAGAATATTCTCTTGTCCTCTCAATTTTTTCAAAGCTTGACTCTCAAGCTGTCTAATTCTTTCTTTTGAAAAACCCATCTCTGAACCAAGCTGTTCTAATGTCATATATTTTGAGTTGTTTATTTCAAATCTATGTTCGATTATTTTCTTTTCTCTATCGTCTAAATTTACAAATAATTGTTCGATATCTTCAGTCATACAATCATTCTCAACGTAAGAATCAGGAGAATGATATGTTGTATCTTCTATAAAATCTGCAAGATTCAAATCATCAGTAACAGGGGTTTCTAAGCTTATCGGTTCATTAAAAATAGCCTTTTTAATTCCGTTAAGCTTCTTTTGTGTAACTTTTAATTTTTTACACAATTCCTCTTCGCTCGGCTCTCGATTTAACTCTGATGTCATTTGAGAATATAATTTCTTATACATTTTTATTTTATCAATCATATGAACAGGAATTCTAATTGTGCGTGAATGGTTAGCAACTGCTCTTGATATAGTCTGTCTAATCCACCAAGTTGCATAGGTAGAAAATTTAAAATTCTTTTTATAATCAAATTTTTCTGCCGCTTTTATCAACCCCAATGCACCTTCTTGAACCAAATCCATAAATAAAACACCATTACCGATATAATGTTTTGCAATACTTATTACAAGCCTTAAATTAGATTTTACAAGTTTTTGAATTGCCTGTTTTTTCTCTTTTTTATTACCTTCAAGTATTAATCTGCCAAGCTTCGCTTCCTCTATTCTTGATAACATTTTCGTTCTTCCTACATCTTTTAAATACATTTGCAATATATCATCATCAAATGAAATACAACTAAATGTCTTTGGCTCAGCTTCAACACAAAACTCGTCATCTTCTATATAATCCAAATTATTTTTCATCAACTTCCCTCTCTTCACACAAATTTTTACTTGCTATTATTAATCCTCTTATTTATACAGACGATATATTTTTAAATTTGTTGCATTATTTAGAAATTACAGTAATAATAAATATATGGATCCATTATTTTTGCGGAAAATAAGAATAGACCGACAAGGCATGGGGATAAAAAAAGACAACCCCGAACACCTTCAACAAAATAGGCAAAATACGGAAAATGCAGCCCCTACTCAAAATGAGGCTGATATTCAACAACCTGCGAAACAAGATGCAACGCAGAATATTCGTCCTGAACAACAAGTTAAGCCTCAAGATGAACATAAGCCAACGAACTTAAAAAATCAGTCTGAACAGTTAATGAAAGAAATGAGAGATGAAGTTCTCACTCCAAAACAGCTAAAAATGAATTATTTAGCAAGTATGGAACGCTCCGGATATGTAAAAAAGATAATGAACCTTCCCAGAACACTGCCGGAACTTCTTATTCAACTACAAAATCCTGCAATGGCAAAAGATATTCAAAATGTAATGATGCAGGCTATTCCACAACCTGACACACAAAGAACTGATAAAAATAAATCTACAGACAAAACTGACTCTGACGGGAAAAACCAACAAAGAGGAGAATCTGATTCTGATAACAAACAAGTACAAAAAAACATTAATGGGTTTAATGAAGTTTTGGAAAAAGAAACAGCACGAAAACAAGCAATTCTTGAAAGATACAATATAGGAAATAAACAAGAACAACCACCAAAACAAATAACAAACCCTTCTCAAAACATTCAAGAAGATGAAAGTATCCCTAATAACATTTTAAAAGGAACTGTTGAAGTTGTTGAAGATGGAACAGAAGAAACACAACAAAATCAACAATCGAATAAAAATACACTACCAGAGGGGAAACAAAACGACATAAAACAACAGGTAACACCTCAACCACAAGCTGAGAACAAACAGCCTGTTGATAATCGTCCACAGGTAACACCTCAACCGCAAGCTGAGAACAAACAACCTGTCGATAATCGTCCGCAGGTAACACCTCAACCGCAAGGTGAGAACAAACAACCTGTCGATAATCGTCCACAGGTAACACCTCAACCGCAAGGTGAGAGCAAACAACCTGTTGATAATCGTCCGCAGGTGAACCCTCAACCGCAAGCTGAGAGCAAACAACCTGTTGATAACCGTCCGCAGGTGAACCCTCAACCACAAGCTGAGAACAAACAACCTATTGATAACCGTCCGCAGGTAAATCCTCAACCTCAAGTTGAAAACAGACAACCTGTTGATAACCGTCCGCAGGTAACACCTCAACCGCAAGTTGAGAACAAACAACCTGTCGATAACCGTCCGCAGGTAAATCCTCAACCTCAAGCTGAGAATAAACAACCTATTGATAACCGTCCGCAGGTAAATCCTCAACCACAAGTTGAGAACAGACAACCTGTTGATAATCGTCCGCAGGTGAACCCTCAACCGCAAGTTGAGAACAAACAACCTGTTGATAATCGTCCGCATGTGAACCCTCAACCGCAAGTTGAAAACAAACAACCTATTGATAATCGTCCGCAGGTGAACCCTCAACCGCAAGCTGAGAACAAACAACCTGTTGATAATCATCCGCAGGTGAACCCTCAACCGCAAGTTGAAAACAGGCAACCTGTCGATAACCGTCCGCAGGTAACACCTCAACCGCAAGCTGAAAACAAACAACCTGTCGATAACCGTCCGCAGGTGAACCCTCAGCCGCAAGCTGAGAACAAACAACCTGTTGATAATCGTCCACTGGTAACACCTCAACCACAAGCTGAGAACAAACAACCTGTTGATAATCGTCCGCAAGTAACACCTCAACCGCAAGTTGAGAACAGACAACCTGTTGATAACCGTCCGCAAGTAACACCTCAACCGCAAGTTGAGAACAGACAACCTGTTGATAACCGTCCGCAAGTAACACCTCAACCGCAAGTTGAGAACAAACAACCTATTGACAATCGTCCACAATTGAATAATCATCCGAGAACAGATAACCATTCTAATAATAAACCTATAAATACACACCCACACCACGTAAACCCAAAAGATTTTCGTCCGGAAAACTTTAACAACAGAATCGCCTATGAAATGAACAGAGCATCACTGCAACCACTGATGCCTAACAGAATGCCTATTTTAAACAACCCTCCGCAAGATCCAAGATTTATGAATAATCAACTATTAAACAATGATCTAAAGGCACACGAACACAGACACAGACCGGAAATGCATGAACCACCGCCACCTCCAAAAGCAGAAAATAAAGAATCTGAAGCAATAGCAAACTTATATGCAAATCTTTCAATGAATGACATGCAAAATCCTACCTTATCTCAAATGCAACAAAGACTATCTGACGATGCAGTGGAACTTTTATTTAGAGGCCTTATAAATCTTAATGAACTGTCTGAAACAATAAAACACAACGGACAAGATGCAAGGTCAAAACTGATATTAGCAATGGCAAATGCATCTAAACAAGGGATTGATAATTCTCAATTAACAAGCACAATGAAGCTTGTAACTGAGAGCATGGCTGCAAAAGAAAATGATCCTTCATCAATTTTGAAAAATATAATTATGCTGTATCTTCCTTGGTACCCGCTTCAAGAAGGAGTAGGTTTTAATCTGTCTATTGAAACCATGCCTAATAGTTCAGATTTTTCATCCCTGTTAAAAGTTTATATACAAACAAGAAACTATGGAAATGTGAATGGTTCGATGGTTCTATTATCAAGCAACAACGTTGATATGAATATCCAATGTAATGATGTCTTTCCAAAAGATGATTTACTGGACAGAATGCAAGATGTTACAAAAAACCATTCTATTCAATCCAATATTACTGTAGAAGAATATTTACAACAAAACAATGATGTCAGAAACCAACAAGCAAAAGTGAATCTATCATCAACATATGAACTAAACCCATTCTTACTGCTGATGGCTCACTCTTTCATAAAAAATACAATCATAATAGATAGCGGCGCAAACGCATAAATAAACGGTTCCAATTTTAATTGGAACCGTTTATTATTATATAATTTTAATACTTAGAATTAGTTATCCCAAATACTGCTTGATCTTGCCCATGCATCATCATCACCATCAATACCTGAGCCAGTTCCTACACCTGTATCAAACGGATCAGTTGTACCACCAGATGCTGCTTGCATATTTCTCTTTTTTATCTCAACCACCTTCATTTCCGGTTTAACGTATGCTTTTTTAACCATAGCCTTACCTTGAGATGCCATAGCATCTTGTGCTGATTCTAATTTAGATGCGCCATCTTTTATTGATACAGTTACTGCTTTTTTAGCTTCTGGAGCTACCATACTCTTTGCTGCACTACCAATCATTTTTATTGCTTCTAATTTCATTATATTTCCTCCTTTTGAAATTACATCTACATCTAGTTTAATGATTCTAAAAATATTATTTGTTATTTAATAAATCATGTCTTTACATTTTGTTACAAACATTTTTACTCCCAAGAAAACCCATTTGAAGAGCTCGGGAAGATATCATCATTGACAGTAGTGCTTCCACTATAATTAGTACCGTCATCAACAATATCAGTAGTACCTCGAGGACCTGAAGCGACTTCCAAACCATTTTTATCAAGTTCTTCAAATTTCACTTCTGGCTTAACATAAGGTTTTTTAACCATAGCTTTACCTTGTGATGCCATTGCATCTTGTGCAGTAGCTAAAGCTTTTTCACCATTTTTAAACTCAATTTCCCCAACTTTTTCAGTGGTTTTTGGATTTATTTTTTTTAATATTACATTTGTTATATTTTTTGCTGTTATAGCATCTGTTTTCATATATTAGCCTCCTTTGAAAACATTTTATTTATTAGTAATATTATAATTGTTCACTATGATTTTTCTTTGGTATTAAGTTATCCAATTCAGAATTCAAACCAAAGTAGAATCTGGCTGAGTTTTCACCATAGTATTTTCTACCCAAAGGAATACCAACCCCGAACTGTAATGACATCCAATCAGTAATACTGATATATGAACCGAATCCAACACTGTGTAAGAAGTTTTGCGGATAATCATAGATATGACTATGCTCAGAAACCCAACCAAAATCATAGAATGCGGCTAATCTTAACTTGTCATCAATAAATTTAAGCTTGTTTGGTAATATACGTCTTAAACCTGGGATAGGAGTTCTAAACTCAACAGTACCAGTAACACCATAATCACCAATCAACTCAGCAGGTTGATAACCTCTTAATGTATAAGGTCCCCCTATTTGCATTTGTTCTGCAGTGTACAATCTGTTAGGTGAATACTGACCGTTAACTCTTAAGATACCCAATGTTCTACCAAACAATCTTTGGACACGAGTAACTCCGGCAATAAACTTAAAGAATGTTCCTTGAGGGCCTTTACCAGCGGCTTTTGAACCACCAGGTAAACCTACATCAAAACCTAAAGTTCCAATCCAACGACCATATTTATCGTCTGTTATACCATGGAAACCTGATCTTATTACATATAATTTATAATCTGATAAAGTTGTATTTAAAGCATTTGATCTTGTTGAAGCATTTACAAAATCAATACCTGTGTATGCAACTAAGCTTGTTTTTGCAGTTTCTATCAAAGGATGGGATATTCTAATTGCCATGCTTTGAGCTTTACCTTTAACATTTAAAAACTTATATGGTCCGCCAAGGTTGATATTAGAATTTGAGAAATCAAATGACAATCTTGTACCATAAGGACTGATTGGCACAGAATAACCTGCTAAAATACCTGTTGAACGACGAGCCAAAATAGCTCCACCATATATTTTGTCACCCATACCGGTAACATTATCTAATCCCAGCAAGAATGAAGCTCTTTGTTCCCCTGTATATTTTCTGCCATAATCATCCCATGCAAAATCAAATTTCAATGGAAATCTGTCTTTTACATCAAGTTTTAAAAGTGTATCATCACCTTCTTTTGATACAACTGATTGAGCTTCTATATAATCTTCTTCATTTATTTCTCTTAAGGCACCTTGTAGTGCTTTAGCATTAAATACATCCCCTTCTCTTATACCGTTTTTACCCATAACAATATTTTTTAAATACCATTTACGAGCCCAACGATTCCCTTCTATAGAAATTGAATTAACTTTACTTTCTATAATACAAAGAGTAACTACCCCATTTTTAATATTTTGAGATGGAATAAAAGCATAACTTGTTAAAAAGCCTTTTGCCTGATAATATTTTGTAATTCTCTTTGTTAACTTAACTAAATCTTCAAAATAAATATCTTGTCCGATAATATCTTCAGCTAAAGCTTTCAAAGAAGCATCTTTAACTTTGGTATTACCTTCAAAAACAATATCATTCACTTTAAAATGAGGGTTATAGATAACCCCATCTTTAAAGAAATCTTTTTCAGCTTCCATAATATATGTATCATCAATAAAACTATCAGTCTTATCGATAGGCTGCGCGATTTCTTTAGAACGTTCAAGTTCCAAAAGCTGATTACGGTTCATCTGATTATATACACCGGCACCGTCACCATTAATCGGAGCTTCAGCACTTGCAGTCAATGGCAATGCTAATATAAATGCCGCTATTAATACTACTAATCTATTTATTTTCATTTCTATCTTTCCCATACTTCACTATACTACTATCTGTTAATTAAAATTTCGGCTTACATCATTATGTTACAACTTCAAAAATATAAATCCAGCAAAAAATTCTTTATTCTTAATAAAATTTCATAATAATATTAATTCAAATATTAAGCTCTATTAATGAACTTCCTTTTTAGTACCTGTTTCATAACCGGCAACAAGTAATGCCATCGGAATCAACCTTGAAATACCCTTTGTAACAACGTTTTCAGGGGCGACAAATGTTGCAGCAACTGCAATATCATCCACGTGCGCTGAAAAATCTTTCCATTTCATAGGACGATTATCTTTTTTATTAAAAACTTTTTCGTTAAACTTGTTCGAACACCTATTTCCGATATACATACCAGTTATCAAACCTGCGGCAGCACCTAACGCGGAAGGGAGTTTTGTTGCTGCTTGTTTTAGGATATTTGCGGATTTCGACCAGTTTGGCATCAATTTCCGAGACAAAGCTGTTCCGCAATAACTTAGCGCTTCTACAAAGGCGATAGGGAACGATATGTTTGCTATCTGAACAATACCTTCTCTCACTTTAGAATTAAAGTTTTTCTTATCATCAAAAAGGCTTCCGCCTATTAATCCGCCTATAATAGAACCTGCACCCATTGTAACAATTTGAGCTGTTTTATATTCTGCTTTTGCAACGTACGAATTTAAGATATTACTTTTAACAATTTTTAAAGGATTTAATGAGTATTTTGCTCCTTTTGAGCATTTAGCTAACAGTGCCAATGAACTTGCCACCCCGACGAAAGCCCCTACTCCTGCACTTATTTTCTGAGCTTTTGACGGTTCATTAGCAGAATCTATAACAACCTCATTTTTAATATTTTGAGATTGTGCATTTGATTTCATAATCTGCTGTGCTCTGTAAATAGCAGCTATATTGTCATTTATGCCAATTGTCATAATTAACCTTCAAAATTGTTACAGTTGAATAATGTTTAAAAATAAAAAAATTTGCCTCTCTACATTATATCTGTAACATAAATTCATATTTACTGCAAAAAAAATAATAATGAAAATGCAACAGATTTGTTATAATATATTTTCAAAGGGGATTTTAGATATGAACACAAACAAACTTTACGAATTATCAGAAAAAGCCGATAAAATATTAAACGGAGAATCTTCTGATAACATAAAAGATATAATAAAAGAATTAAAACCAATAATATCCCCTTTCAAACAGGGTTCAATAGGTATTGCTCAACTTAATCCAATAGTTGGTGATATAGAATATAACTCAAAAAAAATTATGAAATATATATCATACGCAACATCAATTGATCTTGATATAATTGTATTTCCTGAGCTTGCAATAATGGGCTACCCTATAGAAGATACCATCGACAGACATCCGATTATTGTTGATGAAAATATTAAATGGCTGAAAGAAATCGCAAAATTAACGACTACTACAACAGCAATAGTAGGATTTGTTGAACCACGGAAAATTAAAAACAAAACAGGTAAAAAATATTATAACTCACTTGCCGTAATCTCAAACGGCAAAATACAAAGTATTATAAGAAAATCGCTTCTGCCAAATTATTCTGAATTTAATGATTACAGATACATAGAACCTTCTCCGATAGTAGGAGCACAACCGGCAGAAACCTTAGAAAATTTTGATGAAGAAAATATTATAACCCAGCCTAAAACAAACAAAATAAACAATATAAAATACGGGATTTCTATTTGCGAAGACTGTTGGAACAATAAAACCTTTTTCGCTTCAACTCTATATGAAAAAGATCCTATAGACGAATTGTCGAAAGAAAAACCTAATGTATTTATCAACTGTTCTGCATCTCCAAGCAGAGCAAAAAAAGAGCAACTCAAACACAATATGCTATCTTTTATATCAGAAAACTATAAAACTCCTATGGTATATGCAAATCAAGTTGGAGCAATAGATAACAGTTCTTTTGACGGTTCAAGTCGTGTATTTGACAGAGATGGTAAACTTCTTGCGAGAGCAAAATCTTTTGAAGAACAGTTCTTAATTGTTAACCCGCTTCAAGGAATAGGGAAAATATATCCGCTCACAAAAGGACTTGAAAAATCTCTCACTGAAGAAAAAGTTTTCACACTAAACTATGAAAACGATCTTGAACGTACTTACAAAACAATAATTCAAGGAGTAAGAGATTATTTCAACAAAAACGGATTAAAAAGAGCTTGTTTAGGACTATCAGGAGGACTAGACTCAACCGTATGTGCAGTGTTAATGGCAGATGCTCTTGGTAAAGAAAATATTTACGGAATTAGTATGCCTTCTAAAATTACAAGCAAAGAAAGCCGAAGTGATGCAGAAAAGCTGGCAAATAATCTGGGAATTAATTTTGCCGAAATACCAATAAAAGAAATGGTTGATACAACAAATAAAATGTTTGATAATTTGTTTAAACAGGTTGAAAAGAACTGGGACTGTCGGTACAAAAAATCCTTCACTCAAGACAATATACAAGCCCGTTCAAGAGCAATGTATTTATGGGGAATAGCGAATGAATTTGCTAGCTGCGTTCCTATTGCCACCTCTGATAAATCAGAGCTCTATATGGGTTATGCAACAATAAACGGAGATATGTCCGGCGGATTCGCGCCGATTGCTGATGTTCCTAAAACTAAATTGTTCGCATTTGCAAGATGGATGAATAAAAACAGACCTGAGAAAAATGCAATACCGGAAGCTATTATTTTAAAACGTCCGGGAGCAGAACTTGCTATAGACGAAAGAACAGGAAAACCTCTTATCGCAGAGGATGCTCTTATGCCTTACGAATTTCTTGATGAAGTAATCTGGCGAATTGAAAACAAACACGAATATTACAAAGACATGATAAATTCTGAATTTCTTTATGAAAAAAACAACGAAGTTTCTAAAGAACAAAAGGAAGAATGGCTTGATAAATTCTATAGGAGAATGTCAACCTCGCTATACAAGTGGTCAATTTTACCGCCATCAGTAATTGTTGAATCCAGATCAATAAACAAATATGATTATAAACAACCTATAACATCTTCCCACATAAACTACAAAGGTTCTGATTCGAAAGAAATAGAGCAAAAATTAAAAGAAGTAATTTTATAAACATACATATTTATGATAAAATAATACAAAATATGTGTATTGGAGAGCTAATATGAAAAAAATACTGACTTTATTTTTATCATTGTTTATAACGTTTACTATAACAAACATTTGCTTTGCACGTGATATTAAATTTGCACAAGTAACAGATGTTTATTTCAGAAATAACTCTGCAAATCTTTCAAAAATAATAAAAGATATAAATAAAAACTCTGACATCGATTTTGTTCTTTTTACAGGAAACAATATAGGAAAAGCAAATATCGACAATTTAGAAAGTTTTCTTAAAGCTTTAAAGAAATTAAACAAACCCTACTACCTTGTTTTAGGGAACAAAGATGTTTCAAAAAGTCATAATTTAGAAAAATCCACTTACTTAAAAACAGTAAGAAAATATAATAAACGTCACCCTAAATCTCCAAATTATGTTTTCAAAAAAGGAGATATAGTATTTCTTGTTGTAGACGGAAGTAAAGAACTCATTCCAAGCGTAAACGGATTTTACAGTCAAGATACTATAAAATGGGTTGATAAACAATTAACAAAATATAATACAAATAAAGTTATAATCGCACAACATTTCCCCCTTATGAACAAACCAAATAACGAATATTACACAACATATAACATTCTTGAATATATGCAAATGCTTAGCAAACACTCAAATGTAATTGCTGTGATTTCCGGACACTACAATCAAAATGATGAAATAACATATAATGGGGTTTATCACATAACTACACCAAGAGCATCCGATGGATATTATAAAATTATTGACATTGAAATGACAAATGGACCTTCTATCTACACTGTTTTAAAGGATATTAGACAATGACAATCAACACAATAATATTTGATTTAGACGGAACACTATTATATACAATAGAGGACTTAACTGATAGTACGAATTATGCACTTGAGCAGTTTGGGTATCCAAAAAGAACAATAAAAGAAATAACCTCTTTTGTTGGGAACGGTGTTTCTCTATTAATAGAACGAGCTATTCCTAACGGGAAAAACAATCCTCATTTTAAAGAATGTCTGGAAATATTTAAAACTCACTACTCAAAAAATATGTACAATAAAACAAAACCCTTTGACGGAATAATAGAAGTTCTACAAACATTAAAAAATAACGGCTACAAACTTGCTGTTGTATCAAACAAATTTGATAGTGCAGTAAAAGAATTATGCAAAAAATATTTCGACGGACTTATTATATCAGCAGTAGGGCAATCTGATAATATAAAACAAAAACCATCCCCTGATTCTGTTCATCAAGTAATGAATGAATTGAATGTAACTCAAGAAGAATGTGTTTTTGTAGGTGATTCCGAAGTAGATATTCAAACAGCCCAAAACACAGGGATTCCTTGCATTAGCGTATCTTGGGGCTATAAAGATATTGATTTTCTATACAACAACGGAGCAGAAGTTATAATTTATACCCCTGATGAATTATTAGAATTACTTTGAGTCAAACCTTTTTCTTTTTTCAAAAATATCAACACGAGTATTCCAATCAATTTCTAATTTGTCAAAATAACTTTTCAAATCTTTTGGCAAAGTATCAGGAGCCGGAGTATATGAGGTTTTTCCTTTATACCCCACAAGTGTATTCATATTCAACCCAAAATGATCAATAACAGATTGAGATATACGACTTGCCTTAGCTGTTTTAGAAGAAAATCCGATTGGTCTTACATAGTTGTTAATTGTATTCATTTTTCATCCTTATATTAAATTATTTATTACCAAACAAACCCATTTCTATAACTTTCTTACAAATTCTTACAGTATTTAATGCCGCGCCAATTCTTAAATTATCAGCAACACACCATAATGAAATACCATTTTTAAAAGCTATATTTTTTCTGATTCTTCCGACATAAACAGGATCTTTCCCATCAGCATCCCTCGTTGTCGGATAATCATAATTTTCTACATTATCAATAACTTCTACTCCGAAAGCACCTTTTAAAAGTTCTCTAACCTCATCAGGAGAAATTTCTTTTTCAAACTCAATGTCAACAGCTTCAGAGTGTCCACGATAAACAGGGACTCTTACTGCTGTACATGAAATAGGTGTTTCTTGCGGAAGATGAAGGATTTTCTTA
Organism: uncultured bacterium; assembly: GCA_902797985.1. GTDB lineage: Bacteria > Cyanobacteriota > Vampirovibrionia > Gastranaerophilales > Gastranaerophilaceae > UBA2883. The sequence continues at coordinate 25,580 of CADBUZ010000001.1, forward strand.
GTTTCATTTGTAACCTTCATTTCCTCTTTCGTATACCCATTTTCTGTAAATACATCAATTTGAGGGATTACATTGAAAGATATTGGTTTTTTGAATGCTTCATTAACAAAAGCTTTACCTGCCATATGAGCTTCTGTATCAGCTGTAAGTTCATTCATGGCTTTTAAACCTGCACCGCTTACTGCTTGATAAGTTGATACAATCAATCTTTTTATCACAGCTTTCTCATGCAGAGGTTTTAACACTAACATCAATTGAGAAGTTGAACAATTCGGATTAGCAATAATACCTTTATGCTTACGTAAATCTTCATCGTTAACACCTGCAATAACCAAAGGAACATCTTTTTCCATACGGAAAGCACTTGAATTATCAATAATAACTCCGCCTCGTTTTACAATTTCCGGAGCGAAATGCTTACTAGTTCCCCCTCCGGCTGAAGCCATTACAATATCAACTCCGTCAAAACTTTCAGGAGTAGCTTCTTCTACAGTATATTCCTTGCCCTGAAAAGAAATTTTTGAACCTGCACTTTTTGCACTTGATAAAAATTTTATAGTTTCGTATTCCACTCCTAACTCAGTAGTAATACTTGTAATTTCTCTTCCTACAACACCTGTAGCCCCTAATATTGCAATGTTTGGTTTTCTCATTATTTACTCCCTCTATAAAATATTATCCAATCCGTAAACAAATCCGCCTTTGTCATAAACATATCTGACAGCAAGAAGGACTCCATCCATATAACATTCTCTATTTGTAGAATCATGTCTGATTTTTAAAGTCTGTCCTGATGAACCGAATATAACCTCTTGTGAAGCCATAAATCCCGGCATACGAACAGAATGTATATGTATATTATTATAAGAATTACCGCCTCTTGCACCTTCAATTGTTTCTTTTTCAGGACAATTACCAACGGTAAAATCAGAATTACTTTCTGCCATCATTTGTGCTGTTTTAATAGCAGTTCCTGATGGAGCATCTTTTTTCTGGTTATGATGAAGCTCAATAATTTCTGCATTATTAAAATATTTTGCAGCCATTTTTGAAAACATCATCATCAAAACCGCACCTGTTGAAAAATTAGGTGCAATAAAACAGGCTGTATCATTATCATTAGATAATGACTTTAACTCATTTAATTGCTCATCTTTCAAACCTGTTGTTCCAATAACTATGTTAATCTTATTATTCAAACAATATTTTGCATTTTCATAAATTGAATCAGGTTGAGTAAAATCGATCAAAACATCAATAGCTTTAGCTTTGTGAGCATCTGCTATTGTACTAAACTCTCCCTCAAATAAATCTATTTTTGCGACTAATTCCATATCTGAAGAATTAGTAACAGCATTAACGACCTCTTTTCCCATTTTCCCGTTTGCTCCGCAAACAGCAACTTTAATCATTTCATTCCCCTATAAATTAGTGTTCTTATTCAGTATCGCATAACTTATAATAAAATCAAACATGAATGTTAAAAAGTTTAAGATTCTTGAACCATTTTACTCTTTTCTTTATTAACAGCTCTGGCACTCAAATAAGATTGAACACCAACAAAAAGACCAATTGCTCCACTTAATGCTAATGACATCTTTCTTGAAGTTTCCATCTTGAATAATTTATTAAAAACTCGGTCAATTCCATAACTCATTCCTGTCCATAAAACAGTATTAAATGCACCGTATTCTAGTGGTGTAAACTTATCGGTTATATCGGATAATATACCCTTTGCAGACTGTTTTTCAGCTCCTTGCTTATTTATATTTTCGTTACTTCTTAATGCTACATAAGAATTATATTTTACAGGTGATACATTCATTTTTAATTCCTTCTATTACACGTACCTATATAATGCATGTAAAAAAAATATTTTGCCTTTTTAATTACAATTTTTTACAAAAATTAAAATGTAGAATATTTTATGTGATAAACTTTGATTATGAAATTTATTGATTACAAAATTTACACAGGCAAAGAAAATATGCAGATAGATTCTGACATATTAGAATCCTGTACAAAAAACAATACAGTAGAACCCGTATTTAGACTGTATGGATGGAAACCTGCTTGCGTATCTCTTGGAAGGAATCAAGATTCTCAATTTATCAATAATGAACTTTTATCGAAAAATGGAATAGATATTGTTAGAAGGTTGACCGGAGGACGAGCCTTATTACATGATATGGAATTAACATATAGCTATGTCACACCGGCTTCAATAATTCCAAATGGAGAAAATATCACGGCTTCCTACGAATTTATCTCACAAATATGGATTGATATCTTCAAAGAAATTGACATTAACTTAACAATAGGCGGATTACCACGGTATATCTCACACAATAATTATTGCATGTCTCTTTCCACAGGAGCAGATTTATGTTGGAACGGTAAAAAATTTATTGGTTCCGCTCAATGCAGAAAAAACGGATACATTTTACAACACGGCTCTATCTTAATAGATTATAACAAGGAACTTATTGAAGAAATTTTTAGAGAAAACACCGACTTTTCAAAAATAGTAACGCTAAAAGAAATAGATAATTCAATAACTATAAATGATATAGTAAATCTCTGTAAAAACCACTTTAGAGATATTATTTTGTAAATTTTAATTAATTACATTAGATATACACTATTCACTATTCACTATTAGTAATACAATATAAAATATGATAGAACAAATTTTAGGGATATTAGTTGGTTTTATAGAGTGGGTAATCTCACATTTCGGGGCTTTTGGCATAAGTTTACTTATGGCGATTGAATCTTGTAACATTCCACTTCCAAGCGAAGCTATATTGCCGTTTGCGGGATATTTAATAACTATAAGTAAACTCCCTAACATTCATATTGCAGCAATATTTGGAGCTTTAGGGTGTGTTCTGGGTTCTGTTCCTTCTTATTATTTAGGATATTTTGGCGGCAGAACATTTTTTGAAAAATATGGCAAATACGTACTTGTATCAAAAAAAGATTTGGAAGAAGCTGATAAATGGGTTGATAAATATGGAGATTGGGCATTTTTCTTATGCAGAATGCTTCCTGTGATAAGAACATTTATATCATTACCTGCAGGGATTCTAAGAGCAAGAAAAAGAACCTTTTTCACCTTAACTTTTTTAGGTTCTTTAATTTGGAGTTATGTTCTTGTATATGTTGGAATTAAACTTGGCGAAAATTTTGAAACTTTAAAATCAATTTGGCACAAATTTGATGCAGCTATTATTATAACTTGTGCAATACTAGGTGTTATCTACATATACAAACATTTAAAAAACTTGAAAGAATCCTAATTGTGTACTAATTGACTTATTTTACCCTTTGGAGTATATTTTGAACCATGAATATTGTAATATATGGTGCGACTGAGCTTGGATGCTTAATTGCGACCGAATTTTTTGAAGATCACGACATAACAATAATAGACAAAGAAGAAAAATTTACTAACAATTTCTCTAAATTGGATATTGGATTTGTTGTAGGAAACGCTTCCAACGTTGATGTACTAAAAAAAGCAAATATCCAAGAAGCGAACTTATTTCTTGCATGCTCAGATGTTGATGAAGTTAATATTGTTGCATGCCTGACCGCAAAAAGAATATCAGGGGTTAGAACAGTTTGTTTTGTAGGAAAAGAAGAATATAAAACATCTTTAGGATTAACAAAAGACAGCGATTTCTTTTCCGATTTATATATTGACGATATTATTTGGCCTGAAGAACTTCTTACTCAAGACATATTTAGGATAATAACCGTATCCGAAGCTCTCGACGTTGAAAACTTCGCAAACGGAAGAGCAAGACTTCTTGAATATAAAATACAAGATAACTCTGTCTTAGTAGATAAAAAAGTAAAAGAATGTGACTTTCCGAGAGATACACTTATTGTAGGTTTATCGAAGAATAGTGAATTATTTATTCCAAACGGAGATACTGTTTTTGAATCAGACGACAAAGCTATTTTTATGGGACTTTCAGGTTCACTAGACAAACTTGCAGGGAGATTTTTCCACGAAAAAGGTGCTACAAAAAGTGTTACCATAATTGGGGGTGGAAACGTTGGAGAAATGCTTGCAGAAAATCTTGAAGACGTTCGTATAAAAACAAAAATAATAGAAAAAAATCAACAACGATGTGAAAAACTTGACGAAAATTTATCTAACACATTGGTTCTACGTGGAGATGGAACAGATCTGGCTTTATTACATGAGGAAGACATTGCCTCAAGTGACGTAGTTGTTAGCGTAACTAATAATGATGAAAAAAATTTACTGTGTTCACTTCTTGCCAAACAATTAGGAGTAAAAAGAGTTATCTCAAGAGTAACGAAAAATGTAAACATTCCACTATTTGAAAAAGTAGGAATAGATATCGCAGTATCAGCTAAAAACGCAGCTTTAAATGAAGTTAAGAATAGCATATCAGGTGGAAAAGCTGATATATTAGCTACCGTAGAACAAGGGAGAGGTGAAATTATTGAAATTTGCGTAAAAGATAATTTCAATAACATAAAAATCATGGATTTAAAAGTTCCTACAAAAGCTATTGTTGCAATAATTCAGAGAAGAAATAAAATAATTATCCCAAAAGGCGATACTCAACTTAAGACAAATGATAACATGATTATATTCACAACAAGTGAAAATGCTTCTATTGTTAAAGAATTTTTCAACGTAATGTAAAAACATTAGTAATATTTCTACAAGATTTATCCTTCATAAAACACCATTTATGATATAATTTAAAAATGAGAAAAAGTTATTTAGGATATGCGTTTGAAATTATTTTAAAGAGTTTTGCTCTAATGGTATTTTTACCTGTTATAATTGCTTTAATATACAAACAATACGAATCAGCGATACCATTTATTTCTGCTTCAATTATTGCATATATATCAAGCCTTATTTGTAAATTATTTCATAGAGCAGAAAAGATAGAAAACTTAAATGATATAAAAAAAAGTGAATGCTTATTTATAGTAGTTTTTGCTTGGGTTATAGCGGCAATTATCGCCGCAATTCCTTACCTATTTTTTGAAATTCCGCCTATTGATGCATTATTTGAAGCAATGTCCGGAATTACTACTACAGGAGCAGGAATAAATACCAGTTTTGATTACCCGAAGGCAGTATTTTTCTGGGGATCCTTAACCCAATGGTTGGGAGGGATGGGAATTATCGTTCTGTTTATTGCAGTATTACCTCAATTTGCAGTTGCCGGTCGTCAAATGTTTTTTGCAGAAACTCCCGGCCCTACAGAAGAAAAATTCACCCCTCGAATTAGAAGCACAGCTTCTTCTCTTTGGAAGATATATATTGCACTTACTCTAATTGAAATAGTTCTGTTAATTATTGCAGGAATGCCCATATTTGATGCTGTTTGTAATAGTTTTTCTACTTTATCAGCAGGTGGATTTTCTCCAAATGGGGAAAGTATTATGGGGTATAACTCAATGTATATCACATGGATTGTTCTTATATTTATATTTCTCTCCGGTGCAAATTTTAATATTCAATACAAAGCTATTACAAAATTTGATATAAGAATTTTATTTGAAAGCGAAGAATTTAGGGCATATCTGTTCGTATTCCTTGGAATTTCTGCACTTGTCGGGGGTTCTTTATTTTTAAACGACCACTACAATATCACAGATGCTATTACTCATGGGATGTATCAAGTCATATCAATTATGTCCTCAACAGGAAGCGTAAGTGCAGATTATACTCAATGGCATTTCACGACTAAAGTATTGTTATTTATTGCAATGTTCACCGGTGGTTGTGCAAGTTCTGCATCAGGAGGTATTAAAATAGCTCGTTGGGTTCTTATTGGTAAAATTATGAAAAACGAAGTTAAGAAAATCCTCCATCCGAACGCTGTTATAAATGTAAAAATGGATAATAACATTATTGCCAGAGACATTCTGGCTCAAACAGTCATGTTTGTTTCATTCTTTATGGGATTAATTGCTATTTCTATAATAATAATATCTATCCTTGAGCAAGATATGGTTATAGGTATCTCAGGAAGTATTTCTGCAATTGGGAACATTGGTCCGGCCTTCGGAAATGTAATAGGTCCAATGGGTGGATATCAAACATTACATCCTTTATCTAAGATGATTATTATTATTGATATGTTAATAGGCAGATTGGAACTAATACCATTTTTAGCATTACTTGAAAGAGATTTTTGGTCATTTAATAAATAAAAGGAGTTTGACATGAATTATCCTGAATTAGTTATTGATAAAGAAAAATGTGTTCATTGCGAGCTATGTATAAAAGACTGCATCTGCGGATGTTTAGAACTAAACGAAAAGGAAAACATTCCTCAATTCAAAAAATATAAAGAAGGTGCTTGCATAAAGTGCCAACATTGTTTTGCAATATGCCCTACAGGGGCATTAAGTATATGGGGTAAACATCCTGAAAACAATGACTCTAAAAACAATATAAATCCTGACGAACTATATAACTTAATCAAATCAAGAAGAAGTATAAGAAAATACAAACCAACAAACCTTGACAAAGAAAGATTGGCGAAACTCAAAGATATGTTAAAATACACCCCGACAGGAGTAAATAATCACAAACTTCATTTTGCCTTTGTTGATGATATAGAAGTTATGGATGATATAAGAAACAAAGCAAATCCTAAAGTTGTAGAACTATTGGAGAATCCTGTTATAAAGAAAATGTTTCCTCATTTTGCGGGATTAAAAGATGCAATAGAGAGTGGAAACGATGTTATCTTTAGAGGGGCACCTCATATGGTAATTGTATCAACACCGACGGATGCTCCTTGTTCAAAAGAAGATCCAATAATTGCGCTATCCTATTTTGAACTATTTGCCCAATCAATGGGTGTAGGAACCTTATGGTGCGGATTTGCATATTACTGTTTCAAGATGTTTCCATCTTTATGCGATTATATTGGAGTCCCAAAAGGTTATAAAGTCGGTTATGTTATGTTATTTGGAGAACCTGATGTAAAATATTCCAGAACAACTCAACCAAATGAACTTGAAATCTCATCTGTACCACTTGGAGGTAATCGTTTATCTGAATGGAGTTCTAACATTAAACAATTATTTAATAATTGGATTAGATAAAAATTTAAAATATTTTTTAACAATAGCAAAAAAATATTTTACAGTATTTGATATAAATATGAATAGTAAATTTTCACTTATATCAAAAACTATAGGAACTAAATTTACAGAATACAAGGGTAACGCCGTTCGACTATCTCAATTTTCGCCTTACTCTGTTGATGAAGTGATATTGAAAAGCAATGCAAATCCCAAAGAGATAAGAAAAGTCACAACTTTTAGAGATTCAAAAGGTGATATTGTTGAACGTTCATTTGATTATACCGGACGACAATTAAAAAACAGATTATATTCTACTGTAGATAATGTTATAGGAAATGATGAATTTGTAACATCAAAAACAACAAAAGACTACTCTATTGATAGAGGAATTTTGAGCACTTACAAAGAATTGATACAACGTCCTAAAATAAACAGATTTATATTTTGGTCACCTGATAAAACAACAACTCACCATATATCTGAAAACATAGAAACAGGTGAAAAAATATTGTCGCAAGTACAAATATCCTCAAAAAGAAAGTCTTTAAAACAACATCATTCTTTTATAGAATTTCCGAGAATAAAAAACGGGGAAAAAATAAACACAAAGAAAAAAGAATTATCCTTTGATGTTCAACATAACTCAAATGAGGTAATCGAAAACTCAATCATCGCAAATGGAGTAAAAGTTCCTAAAAACGATAGCTTTTTAGGATACAGAGCATTAACAATAGATGATGCAAAAGTACCTTTTGCAAAAAGGTTTTTAAAAGAACGTGAAATGGATGAAAAAGAAATAAAAATATTACCGGATTATTTACCAATACGAGAGGATGAAAACTTTTGGGCAAAATTCAATGCGGAAGATGGTTCAATAGAATACAACAAACTCGCTAAATTTCCGTCTAAAACAAAATTGGTAGGAACATCAGCACACGAAGTAGAACATAGCTGGCAATACTTTTTGCAAGGATTATACAACAAAGAAGGAACTCCTTGGCAAACAGAAATGGTTCAAAAATTTGGAGAAATCAAGCCCGAAAACATAAAAGAAGCTGAAGGATACAATGAAGCTATAAACAATTATGTACCATATTACGTTAATGCAGAAGAATACAGAAATAATTTAATAGAACGACTAGCTATGCATAAAGGCGCTGACACTAAAAATATATATGATACCGAAGGCTTAACCATTCGTTCTCAATTCAAACATATTCCAAAAGAACTACTTTAATTTTTTTATTTATAATCCAAATTTATTATAAATTTTATCAACGTTTCTTAAATATTCTTCCACTTGGAAACAATCATCCAAATCATCAGTTGAAAGTTGTTTTGTGACATCATCATCGTGTTCTAAATTGTATCTGAAATCCCCATCATTTTCAAAGGCATCAAGCGCATTTCTTTGAACAATGATATAAGCTTGTTCTCTCGTCAATCCGCTTTCTACCAATGCTAAAAGGACTTTTTGTGAATAAACGATTCCTCCAAACATATTTGTGTTCTGTTTCATATTATTTTCTTTAACAACAAGATTTGAAAAAATGTTTGTTAATCTGTTCAACATAAAATCAACAAGAATCAACGAATCAGGGAAAATAATTCTTTCTGCAGAACTGTGTGAAATATCTCTTTCATGCCAAAGAACAATATTTTCCATAGCGGTATTAACGTTATTTCTAACCACTCGAGCCAAACCGCAAAGATTTTCGGACAACACAGGATTTTTCTTATGAGGCATTGCAGAAGAACCTTTTTGTTTTTTAGAGAATCCTTCTTCAACTTCTCTAACTTCTGTTCTTTGCAAATGCCTTATCTCGGTTGCAATTTGTTCAATTACTGACGCCACCAAACCTAAAGCCTGCATATACCTTGCATGATAATCTCTTGCTATTATTTGGGTTGAAATTCTTGCAGGTTTTAAATCCAAATTTTCACAAACAATCGGTTCTAACTCGATTGGTAAATTACTATAAGTTCCAACAGGACCTGATATTTGACCTACTCTAACTTCTTCTGCGGAATCTTGAAAATTCTTATACACTCTCTCAAGCATATCATACATATTCAAAAGCTTAACCCCAAATGTCGTTACCTCTGCATGTATTCCGTGAGAACGGCCGATACAAATAGTATTTTTATATTTTATAGCTAAATCTTTTATTGTTGATAAAAGCACATCAAAATCATCATTTATTATAAAAGAACTGTCTTTTATTTGTAGTGCAAAAGCTGTATCAATTACATCAGAACTCGTCATTCCGACATGCATATACTTAGACAAATTATCACCCAATGACTCATTTACACAAGTCAAAAAAGCAATCACATCATGATGAACTTCTGCTTCAATCTTATCTATTCTTTCTATAGAAAACTTTGCTTTTTTATGAACTTTTTGGATATCTTCAACAGGGAAATAACCCAACTGAGCATAAGCATCACACACAGCAAGCTCTACTTTTAAATAGTAATCGAATTTTGAATTTAAATCCCAAATCTTTGACATTTCGGGACGAGAATATCTATCTATCATAACGCTAATTATAATATTAATAGTAAATAGTGAATAGCAAATACATATGAGAATTAATTAAAATTTACAATTAATTTAAAATAAAAAACTGTGGAAAAGACATATTACAATTTCTTAGTATTCTTGAAAAGAAAGATTTTTTCTATTAGAATTATATTATAGTTTTATATGAGGTTGGGAGTTATAAAATGGCTGATAAACAACAAAAAATAGCAGTAATCGGTTATGGAATGTGGGGCAAAAACATTGTCCGTAATTTTTATAACCTTAATGTTTTAGATACAGTATGTGATTTAGATTCAGAAACAAGAGAAAAAATAAAAACACTCTATCCTAACATAAATGTAATTAGTGATATGCAAGAGATAATAGACAATCCTGACATCACATCCGTTGCAGTTGTAACTCCAAGCCATACTCACTACGGAATAGTTAAAAAAATGCTTGAAGCAGGCAAAAATGTATATGTTGAAAAACCTATTTCTACAGTAGCTCAAGAAGCTAAAGATCTTATGGATTTAGCGAATAAAAAAGGACTTGTTTTAATGGTAGGTCACTTATTACTTTACCACCCTGCTGTAAACAGATTAAAAATGCTTGTTGAGTCAGGTGAATTGGGAGAAATTGTCTACGCACAAAGTGACAGATTAAATGTAAATTACTTCAAAAATGATAGAAGTGTAATGTGGGATTTAGCTCCGCACGATGTCTCTATGATTTCATATGTAACAGGTAAAAACCCTGTAAAAGTTTTATCCGCAGTAGGTTGTTCAACAGAAAGAAATGTTGTAAAAGATATAACTCATATCTGTATTGAATTTGAAGATGGAGTAATCGGTTATATTTCAGATAGTTGGATTACCCCTCAAAAACATGTAACTCTATTAGTTAGAGGCACAAAAGCTACAGCAATTTTAGACGATACCGTACAAGAAAACAAATTAAAATTGTATGATAACTTCTCAGAAGGAAAAACACAAGATATTCCTCTTGACTATCTTGAAATTGAACCGCTGAAACTTGAATGTCAGCATTTCATAAGATGCTGTGAACAAGGTATTCATGCCCGCTCAGACGGAGAAAACGGATATAATATTACAAAAATTTTGGAAGAAGCTGAAAAAGTTATGCTTGGCGGAGATTTAGCGAAACTTAACGAAAAATCATTTGCTTTATCTCGTACAAAACAGTAATAAAAGTACGTAGTACATAACAAATAAACAAATAAATTGAAAGGAAAATGTAATGGCCAATTTTATAACTATATTTAGAGTATTTTTAATGTTTATCGGTGTATATTTGATTATGGCACACCTTGATAGCACAAATGCATATTTATGGGCATTAATTCTTACTATATTAGCCTTTTCACTGGATGGTTTAGATGGTTATGTTGCCAGAAAATTCCATGAAGAATCAAAATTGGGGGCATTATTGGACATTATGAGTGACAGAATCGTGGAAAATACTTATTGGATTGTCTTTGCCGTTATGGGATGGCTTCCTATATGGTTTTCTTTAGTTGCTCTAACAAGAGGTTTTGTTACAGATACAATTAGAAGTGCCGCTATGGAAAAAGGATTAACACCTTTTGGTATGCAAAGAAATCCTATTTGCAAATGGATTACCGGCTCAAAATTCATGAGAATCACATATGCGGTAGCAAAAGTTCTTGCTTTCATCGTTATTATTGCATCAAAAACACCTTGTCTTGACGAACATACAGCAAATAATTTATATCTAACAGGTTACATTTTAGCCTTAATTGCTATTATATTCTGTGTAGTAAGAGGATTACCTGTTGTTATTGAAGCAAAGGCAGTTTTAAGCAATGACGAAAATTAATGTAGCTTTATACGAACCGGAAATACCTCAAAACACAGGAAACATCGCTCGCTTATGTGCATGCTGTGGTGCGGATTTATATTTAGTAGGGAAGCTCGGTTTTGCTCTTACTGATAAATATACAAAAAGAGCAGGACTTGATTACTGGGATAGCGTTAATATTAAACGAGTAAATTCAATAGAAGAATTACAAGAACAACATCCTAATTCTACTTTTTACTATTTGACAACAAAAAGTAAAAAATTATATACTAATGTACAGTACAAAGAAGGGGATTTTATTGTATTTGGACCGGAATCACGCGGATTACCACAGGAATATGTAACTCAAGATACAGCAGTTACTATACCGATGAAGGAAGGTCAACGTAGTCTTAATTTATCAAATTCTGTTGCTATTACTGTTTATGAAGCAATACGACAAAATGGAATTTAGGGGATTAAATGGATAATAATCTAAAACTACCAAAAAGAGAACAATTTTCTAATAAAGGAACTTTTGGGAAAGTTCTGAATATTGCAGGTTCTGAATACTACACTGGAGCAGCATATCTCTCATCTATTTCAGCCTTAAAAACAGGCTGTGGATACGTTGCTTTATCAAGTTCTCCAAAAGTTTTAAACACAATTTCACTAAGATCATCAGATATTGTTTTTATACCTCTTGAAAACATAAAAAAACGTATAAACGATTTTAATGTTATCTCCATTGGATGCGGTCTTTCTACAGAATTGGGAGTATCTATTTTATTTAAATCCATAATAGAAACTCTTTCCGAACTTGATAAAACAGTTATAATAGATGCGGACGGACTTAACCTTTTATCTAAAATGAAAGAAGATACAGTTCTTCCTAAAAATTTAATTATAACCCCTCATCCGAAAGAAGCCTCAAGACTTTTAAAAGTTGATGTTGAAGATATACTGGAAAAGCCAATGCAATATGCGAAAGAGTTGTCTGAAAAGTATAATTGTACAACTGTTTTAAAAATGCACAGTACAGTAGTTTGCTCAAAAGAGTTAGATATATATGTTAACAACACAGGTAATAGTGCTCTTGCAAAGGCAGGTTCAGGAGATGTTTTAACGGGGATGATATCCGGACTATGCGCTCAAGGAATGAATGAATTTGATGCTTCTAAATTAGGGGTTTATTTGCACGGCAAAACAGGAGAAATTGCATCCGGTATGCTTAGCGAATATTCTGTACTTGCGTCTGATTTATTAAAATACATTCCGCTTGCAATCATTGATTTTAACAGACGGGATTTAATTGAAGAATAAAAAGAACCGACTAATGTCGGCCCTTTTATGTTTATCTAATGTTTGCTCAAAATTACTTTACTTCATTATTATTTGTGAAGTTTTGTCTGTGTACTTGAGACGGATCACAATATTTTTCGATATCAGGTGTATCTATTTCAAATACGTGCGCTCTTGATGGTCCAAGTTCTACTCTTAATTCATTCGGTTTTACTTGGAATTTACTAGGTTTTCCGTAGTTGTCAACAAGATTTTCAATTTGCTGATCCTCTCTTAATGTAGGAATCTTAATTACAGCAGATGAATCTCTGTTTTTATTCATGTTTGCAACTACTAAAATAGTTTTTCCATTCAAGTGTCTTGCATAAGCCCAGACTTGATCATTTTTATCTTTTGATTTCTTAAGTTCGATATAATCACCCTTTGTTAATACATCAAGATGTTTTTCTCTGTTCTTAAATGCAGATGTCATAACTTTACCAATTTCAGGATGATCCCCTCCAGGTTTTCTTGATAAATTAAAGATATCCATCTTATAAGGGTGAACTGTCAATTTATGTAATCCGTTTGGAGTTTTTTCATCTTCAGGTAAATCTTTATTACCGTAACTATAGTTATAATAATCACCTGATTGGAAACCGTCTAAAACATATGGATTACACATTGGAATAGTTGACTGAACGATAGATACTAAATTACAGAAATCAGCTCCGCCGTGATTCATCAATGATTCATCATCGTGAGTCATAAATGAACCGATAAGAGTTTTTCCTGCTGGTAATCTGTTAGACATTGCCAACATATCTGTTATGTAATTAGAAGCTTCTTTTGCATTTTTCAACTCATGGAAAATGTGATGTTGTCCATAAATCGCATCAAAGCCTGCTCTTAGTGAATCTTCAGGTCTATCATAAGGCATATTTGCTTGTGGAGATGCTGTTTCGTATGTATATGATTCCCCTAACATAGCAAATTCAGGATCTCTTTGTCTTGCATGACCAATTAAAATATCCCAAAATTCTGTAGGTTTAGCACGTGCTACGTCTGATCTTATACCGTCAATACCTAAATCAATACAAGAATCAACGTATTTAATGTGCATGTCTAATAAATCTTTATTTAATTCACGTTTTGATTTATCCTTCCAAGGATTAAACATTCTAATATCAAGCCATCCTTCAGGAGTTTCTGCCTCACCATTTTTGTCAATAGCCATCAACTCAGGATGTGCATTAAACATATCAACAGATGCACAGCTTGGTAAATCTAACATTACTTTTATATCTCGTTTATGGCATTCATTGATAAACGCTCTCATTTGTTCTTGAGGAGAACGCGGATCATTAGGATCAACTAAAGCCGGATCAATAGCTATTTGTCCGTCATCCTCAATATATTTCTCAGGTGCATACAATGAACCTGCCGTACCCATCGCATTTATCTTTCCTGTTGGGTGTATTGGAAGAATGTGGAAAGTATTAAATCCTTCTGCTTTGATTTCATCCAATCTATTAATTGCACTTAAGAATGTTCCCGGTTTTTCACCATCTTTTGCTTTAATTAATTCATCACCGTTTTTGTCTTCTGCTGTAAATATTCTTGGAACAATAGCAAGCATTACAGCTTCATTATTTCGGAACATTGTTCTTAAATTATTTTTATAATTAACAGGAGCGGAACCGACACCATCCACAGCAGTAGGCTTATTCACGCTAGGTTTATTTATTTGAGCCTGATTTTCAAGATATTTATTAATTAAATCTGAACCTGTTTTTTCGCTTGAAGCAGGCTTAGGTTGCTCAGCAGGCTTTTTATCTGCCATCGTATTGAGCTTTAAATCTATTAAATTCCCTGTTTTTATATTTCCTATATCTGTCATTATTTCACCTATGCTCTTATGTCATCATCCTTTTTCCCGAAGAAAAATTGAGCTAAAACTGTTAATCCGAAGGTTGTTGCAAGTACCGGTGCAAACATCTTCATCCATTTTTTAGAATTGTACATTTGTTTTAAGGAATCTTGTAAAAGTTCTTTAGGAGCTTTACCTAACAGATTAAATCTTTTACAAGCTCTTGCATCAGCAGGAGAAACACCGCCATCTACTTTAGCAGTTTCTCTGCCCATTTGTAAAACACCACGTTCAATTGAACCGAAGCTGTTATACATTTGATTCATATGTTCTTTTAATTTTTGACCTAAAGATCTTCTTTCAACACCTTCGAATACTCTTCTAGGATCTAAATTAGATTTTTCATCTTTGATTTTATCTAATGTGCTGATAGTTCTTTCTGTTACTTCACTCCAGTTAGCATCCCATTGAGCACTCTTATTAGGTCTATATACACACCACATCAATGACTTGAAGAAGTCTTTGTTGTTGTGTAATCCCATTTTATTATAAAATTTACCTGTATGCGCGTCAAGAAGAAGTTCTTTTCCTTTAGCAATGAGTTCTTTATTCATTTCTGCATTTTCGGTAAATCCGTATTTTGCAGCGATTTCTGCTGTAACTCTTCCCCCATTTGCAGCAACTTCTGCTTCATAAGCATGTGAGCGGTGGAAAAATTCTGCAGATTGAAGTAATCTCATATATGAGCTGTGGCATCCTTCTACTCTGCCGTGTAATCTTTCTAATTTAGATGACATAATAGAACCGATATTTGTATCAAGTTTACTATTTTTAGAAGAAACCATTTTTTTCTTCATTTCACTGAAACCTAATTGTTCAAATGCGCCACCAACACCTTCGCAATTTCTAGTTATACCTGATTCTATTTTGCTCATCATCCTGCCGTTTCCACCTGCATTTGGAGCATCCATTTTTTCATCAAGTTCAACCATTACTTTTCCAAGTTTTGTTATAAATTCATTATAACCTTTTTCATCAGAACAAACTTGTTCAAGTTTTCTTGCGAATAATTCTCTTGAATATACACTATCTTTACTTGCTACTTCTAATTCTTTATCTGTTATTTTTAATTCTTTTACTAAAGTATTTGTTACTTTTTCCCAATTGTTTGCAACTAAAGTTTCTGCAGCTTTTTCTGTTTTAAAATGAGCCGCTGATGCTAAAACATCATCAATTGCACTGAATTTTTTGATTTTCTTTGACGCAGTAGAAATTGTTTCAGCTGCAGTATCAGATATTACATAACCTCTATTTGCTTCAACATCTTTTGTAACCATATCACCTACAGTTGAATACAATTTATCAAATTTTGGACCTCTAGGTGCTTCTGATTTATACAATTTACCTACTGATTGTCTAATATAATTTTCTCTGCCGTTACCAATTGCCAATTCACCTTCATAATATTGTTTAGCAATCTTTTCAGCACCTTCTTGAAGTCTTGCATCAATAACTGATTTTACCCCTCTATCAGTTTGTTCTAACTCTGACATACCTGAAATAAAATCTTCTGCAGGATTAGAATTATTAACCTTCATAATTATTGATTTAATGTTATGAGCTAATCTGTCAACTTCAGACATTCCTTTTGTTTCTTCGGTAACTTTAAAGAAATCAAGACCATCCATTTCTTTACATTTGAAGTTTGTAGAAACTCTTGAGAATCTATCATCATTTATTGCAAAGCCAACATCAGTTAATAAATCACGAACTGCACCTGTTACAGCACCATTTGATACAGCTTTATTTAATTTTTCAGGTGTTATTTTTGCAGCTAAGCCTGCATCTTTTGCTGCTATTGCCGAATGAATATTTGATGTTAATTTTTCTACTGAAGATGCATTTGTTGTATATCTTTGTCCGCCGATTATGTTTTCAATATCAGCTTTTGCTGCATCTTTCATTTCTGCATCGAAACCTTCAGCTAATGTATCAGCTAATGTATTTATTTCTTCTCTTGATACAGTTCTTCCTTTTAAACCTTCTAACATTTTATCAACGTTATCTATAGGAGCGGTTTTGCCTTCTTCAGGAACAATTTTTAGAACTTTTGATTCATAAACTTTCTTTTGAGCTAAATCCATTCTTCCGTTTAGATAATCATCAACTTTATCAATATTTTTGTTTACTTTTTCATTAGTATATTTTTCAGTAATTGGAGTAATATATTTTTCAGCTTGATTACAAGCTAATGCTGTCATAATAGGAGTAGCGATACCTGCTGTCAACATCCATAAAGTATTGTTTTGAACAGAAATTTTTCTCATTTGTTCTTTAACTGCTTCATGCCTGTTTGGTATATCACGTTTGATACCTAATCTGTCACCTATTACATCTAAATCTTCAGATTTTTTATCACCTTTATATAAATCAAATGGGATATAATTTGGATCTTGAGAAACATATTTTTTACGGCCTTGATCATCGATATATTGTTTTCTGAAATTGAAACCGTGAATAATTCTTGCAGGAATTTCAAGAGCAACTTTTGGCCACAAAGCCATAGATGCTAAGAAAGCACCGAACCCAATAAATTCCATTGCTTTAGTTTTAGGGGTAGCCTTCTTTGTCATAAGATAAGCTGCAATTGCAACACCACTAAGTTTAAGACCTAAATCATTCATCTTACCTAATTGGTGGTCATTAGCTTTTCCTCTTATTCCATCTGCAAGAGCTTTTGTTGTGTATACTGTATCTCTAGCAAATTCTTTTGGCATATGAACAAGGTCATTATTCACAAGATGACCTTTACCATCAAGAGGTTTAATTAACTTATCTGATTCAATATCAAACGATTCCATTGTTGAGCTTACAGATGGCATGTTAAAATAACGTCTTTCACTCTTTTTGTGTGGGGTAGAGCTTTCGTTCAAAGTATTCAGATAGTTGTGAATCAAATTGTTTCCCATAATCTACTGTACCGTAATCTTTCCTTTTTTGTCAAAAACATTCTTGTTTTGTTCTACAGCAGTTCTTGCTCCGTATATAGTGTTTATAACACCTAATATAGTAGCTGCAGCAGCTGTGCCAATAACTGCTTTACCTGCTTTTCCTTTATATAATTCCTTAGACGCATCTACAAAACTACGTCCAAAACTTCCTGCTATTCTGCCTATATTTTTACCTGTGTTAGCAAGCTTTCCAATTGTATTTGTAATTAAATTACCATCTTGAGCCGGTTTAAATCTTTGCCAGTTTGATTTTGATGCAGCTCTAAAGAAATGATTCCAAGAATTTTGAACGGCAAGTGTTACACCAACTGCTGCCCATAAATATGATGAAATACTTTTTGCTGTACTTGAACGAGAAATAACGTCTTTTATAAGAGGTTTAACCTCTGTATCAGAAGCTGCGAGATTTTCACCTAAGCCATTTTTCTTTGCTATTTTATCGAACAAATAATTATGTGGAAGAGGGTTTCCGTCTTTGTCTTTTTGTTTTTCTCCATACATCATGTCATATCTTGGGAAGTCATGGCTTTCCATCACTTTATGTTGTTCATATTCATGAATAGGATGTTTTAAATTTAAATCAGGATCTGAATAAGTATGTCTTTCATATGACATTTCTGTATCAATACCTGTTGCCCATTTTACAGGAGTTGAAATAAGTGATTTTGAAAGAGTTTTAGCAACCCCATATAATACAACTCCAAGAGCCATTTTATTACCAATTGATTTGGCATTTTTCGTTGCAAAATTATTAAAGAAATGACTTGCGCCATTGAATACTGCCATAAATGTAGCACTACCAACTAAATATGGGACTATACCCATTGATAAAAATTCGTAAAAATTTGACTTTTTACTGCCAGTAAGACCTTTTGCCGGATATTCAGTAAATGCACTCGTTGTTTTTTGATAAGCGGACATAAATCTGTTCTTTAACGTATTTGGCTTTAATGTTGTCTCTTCTTTCATGTCAGAGCTGGATACCTTTGTACTATTTACAAAGTTATTTACAGGAAAACCTGCCTTGTTTGAAACACTAATAGTCATTAATTCCTTAACTCCGAACTGCCATTACGTCTTACTAACTTACATATATATAAAGATTGCAAAACTTATCTTTTTGCTATTCATAATTACAAAATTTTACATTTGTTAACATAGCTGAAAACACAATACACATATGATTTTAAATGTATATTATCACAAAAAAAGTTAAATTAAAAGACATGGTAAATTATAGTTTAGCAAACAAAGTTTGCTAAATAGTGAATAGGTGAATAGGTGACAAAGTATAATTCTTATTCACATAGTCACTTAGTCACTTAATCACTTTAAAGTTTATCGAGCTTCGCTCGATAAACTTTAATTTACTATTCTAATTCCATCTATTGTGCTAAAATTTAATGTATGAGAGATGATATTTATACTAAAAAAGAAAAACAAGTAAAAACATGCAATAGAAGAATGGGACATGTACAAGTTTTTATGGCGATATTTGGTATATGTCTGGTTTGCTATTTATTTTTTATACAAGTATTTGACTTACGTCATTACAGAGCAAAAGCAAAACGTCAATATAGCCACAGTAACATAGTAATGCGAGGAGATATTTATGACAGAAACGGAATAAAACTCGCTACTGATACTGTCTATTACGACGTTTATGCCAGGCCTGAGGACTTCAATGATAAAGTTCGCACTAAGGAGGAATTAGCTACATTATTAGCCCCTATTCTAAATATGCAACCGGCTGTTATTTTAAAAAAATTACAACAACAAAACACAAATGTAATTTTATTGAAAAAAGGAATAACAAGAGAACAGCATGACGCTATTGCAAAATTAAAGCTTATGGAAATCCCGATGGATAAAAAAACAACAAGAGTTTATCCACAAGAGTGCATGGCTTCACACGTTCTTGGTTATTACAATCACGATGCAGGTTCAGATGGCAGAGGGATTGCAGCTGGAGTAGAATACACAGCACGTGACATACTGGAAAAAACACCTCCACAAAAATCTGTAGAAAAAACTCCTACCGGAAATGTTATATATAATTTCACAACCGATCCTTTGGCCGTTGTGGAGCCAGTTAAAGGAGAAGATGTCACTTTAACAATAGATACTGCTATTCAACATATATGCGAAAGAGAATTGTACAAAGCTATCGGGAAGCATCATGCTAAACGTGGCGCTGTCATAGTTATGAATCCTAGAAATGGTGAGATTTTGGCCTATGCAGTTTACCCATTCTATAACCCAAACAATTATAAAAATGCGTCAATGATTCAAATGAAAAATTGGACACTTACTGACATTTTCCCTCCGGGCTCTACTTTTAAAATTATTACAATATCATCAGCCATGATTTTAGGGAAAATAAACAAAAATGCTGTTATCTATGACCCTGGGAAAATGAAAATAGACAGATGGGTTATTGAAAACCACGATTATAAAACAAAGGGCGCCCCAGGGAATATTTCATTAGTTAAACTTTTTGAACATTCGAGTAACTGTGCATCTGTAAAAATTGCAATGATGATGACAGCAGGAGAATATTATCACGTTCTTAGGAAATTCGGATTTGGCTCTAAAACAGGAATTGACCTTCCTGGTGAATCTGTCGGACTACTAAAACGTCCTTCTTCTTGGAGCAAATCTGATAAAGCTGCCATGAGCTACGGTTATGGAGCTTCTGTTACAGCCATTCAAATGGTTTCTGCCGTTGCAGCTATTGCTAATGACGGAGTAAGAGTTACGCCTCACGTCATTAAATATAAACAAGAAGAATATGATAAAAAAATACACCATACACAAGTTATGACAGCTGAACAAGCCAAAACTATAACTGATTTATTAAGACAAAGTGTTGAGCAAGGACACTATCCTATAAAAATGAATGATTATTATATTGCAGCAAAAACAGGTACATCAAAAAAACCTAGAGAAGACGGTTTAGGTTATACAGGAAACTACTATACTTCTACTATCGGATTTTTACCTGCAACCAACCCGCAAGTGTTAATCTATGTAGTTGTTGACTCTGCGCAAGGTGGTGAAGTATGGGGTAGTACAATTGCAGCACCTATATTCCATTCAGTTGCTACTCAAGTTGCAAGTATTCTTAACTTAATACCTGATAAGCATTCTTAATTTTTATTGAAAAATATATACAGAAAGTAGTATAATAATTTAATAAGAAATATACAATTTAAGAGGGGAAATATGAATTTAAGTGAATTAATAAGCGAAGTTAACGTTAAAGAAAAATATAATTTTGAAGATGTAAATATTGAAGGAATCTCGTACAACTCGAAAACAACAAAAAAGGGTGATATATTCGTATGTTTAAGAGGGGAACACGTTGATGGGCACAATTTTGCAGAAAATGCTGTAACTGCAGGTGCAGTTGCGATTATGTGCGAAACACATCTTGAATTAAACGTGCCTCAAATCATTGTAGCTTCAACTGAACAATCAATTGCTCCGTTAGCAAATGTTTTTTATAACAAACCTTCAAAAGATATAAACTTAATTGGGGTAACCGGAACAAATGGTAAAACAACCGTTACACATTTAATTCAAAGAATTATTGAAGCTAATGACAAACCTTGCGCTCTTATCGGGACATTAGGGTATAAATTATCATCAAATGGGGAATACAAAGAGGCAAAACACACAACTCCGCAAGCTCCTGAGCTGCAACATACTCTAACTGTTATAAAAGATGAAGCAAAAATCAATTATGTATCAATGGAGGTTAGCTCACATTCATTAGTTCAAAATCGTGTAGGCGGTTGTCAATACAACTGTGGAGTATTTACTAATTTAACTCAAGACCACCTTGATTACCACGTGACAATGGATAGATACTTTGATGCAAAAGCTCTTTTATTCAAACGATTAGGAACAAATGATATTGCAGTAATAAACAAAGATGATTTATGGGCAGATAAACTCATTTCAACACTTGCAGGTGGGGTTAAATTATATACTTATGGAATAAAAACAGATGCAGATATAAAAGCAAAAAATATAACATTTTCACCTAAAGGAGTAAGCTTCGAATGCATTACCCCTAAAGGGACATATCCTATAAACCTTTCAATGAACGGTATGTTTAGTGTTTATAATGTACTTGCAGCCCTGACAGTTGCTTATTCATACGGATTTGACATTGAAAAATCCATAAAGATATTAGAACCGCTAAAAGGTGTTGCAGGAAGATTTGAAATAGTTGTTCATCATCCGTTGGTAATAGTAGATTATGCTCACACTCCTGACGGATTAGAAAACGTTTTAAAAGCAGCTCGTGAAATCACTCCTAAAGATAGTAAGCTGTTATGTGTATTCGGATGCGGAGGGGACAGAGATGCTACAAAACGTCCTAAAATGG
This sequence comes from uncultured bacterium, assembly GCA_902797985.1. Classification (GTDB taxonomy): domain Bacteria; phylum Cyanobacteriota; class Vampirovibrionia; order Gastranaerophilales; family Gastranaerophilaceae; genus UBA2883. The sequence goes on from CADBUZ010000001.1 coordinate 47,590, forward strand.
GTGCTATTGCTGAAAAATTAGCAGATAAAGTTATTGTAACAAGTGACAACCCAAGAAGCGAAGATCCTCAACAAATTATTACAGATATATTAACAGGCTTCAAATCTGTTAATGATGTAGTTGTTGAACCTGATAGAGGGAAAGCCATTGAATATATAAAAGAACTTGCAAAAAATAATGATGTGGTTGTTATTGCCGGAAAAGGACACGAAGATTATCAAATCTTAAAAGACCGAACTATTCATTTTGATGATAGAGAAGAAGCCAGAAAAGTCTTTGGGGTTACTGTCGGAGTATAATTTACAATGAAAACAAAATTATTGATAGAACCACATATTCATGGATGCTTTGGGGTAGATTTTAATAAGGCTAAAGTAACTGAAGTTCTTGATGTAGCAAGAAAACTTCTTCTTCAAGGAGTAGGAGGATTCTTCCCAACACTTGTTACTGATAGCATTGATAACATTCGACGTCAAATTGATATAATTAAACAAGCTTCACAGGAACAAACATTTGATTGTGCAAAAATCTTGGGTATACACTTAGAAGGGATTTTCATAAATCCTGAAAAGAAGGGAATACACAACGAAAAACATTTTAAAAAATTAACCATCTCTAATTACAAAAAAATAGAAAATGATTTTATAAAAATAGTTACTCTAGCCCCTGAACTTGATGTTGATTTAATTGAATACTTAAAAGAAAAAGGAGTAAAAGTACAAGCAGGTCACTGTATAGGTTCTGATTTATCAAAATGCGACGGGGCAACGCACCTTTATAATGCAATGAAAGGGATTAGTCACAGAGAAGGTTCTACCGCTCTATCAGCTCTTTTGGATGATAACATTTACACAGAAGTAATAGCAGATGGGGTTCATTTATCTGATGAAATATTAGATTTAACTTTTAGAACAAAACCTGTAGATAAAATTATATTAATAAGTGATGCCCTACCTATCACATATAGTGATTTAAAAGAAACTGTATTTGCAGACTCTAAAATATACTATGACGGAATAAAAGCAACTTCTAAAGATGGAACAATAGCAGGAAGTACAACGTTAGTGCCCGAAATAGTTAAAATATTAGGGCAAAAAGGAATGTTTCACCCGCAATTCATTGATAACACCTATAATTATCTGGGAATTGATTATCTTGGAGATATTGAATGGGACGAAGATTTCAATATTATATCAGTTTCAACCCTTCAAACATATTAGTAATTTAACAACTGTAAATAATTTGCCAAAGTAAAAATTATTGGTACGATAGTAATATGGCTAAGATATTATTGGTTACGGATGATAAAAAAATAGAAACCGTTGTTCAAACAACACTATTAGACCACGAGTTTTTAATTTCAACAGACGGAGTAACAATACTTGATATAATGAAAGTTGAAGCTCCTGATATTGTTATGTTTGATTCAGATACGAATATTGATTTAAAACAGATTTATAGGAAATTAAAAGACTTCCAAACAATCATTATGCTTGTTATGGGAGAAAAAGAATTCCCGCCGGAAATAATATCTACAGCCCATTTATTTATATCTAAGCCTATCAATCAAATATTATTAAAATCAACAATAGATTCAGGTTTAAAAGTAAGAAAAAGCATGGCAAAATTGGCTAAATCCAATAAAGAACTCGCAAACAGTCTATATCAATTAAACGTCTTGTACAATTCAAGTTCTCGGCTTGCAGGAAGTTTAAGCAGAGACAAACTTATTGACGAAATGAACGAAGGGTTAGATAAAGCACTAAATTCGAATATATCATGTACTTTGTCTTTTAAAGATAATAGAACACCTGTCCTTTTAATAAATTCCAATTATAAACTATCATCAAGACTAATTGAAGCTTTAAAATTGAGAGCTGTTTTGAACTACAAAAACTCTAATATTGATGAAACAGAAATTTTCGGAATTGATGAAATAGAAGTCGAAGAAACCGTAAAACATTCAATTACGGAATATGATTTTGAAATATTAAATTATCATAAACTTCTTTCATACATTACGGTTGATGACAAATGTTACGGATACTCAGAAATTTTTAGAGAAAAAGAATTCTCATCAGATGATTCAAAATTCTTTCAAACTCTTGTTAATCAAGTAACTCTGCCTTTAAAAAGCGCTATTTTATATCAAGAAATTGCTCAAAAGAACAAAGAATTAGCAAGACTTGAAAGGTTAAAATCTGAATTTATATCTATTGTTTCGCACGAGCTAAAAACCCCGTTAACCTCAATAAAAAACTCACTTGATATAGTATCCGGAGGTAAGACAGGTGAAATTACAGAAGCTATGAAAAAATTCTTAGATATGGCTAAACGTAATGTTAAGAAACTTTCAAAAATCATTAATGATTTATTAGATATGTCTAAGATTGAAGCAGGGAAAATGGATTATACCTTTAAAACTACTTCTGTTGTTCCTGTTATAAATGATGTTGTTATGAACTTATTTCAAATAGCAACACAAAGAGACTTAAAGCTCAATATAAGAACAATCGGCGAATTAAAAAATGTATATGCTGACACAGACAGAATTGAACAGGTTCTAACGAATTTAATATCAAATGCAATAAAATTCACTCCTGATAAAGGAACAATTGATATCTCAGCAAAGATGATAAATGCAGAAGATATAAAAGTTGAAGATTGCTTTAAATCACAAATTTCCCAATTAAAAGGAGAATATGTACAGATATGTGTATCTGACCAAGGCATAGGAATCGAAAAAGATAACCTTATCCACGTTTTTGATAAATTTGAACAAATTGAAAACTCTCTATCAAGAGAAGTTGGGGGCTCCGGACTGGGATTATCCATTGCAAAGCAACTAATATCTGCTCATAAAGGAGCTATTTGGTGTGATAGCATTATAAATAAAGGTTCTTCCTTCTATTTTGTTCTTCCTGTTGTTAATTAACAATGCAAAATACTTCTAAGCTAAATATTTTTCAACTTTGTCCTTATCAAACACTTCAATACTATCTTTTGAGTGTATAAATACAATACAAGAAATTAATGATTTAAAAGATTGAAAGTCTGGGTAAGATAATTTTTCTCTTAAATCCGTCATATTATTCGCTAAAAATTCCGTAATTACGGTTTTATTATTATAAACAAGCTCTGATAAGTAATCCAATCCATGTTTTGATTTTACCCCTTCTATATAAACAATATCCGGAGATTGAAATTCTATAAACCTTAATGCTTTATCAAGATTAAACCCAACATTTTCATTTAACTCACATTGATTTACATTTCTCAAATCATATTTTGATATAGATTCTATTGTCATAATATTTTTAGAAAACTTGACAGCTTCCAGTAAAAGTGAATATATAACGTGAGTTTTTCCACTCAACTGAGCACCACAAACTAAAATTATTCCTGCATCTTCTAAAGATTTATGCAATATTTGTTTTTGTCTTTCATCATGAATAAGTTGCCCAAGCTCCATTGGCGGCTTATATATTTTAAGAGCAATTCTTTCGCCAATAATTGTTGGAAACGCTGATATACTAGCTATTAAAGTTATTTCATCAACTTTAAAGCAAAGCTTACCTAACTGCGGAACCTCACTCACAGATGGATCCAGGTTTGATAACATTTTTAACTTTGAAACAAATGATGAAACTAATATATACGGAATAGTTCCCTTATTTTCAAATCTGTTCTGTTGTTTAAAAATAAGATTCAACCCTGTATCAGACTGTTCAAAATATAATTCATGAACATTTTCAATAATTGCTTGTTTTAATATTGCTCTTATAATTTTTTGTATATGTTCTTCACTTAAATCTTCACTATGGAGCTCATCAGTCCAATCAAAACCGCTATCTTTTGCTGATGTATATATTTTGTCAACAGTATCAGGAGTATTATAATATTCATCTATTTTGGTCAATATTCCTGCCTCTGATGAAATTACAGGTTCAATTGAACATTCAGCCGTTTCTATTATCTTATCAATAACGAATAAATCTAACGGATCAGCCATAGCTACTGTTAATACATCTTCTATTTTAAACAACGGAATTACATTGTATTTTCTTGCATCAGCAAAATTTATATATTTTAAACATTTTGGATCAAGAGAATAATCTTCCAAATTCACATAAGGTATATGCAATTTTTTCTCTAAGAATTTTAATAAAGTAGCCTCATCAAGAATACCGGAAGATATTAATGCCTGCCCAATATTTATACCTTCTGCAGACGCCAATCTTTGAGCCTTATCTAAAATATCATATTCAACAAGACCATCTCTAACCAGCTCATATTTTAATTTTTCTAACGTTTTATTTGTTATTGTTTCCAACTCAACTACCCTATACTATACTTATGCTAAATATTCTTTTACTTTATTTACAACAAAATCAATATCAAATGGTTTTGTAATATATTCGTTAGCACCCGTTTCTTCTCCAATCAACTTATCTTCTTCTTGAGAACGAGCCGTTAACATTATTATTGGAATATTTTTATATTTATTATCAAATTTTAAAAGACGACTAATTTTATAACCGTTCATTTTTGGCATCATAATATCTAAAATTATTAAATCCGGAATAACTTCTTTAGCAGTTTTTAAACCATCTTCCCCATTGAAAGCAGTATAACATTCGTATCCATCAGCTTCAAGCACAAACTTTAAACTTTCGACAATGTCTTGTTCATCATCAACAATTAGTACTTTCTTCATAACACACACCTCTTTTTCAATATTATAACATGTTTTATAAGGTTTGTCCTAATTATTGCGTGAACTTAACGAATAAAAAACTAAAGAAAAAAAACTCGGTTTATATATTAAACCGAGCCTTTTATCTATTAATTAATATTAGTCAGTATATAGTGGTGCGAGTTTTTTCTCTTGTTGAGGAATCACACCTTCTTCAATTGGTAAATACACTCTGTAATCTATTACAGGGAAGCAATTATCAATTGATTCAATTTCTTGCAATTTCGCATCATCAATATTACCGGACTCAATCATATCAGCAATTGTGCTAAATCTTTCAACATGTTCGTTAAATCTATCAGTTGCATAATCTTTAGCCTGCCAAGTTGTAATCAAGAATGGCCAGTCAGAACTTTGCAACAACAAGTTTTCTCTTGCCATCTGATTTAACGCTCTATGTAACAACTTGTCGTCCGGAATATTTTCATATTTTGCTACAATCTCAGTAATACGTTTTTCACAAGAATGAATAATTGGCCACATCCATTCTGTAAGGTGATTCATCCATACATAGAAGTGACCACCTTGTCCCCAAGAACTTTCAGGAATTTGAATAGCTTCTTTTGGAGGATGTGCTTTGATATATTCACCTGCTGTCATTCTTTCTATATCAGGAATATATTGATTGAATTTCTTAATTACTTGCTTAATAAATTCAACCCCTTCAAACCACCAGTGACCGAACAACTCAGTATCAAATGATACCATAACAAGTCCTTCTTCACCGTTATGAGCTTTCTTATAATCATTTAACAAATGATAAATCAAAGTTGTATAGTGATCCGAGTTTTCATTAATTTTGTTAAGCGCCAATACCGGATCATATAACATTTTATCGCCTAAATCTGTAGTAGGTGAAGTTATTCTCCAATAGTGCATACCTGATTTATCATCACGTTTGTGGAATTCTCTAAACACACCGTCACCAGGGTAACCGTCAGCAGCAGACCATACTTGATAACCTGCTCTATCATTTCTACCCATAACTGCAACTTGTGCATCAGGAAGCCAATATGCTGAATATGTATCATATCCTGTAGCTTCACGTTCCGGTAACGGAATATACTCTATATTTCCATACACGCCAATTACACGTCTGTTTCCAATAGAATTACCACCTTCTATCACGTGTGATTCTGTAAAGAAATATTCAATATCATTATTTTGAAGAGTTACTTCAATTGCAGGTCGCCAATGTTTTTTACCATCTTTCCCTACAAATTCATAACCTTGTCTATACGCACATTCAGGAAGCCAAGCACCCATTGCTTTATGTCCAAACAATCTTTTTGTTGTATCTTGACCAACTTTAAATTGAGCATTCAAATTATTGTCAGTAGCTAATAATGGTGAAAAACCATGGGTTGCACCTGATGTTGTTATTTCAATACATCCTAAATCTTGATACTTTTTGAAATATTTTATTAAATTCTTTTCATATTTATTAACGAAATCATCTCTCAATTTATTCCATAAATCAAAATAATATTTAGCTAAATACTTCAAATGTTGAGAATGAGGAACCTCCGGATCAGGATATCTTTCTAAATCTTTTGATACTGCTTTAATTTGAGCATCAATATATTTAACAAAACCTTCTTGTAAATGTTCATCATTAAGCTGCTCAGCAAGAATAGGCGTAATACCTACTGTTAACTTTGCTTTTATCCCTTCATCCCACAGTTCAGAAATTGCATTCAATAACGGAACGTATGTTTCTGCCATACATTCATACAAATTTTCCTCACCAAATGGCCACATACCAGCTTTTCTGTAATATGGTAAATGACTGTGTAACATAAATACGAATTGCCCTACTGACATTTTTGCCTCCATGTTTTTAGTGTTTCTACATAAGTATTATCGTATACAATTAGTAACATAAGTATAGTATAAATGTTTAAAAAATATAATACTTTAGAATTAGTTCTGGCGAATAATGTTACAATACTTAACGTTTCATGCGAAATATCATGGATATAAAAAATATGATTCTACTAAAATATAATAAAATTGATATTTTATCATATGTAAAATATTTTAAAAAATTTATTACAATATATTTTTGTTAAGGCTACAATATTATTGGAGGTATTGAAGAACAAATGGCAAATGCAGTTTCACAAGATAACACAATAGGGATTCCAAGAGGAATGTCATATTATGAACATTATCCTTTTTGGTACGGCTTTTTTAGTGCATTAGGGATAAAAGTTATTCTATCCGATAAAACTACAAAACAAACTGTTTCAAAAGGAGCAGCTCTTGTTGTTACTGAAACTTGCTTACCTATAAAAATCTTTGTAGGACACGTTGTTGAACTACTTGAAAAAGGAGTTAAGCGAATATTTGTTCCATCTATTCAATCAATTGCTCCAAAAATATATAACTGTTCGAAAATAAGAGGGCTTCCTGATTTAATTAGAAATATTATAAAAGAAGATTTTGAACTAATTGAACCTACAATAGATAAATCAGAAAAAAATCAAGGTTTCTATGAGTTGTTAAAAGGAAGTGTCAAATGCTTTGGAATTACTGACTTTAACACAATTAGAAAAGCATCTAAGGAAGGCTGGAAATTATATAATATATTTCAAACGATGATGCGAAACGGAATTTCATACAAAGAAGCACTTAAAAATGCTTTAAATGGGAAAGTTATTCTAAAAGAAGACGATGCAGAATATCCTATTAATGTTGCATTAGTTGCTCACGGATATGATGTATATGATGATCAGGCATCTATGAAAATTTTTGATAAATTAAAGAAAATGGGGGTTAAAGTATACTCTGCAAGCCAGTTAACTGATGAACAAAAAATAGAAGGTTTAAACACTCTCAATCAGAAAATGTATTGGGCAAATGAACTCGATATGACAGGTACTGCAGGACACTATTTAAAAGATAATAATATTGATGGACTTATAACCGTTAACTCATTTGGATGTGGACCTGATTCGCTTATGATTGAAAAAATCGTTAGAAAAGCAAAAGATTATAATAAACCGTTATTATGTTTAACAATTGATGAGCACACAGGCGAAGCAGGATTCGTTACTCGTTTAGAAGCTTTTGTTGATATGCTATATAGAAAAAAACATATTATTCAAGGTAAAACCAAATCTGAATCTAACAAAACATTTACACCTCAAACAAATATTTGCGAAACAGTTGTTAAATAATTTTTGCAGAAATAACTCTATCTATTCCTGCTAAGTCTTTTTCAACTGTTATACCTGTATAACCATTTGTTTCAAAATACGTTTTTACCAAATCTGATTCATTTATACCTAATTCAAAAACAATATATCCGCCTTGATTAAGATAATGTTTTCCTTGCTCAATTATTTTCTTATAAAATTCACATCCGGTATTTTCTGATGTAAATAGTGCAATTGAAGGTTCATACTTTACTTCTTCTTGGAGTTCTGTACCCGCAGGAATATAAGGGGGATTAGAAATAATCAAATCAAATTTTTTATCTATAGGAATACTTAAAAACAAATTTGATTCAATAAAATCAACGCCTTTATCTAACCTTGCTGCGTTTTCTTTAGCAATGGTTAGAGCCTTTGATGATATATCACAAGCAGTTACATTTACGTTTTTATCAGATATTGAACACGCAATACATCCGCTTCCTGTACCTATATCAAGAACTTCACTAAAATTATTTTTTTTGATTATATCAATCGCATGCAAAACAACTATCTCTGTTTCATCTCTTGGAATAAGCACATCTTTTGTTACTTTATAAAAATTACCCATAAAATAGGCTTTACCAATTATATATTGGATAGGTTGTTTCGTTTTCGCTCTCAATATAGCTTTTTCTTTGACTACATTAAGTCTTTCATAATCCAGAGGCCGTCCCATTATTATATCTTTTGCACCATAATTACAAAAATGCTCTATAAGCATTTTTACCTCTTGCGCTGCTTCATTAGGCTCTATTCCGCTATTAGTCAATATTGATACTATTTCTTGAATACTCATTTAATATTTTATCTATCTCATCTCTCATGTCTAATCTGGACATGCTTTCTACATCTTTCTTCTCTATATTATACCTTTTACACAATTTTTCATAGTAATATATTTGCTTTTTTGTTGGAGTTTCTTTGGACATTTTTACTTCTTGCAAAAATTTCCTTTTTTTCTTTTCAAATTCTTTTTGTTTTGCAATTATTGGAGCTTGTGCTCTTTTATAATCATAATATTTCTTGCATGCTTTTATATACTCTTTTGTTTCTGATAAAAATTTGTCATCACTAAGATACTCTTCCAAAAAAGGGAATCTTGATGAATTTATTTTTAAATAATACTCTTGTTCATCAAGAAATTTATACAAAACGTCTTCTACGGTAATATTATCGTTTGTCTTAACACAAACCCCGACAAAAGAACGCAGAAAAGTACATAACATACTTTTCTGCGTTTTATCAAAATATATATATATTCTCTGTTTTGTTGCGTACATTTACTTCAAATTATCTCGTATTAAGTCCTTGATTGTGAACTTTTTCTGAGATTGTTTATAAGCAAGCAATTTAGAATACAAATCACTTTTTATTGGATCTGATTGATAAACTTTATCTTCAATAGGTTTTGTCAATTTAACTTCTGACGGATTTAATTCCGTAGATTCTTTAGTAATTAATTTCATTCTTTGATCTCTCTCTTTTTTCATGTAATACCTCTTGAATATATAAAGTTTATATCTCAGAAAAAATTGCCTTTTTAAATTCCTAATATTAAGTATTGTAACAAATTGGTTAAATCTGTCAAGAAATTTGTTACAAAAACGAGGTATTTTTCTGGTAAAATATAGGAAAAAGAAGGGGAGTAAAACTATGGTTAAATCAGTTATATTAGCGGCAGGTAAAGGAACAAGAATGAAATCTGATACCCCAAAAGTATTGCATCAAATATACAGCAAAACTTTATTGGGTTATGTTATTGACGCTGTAAATAACACGGACATGGCAGATGAAAATTATATTATAGTTGGACATCAAGCAGAAAAAGTAGAAGAATTTGTTAATTCAAATTACGACAATGCAAAAATAGTTGTACAATCGCCTCAATTAGGGACAGGGCATGCTGTTAGCATGGTTTGCCCACATTTAGAAAATTATAGTGGAGAAGTTCTTATTTTATGCGGCGACACCCCTCTTATCACATCTGATACATTAAAGAGCTTTATAAATGCTCATAGAGAATTAAACTCTGATATAACAGTAATGAGTGCTGTATTTGAAAACCCAACTAATTATGGAAGAATTGTTAGAAAAGCAGGTGGCTCAGTAGATTCAATTGTAGAAGAAAAAGATGCAACACAAGAACAAAAGGTTATAAAGGAAATTAATGCAGGAATATATTGTTTAAACTGGGAAAAAGTAAAGGGTGCTTTTTCTGAATTAAAAACAAATAATGCACAAGGCGAATATTATCTAACCGATATTATTGCTTGGGGCAATAACAACAATTTGAGCGTAAATGCTCATATATTAGAAAATAATGAAGAAATATACGGAATTAATTCAAAGTCTAATTTAGCGCAAGCGACAAGCATGCTTACAAAAAGAACACTCGAAAAATATATGACTGACGGAATTACAATTGTCGATCCAAACAGCACATGGATTGATCCACAAACTGAAATAGGGAAAGACACCATAATTTATCCGTCTTGTTATATTGAAGGCAAAAATAAAATTGGCGAAAACTGTAAAATTGGTCCTTTTGCACATCTTAGAGGGGATGTTACCCTTGAGGATTTCGTCAAAATCGGGAATTATGTTGAAGTAAAAAAAGCGACAATAAAAAGTCACACAAATGCATGTCACTTAACATATATCGGTGATAGCGAAATCGGTTCAGATGTAAATATTGGTGCCGGCACAATTACAGCAAATTACGATCCGCTTAGCAAAACTAAGAGTAAAACTATTATTGGAAACAATGCAAAAATCGGTTCTAACTCAGTACTTGTTGCACCTGTAGTAATTGAAGAAGGTGCTAATGTGGGGGCATTAAGCGTAATTACTAAAAACGTAAAACAATGGTCACTTGCTATAACAAGAGCTCCTATGAGAGTTTTTGAAGGATGGGTTTCTAAAAAATTAAATAAGTAAAGTTGTGATTTTTAATGCAAAAAGAAAATAAAAACTGCAAAAATTTATCTGATTTCAAAGAGATTATCCATCGTTGTTCTAAATGCGGACTTTGCCAATCGGTTTGTCCTATTTATAAGACAACGGGGAATGAATGTACTGTTTCAAGAGGACAGTTTATTATGCTTGAAGGAATAATAAACAACAAACTCAAAATGTCTAAAACAGTCAATAAATATTTAGATTTATGTCTAAAATGCAATAAATGCTCTGATTTTTGCCCAAGTGATATAGATGTAGTAGATATTATTTTGAAAGCGAAACACGAATATTTTAAAAATTCGCTTAGCGGTAAAATCTATTCTATTTTTGAGTCAAAGCTTGTTTTTAACACCTTTTTAAACCTTATGGGATTTATATCAGAGATTTTTCACAAACAAAATAAATCATCACAACACGAAACGAAAGCCGTTTATTTTGGAGGTTGTATTTCCAAAATAAAACCAAACATTAACAATTACGCTACAGTAATATTAAATAAAATAGGGATAGAATCTGTAAATAAAAAATTTAATTGCTGCGGAATGCCTTTCTTAACAACAGGTAACATAGATAGATTTTCCGAACAAGCAATTGAAAATATAAAGAAACTTCCTGATGATATTTCGATGATTGTCACAGACTGTGCCAGTTGTGAATGGGCATGGAAGCAATATCCTAAATATATAAATGATGAAAAACTACTAAACAAATTCTCAAAAATTAAGATTGTCAGCATATATGACATAATTTCTGACAATAACATCAAATTCACTTCAAAAAAAGATTTAACAATAACCTATCATAAACCATGTCATGAAAAACATTCTGAGAAAATTTTTGAGATATTAAACAATATAAAAAATGTAACCTATAAAGAAATGGATGGATTTGATGAATGTTGCGGATTTGGAAGTTTAGAACATCCTACAACATTAAAAACCGCTCATCCTATACTAAAAAAGAAAAGAGATAATATAAAAAACACAAGTGCAAATATTGTTATTACAACATGTGTCGGATGTCTTATGAACCTCAATCTTATCTCACTATTTAAATACAAAACCAGAAGATTATTAGCATTTTTAAAAGACAATTGCACAATTGATTAACATTATATTTAGCATTTTTAAACCTACACTATATGTACGAATTTTAGTTGTATTATTTCAAGTAAAAGATATTTTTGCCGATTGATTATTTGACTTATCAAAAAAAATAATTAAATAAAAAAGCGTAGAAGTTAAGTAATCAATAAAAGGAGAAAGTTTGTCATGGGAATGGCAGCATCACAGGCAAGATATCTGGCACTAACAGCAAGAAAGACTAACTGCGAATACGAAGGTCAACAAATTAACCAAGCTCGTGTTGCGTTAGCAAACCAATCAGCAGAATATTTTAATCAACTTTTAAACACAAAAGTTCCAACTTGTCCTGATAGTACAAATTATACAAAAACACAATACTCCTATAGCGATGGGTATAATGATACCGTATTAGATGATTGGTATCAATTATCAACAGCCGATCCTGATTACAACTATGTTGTTAATACATACTATTTTGATGATATTTATACAGGTTCATTGAAAAAAATGGCAAATCCTGAGGTGCTATTCAAGAACCAAGCTACTAAATTCAACGAAGATGTAGACACATTAAGAAAGAACAAAGATGGTTCATACACTTTAAATGATAAAGTAACTTATAAACCTTTATCCAGCTATAAGCAAACAAAAGATTTAGAGAATGCTTTAAAAGATATGGAAGCCGAAGGATTGATTAAATTCCCTGATGGGAAAATCAATATGAAGGATTTGTATGGATACAAAGATGACAATAATGTATGGCATATTTCAACAAAAACAGATTTGGAAAATGCTTTGTCAAATCATGGACTTAAACAAGGCTATATAGATATTAGCAAATTAGGTCTAAATTTAAAAGACACATCTCAATGGACAGATGATGATTTTGCAAAGGTTGCAGCAACACTAGATAATGAAGGACTCCCTGGCGTATCTAAAGATGACATAGTTCAAGGTGTTGCAAGCGGAGCATTTGCAACCGGATATGCAAGTTACACAACAACAACAGTTGAAGATGAAACAATATATATGTTTGAATCAGCAACAAAAGAAGAAGCTTATGAAAAAGGCACAGGCGGATTAACAGATTATTCTACAGTTTATTCTCCTGCTTATGTTGGTAACTGTAAATTAACAGAATTAACAGAACCGTTAACTCTTACCGATGAAACAGCACTTTTACAAATAGCAGCAGATTTACCGAAAGAAAGCATTGGCGACTATATAAAAAGAATGCCTGACGGCACATATGAATACTATGGATCAGGTATTTATAGCTTTGAATATAATGGACATACAAGATACACAACTTATAAAGATTTGGTTAACAGTTTAACAACATATGATGAATATGGTAAACCAATTGAAAACCAAAACAAGTTGAAATATTATGATGCAACATATATCAATACTAAAATTAAAAATTCCAGCAACGCATTGTTAGAAACAGACGGTTCGGGCAGATTTAAATCATTAAAACTTGAAGATTCAAGTGTCGTTTATGATTTGAACGTAGAATCTGTAACAGACGAAGACGCTTACAACAATGCAATGAACAAATATTATCATGACGTTCAAGTTTATGAAAAGAAAATAGCAGATATAAATGCTAAAACGGAAATCATTCAAAAAGAAGATAGAACTTTGGAATTAAGACTAAAACAATTAGATACAGAACAAAATGCTCTCCAAACAGAAATGGAAGCAGTAAAGAAAGTAATTTCAAAGAATATCGAAATGACCTTCAAGACATTCGCCGGAAGCTAGGGGGTTATAAGGTAAGAATAAAAAATAGAACTTTTATGTTTATTTTTAATTCTTCATCGGAACAAATTTACAAAAAGAAAAGAAATCCATTTATTGATACACGTACACACCTTTTACCCTGTTGCGCTTAGTTAGCGTGCAGGGTTTTATTTTTTAGGGTTAACATTTTTATTCTTGTTAACGGCCAAAAAACAGTAACGGCTCTACCAACAATTCTATATTCAGGTAAAAATCCCCAAAAACGACTATCTTCGGAATTACCCCGATTATCACCCATCATAAAATAATGTCCTTCCGGAATTGTTACAGGCCCGCAATACATAGTTTCACTACAAGGTATTGAATCATAGTCGCTCAATATATAATTTTCTTCAAGAGGCTTATCGTTTATCAACACAACATTTTTACCATCAGGCAATGTTTTTATCTCTATTTTTTCACCAGGAAGCCCTACTACTCTTTTTATAAAAGCAACATCATTACACCCTATACCTGTTCTTCGAGCAAGTATGCCTAACGGGGTTTTATTAATTTTAACAAATGGAGGATAAAAAACTAAAATATCACCCCTTTGTGGTTTTTTATAAAAATGCGTGACTCTTTCAACAACAATTCTATCACCTTCCACTAATGTTGGTTTCATTGATGCTGACGGTATCCATCTGATTTCACAAATAAAATATCTGATTATTATAACCATTACCAGAACGAATACAAACGTTTCAAACCATTCTTTTATTACAGGATGTTGTTTACCGTACTCATCATATCTATCTTTTATTTTTTTAAACATCTGACTATCCTAATCAATTCACTTTTATAAAGACTATCTTCTATAGAATTTAAAAGTGTTATCCCCTTTTCTATATAATTATCTATTAAACCTTTTGTTTTTTCAATAGCAGTATTGTCAATGCTTATTGAATCAGAAAAGATGACAGGCGCAGTATAAATTCCATTTTCTATATCAGATTTTGTTGTCAAAATATTATCTAAATCATTTTTTATTTGAAAAGCTATCCCAAAACTTTCTGCAAAACCTTCTATATCAAAAGAGATATCATTAGATATTATTTTTAAAGCTTTTGCTTCTGCCAAAAATAAAGATGCCGTTTTCAACTTACATTTTTCAATGTAATCCTCAATTGTTGTTTTTTTATTTAAAGTTTCACTTTGTATAATTTCACCTTGACACATATTCTCTATTGCTGTGTTAAAAATGCTCAATAACTCTATATTCCCAATTTTAATTAATACACTCAAACAATTTGATATAATTAAATTTCCATACAAAACAGATAATTTATTACCGTAAACTAAATTCGCAGATGGTGAATTTCTTCTCACTGTTTCATTATCAATAACATCATCATGCAATAATGATGCTAAATGAATTAACTCAACAACGGTCAATATATCAATATAAGAACTATTTACATTTATATTCAATGATTTTAAAATAAGAAGCCCAATTTTAGAGCGAATCAACTTTCCAAAGTTATCCACCTTAAACGGTACATATTTTTTTATATTCAATTCGATTTGCTTAGAATATTTATCAACCATACAACAAGTTTAACATAGTTGTTTTTTATACATTTGTAAACTTTTATTAATAGTAAAAATTGAAATAACAAAATCTATCTTTTATGAGTTTTAGACCAAATACAAATACTGAAAAAAGGAATATATTTAATGGATAATTTGAATTTAGTTAACAGAATAATATTACAATCACCAAAGAGATTTGAAGAAACAGTTAAAGGATTTAAAGAAGTATCAAAATTCCCAAATTACTCAATAAAAGATAGTGTTGCATCATACAAAGACAAATATACCAGATGTGCAAACTCATGCGCAGAATTAGCAATGAGCAACGGGAAATATACATATCTTGGGCACTTTGCACCTGAGTTAAGAAAATATGATTTTAGAGATAAATTAGATTATATTATAAAGAAAATGAAAGACGAAACAGGAGAATTATCTGCGTTTGTAACAGGCGGACACGATGTTGGCACGGCAGGAAACAAATTTGCCGCAGATGAAAGTTTTAGACAATTAGCGGATATTGGAAATATTTTAGACAACAACAATGTCGAAAACTTAACAATGATAGCAGCTAAAAAGAAATTTGATATAAAAGATAATCTTGCAGTAACCGGGGATTCTTTTATTTTCTCTCATACTCCTACTGACTGTAGATTTAATCCTTTACAGATTGATAAACCAAATCCGACAAGAGAAGAATTAGAAGCTCTTTTGAAAACCAGATACGGAATTGTAGAAATAGCACCTGAACATACAATTGAATATATTGGATAAATATTAATAATTAAAACTATATAATTGATTTTGATATTTAACCCCTAAGAAAGCACCTTTGTTAGAGAAAATATACATTGTTTCAGGATTTTGTAAATACATTGCTCTTATAAGCTTGCCATTAATTGAATATTTTTTTGTATAAAATGGGCATTCCGGATACCCTCCATATCTAAAATCTATAAACTTCAATCTGCCTAAAGCATCATAATAAAATGTCTTTTGAGGAGAATTAGTATACTGCAAAGCATACATATAAACAAATCTGTTTTTACCGGTATAAAAAGGCTGTAAATCTACATCTTTATAATGAGTTCTTCCTGAGCAAACAGCCTCATAGTGTATTTCGTGATTTTTATCTTTTAAATATCCTTTTAAACGCTCTTTTAAGAAACCTCTTGGAAAATTTGTTACATACCCTTTTGGAAACATAAGCTTAAAAATTGTAGAAATTCTTGCACGTCTTTCATCATTTGTAAGATATAGCCAATCAAAACTACCGCCAACATATTCAAAAGTTTCTGCAATGGCAGGTGCTCCAATTGGTAAAATAATTCCTAATAACAAAAACCAGCTAATTATAAATTTCTTCATACATAGATTATAACACACAAAATAATTTGTTGTATAATCTAAATATGCGATATTTAGAGAACAACTTTGACGTAATAGTAGTAGGCGGCGGACACGCAGGTTGCGAAGCGGCTATATCAGCTGCAAGACTTGGTGCAAAAGTTTTGTTATGCTCTTTAAACCTTGATAACATTGCTCTAATGCCTTGTAACCCTGCAGTAGGAGGTCCTGCAAAATCAACTCTTGTAAGAGAAATAGATGCTCTCGGTGGGGTTATGGGAGAAGCTGCCGATGCCACTTATGTTCAAATGAAAATATTAAATTCATCTAAAGGCCCTGCTGTTAGAGCATTAAGAGCTCAGTCCGATAAAAAAGAATATATGCATTATATGAGAAACATTATTGAAAGCACTGATAATATTTACTTAAAGCAATGCTGTATTACTGATTTAATTGTCAAAGATAATAAAATCATAGGTGCTATCGATGAATATGGGAATGAATATAAATCCCCAACAGTTATTTTAACAACAGGAACCTCACTAGATGGAAGAATTTTTATAGGTCTAAAATCATATAGAGCAGGCAGATTAGGTGAAATGCCTGCAATAGGGCTTTCTGATTCTTTAAGAAAATTAGGGTTTAATGTAAAAAAACTCAAGACGGGAACACCTTGCAGAATTGATAAAAGAACTGTCGATTATTCAAAAATGACAATTCAACCCGGAGATGAAAAACTACATTTTTATTCATTTAAACCTAATAGACCAATAAGAAAACAAGTACCTTGTTATCTTACAAGAACAACAGAAGAAACACATAAAATTATAAAAGAAAACCTTGATAAATCTCCAATGTATCAAGGACTTATACACGGAGTCGGGCCGAGATACTGCCCTTCAATAGAAGATAAAATCATACGATTTGCATCAAATCCTTCACACCATATTTTTATAGAACCTGAAGGATTAGGAACATACGAGCTTTATATTCAAGGGTTTTCAACAAGCTTACCTTCAGATGTTCAGACCAAAATGGTAAGATCCTTACCGGGATTAGAAAAAGCACATATCATAAAACCTGCATACGCAGTAGAATACGATTATATTCCTGCTGTACAAACATCACACTCACTAATGACAAAACTAATCAAAGGACTGTTTTGTGCAGGACAAATAAATGGTACAAGCGGTTACGAAGAAGCCGCTGCTCAAGGACTTCTTGCAGGAATTAATGCTTTTAATTACATAAATGGCTCTGACATGCTTGAATTATCAAGAAGTTCTTCTTATCTTGGAACATTAGTTGATGACTTAGTTACAAAAGATATTGAAGAACCTTATAGAATGCTAACCTCTCGCTCTGAATACAGATTACTGTTAAGACAAGATAATGCTGATGCAAGATTAACAGAAACAGGTCATAAAATTGGACTAGTTGATGATGTTCAGTACAATAGATACAAAGAAAAGCAATTATGCATTCAAAATGAAATCGATAGACTATCAAAAACTAAAATTTCTGCATCAGAAGAAGTAAATTCTATTTTAGCAGAAGTCGGAGAACATATAGATAGAGGCATACGACTATCCGAGTTAATAAAACGACCTAATATCACATACGATATTATCAAACGGATAGACTACGAAACAGAAATGAGAAACCTCTCAGAAGACGTAACAGATGAAGTTGAAGTTCTTATAAAATATGATGGTTATTTAAAACGTCAAGAAATTCAAGTTGAACAAGCGACAAAACTGGAAAAATATAGAATACCCGACAACATAGATTATTCAACAATCAACCACATATCAACAGAAACAAAAGAAAAATTAGCAAAAATAAGACCGAAAACATTAGCTCAAGCATCAAGAATTGGTGGAGTAAAACCTGCTGACATTTCTGTTTTAATGGTTATGCTATCAAAGTAGTTTAATTAGTTGATATAAAAATGATATCACCTCAAAATACTGTTATTAGTGTTATTTTAACCATTTATTTAAGAAATGTTACAAATACAAATTTTTAGGGTTGTAGACATGTGAAACATAGTTTAACATGTAAGTAGGAGTATAAGAGATACATTTACCGAGTTTGTGCACGCAAGTCATTAGAACATTAACTTACCCATACTATTATTTAATTTTAATTCACGCATAAAAAGGAGTGACTTCGCACTGTCATAAAACTTGATAAATACAAATTTATCGGGGAATTATGAATATTAAAAGAATTATTATAGCCATTTTAATGGTGTTATTCTGCGCTACACCATCATTCGCTGCTTACATTGACAATTTTACAAGAGATGCAGATATTAAACCGGCACTAATCATGCTTGAAAAAGCCGGTGCTCAAGAAGTATTTGACAATTTAGAAGAAAATTCCGTTAAAATTTCTTTCTATGATTTATCACAAATTTCTTATCGTTACATGAACTCTTTCGCTTTAAATTCAGTAGATTCTTTCGGAAACAGATACATTCTGATTAACTCAAAATTTAAAAATGCTTCTCCTGAAGAAATCGCTTGTTTAATTGCACATGAAAGTTTTCATAAACTAAAAGTTGCTACATTAGAAGAAGAAACCTTAGCAACGCAAAAAGAAGCTCACTACTGGGGCTTATTAAAAAATTCACATAGAAATTATACACAATCACCTTTACTTTCGAGATTAAACCGTTTGGTTTTATTAGACGCTCAATCTGATAATCAAAAAAATTATATCAGAGAGCGTATATCAAACAGTTCTTTTTATAAAGAACAATTGGCTATAAGATAATGTATTTGTACTCTGTTCTTGTGGTAGAATATACTATAAGAGCAGGGTACCTTTTTTTATGTCAAATTTCGAGTTCTTAAAAGAGATAGATAATGATTTATATAGAATAATAGCTGATGCAGAAAAGCTCTACAGGGATGAGTATTTTGAACAGGCAATAGTTCAAACAAGAAGGTTTGCAGAAAATTTATGCAGAAATTTACTGGGAGATAGAACTATTCCTGATTCAACTTTTGATGAATGTTTAGCGACTTTACATGATTTATATAAAAAAAACATCAGACAACGTGAATTAGTAAATGATTTATACTTTCTTAAAGCGCAAGGGAATGCATCTGTTCACGGAAAAACCGTAAAACAAGACGGAAATATTGCTCTCGATTGCATTAAACGCGCATTCGAAGCAGCTATTAACTATGCCGTATTCAATGGTGCTCCTCAAAAAATAGAAAAATTAGAATTTTCTGAAGAATTATTAGTTCTCGGTGGCAAAAAGAAAAAAACTACCCTTAAAGAAAAATATTTAGCAAAGAAAAAAACTGCAAAAAAGAATAATCAACTGTATAAAAAGAAAAAAGAACAAGCAAAACAATACATTTATCCAAGTCTGATTGAAAACAAAAAATCCGCAACAAAAATGAACTTTATAGGTGGACTTGTCCTAATACTGGCTATTGTATTTTATGTTTATATAACTTTTTTTGCAAAATAATTTATTTTAAAGCTTTTTTAGCTTGTTTCCAAAGCTTATCATATTCTTCAAAAGAATAATCTTCTAAAGGTTTATATGCAAGTTCTTCCATTTTTCTAAAACGTTTCATAAATTTTCTATTAGCCATTAAAAGCGCTTGCTCAGCGTCTATTTTATACCAACGTGCTAAATTAACCGTAGCGAAAAAAATATCGCCCATCTCATCTTCCATAGAAAATCTGTCACCGCTTTTTACCGCCTCAAAAAATTCATCATATTCAGATTTTATACAATCAAGAAGAGTATCAACCTTATCCCACTCAAAACCAACTTTAACTGCACGTTTACTTATTTTTTGGCATGCCATAAGTGCGGGCAGATTAGATGGAATACCGTCCATTTGAGACTTTCTATCGGTTTTTTCTTCTTTTTTTAATATTTCCCAATTATCAACAACATCTTGAGGTGTTTCAACATGAACGTTACCAAAAACATGAGGATGTCTATGTATCAACTTGTCTTTCAACTCCTTAGCAACAGCTTCTATATCGTAATCACCTTCTTCACTTGCAATTTGAGAATGTAAAAGTACCTGTAGCAAAACATCCCCCAATTCTTCTCGCAAATGAGCAGGATTACCTTCTCTTATGGCTTCTACAGCTTCATACGCTTCTTCAAGCATGTTCGGAGTCAATGTTTCATGTGTTTGAGCCCTATCCCAAACACATCCATTCTCACTTCTTAATGTTTCAATTACCCCAATTAATTCTTCTAAATTCTTGTATTTCATAGGAAAATTATATCATAAATCCAATCTTTAAAAATTTTTTCAAATTAATATTTCTTTAAAAACACTTTACTTTTATTTATATTAAATGTAAATTTTTGTAAAAATATATAAGTAATTTTGGCAAATATTGTGAATTTTCTACGTTGGTATATGTGTAGAAGTGAATTTTAGGAGTGTGCAAAATGGAAGTTCAAAACCAACCACAAGTCTATGTTTCTAGTTTAACGGATAAACATCCTGTTCGAGCAAAAAAAGATGTGGATAAACTTAAGCAATTTAGGGAACCCGAACGAGATGTGGTTGATATAGAAGATGCAGAATTCGAAGAAGCATTCGATAAAGATTCTGTTGAACGAGATAGAGATAAAAAGCTTGAAGAAATAAAAAAACAACAACAAGCTTTAGAAGATGCTGCCGCTCAAATAGAAGAAACCGGCGTTATCGGTTCAAATAAAGCAGGAAAAGGATTAAGATTTATTTCAACAGTATTAGGACTTGCTGCAACGTTCGTAGTTGCTAAAGGTTCTTCTAAAATTGCTATCGAAACATTAAAATCAGTAGCCAAATCCGGCTCAATAAAAAAAGGCGTTGAAGCTATTGCCGGAATGAAAGAACCTGTTCAAAAAGTATTCACAGAAGCAAGAAAAGTTGTCGGCGGTTTAATGGAAAATCCAAAAATTAAAGATGCTGTTACAAAACTTGCTGATTCAAAAATTGGAAAAACGGTAAAAACTGTTTTAGAAAATAAAAATGTAGAAAAAGTATTAGAACCACTAAAAAATACAATAGCTTCTGTTAAAGATATAAAAATAAACGGAAAGACTATTCAATCAGCTACAGAAAATACAATGGCAACAATTACAACAGGTTCAGTTCTTGTTGATAACTTAACAGGAAGAAATAACAACAAATCAAATGTTGAATTAGCAACAGGTGTGTAAAGGAGTTTCCAAATGGAATTATCAATTAGACCATCAGCAACAGCCCCAATAAGTTATACAGGCGATAACGAAAAAATAGGTCAAAGAGTAAAAGACAGATCAACAGAGCTCACAATGGGCGGTGGTGCAGGGGTTGCAGCCTTCGGAACATTAAATCAATCATCTAAAATAGGAAACAATCTTATAAAAGCTGTTAAAACATCAAAAGCTATTAAAGCAGAAAAACAAGCTCAACTCTTGAAGCTTTTAACAAAATCCGGCAAACTCGCAAAATTTGCAACTAATCCAATAGTTGTAAAAGTTGCAGGAGGACTTGCAGGATTGTCTGCAGCAACTACTTTAGTAGGTTCTGTAGCAAAAATTGCTGATACATACGGATACTTATCAGCACAAAATCCACAAGCTTAATAATAAAAAGTTTTATAAAAAAATCTGACCAATTGGTCAGATTTTTTGTTTTATATTATATACATTATTAACTCTTTGTTGTTTGGATAAACAAACTAATCAAATCATTAAGTGCTGCATATTGTTTTTGATAATTTTGGGTTTGTTTCTCAAGATTAGAAATCTTTCTCTTATACTCTTGAATAGTCATTTGGCATTCTTTAGAAGACTCTTTTAAATTATTTTGCACTTCTTGAGCTTCAGTAAGAACACTTTTCATAGAGATACCAAGAGCTTCCATTGTTTGTCTGATTATTTGAGCACCGGTATGTCTGGTAACACCGCTAGGAAGTTGTGAAATAAGCTTCTTTAATATAACTATATTACCCGGCATATCAGCTGTTTCAGAAGGTTTTTCTTCTCTTTTAATAAAATCATTAAAAGTTTCACTTTCTTCTGATGTTTCTTCAAAACCGTCGCTAAACAAATCATTAAAACCTGTCGTTTCAGAAGGTTCCTCGTTTTCTTCTTTTGGTAATAATCCATTATTAGTTATTGCATCAATAGAAGAAACATCTATTCCTAAGTTATCAGGTTCGACCACAGGAGCTGCTTGACCTGTTACACCAGCTTCCAATTCTGATTGTTTTTTCAATGCTTCAACTATCTTTTTTCCTACACCGTCATTTAGATTACTCAATTTTTCATCCTCATTTTGTTAACATACTGTTATGATTATAATAAAAAATTATTTTTTTAGCAATAAGTTAAGTTTTTTAATAATAAATGTATATTTCTTTGCTTTATAAAGTGTTAGTTGTACAATATTAGAAGTAGATAAACGGAGGTAGACCGGGTCGGAATTAAAAACCTTACCGGTCAAATATAAATTAAGGAGAAAAAGATGAAATCAAGAAAATTTTTATTTACTTCTGAATCAGTAACAGAAGGTCACCCTGATAAAGTTTGTGACCAAATTTCTGATGCTATATTAGATGAATTTTTGACAAAAGACACTCAATCACGTGTTGCAGCTGAAACAACAGTTACAACAGGGATGGTTCTTGTATCGGGGGAAATATCCTCTGATTGCTATGTAGATATTCCACAAGTTGTTAGAAATACAATTAAAAATATCGGATATGTAGGAGAATGCAGTGGGGGATTTGATTGCAACACATGTGCTGTTTTAACAAGTATTGATGAACAATCAACAGATATTGCAGGCGGTGTTAACAAAGCCTTAGAAACTCGTTCTGAAAATGCTGACGTATCTGCAAAAGAAACGGAAGAATTAGGCGCCGGCGACCAAGGAATTATGTTTGGTTACGCTTGTAACGAAACACCTGAATTAATGCCATTGCCTATAAGCTTAGCACATAAACTTTCATACAGATTAGCACAAGTTAGAAAAGAAGGTATTTTAAACTATTTAAGACCTGACGGAAAATCTCAGGTTACTGTTGAATATGTTGATGGAGTTCCATCAAAAATTCATACAGTTCTTCTTTCTACTCAACATAATCCGGAAATTGATGGAATTAAGAACAATTCAGAAATACAAGCTATTATCTATAGAGATTTAAAAAAATATGTAATAGATTATGTATTTGAAACAGAAACAATAAAACCTGATGCAGATACTAAAATATTAATAAATCCATCAGGACGTTTTGTAATAGGCGGTCCTCAAGGTGATGCCGGTTTAACAGGACGTAAGATTATTGTTGATACATACGGCGGCTATTCAAGACATGGCGGGGGAGCATTTAGCGGAAAGGATCCGACGAAGGTTGACCGTTCTGCTGCATACGCTGCAAGATATGTTGCTAAAAACATTGTTGCGGCAGGACTTGCGGATAAATGTGAAATAGAATTAGCTTATGCTATCGGGGTAGCTGAACCTATTTCTATCTTTGTTGACACATTCGGCACAGGAAAAATTTCTGATGACGAAATTAGCGAAATTGTTCAACAAAACTTTGAACTAAGTCCTATGGCTATTATCAGACAGTTTGATTTAAGAAACCTTCCTGCTAAAAACGGTGGAAAGTTCTATCAAAAATTAGCATCATACGGACATATGGGCAGAACTGATATTGTCGTTCCTTGGGAAGCTACTGATAAAGCTGAACTTTTAAAAAAAAATATTAGTTCAATAGCAACGTGCGTTTAATCGCTTATTAAACATATAAAAAAGGTAAGTGAAATCACTTACCTTTTTCTTATTGAAAATCCTTTATTATTTTATTTTAAACACAACATTTGCAACGGCTGTCACCTTCTTTTCAATAGAAGAGGTGTTATAAATTCCCCCATCAGATACATCTGTAGAGTCAGATGCAGTTATTTGAAAAACACCCATTTTTACAGATTGAATTTTACCCGTTCTATTATGAGTAGCCTTTAACATAGCTTTAGCTCTTTGCTTTGCATCAGTTGTTGCTTCATGCAACAATTCAACTTTTAGATTTGAAATTTTTGAATAATAATATTCAGGTTCTTGTTGATTTATTTCTATTCCTCTGTTTGTTAAACTACCTAAAGCAATAGAAAGTTCTTTTATATTATCAACATTACTTGATTTGACCGTTATTGGCTGATATAAGTTATAATAATCAAATTCATTTGATGAATTTCCATTTGGCAAAGTCTTGTATGTATTATATCCATTTGGAGTTTTTATTTCTATATCTTTATCAGTAAATCCTTTTGTTTTTAAAAAATTCACAACAATCGGTATTTGTTTTTGAATTTCAGAATAAGCCAATTTTCTCGATTTTTGTCTTGTTGTTATATCAAATGTAAGAGAGCCTTTATCTGATTTAACAATTCTTGATGCAGAACCTGTAACAGTAATTCCGTCATTTGGCAATGCTGACGTTACAATATTTGTTGCAACAATCAAACCCAACATTAAAACAATCCCTAAAAATATAAGTTGAAATTTTTCAAGATAATTTAAAACTTTTTCTAACATGCTATTCTCCCAATTAATGTAATGACAAATTTATTATACTCTTAATATGTAAAAATCAAACCTTTTTTTTAATAATATGATAATATAATTTTAGGAGAAAACATGCTTACAAATTATTTAAAATTTTTAGACTACTTAATGGGAAATTTAAACAAATATTTTACCCTTCAAGCACCATATATTAAATGTGCAAAAGGTTGCGCAAAATGTTGTTCTAACGGAGATTATCCTTTTTCCGAAATGGAAATCAAATTATTACAAATTGGTTTTGACAAACTTGATGAAGATACAAAAAACATTATTTTAAAAAAAATAGATAGTATAAAAAAAGAAAAAACCAATTTTAAAGGAGAAGGTTCTTTTACATACGCTTGCCCTTTCTTGATAAATAATATATGTTCTGTATATGACTACAGAGGAATAATTTGCAGAACATTTGGGCTTATTTACATAAAAGAAGGTTCTGATAAAATGCAAATTCCTTTTTGCGCATATGATGGATTAAATTATTCAAATGTCCTTGATAAAGAAAAAGGAATTTTATCAGAAGAAAAGATGAAAGCTTTAGGATTAACAGAAGAGCCAAAAGCTTACAATATACATTATAACTTTGTAACAAGCAAAAGAGTCGGAGAAGCTTTTAACTTTGATTACGGGCGAAGAGGTTCTTTAATAGATTTATTATCTGATAATCCGAAATTTAGTTTAAAAGATAAATAATTATTTTGTAAGCTCTTCAAAGAATGTTCTATTTGCATCTAATGTTGCTTGAGATGCCTTTACAGAATACAATGGCTTATTCTCAAAAATTTCTTTTGCCATTTTTTGAATATCTTCTTTTGTAATAGTATCTATCAACTCATACATTTTATTAGTTTCATCCATACCATTAACCGAACGCATTCCATCAGATAAAGTCGTTACGGTATCGATTTGAGTATCTGTTGATGTTAATAGATTTCTTTTAAAATTAACTTTTGCTGCTTCAAGTTCTTTGTCAGAAAATTCACCATTCACAACTTTATTAATTTGTCGTGTAAAACCATTTATAGATTTTTGAACATTATCATAACTCTTTAAATCATCACTATCAGTCGTTGTCAAAATTCTGCATGTTAAAACACCTGAAGAAGTATTTGAAAAACTAACATCAGAATATACACTATATGCCAACTTTTCTTTTTCTCTCAAATTGTTAAACAAACCTGTTTCATCACCACTTGACAAAATACCGTTCATTAGCTTTGATACGACAATATTCTTAGGCGTTTGATTTGCTTTAAACTTATAAGCTTGAACAACATCAGCCTGTGCTGTGTTTGCGACATCAGTTATAACCTTACTGTTTTCAACAGGAACAAAATCATTAAACACTCTAGGAGTATTTTCTTTAAAATTTGGTAAAGTATTTAATTCATTTTGAAGAACTGTTTTTATTTGAGGATATTTTTTAACAGGAGCACTTACCGATATAGTAAAAGCACCATTGTCCAACAAATATTTATGCAAACCACGAATATCTTCAAGTTTTATATTATCAATATTATTCAAAATATCTTGTTTTGAATATCCTTTAGGAGAATCTTTGAATAGTTCTTTTTTTAGATTTTCATATGCACTTGGCTGCTTTGTAGAAAGATCTGTTTTAATATCTTTCTTTGCCTTTTCAAAATCAGCTTCGGTAAAATCAGGATTTAATAAAGATTTTTTCATTATAGCAAGAGAAGCAGATAAATTTTTGGCAGGAAATTCTGCTTCGTAATACATATTACTGTTTGACGCACCCGAATATGCCTCAATATTATTTTTATCAACAAAATCAACTATACTATCAGAACCCTTAACGAGCATTTCTTCAAGAACTTCCATTACACCCGGTTTTGTATTTGCAGGTTGGACACTAGACACATACGCAGAAAATGCTGCTATATCATTATTAGAATCTTTTATAACAACTGAACAATTATTTGCCAATTTAAATTGTTCTAACTCTTCAGTTTTTATAGGCTTCTTCACTTTAGATTGTTGTTGAACACTTCCTGTAAAACTTATGCTTTGTGCTTTTGCATGATTTTCATTAAGCTTGTTTATATCAGTTTTTTCCGGATGAACAATTGCAATAGAAGCTTTAGAAGTATCATAATACTTGTGAACAGCATTTACTAAATCTTCCGGAGTCATTTTATCAATTATATCTATTGCATCCGTACAGATATCAATACCCCCATTGAGGGCATTTTGCCCAATCATATAATTAAGCCCGTCTGTATCTTCTATTTTTTGCTCATACTTCATTTTCAAACCTGTTTTTATTGTCTCCATTTCTTCTTTTGTAGGAGCCTTAAAATTAGAAAGAGTATTAAAAACAGATTTTAAAGTTATCTCTGAATTATCTTCAGTCGTATTAAAAGACAAGGTTAAAAGAGTACCGTCCGCAGGCTGCGTTCTCATTTTATCTTTCATAGCGGATACTTCAACATGATATGGTCTTAAGGCTTTATTTGATTTTGAATTTTTTCTGTTAAACAAGAAATAGTTCAAAGCTTCAATTTCTAAATTTCCCTTTGCATCATTATTTGCCGGCCCGTCAAAACATATTGCCCCTGAAGTAGAAATTGCTTTTGGAGATAATATATCTTTTCTCACAGCCTTTTGTGTAGGATTAAAGTTTTCTATTCTTCTATCAGGATTTTGAGGATTTTCACCTTTAAAGTTTTTAGCAATAATTTCAATAGCTTCATCAGGATTAACATCACCTGTTACAACAGTTGCCATATTTGAAGGATAGTAATTATTTTTATAGTACTCCATAACTTTTTTACTATCTACATTTAGTATATTGTCAACCGTTCCTGCCACGACATCATCAGATGTTGTTTGAATATTATACAAATTTTTAATTGCTGCATTTACTGCTATAGAATCAGGCATGTCGCTGTACATATTAATTTCAGAAGTAACAGGACCATGCTCTTTTTCTGTCATTTCATCAGACATTTCCAGATTATTCATCATTGACGATTGCATTTTTACAATTGTTTCAAAATCATCTTTGTTGAATTGAGGAATAGAAATAGTATAATTAGTTTCAGCAAAATTAGTAGAAGCGTTAGTTGCCCCGCCCATATTACCAACTTTACGGAACACATCACCAATTCCAAGTTTTAAATATCCGTTTGTTCCTTTTGTCCCATTAAATGCCATATGCTCACAGAAATGACTTATACCTCTTTCATCATCTTTCTCATTCATTGAACCTGTGTTTACATATGTATTCAAAACAGTCATAGCACTTTCTTTTGGTGCTATATAAACTTTTTGTCCGTTATTCAACTTATAACAATGAATTTCTTGACCGTTATATAATTTTTCAACGCCTAATTTTGTATATCCCATAGGAAGAGATACATTGTAATCAGGTGTTACTTTCGGAATATCCACAACCTCTGTTTTTTCGGAATTTCCCATAGCAGAGCCGCTAACAGAAACTTTATTTTCTGCTATTTCTGTATTGGCAATATTATGCCTAAAATTATCCAAATATGGTTTATTGTTATAGCTATACATAAAAAATCTTCACTTCAGTGTATATTTATATAAAACCATTAAAACATTTTTTTTGCTATTTACAAGCAAATTGTTACAAAGATTATGGATTTTATAAAATATTTCTTGTATGACAATCTGTTCCGCCTGTTTTAATAAGATTATATTTATCAGCTATCTCTCTTACCTTTTCTTCAGTATGGAATTTAAATATTTTTCTGTGTCGTTTATAAGGGTAAAAAACTTCAATTCCGTCTAATCCGTAGGATATTAACTTTTGAACGAACTTGTCCAAATCAATCGCCCAACAACAGGCAGGATGAGCCAAAACAGCAATGCCACCTGATTGATGAATTGCCTCTATAAGTTTTTTTACATTTCTTCTTGAAAAAATTCTTACTATATCCATTTCTGTTTCTTGCTTTGATTTTGCCATAAATCTCGTAAGAATAGGGTTTTCCACATCAATTCCATAAGCCAAAAGATGCATAAACACATACCCGCACCAACAGTCAAATTCAACACCTGTCATTAGAATATTATCTCTAAACATTTTATGACCTTCAACTGTATTATGGTCACATATTGCAATTTTTCTAAAACCTAAATCATGAGCCTGATTTATTATATCTGCAAATTCTGCCGCTCCATCAGAATATTTTGAGTGAATATGCAAATTCACAAAATCAAAATATTCATTTTCATTAAAACTGTTTATTAAATCTTTTATTTCTTGATTATCTTTTTCCATAGTATATTATTTACAATTAGTTATTATAGTAATAAAATTATACAATAAAGGGGTAAATAAAGAAATAATTATAGTAATATAAATTTACCATTAAAAGAAGTTATGGCAAAAAAGAGTAGTACAATTTTTGAAATATTTTTACAAGGAATAGGTTTATACTTTTCTAACATCGACAGATTTGTATGGTATATGGTTTTTCCTGTGTTTGGACAGCTAGCCGGCTTAATCTTAACATTAACTATTCTATATAACTTTAATGAATATAAATCGATATTGCTATCGAATATTCCTATTTTACAAACACCTTTATATATGAATATTGCATTGGGAGTAATTCTTTTACCAATAGTTATTTTTTGGCTAAAATCAATATGGGACTATATGGTAGCATATTCTGCGGTAAACTCAATGACAGAGAATATGCTTAAATCAGAACGAGTATACGATTTTCCGGCCCATACAATGATGATAACGAGAAGATGGATGCCATATCTTATATTATGCATTATGTTTTTCGGGTTGATTGCCTTATCTGTAATACCTGTATTTTTGGTATTTGTATGGATATTATTAATATATTACGCATTCGTATTTCAAGTATTTATATTCGAACCGGAACTTTCACCCGCTGATTGTTTTAGGAAAAGCTCATCCTACGTTCACGGTAATTTTAAACAAACATTTTTAATGATTTCTTTATTAGGAGGATTAACCTATATCATTCTCCCTCAAATAATACTTACTTTTATCGATACAGTAAAAGGAGTTAAAGCTCTAAAAGATTTAATACAACCATATATAACAGTACCGTCTTTAGATTGGGTAAATATGGTATTATCAGCAATGGGTGTACAACAAATAACGCCGTCACAGGTTGCTTTATTTATTGTACAATCACTTATTGTTATTATAGTTATTCAACTATTATTGCCGTTAAGAGTAATATGTATGTGCCTATGGTACAAGAATTTCTATAACGATTCGGGAGCAATGAAAAAAATTGATGACAGAATCCTTGATAGAGCAGGTGCAAACAAAAAATCAGGAAGAAAAAAATAAATGTTTGTATGTAAAAATTGCAAATCAAAAGATAAATTTGAACTTATGTTTTCTCCTGATTACAAGGGAAGCAAGTCGTTTTCTCTCGGATATAATTCTAAAAATGAAATAGAAATAACCGTTGACGGATACACATTTGTTCCTGATTTAATGTTTATGAATCAATTTGCGGTTTGTAAATATTGCGGACAAATATATATGTGGGATTACGAAAACAACTATTTAAAAAAATAAAACACAGATAGAGGAGCTATTATGAGAAAAAATAACAGAAAAAATAATGAATTAAGACCAATAAAATTTACAAAAGATTTTACAAAACATGCACTGGGTTCTGTCCTTGTTGAATTTGGAGATACAAAAGTAATAACAACAGCATCAGTTGACCATAAAAAGCCAAAATGGATGGAGCAAGATGACAACAGAGGATGGGTAACAGCAGAATACTCACTTCTTCCGTCAGCAACAAATACAAGATGCTCAAGAGAAAGAAACAAAGTATCAGGAAGGACGCATGAAATTCAAAGATTGATAGGCAGAAGTATGCGTGCTTGCGTTGATTTAACAAAAATGCCTGATTTGACAATAACTATTGATGCGGATGTTATCCAAGCTGATGGCGGAACAAGAACAGCCAGCATTTGCGGAGGATTCCTCGCTCTTAAAGATGCTGTAGACAAATTACTAAAATCAGGTGATTTAAAAGAAAATCCTATAATTGAGCCAATCGCAGCAATTTCTATCGGATTACACGGCGATGAAATTCTTTTAGACCTAGATTATGAAGAAGATTCTCACGCAAGAGTAGATTCAAATGTTGTGTTAACAGCTAGCGGAAAAATTGTTGATTTCCAAACAACATCAGAGGGAGAACCTTACGAAAAATCACAAATGGATGAGCTTTTTAAAATTGCTTCAGATGGAATACAACAAATTATAAAAATGTACAATTGAGCTTTGAATTGCTAAATATTTATTATGCGGTATAATCTTTGTTATGACAAAGGGATATTATGGCTTTAAAGCTATATATGAGAAAGGTTTAAAATGAGAGAACTATTCAACGACTATGTAAAATCAATGACAACTTATATAATGTTTAAAATAAAAGCTGCAGCAAACAAACTAAGACCTGAACTGGAAGCAAAAGGACGCAGTCCTATATTCTTGTCAATGGGCGCACCTACTGCTCAGCCTCCAAAATTATTATTAGATAAATTAAAAGAATCAATGGATATAGATGGAGTTCATATGTATTCTACTCCACGAGGGGAAGCCTTCTTTTTAGAAGCTATTGCTAAATATATGAAAAGAAGATTTAACGTTGAATTAGACGCAAAAAAAGAAATTGCAGCTCTAATTGGTTCAAAAGAAGGATTAGCTAATTTCTTAAGAGCATTAATTAATCCAACATTAACAGAAGAAGACAAAGAAGTCGTTTTTGTACCGGATCCGGGTTATGCATCTTATGGACAAATGGTTAGAATAGCAGGCGGTAAAACATTCTCAATTCCTTTAACCCCTGAGAACAATTATCTGCCAAACTTAGATGAAGTATGGAACAGTTACATAGACAATGACGGGGATCCAAACAAAGTAAAAGCTGTAATAATAAATTATCCTAATAATCCGCTAGGTGCAACTGCTACAAGAGAATACTACAGACATGTTCTTGATTTTTGTAAAAAACACAATGTAATACTAATGTCAGATGCGGCCTATGCCGATTTGTATTTTGACGATAACGACAGACCTTTCAGCATCTTTGAATTTGAAGGAGCAAAAGATATAGCGGTAGAATTTTACAGTTTCTCAAAACCTTTTGCTATGACAGGTGCAAGAGCCGGCTGGATTTGCGGCAATTCAGAAGCAATTGATGAATTGTGCGTTCTGAAATCAACCATTGATAATGGTATTTATAAACCTATTCAAATTGCTTGTGCAGAAATTCTAAACACTCCGGAAGGAGATGAATACACAAGACAAGCAAATCTGGAATTAAAAAGAAAACAAGACATATTTGTCGAAGGAATAAAAGAATTGGGTTGGCCTGATTTTTATGTTCCAAATTCAACCTTTTATCTTTGGATGCCAATTCCTCCAAGATATTCTTCATCAAAAGAATTTACTGATGATTTGATGAAAAAATCAGGAATTATTGCCGTTCCAGGACACGCATACGGCGATTATGGAGAAGGTTTCTTTAGAGTTTCTATTGTTTGCTCTGAAGAAAAAATCCGTGAATGCATAAATAGAATGAAAGAAGACGGATTCTACTACTCAAAATAATATTACAATGATTATCTGCCTATAGGTAAATATGCTTGAGTATATGCATAATCTTCTTTAAAACCAACATTACGGTACATTTTTAATGCGCCATAATTGTCTGTTTCAGTTGTAACATTCACCTCTGTAAACAACTTTTCACCTGTAACAGTCATGTCTTTAATCACACCCAATGAACGTTTTAATAAATGCTCAGAATATCCTTTCCCTCTATATTCTTTGTTAATAGCAACTAATGGGATATTTGCAATTTTTCCACCTGTAACGTTTGCAAAAGCAAATCCTACAGGTTTTTCCAAATGCAACAGGACAGAAGTTGCTCCGGGTAAAAAGTCACCATATATACTTTCAACAATCTTGTTTATAATATCTTCTGTACCTTGCATAGTCTTAAATCTTGTATCGAACAGTGCGTCTGAAGTTTCTTTAAAATTATTATGAATAACTTTAATAGCTTCTTTTCTATAATTTTCATTCCAAGGGGCTATTCTCATTTGATAACCTAAATGAGATAACTCTGCATTTTCATAAATGAGATTAGATTGTTCATCATTCATCAAAAATCTTAATACAGCAAGTCCAACAAACCTGAACCCAAGATGAGCAATATCACCTGTAAAATCACCTTGTGAGCCTAACATAGGATAACAAACAACGGCATTTTTTCTTTCTTCTTTTGTTCTAAAAAGAAATTCTTCAACTAACAATTTTCTTTTTTCAATTAAATCTTCATCTCCTAAGCAATGAATTAAATTCAACTCAACAGATTCGGAAATAGCCGTTGTATAGACCAAAAATGCTGTAGGTATTTCGTTTTCTAACAATACAAGACACTGAATAAAATTATTTTCTACCGCATCAACAAATTCATCAAAAGGTAATGGTGGCAATTCAAATTTATATTCTGAAACGGCTTTTGATACGAAATCATTATATACCCCTTTGAATAAAATTGATTTTGCTTTTGTTAATGAGTCTATTTTATATTCTTGCATTTTAATATCCTTTTTTTCTTTTCTTTATTCTAATTATATCATATGCTGCATTTTTTCTTTTTTAGTCATGATATATCGTTCGTTATACTTATTTATTTCCGGTTTTAGATTTATAACTTCATGTATTTTTAAACCATAACCGGTTAACCCAATAATTTTTTTAGGATTATTTGTTAACAGATTGAAATTATTAAATCCAAGATCAAGTATAATTTGAGCACCAACGCCGTAATCTCTCAAATCGACAGGGAAACCCAATGAAATATTTGCTTCCATCGTATCCTGACCTTTATCTTGAAGGCTGTATGCTTTTATTTTATTAACCAATCCAATTCCTCTGCCTTCATGGTTACGCATATAAACGACCGCACCTTTTCCATACTCCTCAATCATCTTTAAAGCTGTATGCAATTGCTCATTACAATCACATCTGAGACTGTGCATAACATCACCTGTAAAACATTCACTATGCACTCTTATTAAAGGAATTTTGTCTGAATTATCATCCTTTACAATCGCTATATGCTCTTGTCCAGTTAAATTATTTGTATATCCGTATATTTTAAAATTACCAAACTGAGTAGGCAAATCCGCTACAGCATCCCTTGAAATAAGTTTTTCTGATTTTAATCTGTATGCAATTAAATCAGCCACCGTAATAAATTTCAGATCATGTTTTTGTGCAAATAATTTCAATTCATCACGTCTTGCCATATGTCCATCTTCTGTCATAATTTCACACATAGCACCTGCAGGAATATGTCCGGCTAGTCTTGCCAAATCAACAACAGCTTCTGTATGCCCTGTTCTTTCTAACACACCGCCGACACGTGATACACAAGGAAACATATGTCCTGGTCTTCTTAAATCAGACGGCTGTGCATCAGGAGCTATAGCAACTTCAATTGTTTTTGCTCTGTCAAATGCTGATATCCCTGTTGTCACACCATATTTTTCAGAAGCATCAATACTCAATGTAAATGCAGTTTTCATTTTTTCTGTATTTTGCTCTACCATTTGAGGCAAATCTAATTTATTCGCAATCTCTTTTGACATAGCAAGACATATTAAACCTCTTGCTTCTTTTGCCATAAAATTAATAATTTCAGGAGTAACTGTTTGAGCAGAACAAATCAAATCACCTTCATTTTCACGGTCAGTATCATCTGCAACTATTACAGGTTTCCCATTTTTAAAATCTTCAATAGCATCTTCTATTTTATCAAATTTGAAATTATCTTGTTCCATTCTTAATTTCCTAATTTATACAAATCCGTTTTCTGCCAAAAAATTGTTTGTGATATTGCTATTATCTCTTGAATACAGATTTTTTTCAACATATTTAGCAAGAATATCGAATTCTATATTAATTTTATCGCCGACTGACAAATTTTTTAATACAGTATTACTATATGTATGCGGGATAACTGCAATTGTAACGCATCCGCTCTCGCAGTCTGCTATGGTAAGACTAATGCCATCAACTGTTATTGAACCCTTTCTTACAACATATTTATTATATTCAGAATCGAAACTTATTGTAAGCTCATAAAAATCACTTAACTTAGAAACTTTGGAAATTTTACCTATTGTATCTATATGTCCTGAAACAATATGACCTCCGAGCCGTGCTGACAAAGTTAAGGCTCTTTCTAAGTTTACTTCGGAATTATTCTTTAATGCCGATAAGGTTGTTATTTTTGATGTTTCTTGCGAAACATCAGCTTTAAAAAAATTTTTACCGATAGAAGTAACTGTCAAGCATACGCCGTTAACTGAAATGCTATCTCCTACTTTTGTTTCGTTTAATACTTTTGAACAATTGATTGTGATTTTGTCTGAAGAAATTTCTAAAACAGTTCCTATTTCTTCAACTATTCCTGTAAACATATCATTATACTAACATAATTCTTTCTATTATGGAATACATCAGAATAATAAATAGTATTAAAACTGTTATTAGAAAATGCTTTACAAAGAAACAAGAGTAAGTATTTTATGATAAACTATAAATATGCACGAGATTTTAATTTTACATACTTTATTGAATGGTCAAAACACAATGTATGGACTAACAAAACAAATTCTAAAAACCTTTGGATTTTTAACAAAACCAAGTTTTGGAACAATTCAACCCGCTCTAAAACGTTTAGAAAAAAAGAATTATGTAAAATCTGACAAGTTTTATACAGAAGGAGGGAAACCATATTTCTACTATTCAATAATGCCTGAGGGGAAAGATTTTCTAATAAAAAAAATACTTAAATCACCTGTAAAAAACCCTGTTCAGCTTTATCCTGAAATCAAAATTAAACTCGTATGCTCTAATATATTAGAAGATAATGATAAAAAAGTTTTATATCAAGACCTAAAACTTGAACTTACTAAACTAAAAACAGAATCTGAAACAATACAAAAATCAAATTCATTTTCAAGCAATTCGTACGGGAGAATTGTTCTTGATAATACAATTTGCGAATACAAAAATTTGATTGATTTAATAGAAGGGTTTGAAAAATGCCTGCAATAGTTAGTAGTGTAGAAAAAGGCTCCATTGCTGAAGAATTGGAAATTGAAGCCGGTGATATTTTACTTTCTATTGATGGAGTTGAATTATCTGATTTAATTGACTATAGATTTTATATAAACAGTGAAGAATTAACTCTTGAAATTCAAAAGAAAAACGGTGAAATAGAAGAAATTGAACTTGAAAAAGATTACGATGATGACTTAGGCATAATTTTTGAAAGTGCCGTTTTTGATAAAATACATCCTTGTTTAAACAAATGCATTTTTTGCTTCGTAGATCAGCAACCTAAAGGTTTGAGAGATACCTTATACATTAAAGATGATGACTACAGATTATCTTACCTTCAAGGAACATACATAACTCTCACTAATTTAACGGAAAAGGATAAAGCCAGAATATCCAAAATGCACTTAGGTCCATTTTACATCTCTGTCCACACAACAAATCCTGAATTAAGAATAAAAATGCAAAAAAATCCAAATGCCGGAAAAATAATGGAACAATTAAAATGGTTTAAGTCACAAGATATACCTTTTCATGCACAAATTGTATTATGCCCGGGGTTTAATGACGGAGAAGAATTAAAAAGAACCCTTAAAGACCTTGATTCGCTAGGGGATTGTCTGTTATCAGTAGCAATTGTTCCTGTTGGAATTACTCACTACAGAGAAGACTCTGTCCTTAAACGTGTAACAAAAGAAATTGCAAAAGAAACAATAGAAATATCTAAACCTTATAAAAAAGTATGTTGTTCTGATGAATTTTTCCTTTTAGCCGGAGTTGATATTCCTCCGACAGAATACTACGGAGATTTCTGTCAGCTTGATGATGGGGTAGGTTCTTTAAGAGCGCTGTTAGACGATTTTGAAAGTTACACTTTACCTAAAAAAATCAATAAAAAAATAAAAGTAGTTTTTGCAACTTCATATGCAGCAGAATATGCTTTTAATAAGATTGCGAAAGACCTTAATAAAATAGAAAATTTTGAATGTGAAATCAAACCTGTACGTTCAGATTATTGGGGAGAAAATATTACGGTTGCAGGACTTATAACATCAGATGATTTAATTAGAACAATTAAAGATGTATCTGCAGATTTTATTGCAATTCCTTCTATTATGCTAAAACCTTTTTCTGAATTATTTTTAGACGGAAAAAATTTAGATTATGTAAAAAAAGAAAGCAATCAAAATATTTGGGTTATAAACACACAATATTCTATCAAAGAAATTATGGATTTTATAAATTTATACAAAAATTAAAACTTCTATTTATGGTATGTTTCGTTATTCAGTATTTTAAAAGCTCTATATATTTGCTCAGTTAATATTAATCTTGTGAATTGGTGTAAAAACGTCATGTTAGAAAGACTCAATTTGAAATCAGCACGATTAGAAACAATTGGTGCTAATCCGCAAGAAGAACCAATTACAAAAACCACCTCTGATACACCCTGATTTGTTATGTCTAATATTTTTTTTGCAAATTCCTCCGAGGACAATTGTTTACCTAAGATCTCCAAAGTAATCACATAATCAGACGGCTTAATTAATGATAATATTTTTTCGCCCTCTTGAGATAAAACCTTATCTTTTAAATTTTCATCTTTTATCTCTATAGGAGTTAACTCAAATATTTCAAAATTTGTATACGGAGTTAAACGCTTAGAAAACTCGTTTATACCATCTTTTAAAAAGTTTTCTTTAATTTTTCCTAATGCAATAATCTTAATTTTCATCGTTTCTCATATAAAGTGTTCTTGATGGGAATGCAAAATTAATTCCGCTATCTCTAAAACGTTTTAATACTGTTTTAAACATTCTATTTTTTATTTCAAGATAGTACATCCAATAATTAGTTTTTGTATTAGCAATAAGTTGTAATTTTATAGAATTTTCACCCAACCCAGAAATCATAACAATTTGACCTGATTGGATATCATCATCCTTCTCACAAATATCATTCAAAATATCTAAAGCTTCCTGTATTTTTTCATCAGAAGTACCATACTCAATATCAAATGTTTCAATAAGTCTAAAAAACTCAGAATTACTTCTGTTTTGAACAATTGTGTCAGAGGTTATGTTATTGGGAATTGTAATCAAAATATTATTTATTGTTCTTATCTTAGTTGATCTAAAATTAACAGCTTCAACAATACCTTCAACACCATTTATTATTACATAATCTCCAATTTTATAAACCTTATCGGTCATAATAAGAATTGAACCCAACACACTTGAAAGCATTTCCTTAGCGGCGAAACCTATTGCTAAACCGGTAATTCCTAACCCTGTCATAAGTGATGTTAAGGAATATCCCCTACATTGTAAGAAAGAACCAATTACACATATTACAATGATTACTTTTATTACCTTGGTTACAAGTAATAGCATGTGTAAAAGAGATGTGTTTTCGGAATTTTGATAAATACGATTTTTTATATTTACTGAAGTTTTATCAGTAAATACCATAAAAAGTTTTAATGCAGCAAGGTGAATGAATATCTGCAATATCAAATCTAAATTATTACTAAAAAAAGACTCTATAAATGACACTATATTCATTTTTCCCTCCAACAATTTTATTTAACCATAATGGAAACTTTAATGCAAAATTATAGTGTTAATATATGTAACAAATATCTTTTGTTTGAAATTACAGATAATAAAAAAACTTTATTATAATAGAGAGAAACGTGAGGTGTACTATGCCGGATAATCAATCACTAAATTTGCTTTTTGCAAAAGGATTAACAATAGAGCAATTTTTAGACAAATATGCCGAGTTAAAAAAAGAAGAAACTAATAATGAAGATAGTTCCTCTATTTTTAAAACAGATGGTGATGCAGCAGTGGTAGCATTATACAATTCGGTTGATACAGATCACGATGGAAAATTAAGCGAGAGCGAAATAAATGTACTAAAAGACTTAGATACTACTGATGGGGAACAAACATTATCAGAAAAAGATATAGACAAATTATTAGAGCAAACTTTGAAAAAAATGAATTACGCAGACGGTAACACATCTCCGGAAGATATGTACAAAAAAGCTGTTACAGAAAACGGATTACAAGAATTTGCACAAGATGGAGAATCAGCACACGAAACATATACAAGAATTCTTGGCAATCAACTTGAAACATTAGAACAACTCATAGAGATGAGAGAAAATTCTTCAACAATGAAAATAGAACGCTTTCAAAACCAATTGAATACCCTTATTATAAACCGTTCAAATTTATCTGCTGAAGAAAAAAGTACTTATGCTAAAAATGTTTCCGATTTAAAAACTTTAAAAACAAGATTGGAACAAAAACAAAAAGAATACAAAGAACAAAATTATGAGCTGGAAATGGATAAAGCGGAAGTTGAATACTTGCAATCTAAACCTGATAAATCTGATAACAATGATAAAATAGAAA
Organism: uncultured bacterium; assembly: GCA_902797985.1. Classification (GTDB taxonomy): domain Bacteria; phylum Cyanobacteriota; class Vampirovibrionia; order Gastranaerophilales; family Gastranaerophilaceae; genus UBA2883. Next base: position 87,422 of record CADBUZ010000001.1, read on the forward strand.
AATTAAAAAATAAAATATCCGGATTAACAGCCTCTTGCAGAGCATTACAAAATGAAATATCACAAATAACTTCACAAATTTCATCAATAACAACAGCGCAAAACGCATTAATCAAAAAAGCCGAAAGCAGAGATGCTTCCTTTAAAGAGGACAAAGAACGCATATTAAACGAAATTGATACAGAAAGAAAAACATGCAAAGAAGATATCGATGGATATAGAAGCAGAATATCAACATTAGAAAGCGCACAAAGCTACGCTCAATCACAAGTAGAATCCACCTATACAGATGATGGTGATTATACTGCATTTGAAGGTGACGGCAAAGCTCTTATGGATTTATGGAAACAAAAATGGACAAAGGATCTCGGAGGAGCATCTAAAGCAGATGCTAAAATTAAAGAACTTGGCGGACAAGACTTTTTCAATAAAGTTTGTGCCGTTGCCAATAACATTGGATGCAACGCAAATGAACTAATGGGGGTAATGAACTCTGAAAGCGGAGTAACAACAACTGCTAAAAACAAAAATAGCAGTGCTACCGGACTAATACAATTTATGTCACAAACAGCTTCAGATTTAGGCACCACTACAAGTGCACTTAAACAAATGAGTGCAGTTCAACAATTGGATTATGTTGAAAAATTTTATAAATACACTAAAAAAATAGGAGGATTTAAATCTAATGATAAAATCGATGCAGGAACATTGTATGCCTTAACATTCATGCCTGCTTATGCGAAAAGAGAAGTTTTAACTGCAGACGGACAGAAAGCTTACAAATACAATAAAGGAATTGATTTAGATAAAGATGGAAAAATTACTAAATCAGACCTAGCAAGGAGAGTTCGACAAAAAATGGCGTAGTCTATTTTTGTAAAACAACTAAAACTCTTGTATAGTCTTCCTCTAACGGAAGGCTATATTCTATTAACGGATGTATTTTTAACTGATATTTTCTAATTAGTGGTTTTGCTAATTCAAATTCTTGTTCAACACCTTTTGATTTATACAAAACAATGTAACCACTTTTTTTTAGCAGTGGATAAGCATATTCTACAAGCAAATTTATTTTCCCAACAGCCCTGCTTGTTATAACATCAAATGTCATATTTTTTAAATTTTCAACCCTGTCATTTATAAGTTTCAAGTTAGATAAATTCAGTTTTTTAGAAATATTTGAAATTGCTGTTATTTTTTTCCCTCTACTGTCAATCCCAACAACATTTATATCAGAATATTCAATTGCAATAGGAACAGAAGGAAACCCTCCACCTGTACCAATATCTAAAAGTGTTTCAGGTTTTCCAAATTTATCAAAGAACAACTTTATTCCCAATGAATCATATATATGTTTTTCGTACAAAAATTGTTCTTCTTTTTTAGATATTAAATTTATTTTTGAATTTTCTTCTAAAAAAGCTTTTTTATACTCATCAAAATCACTATTTATAACAAACTTATTCATAATTAGGAACTAACTCCTCAAATTTTTCTTTTCCCAATCTTGCTCTTATATCTTCCAGTCTGGATTTTACAACTTTTAAATTGTGTTCTTCTAAATCCTCAATCTTATAAACCTCTAAATACTCTGTCAAAGCTTTTTCCGGCTCAGGATAATCATAATATATATCACCCAATTTAATTGTTGAGCTAACTATCGCATTATAATCTTCTGATTTCACTGCATGCTCTTTCACTTCTTTTGCAGTTTTTACGAGCTTTTCTTTATCTTTGTTATCACATAAATCAAGATATTTAGACAGGGCATAATACATGCCGTATTCATTTTCATTTAATTTATCAGAATTATAAGCTTTTTCGAAACAATCCCTTGCTTCCTCAAAAAGCTCATTATCATAGAATAAATCCCCTAGATTTGAATATGCAAGAGCCTTATATTTACTTTTTTCATCATCTATCTCGATACATTTTTGATAATATTCAATAGCATTATTCATATCATTATTTTCATCTGACATTATTGCATATTTAAAAAACAACTCCATCTTTATATTATTAGATGTGTTTTCATCAACATACTTAACACCTTCTTTGTAATATTCATATGCCAATTGAGGATTAGATGCAGTGAGAGCAATATTTCCTAATAAAACATTACAAGCAGACTGAACTCCATTATTTTTAGATACAGAACACAAAGTCTTTAATACTTTAATTGCATCTATTATTCTAAAACAACTATAGTAAACCCTTGCTGTTTCATATTGAACAAAATGCAAATTATCTATATCTGATACATTTTTATAATGTTGTTCTAACATTTCGTAATAATATAGCGCATACTTCCACTTTTGCATTTTAGAATATGTTTTTGCAAGTAAATAATATGTATCATATAAAACATCTGAACCGGCAATTTTCTCTTTATTAGAAAGCAAAAAAGTAAGTGCATTAACAACTTTTATATAATCAAATGAATTGAAAAATTCTAAAGCTTTGTCAAAAACCTCTTTTGGTGACAAGTTCTCAAAATCAATATTTTCCGGTTTTTCTTCAATCTTATCAGGTTCATGAGAAATATTTTGAGAAGATATTTCATCCGCTTTAACCTCTATGGGAATATCTTTATAAAAGGCTATTTCTTCAAGCAAAGCTGAACGAGAAATTAAAAAATCTCTATCTTCCGGAGATAACTCTATTTGTTTTTCATAGTATGAAGCCAATCTCTTTTTAGAAACTTCTTCTCCAACAATCTTTTCTAATTGAATTTTTAAAAATTCTGCCGGATAATACAAATCACCTTTTTTATATATATAAAAATTTTCACTTAATGTTTTTAAGATTACTTCAGGATAACTTCCAATAGTTTGTAACACCTTTAAATTCAAACCATGATGAAGTTTAACAAAAAGATTAAAAGCTGATTTTGTAGTGCCAACAATCAATCTATAATAAGTCTGAGCAAGAAAGTCATCAAATTTCTGACCTGAATTAGTATACTGAACTATAAAATCATTAATAGAATATTCTTGATTAATCATAATTTTACAAGATAAACATATACTAAAAAAATATCCCCTTGAGAGCCTGTACAACTGATCTACCATAGCAGGAGTCACTTTTATTCCAAATTCTCTTATATATTGTTCAAATATCTCTTTTGACAATGCCTTTATAATAAGTTTTACATATTTTACCTCTGTAGGAATAATATCAGTGTCAAAAACTCTTGATACGATTACTGATTTAACATTCTCTTTTGATGAAAAACTATATATATAATTCAATATATCAGGTTTAACCTCATCTTTTAAAATATCAAAATTATAAAATACAAAAACATAATTTAAATTAATTTTTGATAAAATAAAGTCAATTTTTTCAGATAAAGAATCAATGGCATCAATTTCAGAAGTATCTTTTAAAGACGTTTTTTGGAGTAAAAATCTGTACAAATACAATTGAATATCGTCCAACTTTGTAGATTCGGTACAAACAAATCTAAAAGATAAAGTTTCTTTCCCCATATAAGAAAGTAAATGTTCAGCTATTTGTTTTTTCCCAACACCTGCAAATCCATTCAATAATAACAACTTACTATCACTTTGAAAAAAAGCATAAGCTTTTTTTAAGGCGGTTTCATTATTTTTGATAACATGTCCATTAATCTCACCTGATGCGAGATTTATAAAATCATCAAAATTTGCGGTCGCAGTAAGAAAGTTTTTAGCCATATATTTATTATAAATATAAATTCAATAAATGTAAATTTTGAAATAAATATATTTAAATTCAAACTCATTATTATAGCTTAACAATTTGCATTGAAAAGGTTTTGATAGTACAATATTATAAATAGTTTGGGGGAGAATTATGGATTTTTTTAGAAGAAATCAAAAAGTTATAGTTTTTATAATAGCAGTAACATTTATTGCTTGGACAGTAGGCATAATGCTTCTACCTGCGTTGGTGAAATAAATGAAGAAAATATTTGTTATAAATTTATTATTATTTTTAGCATTAAGCATATTTGCTCAATGTGGTTATGCTGCGCATAATAATTCAATTTACAACAAATATAAAAATGCAAGTCAAGCGGTAAAAGTACAAGCATTTTCTAATTTATTAAAACGTCAACAAGAAGCACACAAAAAAGCAAGTCAACTTAGAGTTCTTGAAAAAATGGAATCAGGTAAGTTGTACAATAACCAACGGAAATTAGAAACAACAAGAAACTCACTTATTTCTGCACAAAATGAATGTAATAAAAAATTGGCAGAATTAAACAAAATGAAAACTAAAAAATCTATTGCCGAAAATGAATATGTACAAATATATGGTGGATTGAAAACGAGAATAGTACATATATATAAAACACAAAGAAAAGGTTTTTTAGAATTGCTGTTAACATCTTCTGATATAAATATGTTTATGGACAGACTCCACTACGAAAGCATTATAATGAAAGAAGATTACAGAAGAATGCAAGAAGCGAGAAATAAAGCAGAAGAAATCGCCAGACTTGAAAAAAACATAGTAATTGAACAAGCAAGTCTTGATCGTTCAAGAAGAAATTTATTAGCACAACAAAAAGCATTAAAAAGCAACATTGCATATAATAAACGCATGATTAACAAGCTAAAGACAGACAGAGCATATTATGAACGTTCTGAAAATGAATTAGCAAGACAATCCGCCAGTTTACAAGCAATGATTGCAAACAGAAGTCCGTCTTTGAGTTCAGATATCAAAGTTACAACAGGATTTATAAGACCTCTTGCAGGGCCTATAACATCTCCGTTTGGTTACAGAACTCACCCTATATTTAATACCAGAAAATTCCATTCAGGTATTGATATAGGGGCTTCAATGAACACTCCTATCAAAGCATCTAACACCGGTAAAGTCATTATGGCAGGATGGTATGGCGGATATGGAAAAGTTGTTATCATCGACCACGGTGTAATCAGAGGACAATCTATTACAACATTATATGGTCATATGAATACAATTAATGTATCTCAAGGACAATATGTAAAACAAGGACAAATTATAGGCAGAGTAGGAACAACGGGTTATAGCACAGGACCTCATTGTCACTTTGAAGTGCGTGTTAAAGGTCAACCTAGAAACCCTTTGAATTATATATAGGATAAAACATGAAAAAATACATTTTAAGTACAATTATAATTATGTTTATTGCAAACAGCGGAATATCTTTAGCTTCAGCTCCTAAAGATTTTAACGGTGAAAATTTCTTTAGAGCACCTGTGGAACCTGTTAGCGAACAAAAAAAAGAAGAACCAGAAGATGAATCTGAGATTACAGGAACTATACCTCCGTTGAAACGTATAAGATTGCACCTAAAAGAAAGAAAAGCAACTGCAGAAATTCGTAAGGCAGAAAAAGAAAAAAGAAAAGCTGTAAAAAAAGCTTTAAAAGCCTATAAAAAGAATAAATCATTAGAAGATGCTCAACTACTCGATATTCCGACAGGAGCTGATATTGAACACTTGGAAATGGCAGGGGTAGAACAAACAAAATCTCCTCAAAGAATTGTTATCACATGTGATGACATGGATTATTCAACAGAAACTGCTATTTTAAATGCAAATGGGCATGTTAAAGTCAATTTTATAGAAGAAAATGCTACTCTATTTACTGATCACCTCGTTTATGACAAGAGAAGTAATCATATTACCGCAATCGGCTCTGTTGTAATCCAAAGAGATGGACTTGATGTTAAAGGCGAATCAATCAGTATAGATATGAATGAAGAAAATGCTCTTATTGATAAACCATTATCAAAATTTGCAGAAATTAGTATATCTGCTGAAAGAGGTTATGTTTATAAAAACAGAATTGTTCAAGAAAACGGTGCTATTGATGTAGACTCAAGTTTCCCTATCAATATTAAACCTCACGGTAAAGCTCCTAAATTGGACAAAATGATGATTGAAGAAGGGGATAAAGCTACAGCAGGGAACTTTATTGACGACAGTAATTATAGAGTAAAAGTTTCTCAAATAATAATTAACTCAGACAAAAAGCTGGAGTCTATTGAACTAAAAAAAGCTCAAATATACCACGGAAATAAAAAGGTATTTGTACTTCCATGGGTGCGACTATACACAAACAAAAACCACGACTTTGTTGATGGAGATTTTCCTGAACTCGGTTCAAAAAGAAATATTGGGTTATATGCAGGACCGGGATGGGTTTTAAAAATGCCTTTTGGCTCAATTCTTAAATTAGCACCTATCGTTACATATAGAAACAAATTTGGTTTCGGTGGTTTTGCAAGATTTCTTAGCGGTACAAACACTACAGAAGTTGCATACGGTACATCACAAAGTAAATTCATTGTTACCGGTGAACAAGAACTTGACGACCATTTAAAATTACAATATGCTGCTAACGAATATCTGGATAACTGGTTTCTCGGCAGACGACTTGCCAGATATGGTGCAAATTTAATATATGAACGCTCTTATAACCATAAAGACTTCTTATACAAAAATTTAGATATGAGATTTACTCATAATGCAAGCTTCGGTTTATTTAAAGATCCTGATAAAGATAAATACTATAAAAAAATTCATGGGGGTAATCATACAACCATAAGAGCAAGATATATGGCTGAAGTAGAACAAAAACTCATCTCTTTCGAAAACAAAGAAAAACTTGCAAATGCTTATCTTAGTATAGTAGGGCAAGGTTCTGCATCATTATACGGTACAGGAGATACTCAATTTATTGGTAGAATCGGACCAAGACTTCATACTCAATATAAACGTTGGATGCAAGATATCGGATATTTCCAATCAGCATATGACGATCACACTCCTTTACCGGTTTTTGATATGTACAGATACGGTCGTTCTAATGCATATGTTCGAGAATATCTTAGAGTATGTAAATATTTAACATTATCATGGCTTGGTTCTTTTTCATTCTCTGATGACAAATTGAATAATAGTATTATGCAAGAATGCTCATTCTTTGTAAGTATTGGACCTGATGATTTAAAACTGCACGTCGGATATGATGTTGTTAGAGAAAACGCATATGTCAACTTCTCTGTTGGTCTTGATACAAAAGGCTCTGCAATTAAATATGATAAATTAGAAATAAAAAATCCGGAAAACTTTAAAGGACCGGAAAAACATACTTATTATGTAGGGGAAGTTAAAGAAGATACCACTCCAAAAATATTAAAACAAGCTATTGTAGAAGAAATAGATCCACTGGAAGAAACTGATGAAGAATTATAATGAAATAATAGAAGAAATTATAGAAATAGGACAAAGACTTGGACGTAAGAATTATACTCCGGGATATTCCGGTAATATTTCTGCAAGATTTGGAAAAAACATAATTATTACCACGTCAGGTTCTTCTAATGGTTTTTTAACGAAAGAAGATTTTGTTGAAACAAACTTTGAAGGAAAAGCCATTAATTCAAACAAAAAACCCTCTAGCGAAAAATTATTACATATAGAATTTTATAAAAAAAGACCTGATATAAATTATATTATTCATGTTCATCCTGCAGGTTTAAGCGCATTTGCTTCATCAGGAAAAGATTTAATGTCGCCTATTATGGCAGAAAATGTGTTTTACTTTGGAGGGATTCCTTTAGCTGAATATGGACTTCCTTCTTCAACAGATTTAGTAAATAACACAGCAAAATATTTTGCTGATTATGATGCTATTTTAATGGCAAATCATGGTTTTATAATAGGAAGTAAAACTCTGGAAGATGCCTACCAAAAACTGGAAATAGCTGAAGAATACGCAAAAACTGTAATTTACACGAACGTATTAGGCGGGGCTAAAATATTAACAAACTCTGAAGCGGAAGCTATTTTATCTTTAAGATAATAAAAACTATTATATTTATAAATAAAAAAGGCGAGAATCAGAGTTCTCGTCTTTTTTATTTGGGCCCGGAGGGGTTCGAACCCACGACCAAGGGATTATGAGTCCCCTGCTCTACCGCTGAGCTACAGGCCCAAAACATAATTATAGATTAGCATAGAGGTAGTAGCTTGTCAATAAAAATTTATCTTTTTTAAATTCAATTATTACAACTATTTTAATATTTTGTTAAGAAATGTTACATACATTATAAAAAAAGTCAATTATTTAAAATAAAAAAACTTTATCATGATGTAAAGGTTATATTAAAAATTTAGTTTAGGTTAGTTAAAAGTATTTTAGGAGGTTTGTATGTCTACAATTGTAACAGGGAATTTATTAAACCCTTCAGCTCAAGGTTTATCTTTTGGTATGTATCCCGCAGGCTCTATGAGCCAGTATATGGAAGATGCTTCTGTCTTTACTGCTCCATATGCTAATGTTGGTTTTGGTGCATTAAATCCAAACTACTACAATGCTATGGGAGTAGCTTCTGACAACATGACTGCTCTAGCATTTAAAACTCGTTCAAATCAACATGTTTTAGGTTCTTACAACGAAATTATGCAAAAGAACTTAACTGAAATGGCTACAGCAATAAGAGAAGGTGAAATGGGTAAAGCTTCTCAAATTTACAACGAAGTTTATCAAGCTATCAGTCAAAATTACGGAGAAGAATTAACTACTCAATCACAAAGAGTTGCTTTTGATCAATCAGTAAAAGCTACAATCACAAATTTATATCAACAAATTAACGGATATCCATTATCAATGGATATTAAAGAAAATGGCGAAGGCTACTTTGCTAACGGATTTATGCAAGGTTTAACACTTGGCAACCACCACAAAAATTCAGCAGAAGAAACTGAATCATATATGACCGGTACAAGTATTGAAGGTTACTCAGGTAAAAAATTCCAAAAAACACTTGGTAAAATAGCAGGTGGTGCTATCAGTGTCGGCGGTGCTGCAGGAGTTGGATTCCTCATCGGTGGTGTTCCTGGTGCAGCTATCGGTGCAGGTCTCGCTTTACTTACAGGTTTATTCTCTAATAACTCAACTTCAAAAGTTACTGAAGCATAATAAATAACCTTACTTATAAATAACCAACTAAAATACAAACTTAAACTAATTCTTGCGGTAGAACATTCTACCGCTTTATTTTTTTAAATAAAAAATGACGAAATATATAAATACTTCGTCATTTTTATTATTAATAAACCTAAGTTTATTCTAATTCAGAACCATCTTGTATTAACAAGTCTGGAGAACCAAACATACCTTCTATTTCTTCTAAAATAGCAGATGGTTTTCTTGCTTGGTTACGTTGAGCAGCAGCTCTTCTTTGTGCTTCTCTATCTTTTTCTTCACTAGCAAATGCTAAATGATGATATCCTGTTCCGGCTGGAATCAAACGTCCGATAATAACGTTTTCTTTCAAACCTCTCAACATATCTTTCTTACCTTCAACTGCTGCTTCTGTAAGTATTCTTGTTGTTTCTTGGAATGATGCCGCTGAAATAAAGCTTTCGGTATTCAAAGATGCCTTTGTTATACCTAATAGCATATATTCACATTCAGCAGGTGTTCCTTCTTTTGCAAGAACTTCTTCATTAACTTTGTTAAACAAGTGTGTTTCAACTAATTCACCAGGTAAGAAATTAGTATCACCAGGTTCAAGAATTTTAACCTTCTTAGTCATTTGTCTAACAATCATTTCAATGTGCTTATCTGCGATTTCAACGCCTTGTGAACGATATACTCTTTGTACTTCGTCAACAAGATATTGTTGCGCAGCTTCAGGACCGCATAATCTGATAATATCATGTGGATTTAATGGACCACTTGTTAGAGGATCACCCTTCTTCACTTGTTGTTTATTTGAAACAATTACTGTTGAATCAATAGTGTATTTAACCTCTTTCTTGCCCATTTCTTCAGATTCTAAGAACAATCTTGGCATATCTTCATCCATTTCAATGATAGCGGTACCGTCATATTCAGCTAAGATAGCACAATCTTTTGGTTTTCTTGCTTCCAAAAGTTCTTCAACCCTTGGCAAACCTTGAACGATGTCGCCTGTTTTTTGTCTTTCGTATAATAATGTCGCAACACTATCACCACGTTGTACAAGCGAATTTTCAACAATCTGTAACTGAGTACCGGCACTAATCAAATATGGACGACCGTTTCTAATTGTTACTTTTCCTTTTGATACTGATATAACTTCACCTGAAACAGGAGCTAAATCACCTTTATCAGAAACTTCATCGTCTTGTTTTACAAAAGCACCTTCTTTGACAGTTGCTTTACCTGTTATTTTAACTTCAGATTCATATTCAGATGAATGAAGTAACAATCTTCTTGCTTCTTCTTCACCACCTGAAATAGATGCAACACCGTCTGCAATTGCTAATACTTCAGTTTTTGCAACGGCTGTCCTAGGTTCGATAACTTCGCCGTCTTTTACAAGTAATTCAGTTTGCAATGATGCATTCAACTTAGAATTACCTTCCATTTCACGACGAACAATCAGTGTTTCTAATACAACAACCTTTAATTGTCCTTTGTCATCTAACTCAACTAAACCTTTTAAGTGAGATAAATAACCTTCCATAGACAATTTAAGACTTGTTCTTGTCAATGTCGCACCGTCAAGATTTCTAACTCTTGCACCATCTTTATATTGCAATTGTGTTTCAGATACAACATCAATTAATTCATCTGATGTATTGAATCTAATTGAAACATCTTTTGGTTTAATGTTCATAATTTGAACAGGTCTAACCAATATTTGAATTGGTTTTTCTTCTAAACTTACAGTTGTATCAATTTCTTCATCTAAATCATCAATATCTAAATCATCAAAACCTGATTCCATTATTGTCACGATTGAAGTTTTCTTAGCCTTAATACCTTCAGCAATAACAGTTCCTTTTTTAACAACAGAACCTTCTTCAACCTTAAGATCATTTACACTTGATAAAGTGAATACTTCACCAGGTCTGATAGTAATTTCGTGAATTACATCATTAAATTCATTGAATTCAACAACACCATCGATATGAGCATAAACGTCTTTTACAACCTCTGTACCTTCAGTAACGACAGTACCGTTTTCAACCATTTTTAATGTTGCATCTTTATTGATTTGGTGTACTTCTTCCGGAATAAATACAACTTCACCACCCTTTGTAATAATTTGATTTTCATCAACTTCGATTCCGTTGTATCTAATTTCACCTGATGATGCTACAGAATATTCATCATCAACAAGCTCGGCAATTACCATACCATTTTCAACAGTAGTATCAATAGGAGCTTTGACAATATATCTTTCACCATCACCATCAACAGTCCAGAATTGTTCCTTCTTAGTTTGTTCAAATGATGCATTTGAAGGGATTAACGATGCAATAACAATTGTTAATTCTTTACCCTTAACAATTTTCTTGATTTTTCTACCTTCAAATTTAGCATCTTCAATAACCAAATCAGAACTATATCTAACTTCACCACCGTGTTCACAAATGATGTTAGTTTCAGCAATTTCTTCACCGGCCTTAACAGCTTGTTTATCTTTAACCAAAATCTTTGAGCCACCAGGTAAGTTATAAACATCACCAGAAATTACCCAAACAATACCGGATTTGTTAGCTGTACGTGAAATGTTACCTTGTCTGTCTTTTCTTTCGTCAGCATCAAAACCGTCAAAACGGATTTGACCTGCAACATCAGAATTAATATCTTTTGTTGCTTTTTCAGTCAAACGACCGTGTTCATTTTGAGCAGTCGGATCAAAAGTACCGATAACTTCACCTTTTTTAACTTTATCACCATCTTTAACAGTAAGAACTGATCCTGCAGGAATATGATATTTGCTAGAGCGTTTAGCACCCTTAACTTCAATATCACCTTCATAAATAACTACATTTACGACATCACCGTGACGTGTTCTTAATTCTCTTGTTTTAAGAGATGAAACAATTGTACCATCTTCTCTTGCAGCAAATGATTTAATCGCTTCCTTAACGCCTACCGCACCACCTGTGTGGAATGTTCTTAATGTCAACTGTGTACCAGGTTCACCGATTGATTGAGCTGCGATAATACCGATTGCTTCTCCGATATCTACCATTTTTTGTGTTGTCATTGCCCAACCATAACACTTTTGACATACACCATATTCTAATGAACATGTTAAACCTGAACGAACTTTTAACTCATTCAATGTTAAGTGTGAAATCTTTTCGATATCTTCACGACTCATTGTTGTATTCTTTTCTACTAATACAGTTTTTCCATCTGTATCATAGATATCTTCTGCAATTGTTCTTCCTAATAATCTATCAATAAGAGGTACAATTACATTATCACCATCAACGATTGGCTTCATATTAATATAATTATCTCCACCGCAATCGTGTTCTTTAATAATTACATCTTGAGCAACGTCAACCAAACGTCTTGTAAGGTAACCAGAGTCAGCAGTTTTCAACGCTGTATCTACCAACCCCTTACGAGCACCGTATGATGAAATAATGTATTCTGTAACAGACAAACCTTCTTTAAAGTTAGATTTAATAGGCAAGTCGATAATCTGTCCGGCTGCATCGGCCATCAAACCACGCATACCAACTAATTGTGATACCTGTGATAAGTTACCTCTCGCACCTGAGAATGCCATCATATATACCGGATTCAATCTATCAAAGTTTTCTACAACTTGTTCTGTCAACTTTGCTGTTGTTTCTGACCAAGTATCGATAACCTTTGTATATCTTTCAACCTCAGTAATTTCACCTTTTAAATAACGATTTGTTGATTTTTCAATTTCAGCTTCTGCTGAATCCAACAATTCTTTCTTTGTATCAGGAACAGATAAGTCCGAAATAGAAATTGTAACACCGGAACGAGTTGCATATCTGTATCCTAAGTTTTTCAATGTATTTGCTAACTCACCGGTTTTTGCTCCGCCGTATTCAAGATACATCTGAGAAAGCAATTTTCTGATAGCTCCTTTATCCATCAGTTTATTGATGAACTCAGGAGTTTTTGTTTTACTTCTAGAATATGTATTTCCCATTTTATATTTCCTTATAATTTTAATTTCTTAACTACTTAACTACACTAGCGCTTCTCTAACTGCTTCGTTAAAGATAATTCTACCAGGAGTAGTTTCTATTCTTTTACCATTTTCATCACGAACAATAATCTTATCGTGAAGTTCTAACACACCGCTTTCTAAAGCTGCTAATGCATCAGTATAGCTATAGTAATTACCCTTTGGTTCCATATCAGGTTTTTCGATAATAGTTAAGTAATACATACCTAATACCATATCCTGAGATGGAGTAATAATAGGTTTACCATTAGCAGGTGCAAGAATATTGTTAGTAGCTAACATAAGCATTCTTGCTTCTGTTTGAGCTTCAATTGAAAGAGGAACGTGAACAGCCATTTGGTCACCATCGAAGTCAGCGTTGAACGCTGTACAAGCTAATGGGTGTAATTGAATAGCTCTACCTTCAACCAATTTTGGTTCAAATGCTTGAATACCAAGTCTGTGAAGTGTTGGAGCACGGTTCAACATTACAGGGTGTCCATCAATTACTTCTTCTAATATATCCCAAACTTTTGGATCTGATCTTTCTATTTTCTTCTTAGCTGATTTGATATTTTGAACATATCCTCTTTCTATCAATTTGTTTACTACAAATGGTTTGAATAATTCAATAGCCATTTCTTTTGGTAAACCACATTGATTCAACTTAAGTTGAGGACCAACAACGATAACTGAACGACCTGAGTAGTCAACACGTTTACCTAACAAGTTTTGACGGAAACGACCTTGTTTACCTTCAATAATGTTAGATAAAGATTTTAGTGCTCTGTTGTTAGGACCAACAACAGTTCTACCACGTCTACCATTATCTATCAAAGCATCAACTGCTTCTTGTAACATTCTCTTTTCGTTTCTTACTATGATTTCAGGAGCTCCCATTTCCAACAATCTTTGTAAACGATTGTTTCTGTTAATAACACGTCTATACAAGTCGTTTAAGTCAGATGTTGCAAAACGTCCGCCATCTAATTGAACCATTGGTCTTAAATCAGGTGGAGTTACAGGAAGTACATCCATAATCATCCAAGTAGGATCTGTTTCAGAAGATATCAATGAATCTAATAATCTTAATCTCTTAATTAATTTAGATTTCTTTTGAACAGATGTAACACCGGCTTCTAATTCACCACGAATTTCTTCTGCCAATGCTTTTATATCAAGCTCAGCTAATAATTCCTTAATAGCTTCTGCCCCGATACCAACTTTTAAAGTTGTTTCTTCATGTTCATCAACATAATCTTCATATTCTTCTTCGGTTAACAATTGGAATTTCTTAAATTCACTGTCACCTTGATCCATAACAATATAGTTATTAAAATAAATAACTTGTTCTAAATCTTTCAAAGTTACATCAAGAAGTAAACCAAGATAAGATGGAATACCTTTCAAGAACCAAATATGAGATACAGGAGCAGCAAGCTTAATGTGTCCCATTCTGTGTCTTCTTACTTTTGAATCAGTAACTTCAACTCCGCATCGTTCACAAATAATACCTTTGTGACGAACTCTTTTATACTTACCACAGAAACATTCCCAATCTTTGGTTGGACCAAAGATTCTTTCACAGAACAAACCATCACGTTCAGGCTTTAAAGTTCTGTAATTGATTGTTTCAGGCTTTGTTACCTCACCGTATGACCATTTTAAAATTCTTTCCGGTGAAGCAATGCTTATTCTTATATAATCAAAATAATCAATACTTGTAGCCAATTTTATATTCTCCTATAATTTTCTTTTGCTTTACGATATTACACGTTTTATTTTAATAAGGTGTTATATTGTAGAGAAAAATTTCCTCTACAACATTTATCCCTACATATCACCTGATGACATTGAAGTATCAAAGAAATTGATATTCAACAACTCTGAATCCATATCGGAAAGAACTCTCTTAGGAGCAGCCTTTCTTAAATCATCCATATCAGTCATTAAATCAACTTCAACGCCGTCTTTCTTAGCAACGGTAATATCTAAACCTATACTTTGCAATTCTCTTACAAGAACCTTAAATGATTCCGGAATACCAGGTCTAGGGATATTATCACCCTTAACGATTGATTCGTAAGCGTGGTTTCTACCGTTCACATCATCTGATTTAATTGTAAGCATTTCTTGCAATGTATAAGCAGCACCATAAGCTTCCAATGCCCAAACTTCCATTTCACCGAATCTTTGACCACCGAACTGAGCTTTACCGCCTAAAGGTTGTTGTGTAACTAATGAGTAAGGACCTGTAGATCTTGCGTGAATCTTATCATCAACAAGGTGAACAAGTTTCAAGATATATGAAAGACCAACTGCAACAGGTCTATCAAATCTTTCACCGGTTCTACCGTCAATCAGGTAAACCTTACCGTCTTCTCTAACCCAATCACATCCTGATTCTTTGATACCACGAAGAAGTTCTTCGCGAGTAACTCTTTCTGATGTGTTAGCGCCATATCTTTCATCAAATGAAGGTGCTTCATAATGTTCACCTGTCAAGTATGCAGCCAAACCTAATAAACATTCATAAGTTTGACCAACATTCATACGAGAAGGTACACCCAGTGGGTTAAGAACTATATCAACAGGAGTTCCGTCAGGTAAGAATGGCATATCTTCTTTTGGAAGAATTCTTGATACAATACCTTTGTTACCGTGACGACCTGATAATTTATCACCTACTGATACCTTACGACGTTGCGCTATGTATACTCTAATTACTGTATTTGCTCCAGGAGGTAATTCATCACCTTTTTCTCTGTCAAATACCTTAACATCAAGTACACGTCCACCTTCACCGTGAGGTACACGTAATGAGTTATCTTTAACATCTCTTGCTTTTTCAGCAAAGATTGCTCTTAACAATTTTTCTTCAGGTGGGTGTTCAGTTTCACCTTTAGGTGTAACTTTACCTACCAAAATATCGTCTGCATAAACACGAGCACCGATACGAACAATACCACGTTCATCCAAATGTCTAAGAGCATCTTCTGAAACGTTTGGAATTTCACGAGTAATTTCTTCAGGTCCGATTTTTGTTTGTCTAGCATCAATTTCTAATTTTTCAATGTGTAATGAAGTAAAGATATCGTCGTGAACGCATCTTTCTGAAAGCAAGATAGCATCCTCGAAGTTATATCCTTCCCAAGGCATATATGCAACTAATATGTTTTTACCTAACGATAACTCACCGCAACTTGTTGAAGCACCATCGGCAATTACATCACCTGCTTGAACCTTATCCCCTTCATTTACAATAGGTCTTTGGTTTATACAAGTGTCTTGGTTAGAACGAACATATTTCATTAAATTGTATAAATGAGCCTTACCTTCAATATCTCTAATAACGATTTCTTCGCCGACTACTCTTTCAACAGTACCGTCAACATCAGATACTACAACCATACCTGAGTCTTTTGCAGCACGAGCTTCTAAACCTGTACCAACCACAGGTCTTTCTGTAATCAACAAAGGTACTGCTTGACGTTGCATGTTTGATCCCATCAGCGCACGGTTAGCATCATCGTGTTCAATGAATGGAATAACTGATGTCGCAATAGATATAATCTGAATTGGACATACACCAACGTAGTCAACTTTTGAAGATTCAGTCATAATGAATTCTGATCTGTAACGAGCAGGAACCATTTTATTTTTGAAAGAACCATCTTCATTTAACTCAACGTCAGCAGGAGCACAACGGAAGTTTTCATCTTCGTCAGCTGTCATATAAACAACTTCATCAGTAACCTTACCGTCTTTAACTACAAAGAATGGAGATTCAATAAATCCATACTCATTAACTCTTGCGTGAGTAGCTAATGAACCTATCAAACCTGCATTAGGACCTTCCGGTGTTTCTACAGGACAGATACGTCCATAGTGAGAAGGGTGAATATCACGAACTGCGAACCCTGCTCTTTCTCTTTGTAAACCACCAGGTCCAAGAGCTGAGATACGACGTTTGTGAGTAATTTCAGCCAATGGGTTTGTTTGGTCCATGAACTGTGATAACTGTGATGAACCGAAGAATTCTCTAAGCGCTGCAACCAACGGTTTAGTATTCAACAAGTTCAACGGAGTAAGTGTTTCAGAATCTTGAAGAGTCATTCTTTCTTTAACGATTCTTTCAATTCTTGAAAGACCAACTCTAAATTGGTTTTGAAGAAGTTCGCCCACAGAGCGAATTCTTCTGTTACCCAAGTGGTCGATATCATCCAAAGTACCTTCATCATAAGTCAAATTGATAAGGTATTCGATTGAAGCTATGATATCTTCTCTTGTTAACGTTCTAACGTGGTTAGGAACGTTTAAGTTTAATTTCTTATTCAATTTGTAACGACCAACACGACCGATATCATATTTCTTAGCATCAAAGAATCTTGATTCTAAGATTTGACGTCCGCCTTGAGGTGATGCAGGATCACCGGGTCTTAACTTCTTGTATAATTCAATTAAAGCATCATCTGTTGTTTCTGTAGTATCTTTATCCAATGTTTTCTTCAAGAAATCGAAGTGAGTGAATAAAGATTCCATTTCTGTAACTGTGATACCCATTGCTTTAAGAACAGTTGTTGCCAAGATTTTTCTATTCTTATCTATTTTCATATAGATTAAATCGTTAGCATCTGTTTCAATCTTCAACCAAGCCCCTCTGTTAGGAATCATAGTTGCGTTATATAAACGTTTACCTGTAGGAGAAACTTCTCTCTTGAAGTAAACACCAGGTGAACGAACGATTTGAGAAACGATTACACGTTCTGCACCGTTAACAATGAATGTACCTTTGTCAGTCATTGTAGGAATATCACCAATATAAACTTCTTGTTCTTTGATTTCACCGCTATCACGGTTAACCAAACGAACCATTACACGAAGCTGTTTAGCGTATGTTGCATCGTGAATTCTAGCTTCTTCGATAGTGTATTTTGCATTATCGAATGTATAGTTTGGCAAGAAGTGTAATTCTAAGCGGCCTGTATAATCTTTTACAGGCGAGAACGCTAACAACTCTTCCTTCAAACCTTCTTTTAAAAACCATTCAAAAGACTTCTTTTGAATATCAATTAAGTCAGGCAGGTAATCCAAACGAGTGGCAGGAATGCCCATTGGAGTCACCCTTTTTGCATATTTTGTTGTCGACATTAATTTACCTCGTCTATTCTATATATGTGTACGTACTATCTAAAAAACTGGTCAAACACAGTCTGTTTCGCCCTATGCTCCGGGCCTCTAATACTGTATTAACCAAAATGGGCATAATTATCCCATATTTGAGCATGCTTATCAATTATAGTAACACTTCAAGAACTCACGTCAAGCAGAATAAATGTAAAAAACACAATTATTTTAATAAAAATTAATAATTACGAAAATTGAAAACAAATTGAAATAATTTTTAGTACATAATACTATTTCTTCAAAAAAATACAAGGATTATTGTAAATATTTGTAAAAAAAAATTTTAATCTAATAAAGTTTTTTAAAACAAGTACCGTAAATTTTAAAAGAAGGATTTTTCAATGTACATACAAAACGATAAAAAAAATTATACTAACGATATTACTCGGCAAAAAATCACACTTGATGAACTTTGTCAAGGGAATAAAGAACTCGAGTCAATATTTAGCGCTTTTGACAAAGACAAAAGCGGCTCACTCGAAGGCAAAGAACTTAAAAAACTGATGGATTTGATAGAAGATATTGGCGCTCACTGCGGAAGCGAAGACGTTATTGACGATGGAGATATACGGCATGCATCAGTAAAAAATGCACCGTTTAAAAATATTAATGAACAAAATATAAAAACAGTCATAAAAAATTTCTTAAAAATAAATGATGAAAAAGTTAAATTAGATTTTGATGAAGATGCAATAAATTTTGCAAAAAGTCAAAATCTTACATCAATAGAAAACAATTCTCACATTATACCGAGAACAAATGGAGAAAAAGGCTTTCAACTTATATATAACCGAAATGGAAAACCGACTTTGCAAACGATAGGAGAAAAAGCCGGCAGATACACAGAGTCAGGTTATTATGAAATATACTATGATATAAAAGATAACAAAGGTAATGTTATATTAAAAAATGGATTATATGATAAGAACAATAACTTTATAGCATCCGGAAAAGATTACAAACCATCTGATACAAAATTTTTGGCAGAATATGCAACCTTCAGAGGAATGGGAAAAACAAACTGCCCATACCTTTTTGACAATGGCAAAGGAACTATACATCATTTCGACAATGGCGTATTTAGACCAATCGATAAACTACTGGATTCTGATGAAAACGGATATCTTTGCCAAATGTATAGAAAAAGTATTCAAGGATATGTCAGAGATTTCACAGAAACCATCGGATACTACAAAGGTCAACGATATGAAAGCGAAGCTGAATACTATATTGCAAAAAACAACTTAAATATAGAAGTAAAAAAAGATGGCGATAAAAAAATATTTGTAAGTAAAACAGATAAAAACAAAACCTATAAATATGTCGGCAACGGACAATTTCAATTATCCGAAGAATCAATATTAGCAGAAAGCAAAAAATACAATGTTAACGGAAAACTTGATAAACCTATTTACCAAAGAGGAATAGGAAACTGTTACATGGTATCAACAAATCAAGGTTTAAGCAAATATTTCCCTACATTACTGCAAGATCAAGGAATAATTACGCCACAACAAAAAAGTGATGATTTACTCAGATTTTCGACTCTGGATCCGGAAAAAGACAAATTTGACGCTGACCAATATGTAATAACTTTCCCCGGAGTTGATAACAATCCAATTCTCGGAACAAAAAAACATTACACAATAACAAGAGAAGAACTTCAAGCGGCAATAAATTCTAATGGGGAACATTCTTCAGTAGGTGATCCCGATGAAATCTTATTAGAGCTTGCCTACAAAAAAATGAGAACAGGAATAATAGAAACTCTTATTAAAAAATATGAAAAAAATCCACGCATCTTTGAAAACCCTAGAAGATTAGCAAATTTACATAATAATAATATTGGTAATGCACATGAATATAGATTATCTACAAGAAGCATTCAAGCTTATTTAGAAGGTTCAGCTTCTGACGAGGATATACTTAGCGGAGGAACACAAGAATCCATACTTAAAGCACTCATGCCTAAAGGAACAGATATTAAAACAATATACATGTCTTCAAATAGAAACGCATCAGAGATAATAGAAGAATACAGAAATAAAAATTATATGATTTTGGCATCATATAAAACTGATACTCCTCAATATAGCTATACTACAGATTATCACGCAGTTTTATATGATAATGAAGCTCAGCATTTTATATCAACATATGATCCAAATTCTTTTGACAAAGAATTACTAACTAAAGACAATATAGATAAAAAAGTTTTTGAAATAACTGTTGTAAAAATTCCTGATAAAAAATAATTAGACTCTGACAACAATTATTTGAATTTTGCAAAAATTCTTTCTTTTACTTCATCAACGTAACCGACCTTAAATGCAAGGCTTAAAACCACATAAACTACTGCTAATACCATAGAAACCATTGCTATTCTGAACATTTCAAACAAATATCTGTTCATTGAAGTTCCTAATGTGTATCCTATAATTTTTGCTGTTATAAATGAAACAATAAAGGCTATTGCACCTATTAAAATCATTTTGGCAAGATTCACAAACAAATCTTTATAATCGAGTTTTATTTTCTTACCCATCAAAACACCTAACCCGATTGCATTATATAAAGTTACTAAAGATGTTGAAAGAGTAATTCCGCCTATTTGCATTCCCATAACATTTATAAACAAATAATTAAACACAACCTTTAAAACAATAGAAGAAGTTGCAACTAAAAATGGGGTTTTTGCATCATCAAATGCATAATAAACACGGGTAATCGAATCTCTGAACACATATGGTAATATAGATACAGATAAATACAATAACGCATCAAAAACCATAATTGAACTGTTATAATCAAACTCTCCTCTTTCAAACACTAACCTGACCGCATCCATTCCAACCACAGAAATACCTATTATTATTGGGATTGCGACATAAAACAACAATCCAACACCCTTGTTAAAATAAGACCTTATTCCATCATCATCTTTTTGAGCAACTAACCTAGTAAACAATGGGAACAACGGAACTAAAAAGGCTGTAACCAATATTCCTACAGGGAATTGGAATATTCTGTTTGCATATCCCACTGATGTCCAAGCTCCATCTCTTAAAGAAGATGTAAAAAACATATCTATATAAATATGTAACTGACCTATTGTTGAACTTAACATCGCCGGAAAAACAAGCTCAATTAATGTTTTTAGCTCAGGATTATTCCAAAAACAAAAATTTGGTTTAAACCGAAAACCTATCTTTCTTATTTGAGGAAACTGAAGCAAAAACTGACAAATTGCACCAATAGTCGTAGCCCACGCCAAAACATAACAATTTGTATCCTGTCTGAAGAATGTCACACAAATAATTACCAAACTCATTATCATTGGTGAGAAATTTGGGAGCATAAACTTCTTATAAGTAATCAACAAACCATAATAAATCCCAACAATTCCACCGACTATAAACACAGGAGTCATTATTTGTAAATGTTTTGCCGATAATGCAATCATTTCCGAGGTTCCGTTATTTATGATAATCGACATAACCTGAGGAGCAAATATAAAAAATAACACCCCCAGTCCGGTAAAAAACAATACACTCAAACATAAAAAAGTGTTATATAACTTATTCACAAACTCAGACGGTTTTTTATCTAAATCAGGAATAAGTTTTGAAAATACAGCAACAGTGGCACTATGCAACGGGCCGCCAACTCCGCCAAGCAATATTATTGCAAATGATGGGATTTGATATGCATAAAAATATGCGTCGGATTGCCATGTTGTTCCATAATATTTTGCTGTCACAACATCTCTTAAAAACCCTATTATTTTACTTAATACGGTTACCAGAGCAATCATCCATGCAGCTTTTAATATACTCGTATTTTCATTTGTTTTTTCCATATGATTAGAATAGCATAAAAATTTTGAATAATACTAAAGAATCTCCCGTTTTTATAATGTTTTTATTTTTAAGATTATATTCTTAACTTCATCAGATATATCTGACTTATATTTTACTTGTGACTTAACTCTTTGAGCAAAATCAGCTTTTTTGAACTCATGTAAACAACGTTCTTTAAACAACTCTTCTAATGTTTTTACCATTGACATGCCTGTATTCAAATCAGACTTGGATATTTTTATAAAATTTTTAAATTCATTATTAACGGTTTTAACTATTAAATTCTTAGGGAGTAAGTCCTCAAATTCACCGCTATCAAGCAGATAAACTTTATCCTGTGTACGCAATTTTGTATTTATTGAATATTCATTACTTTCAGCATCTTTATCTAATAATACAAATATCGGTATTTTAAGTTCTTCTGCAAGTTTATAATACAATTTTACAACCTGATTTTTACCGCCTGCTGCTAAAACTTTCACGCCATTTTGGTTAAAATTATACCCACAAAAATCACTAAACACAGGCAATAATATTTCCTCAGTAATCCCTTCAGCAATAACAACCTTTTCAATTGGATACAACAGCCCATTTTTCTTTCTTTCGTTAATTTGATTTTTATCTGTACTTAAAATTTTTAACCATTTCAAATTTAATACATCTGTGTCGTCTGATATTAAATCAATAGCAGATTTATAATCCATTTCATTATCCAAAAATTCTTGGGCAGACTGCTCATTTATATAAATGTTATTTTCATATTCTTTTATTTTTTCATTTATAGAAGTATCCTTACTGTTTTTCGGAAAAGAAGAATTAAATATTTGAACGGCAATATCCCTCAAATCAGAATTAGACATTTTTTCTAAATCTGATTTTTTATATTTTGGCTCTATCAAATTTGAAAAAATTATATCGTTAAAAACTCTGCGATACTTTTCCTCAACAGGCTTAAAACGAGTTAATCTATCTATTGATATCAATATTTGGTTTTTAGATAGTTTTTTATATTTCATAATTTATCAATTTGTGAACAATTAATAATAACTTTAAAATTCATCTCAAACTAATTCACTGTGAATACTCACTCCCCTTAATAAATATTAATAAAAGTTATTCTAAAAGGCAAATTTTTAACATCAGAGGTTTTTATATAAGTATGTTAAGTGGGTATTCCAACAGCATTGTATCTAATTATGGAATCAGTCCTGTAAAAATAAACAAACAGGCTGTAACAAACCCTGCTGTTGAAAACAATACTCACAAAAACATTAGTCCAAACTTCACAGGGAAAGCAAATGAATTAGGAATCAGAACATCTTTATCTACAAAAGAAGAGAAGAAAGAATACAACTACTTAACAAAACAACTTGATAAAGATAGCAGAAAAGTTCTTAATGCATTATTAAAAAGCGGTATTTTGCTAAGAAATGACTCTAATGACGGTTCAACCGCTCTTGAAAACCTCTACAAAATGGCAACAACTCCAAGAGCAGAAGGTATGGATTCAAAAGTGTTATTAATGCACACAATTAGAACAATTGCTGATCCGTTTACAATAACCCAAAGATTTGGTGATATTCCTGAGGAATACAAAGATGCCGTTATCGACAATTTAACAAATAAGGACAAAAACCTTATTGAAAGAAAACTGGCAGATTATGAAGTTTCAGATTTATATTCAGGATGTTGTGTTGCAGCAAGTGAAGAATTTAACCTTGCGTCAAGAAATCCTGCAGAATTTACAAGATTTGCAGAAGGATTAACATCTCCGCAAATGGCAGTAAAAAAAGAAATCAAACTTGATAGTCTTTCTGAAAAAGCACTTGATGCAATTTGGCTATTAAATGCTTTTGAAATTCCTTATGAAGCTAAAGATTTTAAAACGGCTACCGTAACTATTGCGCCTGATAAAAATGCAATAATAAGAGAACAAATCCAAGAAAAACATAAAGACGAACTAGAACGTTCACCAATTGATGTACTTATGCAATCAACATTTATGAACATTGGTTCACAACAAGCTTATAATACCCTTAACGACAAAAGAGGCGGAAAATTTTCTAACGAAGACAGAGGTCTTATTGACTTTGAAAAAACCTTCTTAGAATCAGTTGTTGAAGATAAAAATATAACATCCGTAACATATCAAAAGGTGGATGAAAATCAAAGAATTATCGGATACGAAGCTGACTACAATTCAGTAAAAGAACAACTATTAGAAACACTTAACAGCGGTAAAAATATAATTATCGGCTATACTATGACCGACGAAAACAATTATATTACAGGTGGTCACGAAATAACTATAGTCGGAGCAAGAACAGATAACAACGGAGAACTTTCTTTCATCTGTAACGATACTGATGATGATAATCCTCTGCCTATAGAATATCCTGCATCGTATATTATTCCTAAAATCCACCATGCAGGAATCCCTACTGACATTGCTGAAAAAACCATAAAACAAACTGATAACTGGGTTCTAGGGGTTAGAGATTTTAATTCAACAAAACAATCATGACGAATTATTTAAATTAATCCTCCAAATGAATGATGAAACCACATGACTAATTTTGATATAGTATTGATGGGAAGTGTTACCTAAAATATTAATCATTTAATTGGAGAGGATTTTAATTTATGTTACAGGATGTGTTTTATCCGCAAACTAATGGGGCATTGTCTGACTCAATTACCCAAAATTGGACAGAGCAAGCATTAGAATGCTACAACCTTAACGGAAATTGCAGAAATTGTTCTATTTCAAAAGGCAATTATTCTTTTGTATGTCAAATGCCAAAAGTAGTAGAGGTTCTTAAAGAGTTATACGGAGAACCTAAAATTTAATATTATAACTAATTATGGGGAGAGTATGTTAATTATAGGGGAAGAGGTAATTAACAAGTTATTCGGTGCTGATAATATCAGCACCTTTTAATTTATATAGTGTATAATATTTAGTATGAATAAACCGTTTAAAATAAATTCTAAATATAGTCCCGCAGGTGATCAACCACAAGCAATTGAAAAGCTTGTAGAAGGAATAAATCTTGGTTATGACACACAAACCCTTCTGGGGATTACCGGCTCAGGTAAAACATTTACTATTGCAAATGTTATTGAAAAAGTTCAAAAACCTACTCTTATTATTGCGCACAACAAAACTTTAGCAGCACAACTATATAATGAATTTAAAGAACTTTTTCCTGATAATGCCGTAGAATATTTTATAAGCTACTACGATTATTACCAACCCGAAGCATATATTCCCAGAACAGACACTTATATAGAAAAATCAGCAAGCATAAATGAAGAAATAGACAGACTAAGACATAACACAACGAGAAGTCTTTATGAAAGAAACGATGTTATTATTGTCGCATCTGTAAGCTGTATTTACGGTTTAGGACTGCCTGAAAACTATTTTAAAGGTTCAACAGAATTAAATATTGGAGATGAAATAGACAGAGATGAACTTTTAAAACATCTGGTTTCCATTCAATACAAAAGAAACGATGTAAACCTTGAACATTCAACCTTCCGAGTTAGAGGGGACATTATTGAACTCATGCCGGCATACGAAAAGATTGTAACCAGAATACTTATGTTTGGAGATGAAATAGAAAAGTTTGTAAAGATTGATCCCGTTTCCGGTGAAATAGTAGATACGCCTGATAAAATTGTAATCTATCCGGCTGTACACTATTTGTCATACGATGAAAATGAAGAAGAAACAATTCAAATGATTAGACAAGAGCTTCAAAACAGACTGACAGAATTGTACAACGAAAACAAAATTCTGGAAGCTCAAAGGCTCGAACAAAGAGTAAAATATGATATAGAAATGATAAAAGAAATGGGATACTGTTCCGGTATAGAAAATTATTCAAGAATAATAGAGCGCAGACCGGTAGGGAGCGCACCTGCTACATTATTGGATTATTTTCAAACCGATTTTTTAACAGTAATAGACGAATCTCATGTAACAATACCACAATTAAAAGGGATGTATCACGGCGACCAATCGAGAAAAGATACCCTCGTTAATTACGGGTTTAGACTACCTTGCGCAAAAGATAACAGACCTTTAAAAGAAGACGAGTTTTTTGAAAAAGTTGGACAGAAAATATATATTTCAGCAACTCCTGCAGAATTTGAAACAAAAACCTCTGAACAAATAGTTGAACAAATAATCAGACCTACAGGTCTTGTAGATCCAAAAATAAGTATTAGACCTATTGATACACAAATACCGGATCTTGAAAAAGAAATAGAAAAACGTGTTGAGAAAAATGAAAGAGTATTAATAACAACACTAACAAAACGCATGGCAGAAGACTTGTGTGATTACTTCTTGCAAGAAGGTATCAGAGTCAGATATCTACATAGCGATATAAAATCAATAGAAAGGGTAGAAATACTCCGAGATTTACGACTTGGAGAATTTGATGTTTTAATCGGGGTAAACCTTCTTAGAGAAGGTTTAGATATTCCTGAAGTATCCTTAGTTGCAATAATGGATGCAGACAAAGAGGGATTTTTAAGATCAGACACAAGCTTGATTCAGACTATTGGACGTGCTGCCCGTAATTCTTGCGGAGAAGTTATTATGTATGCGGATAAAATAACTGACTCTATGCAAAGAGCAATTGATGAAACAAACCGACGTAGAGAAATTCAAATGGCTCACAATAAAAAATACGGTATCATTCCTCAAACAATTAAAAAACCTATTGAAAACAATTTATTATCATTGGTTGAAAGTTATAGAAGCTTGGAAGATATTGTTGCTGAAGAAATGGTTGATATGGGCATTGATAAAAAGAGCCTGCCTAAACTTATTGACAAACTTGAAAAAGATATGCATAAATCTGCCAAACTTCTTGATTTCGAAAGAGCCGCCGAAATACGTGATCAACTCAAAAAACTCAGAGAAATGGCTAAAGAACAGGGGTAAAAATTGAGGGGTAAATATTTAGGAGTAAATCCACAAGATAACCCGCTCAATCCTATAAATATATAAAAAAAGGGAAATGCTAAAAACATTTCCCTTTTTTATATTAATCAACATTCTATTCGGTAATAGCTTCATAACAATCAGAACAGATTGTATCATATCCGCTATGCTCACCAAGTTTTCTGAACTTCCAGCAACGCTCACATTTTTCACCTTCTGCAGGAGTAACCCATACGGTATAATCATCCTCTTTGTATTCATTTAGAACATTAGAAGGTTTTTCTTCAGAAATATAAGCTTGAGATGTTATAAAAATATCACACAAGTCTTTTGCATTAGCTTTTAAAACATCATTGTCAGGAGCGTTTAAGAAAACAGCTACCTCTAAAGAACTGCCAACCTTTTTGTCAGCACGGAGAGGTTCTATTGCTCTTGTCACAACGCCCCTTGCTTTTAAAACTTTTGAGAAATCTGCTTCAAGAGCATTATTTGTCCAAGCACTATGAACAGTTGGCCAGTTAGTAAGTAATACACTAACAAGTCCGCCCTTATGCATATCAGGCATATTTTGCCAAATATCTTCAGCCTGATGAGGCATTACAGGTGCAAGTATTCTTACTAATGTCTGTAATATTTCATATAACACAGTTTGACAAGCTCGTCTTGATAAGGATTTTTTACCTGCTGTGTACAATCTATCTTTTACAATATCAAGATAGAATGAACTTAAATCGACTGCTGCAAAGTTTTGAAGACTTTGGAAATATTTATAAAATTCATAATTTTCAAAAGACTCTGTTACTTCTTCAACAAGTTTATTAAGTTTGTGCAATGCAAACTTATCAATTTGTTTCAAATCATCATATTGAACATAATCAGTTTTCGGATCGAAATCAAAAATATTACCCATCAAGAAACGAGCAGTATTTCTGGTCTTTTTGAAGATTTCAGTTAATTGACCAATTATGTTATTACCTATTTTTATATCATTTCTGTAGTCAACAGAAGCTGCCCATAATCTTAATATATCAGCACCATAATTTTTAATAATATCATCAGGTCTGATATAATTACCTAAAGACTTAGACATTTTTCTTCCATCTTCACCAAAAACAAAACCATGAGTTAAAACACTCTTATAAGGTGATTTTTCTTGAGTTGCAATTGAAGTTAAAAGAGATGATTGGAACCAACCTCTGTGTTGATCAGAACCTTCAAGATACAAATCAACAGGAGTATGCCCTAACTCATCTGATCTTCTTTCCACGACAGCCTTCCAAGACACACCTGAATCGAACCAAACATCCATTATATCTTTTTCTTTTCTAAAATGCGTTTTCCCGCACTTAGGACATTTGAAACCTTGAGGAAGCAATTCTTCAGCTGAATATTTAACCCACGCATCTGAGCTTTCTTTTTCAAACATTTTAGCAACGTTTTCTATTGTTTCATCAGTACAAATAACTTCACCACAATCTTCGCAATAGAAAATAGGGATAGGAACACCCCACGCACGTTGACGTGAAATACACCAGTCCGAACGACCTTCTACCATATTACCAATTCTGTTTTCACCGCTTGCAGGAACCCATTTTACATTATGAATAGCTTCCATTGCTTTATCTCTAAATTTATCAACTTTTACAAACCATTGTGGAGTTGCTCTATAAATAACAGGGTGTTTACACCTCCAACAATGAGGATAACTATGGTTTATATCTTGACGCTTTAACAAAGAGCCATTTGCGCTCAGCATATCAATAACCATTTCGTTACCTTTGTAGTAAGGCACACCAACAAGTTCAGGAATACCTACAACATCAGTCCAAACACCTGAACCATCTAATGGTGAAAATACATCTATATTATATTTACAACCAACTTCATAGTCTTCTAAACCGTGACCAGGTGCTGTATGAACAGAACCTGTACCTGCATCAAGTGTAACGTGTTCACCTAAAATAATAGGAGATTTTCTATCTACTAACGGATGTTGTGTTTCCATTAGTTCTAGGTCTTCACCCTTACAAGTTGCAACAACTTTTATATCATTTTCATCCCATTCTACATCATTCAAAAAGGATTCTAACAAATCTTGTGCAACAACATAATAATCATTCTTATACTCAAAGAAAGTATAATTATATCGTGGATGCATAGAGATAGCCATATTAGAAGGAATAGTCCAAGGAGTAGTTGTCCATATTACAGCATACACATTTTTACCTTGCGGATTAAAAATCTTGCTGATATCTTCATCATCAAACTTAAATCTTACATAGATAGAAGCAGATGAAATATCTGCATATTCAACTTCAGCTTCTGCAAGAGCTGTTTCACAAGAAGCACACCAATAAACAGGTTTAAGTCCTTTTTCAATATAACCTTTTTTATACATTTCACCAAAGACACGAACCTGTTCAGCTTCGTATTCAGGAGCAATAGTTAAATATGGGTGTTCCCAATTCCCTAAGACACCCAGTCTTTTAAACTCACTTTCTTGTCCTTTTAAACTATTATGAGCATATTCTCTGCATTTTGCTCTCAATTCTGTTTCCGTTATTGAATGTCTGCCGCCTTTTATATTCTTAACGACAGCATTTTCAATAGGTAAGCCGTGTCCGTCGTATCCCGGAACATATGGAGAATAAAATCCTCTTTGAGTTTTATACTTAATAAGAATATCTTTTAAAATCTTATTCAATGCTGTTCCGACGTGAATTTTACCTGAACTTAAATATGGAGGACCGTCATGAAGAACATAAGAGTTATTCTTATCTCTTTGTTCCAACATTTTGTTATAAATATCATTTTCTTCCCAAAACTTTTGAATTTCTAATTCTCTAACTGTTGCATTAGCTCTCATTGCAAGAGTTGTTTCAGGTAAGTTTAATGTTTTTTTATACTCTACTTTTTCATTAGTTGTTTCCATTTATATATCTCCTGATTTAATTTATTTTAAATATAATTTTATTTTATTATTCAAAATCTTCTGTATAAGGTTTACTTTCCAATTTTTCAACAGAAGATGAAATATAGTTATTCATTTTATTATAATCAAATTCATTTTCCCAACGAGCAATAACAACGGTAGCGACGCAGTTACCAATTAAATTAACAGTAGTTCTTCCCATATCTAAAAGTTGATCTATACCAAGCAGGATAGCGACTCCGATAATAGGGATATTAAAACTTGTAAGAGTACCGGCCAAAACAATCAAAGCGACTCTAGGCACACCTGCGATGCCTTTACTTGTCACCATAAGTGCAAACATGATAATAAGTTGTTGTTCAAAAGTTAGCGGCACACCTGCGATTTGTGCGCAGAATATAACTGCAATTGCAAGATACAAGGTACTTCCGTCAAGGTTAAAAGTATAACCTGTAGGCATAACAAACCCAACAATTGACTTAGGCACACCAAACTGCTCCATAATCTCCATAGCTTTTGGTAATGCAGCTTCTGAACTTGCCGTAGTAAATGCTAAAAGAGCAGGTTCTTCTATCGCCTGAATAAGAGCTTTTAAGGATATACCCACAATTCTACAAGCAACAAATAAAACTATTATAACAAATACTGCCAATGCAAAATATAATGAAAATATTATTTTGGCATAATTTTTCAAAACAACAATTCCGTTTGAGCCGATAGTATAAGATATCGCACCAAAAATACCTATTGGCGCAAACAACATAACAAACTCAGTGAACTTGAACATAATCTGACAAACTGAATTTAGCAAATCCATAACAGGTTTTGCCTTCTTTCCGATTGTACAAATTGCCAAAGCAAAGAAAATTGAAAAAACCACAATTTGTAAAAGATTACCCTCAGCCATAGACTGTATAACACTGGTTGGGAACAAATTAGTAAAAAACTCGCTAAACGTACTGTGACAAATAGAATTTGAAACTTGAGAAATTTCATCTAGGTGTGGCAAGTATGCGGGATGTTTAGCGCCTACACCCGGATTTATCATATTAGCGACACCCAACCCAATGAACAAAGCGATTGTAGTAACTATTTCGAAATATAAAATAGTTTTTATCCCTACACGACCAATTTTTTTAACATCACCGTGACCTGCAATACCGACTACTAGGGTTGCAAATAACAACGGTGCTATAATCATTTTTACCATTCGTAAAAATATAGTAGCCAGAGGATGCATTTTCACCGCGAATTCAGGGACAATCGCCCCTACTAAAATTCCGGCAACCAATGCTATTAATATCCAAATCGTAAGTGGTGAATTTTTCAATAGTTTTCCCTCTTTTAAATTATTGTACCGCAAAAAGATTGGGGTTCAAGCAAATATTAAAAATACTCCGACAAACAAAAATGCGATAATTTTATTATCGCATTTTTGTGATTATTTATTTGAATTATTTTAAATATTTCTGCCTAACCAAAATATCTTTTTAATAATCCATCAAAGCCTTTACCATGACGAGCTTCATCTTTAGCCATTTCATGAACAGTATCGTGAATAGCGTCAAAGCCTTTTTCTTTTGCACGTTTTGCAATTGCTAATTTACCTTCACAAGCACCGTGTTCAGCTTCTGCACGAAGTTCAAGATTCTTTTTAGTCGAATTAGTAACAACTTCACCCAATAATTCAGCAAATTTAGCAGCATGTTCTGCTTCTTCAAAAGCATATCTTTTATATGCTTCAGCAATTTCAGGATAACCTTCTCTTTCAGCCACTCTTGACATTGCAAGATACATACCTACTTCGCAACATTCACCGTTAAAGTTTGCTCTTAAACCTTCCATGATTTCAGCATCATCAACTTTACCATCACCTACATTATGTTCACACGCATAAACTTTTGCAGAACCATCGACCTTTGTAAAAGTTTTTGCTTTACATACCGGACATTCATCAGGTTGATGATCTGATTCTGTTGACCAACCACATACTGTACATACAAATTTTGCCATCTTTAAATTCCTTTCCTATACTATTTTATAAAATGGAAAATTGAAAATGGAAAATGGAAAATTATTATATTATTTCATTAACCTATCAATTTC
Organism: uncultured bacterium; assembly: GCA_902797985.1. GTDB lineage: Bacteria > Cyanobacteriota > Vampirovibrionia > Gastranaerophilales > Gastranaerophilaceae > UBA2883. The sequence continues at coordinate 119,454 of CADBUZ010000001.1, forward strand.
CAAAACATACATTATATTACCCAATAACAGGCGGATTAAATACTCTTGTTGATAAATCTTTATCTAATAACAACAATGCTTTTTTATCATCACCAATAAGCTTCAACGTTTGAAGAACTCCGCCAACATTAGCTTCTTCTTCAACTTGTTCTTTTAGATACCAATTCAAGAATGATAACGCAGCTCTGTCTTTTACTTCTTCTGCAACATCCATCAAAGCATTTATTCTTGATGTAACAAATTCTTCGTGACTTAAAACTTGTTCGAACACTTCAACCGGAGTTTTTCCTTCAACAACAGGTCTGTCAATTGCTCCTAAATCAACTTTTCCGCCGCGTTCGTGCACATAATCATACATACCCATTCCGTGCGCTTGTTCTTCTTGTACCTGAACATCAAACCAATTTACAAAACCTTGTAAATTCAATTCTTCAAAATATGTTTTCATCGCCAAATACAAATATGCTGAATAAAACTCTTTGTTGATTTGATCATTAAAAGCCGCTTCTAATTTATTATCTATCATAAAAAACTTCCTTTCTTCTAGATACCTAAAGTCTTATAATTATAGATTGATAAATCTAATATTTCAAGTGTTTAAAATGTTTTGCTAGCCTAACATGTATTTACTATTCAATAAAAAATATTTGTGTTACCATAATAAAAAACGGAGAAATAATCATGATTACAGTAAAAGATGTTGAACACGTAGCAAAATTAGCAAGATTAGAGCTTACGGAAGAAGAAAAAGAAAAATATGCAGGTCAATTAGGGGATGTTCTAAAATATGTTGACCAAATGAATGAGGTTGATACCAGTAACGTTGAACCTATGGCTCATGCTATAGATTTTGTAAACGTAATGAGAGAAGATGCTGTTAAGTATGAACAAACAAAAGAAGAACTAATGAAAAACGCTCCTGATGAAGAAGACGGATTTTTCAAAGTTCCAAAAATCAATTAGTAATAATTTCGATGGGAACCATATTAAAATAAGAAATTTTCCATTGGATATTCACTTTTCACTAAAAAAGGATATTGTCATGACAAAATTTATATTTATAACCGGTGGTGTTGTAAGCTCACTTGGTAAAGGTATTATTGGTGCATCATTAGGAAAACTTTTACGTTCAAAAGGTTTTACAGTTGCGATACAAAAATTCGACCCATATATAAATGTTGATCCCGGAACTATGTCACCATTTCAACACGGAGAAGTGTTTGTCACAGATGACGGTGCTGAAACTGATTTAGACTTAGGACACTATGAAAGATTTATTGACGCAAACTTTAGCCAGTTATCAAATGTAACATCAGGAAGTGTTTATCAAACAGTTATCGCTAAAGAGCGCAGGGGGGATTATCTGGGAGCCACTGTTCAAACAATTCCTCACATCACTAACGAGATAAAATCAAGAATTATAAAAGCTCAAAAACATTTTGATACAGATTTCCACATAATTGAAATCGGAGGTACTATAGGTGACATTGAAGGTTTACCTTTTATTGAAGCCATAAGACAATTCAAAACAGAAGTTGGTTTTGGTAATGCCATAAATATTCATTGTACTTTATTACCATACCTTCCAACATCAGGTGAACTAAAAACAAAGCCATCACAACATAGTGTAAATGTTTTAAGAAGCTATGGGCTACAACCGGAAATATTAGTTTGCAGAACTTCAAAACCTATTCCAAAAACAGAAAAAGAAAAGCTTGCACTATTTTGTTCTGTATCAAAAGATGCAGTTATTGAATGCAGAGATATGAAAAGTATTTATGAAGTTCCTCTTGCTCTTGACGAACAAAACTTTGCGGAAGTTGTCCTTCACAGACTTCAGACACAAGATAAAAAATCCAATCTAAAATCTTGGGAACAACTTGTTGATAAAATCAGAAATCCAAAACATATTATAAAAATCGGGATAGCAGGGAAATATACGAAACTATCAGATGCATATATTTCTGTAGTTGAATCCTTAAAACATGCGGGGTTTAAAGATGAATCAAAAATTGATATAAAATGGATAAATTCAGAAGAATGTACAGATTATGACAAATGCAAAGAATTAATGAAAGACCTACATGGACTTGTTGTTCCGGGTGGATTTGGAGTTAGAGGAATAGAAGGAAAACTTAATGCTATTCGTTATGCACGAGAAAATAATCTTCCATTTTTAGGGATATGCTTAGGTATGCAATGTGCTGTCATTGAATACGCAAGGAATGTAGTAGGACTAAAAGATGCTAATTCTAAAGAGTTTGATGAAGGTGCTACATATCCCGTCATCGACTTAATGACAGAACAAAAAAGTGTCAAAGGTTATGGCGGAACAATGCGATTGGGAGCATATGACTGTATAATCAAAAAAGGAACAGTTGCAAACAAAGCATACGGTGAAACAAAAATTTCAGAACGTCATAGACACAGATATGAAGTTAACAACGAATATCTTGAAAAAATACAAGATAAAGGTTTAGTATTCTCAGGAATGTCACCTGACGGAATGTTAGCAGAAATGGTAGAACTACCCGAAAACGATTGGTTCGTAGCGGCGCAGTTCCACCCTGAATTCAAATCAAGACCTGAAAGACCACATCCTCTATTCCAAGGTCTTATTGATGCAGCTCTTAACAAAGTAAAACAGGAAAGTAAAACAGGAAAATAAAAATGGAAAATAATTTAAGAATATATTTAGATAAAGACATAGATACAAATCTAATAAAAACAAAAAAAATTGCAGTTATAGGCTTCGGCTCTCAAGGTTACGGTCAATCTATGAACCTTAAAGAGAGCGGATGTGATGTTGTTTTAGGCTTACGTTTAGGCGGAAAATCAGATATAAAAGCAAAAGACTATGGGTTTAAAACAATGTCTATAGAAGATGCCGTAAGATATGCTGATATTGTACAAATCTTAATTCCTGATGAAATTCAATCAATAGTTTATGAAGAACAAATAAAACCAAATATGAGAGATGGACAATATTTGATGTTCTCACACGGATTCAACATACATTTCAAAAAAATTGTACCGCCTAAAGGGGTAAACGTTATTATGGTTGCACCAAAAGGTCCGGGACACACAGTAAGAAGCGAATATGTTCAGGGAAAAGGTGTTCCGTCTTTGGTCGCAGTAGAACAAAATCCGTCAGGAAATTCTCTTGAGGTTGCATTATCATATGCTTCTGCAATAGGTGCAGGACGTGCCGGAATAATTGAAACCACATTTAGGGAAGAAACAGAAACAGACCTTTTTGGCGAGCAAACCGTAATTTGCGGAGGTGTTTCCGCACTGATAAAAGCAGGGTTTGATGTTCTTGTTGAAGCAGGATATTCACCATATATGGCTTATTTTGAAGTATGTCACGAAATGAAGCTTATTGTTGATTTAATCAATCAAGGCGGAATTGGTGATATGTATTATTCTATCTCTAATACTGCTGAATACGGCGATATGACAAGAGGTCCAAAAGTAATTGGAGAAAATTCCAAGAATGCAATGAGAAAAATCCTTAAAGATATACAATCAGGTGATTTTGCTGAAGAATTTTTAAAAGATATCAATGGAGATAGAAAAGTATTCAACAAATTAAGAGAAGAAAATAAAAATCTTTTGATAGAAAAAATAGGTAAAGAAATCAGAAGTTCATTCAAATGGAACAATGATAACCGAATTATAAACAGAGATAAAAATTAATTAACCTTTTCAATTTATAAAGAAGTTAAAAAACTAAGTCACTCTGTCACTTTAAAGCAACCGGATTGTCGCGAAAATTAAAGATTTTCATGCAATGACATAACCACTTAGTCACTATAAAACAGTATTGTTTTATTTCCCTAACAGCCACTTAAATCCGAAGGATAACATTACACCGTTACGTCCGCCATTTCTTATCATTGCTTGACCATATCCTGTGAAACGTTCACCCCATTTACGTTGAAC
>CADBUZ010000002.1 GCA_902797985.1 uncultured bacterium
TTTTTCTATACAAGATGTTAGCATTCCTGATATGAGTGTAAAACCTTATGTTGAATATGGAGTAGGTGTTCAACGTAAATGGGGTGAACGTTTCACAGGCTACGGTCAAGCAATGATAAGAAATGGCGGACGTAACGGTGTAATGTTATCCTTCGGGTTTAAGTGGTTGTTGGGTAAATAGAATAAGAATTACATAATAAATAATATTGTTTATATATTCCAATCATATTTATTATGTACAATAGCAGTAATCTGTTCTTAAATTTCGAGTCTCAACAACCTTATTTTAGAACCATAACAAGATTATTGCTCACTATGCACTTTTTTTATGAGAATTATTTTGGACAGTAGTGCTCTCTCTGAGGAGGGATAGCTTATAGCTTGTTATGTACATTAAAATGCACAAAATATTAAAGACAACAATAATTAATGCAAAAAAGACCGTCTATACAAGCGGTCTTTCTTGTATATATTGAAGTAAGAATTTAACTTACTTATTGTTTTATTGCTTTCAACAAAGTGAATAATGAATAGACTATTTTCCACTTTTCATTTTCCATTTTTCACTTAAGAAATACCCCTTTACCCCTTAGCAGCGGCAAAGGATTCATTTGCTCTCAAATTTGCTTCTTCTATAATCTTAGAGATAAATTCATCAATACCAAATGTGCCAACTTGTCCAATACCTCTTGCACATACAGCAACCGCATTGTTTTCAATTTCTCTATCCCCGATTACGCAAACGTAAGGTATTTTTTTATCCTGTAATGATTCTCTTATCTTATAATTCATAGATTCTGAGCGGTCGTCAAGGTTCACTCTGATTCCTGCTTCTCTCATTTTCTTGTAAACTTGTTCAGTAAAATCAATAACACCGTTGATTTCATCAACAAGTTGTTCAGATGTGCAGAAAATGTGAGCATCGTCTTGAGTAAAGCCTTGTACATGAGTTAAAACTGACAAAGTACCTAATTAAAAATAATTTTTTAAAACACCCTCCATTTATAACTGCTACTTGCACCTTTGGGGAAGAAATTATTCACTCAATTCTCTAATAACATTATTATGTTCCAATTGTGTAAACATTTTGTTTTTTTATCCAAAAATTCATACAATATTAATAATAAAGGAGAATTAATATGAAACGAATAGTATTGTTATTTGTAGTTATGATGTTAAACATATCAGGTGCGTTCGCATTTTTTTCAGATATGACAACATCGCATTGGGCATATAATCAAATAAAAGATTTATCAGAAAAAAGTATAGTAATCGGATATCCGGACGGGACATTTAAACCGGACGAAAATGTTACTCGTGCAGAGTTCGCGTCTATGGCAATAAAAGCACTGGGTCAAGAGCATGCAAATGTTGTGCAATCTATTAATTTTGCTGATTTAGACCAAAGTTATTGGGCATATGATGCTATTGAAAAAGCTGTTTATTTCGATTTGATATCGAATGATAAAGATTCAGAAAATTTTAGACCGGAAGATCCCGTTTCACGTGCTGAAGCTATTAATATTGCGGTTAATTCTTTAACAACAGAGCAAATAAGTGTAGGAAAAGCAAAATCAGTCCTTTCAAAAAAATATAAAGATGTAGAAACAACCCCTGAATGGTTCGTTGTGCCTGCAGGGAAAGCAGAAATCCTTGATATGATATCATCTATTCCTGAAAGAAATTTATATTTAGATGCGGAAAGACCCGCTACAAGAGCGGAAGTAACAGCTATTTTGAATAATATGATGATTCAAGCAAAACTTAATCCTAATGCAAAACTTGCAGAAGCAATGAGAAAAAAAACAGGTGAAGGTTATATTATAACAAAAGCTTCTGTTCAAGGTTCTGTTGGTACAATTCCGGAAGGTTCTGTTGTTCCTATAAAAATGCATAGAGGTTTTTCTTCTCAGTATTCTGTTAAAGGCGAAGAATTTAGTGCAAATGCGGATGAAAATTATATTACAAAAGATACATTTATTCTTATGTATAAAGGTACTCAGTTTAAAGGTGTATTGAATAAAGTCCAACAAGGCAGATGGTTTAAACAAAACGGTATACTTGAAATTAAAGCACATACAATCACAACACCAAATGATCAAAGCTTTATTACAGAATTGACAGGAAATATTACTGTAAAAAGAAATTGGTTTATGAGGTGGTTTAGAAAAGTATTTAAGGGTGAAAAAATAATTATTAAACAAGGTGATAAAGTATATGTAAAATTCCAAAAACCGGTAAAAACAGACTTAACAAACGGTTGGATATATTAGAGTAACTAAATGAATAGTTAAATATACAAAAAGAGCTTCATATTTTATGGAGCTCTTTTCAATGCAAATCAAATAATATATTTACTATTCTTCTTCTATTTTTCTGTCGAGTTCGTCTTCTTCGTCTTCTTCTTCACTCTTTTTAATTTCTTCAACAACCATTTTAGCCATTTCAACAGCAATAGCATGTCTTGTTTCTGCAGGACAGTTTTGGAGCATACTTATTGCAGTTCTTAATGTTTCGTCTAAATCATACCAACGATTACGTTTTTGGGTTGCTAAATCAATTTCTGTTGCACTAATAATATCAGTAACTTCTTCATATTTTGAATCCTCGATATTATGTTCGGTAATGATTTTAATTAAATTAAGTGCAATTTTAATTTGAGTATCATCACCAGATTCTTCTAATGTTTGCATTGCAGATGATAATACAGGATCTTGATCATACCAACGTCTTGCGCTTGTAGTAAATTCTTCTTTCATTTTTCCCTCCTATACTCATATAGGGTGCAACTAATAGACTTATTATACAATACTAACTTGCTAATGTAAAGAAATTTAAGTTTGTAACAGCAAAATATATGTACAACATGTTTTTGAATTTATTTCTTGAATAATTTATCCCAAATCGAAATTTTTTTAGAATTCTTTTGTATTTTATTATAAACTTCTTCAAATGTTTCAATTGGTTCTAAGCTATAACCGCAATCTTCTGATAATGTCCCTCCCATCATAAAAATTTCTTCTTGCGGATATCTTCTGCAAATTCCGGGACGGGTTTTATGTATTTTACACTTATGTGTTTCAGAATCTAAATTTTGACATTCAAAAACAAGACCAATTTCATCTTTTCCCATTACTTTTAAATATGTATAAAATCTGTGTTGGTGTTTTAATCGTTCAAAATCTTTTTCATCTTGAATAACACCTTTTGCATGTTTCACATATATTTGGCGGCAACATCTGCCACACCCTTTGCATTTACCTGTGCGATAGTATTTTTTGCCTAATATTTTAGTATAATAAATTTTTTTTAATTTTTTAAAAAGGGACATACTTATTTTATACTATAAAATAATGTCGTTAATCAATTGTTGGTTATTAGATAATTCCGATAGTATTTCATCTGTGTATGATTGAAGAAAGTCTTCATTCTTAAATAAATTATCTATAAGTTCATTATCAACTTCATCATACTCCATAGCTAATTTAGTGAATTTAGCTATGTCATTTTTACGTTCTTGTTGACGTCGTTCTTCTTCTAAAATTTCCGGAATATCCATGCAAAAGTTGTTGTGAATGCCGTTGCAGTTGATGGTTTTAGCAAAACTATCACCTAAAATTTTATTAGGTTGTATTTGCTCGTACACTTGAGATTTTGTGATTATATCTTTGTTGTTTAAGTTATTAAACATTTTCACATCTCCCCGTCAACAACATTATTAATTATTAATTATATTTTGTCATCAACTATTTAGTTGATATTTTGTAAAAATCTGCTATTTTACTCGTACTTTTGGAACAACTGACATTCCAGGGGCAATAATATATTTGTTAGAATCAATTTTTTCTGTAAATACAATCTTAACAGGAATTCTTTGTACAATTTTTACGAAAGAACCTACGGCGTTTTCAGGTGGAAAAAGGCTACTTTTAGCTCCTGAACTTCTTTGAATACTGTCAATTTTTCCTTGAAATTTGTGATGAGGATAAGTGTCGATTTTCATTGTTACAGGCATTCCGGGTTTCATATGTTCAAGTTGTGTTTCTTTGAAATTAGCTACAACCCAAACATTGTTTGGAACAAGCGTTAACAATGGTGAACCTGCAGCTACCATCATACCTTTTTCTACTCTTTTTGCAGAAACCGTTCCATCTTGCGGAGCATAGATTGTTGTATATGATAAACTTTGTGCGGCAGCATCTCTTTGTGCCTTTAATGATTTTAAATCAGCATCAGCAACACTATTTCCGTTTGCAAAAATGTTTTCTTGAGCTCTTGTATGGTTTGCCAATACTGCATCATATCTTGTTTTAGCATTATCTAATGTTTGTTTTGAAACCGCTCCTGCTTGGTATAAGTTTGTATATCTTTCAACATCTCGTTTTGCAAGTGCAATTTCGGAATTTGATGCGTCTAATGTAGCTCTTGCATTTTTCTGATCTAATATTTTTCGTTGATAAGCTGCATCTGTTTGAGCAAGTTTAATTTGATAGTCAATAGGATCAATTTTTGCTATAGGATCACCGGCTTTTACTTGTTGGTTATCTTTTACATAAACCTCAATAATTTCTCCTGATACTTTTGGCGCAATACTAACTGTTGTTGTTTCTACATATGCATCATCTGTTGATTCATATCTTGTCATATCATATGCGAAAAATCCGCCTAATATCAACGCAATAATACCTATCCCTATGAATATTTTACGTTTTATACCTTTTTTATTATCTTTTTCTTCTGTTTGCGAATTTTCTGTTTTAATTTCTTCCATTTTTACCTCTATATTGTAATTTCTATTATTTCTGACATTGATTTTCTAAGTTTTTCTATTCCTTTTTTTAGATATTCTATATCATAATTTTCCATTTTTTTATGTACAGTTTCAAACATAGGAATAATTATGTTTGTTAATTCGGTAAGAGTTTCAGAACCTTTTTCTGTTAAAGTTATAATATGAGCCTGTCTTTTATTTTTAGTTTTTTCAATACGTTTAATATAACCTCTAGTTTCCAAAGAATTAAGCATTCTACCCGTATTTGCTCTGTCTTTTAACAATATTTGTGCTAAATCTCTTTGATGAATTTCACCGTTGTGAAGATTTATTATCCCCAGTGCCGTAAGCTCATCAATAGTAATCTCTAAATCAAGTTTTTCTTCCAGTTGTTTTGCCAACATTTTTGAGCATTTTTCTGTAAGTTTTATTTGATAATATAAAGAATCAATAAAACCTTGTGCTATATCTTTTGATTGTTTTTCTATTGTTTTGTTCACGTTTATCACTTTGTTTTATTATTAAGTTTTATGTGTTGCTTTTGCAACATTATTATGGTATCATCAATGGTAACAAATTTCAAGAGGGGTATATTGAATAAAAAATACTCTAAATAGTTAATTCTCAATCGATGATTGTACGAGGTTAAAATATGAAAAAGTTAATGAGTTTAGCAATATTATTTAGTATCATTAGCACGAATATAGGTATTTTTAATTTACCGGCACAAGCTGCTTTTAGAAGTAAAGTTGAAAAAAATTCTGCTATTGAACAAGAAAAGAAACAAGATAAAGAAATATACAAACGTGTTCAAAAACAAAAAAACATACCTTATAAAAAATTACGTGTAACTAATAAATATAATTTTATAAATATGACTTGGTGGGAAGGATTTAATGATCCATATTTAATAGGTTATATAAATAGAGCCATGTCACATAATTATGATTTGAAAATGGCAACATTAACAGTGGAAGAATACTATCAAGGTGTGAAATTGCAAATGGCCGGCGAATTACCGCAAGTTGAAGCGGGATACGGCATAGGTCTTGCAGGTACACCACCCGGTTTAGCATCAAAAGGAAGAAATACTCTGCACGGTATGGGTATACCAATTATTGCTAATTATGAAGCAGATATTTTCTTAAAAAATCATGATAAAACTACTTCTTCAAAAAAATTATTTGAAGCATCAATAAATGATGAGCGTTCTGCTTATATTTCAATAGTTTCTTCTGTTGGTGCAGTTTATTATAATATTGTCCGTTTAGATAAAGCCATTACATTACAAGAAGAAATAGTTGAACTAAGAAAAGAAATTTATGAGTTAATGGCATTGAGCCATGCTAACGGAATTGTATCTACAAGTGATATGATTAAAGCTAATAAATCATACATTAACGGGCAAACTAATTTGGTTGATTTAAAGAAACAAAGAGTTGAATTACTAAATAAATTAGCAGTTTTAATTGGTGAAAGTCCTGCTAACATTGATACTTTTGAAAGAATTGCGTACGATAATATTGATTACAGAAATAATATACCGAATGAAATATCATCAGATATAATTGTTCAAAGACCTGATTATTTGAAGGCAGAAGCTTTGCTTAAAAAAGCGGGTATTGACGTAAGAGTTGCAAAAAAAGAATTTTTGCCAACTATTAATATATCGGGACTTGCTTTGTTTAATTCAAGACATTTAGGTAGTATATTTACAACAAAAAATGCGTTGTGGTCTGTAGGTGGCGCTGCAATGTTACCTATATTCACAGGTGGAGCAAGAATTGCTAATTTAAAATTAAATAAGGTTAGACTTGAAAAAGCGCTTAAAAATTATCAAAAAATTAATTTAATTGCAATTCAGGAAGTTAACGATGCACTTTATATTGCTAAATCAGATAATGAAAAATTAAACCGAAATAAAGAACATCTAAAATTAGAAACAGAAGATTTTTCACTTACAGAAAAAAAATATTCTGAAGGTGTAATTTCTAAACTTGATTTATGTCAAATGAAAGAAAATCTTTTAACAGTAGAAAAGTTAGTATCTTCAAATACAATAGATTGTATGGTTGATTCTATAAACTTGTATAAAGCTGTCGGTGCTAAATATTAAATTTTGATATTTACAACTATAAACAAAATAGAACTTTCTTATCTTAGAATATTAAATTAGATTATAAACTATAAACTTTTTTTAATTTAATATTTTTTATTAATATTAAACATGTTAAAATAAGTTTATGTTTAAAAAATTAACTCAAAAATTTTCTATACATTTTGTTTTGATAATAGTGTCATTGTTATCAATATTTCCTTTTATATGGTTGTTATCGACTTCTTTAAAGGGAGTAAATGAGAATATATTTGCATATCCTCCTACAATTATTCCGCAGGATTTTACTTGGGAAAATTACATCGGGGTATGGAATCAGGTTAATTTTATAGGATATTTTGTGAATAGTATGGTAGTTGCAGGATTTACCGTACTATTAAATTTGATTTTATCAGCTCTTGCAGCATATCCGCTTGCCAGAATGGAATTTCAAGGAAAGAAAATTGTATTTTTTTCTGTGTTGGCAACAATTATGATACCGTTTCAATCAATAATGTTACCTGTGTATTTGATTACGATAAAATTGAATCTTATAGATAGTGTAAATAATGTAATGGGATATTTGGGATTAATTCTTCCTTTTGCAGTTAATGCATTTGGTATATTTTTAATGCGGCAAGCGTTTTTAAAAATCCCCAGAGAATTAGAAGAAGCAGCTATAATTGATGGTTGTAATGTTTTTCAAATGTTTATGAAGGTTTGTGTTCCAATGATTAAACCATCACTGGCGGTTTTAGCTATTTTTACGTTTATTGGTTCTTGGGGTGAATTTTTATGGCCGAGCATCGTTTTAACTAAAGATTCTATGTACACCCTTCCTGTTGGGATAAATAATTTACAAGGGATGTTTTCTTCTAATTGGAGATTTATAGCTGCAGGTTCGATTTTGGCAACTATTCCTATTGTTATATTCTTTCTTGCAATGCAAAAATACTTTATTTCCGGCGAAAATGATGGTGCTGTAAAGGGTTAGTTTTTGTTTTATTTTCTTTTTTTTATTAAAATTACTTGATAAATAAAAAAAATTATTATATAATCCTCATGTCAATTTATATTTATTAAGTAAAAGAAGGACTACTATCATGAAAAAATTACTCGCAAGTTTGCTTTTAGCAAGTTTTATGAGTTTGAACATTACTCCGGTTTTAGCAATGGACACATCAAAAATAAAAGATATGACATCGGGGTATTGGGCTAACTCCGCAATTGAATGTGTTGTTTCAGACGATGTAATGAGTCTTGATGACAATTTCAATTTTAACCCTGAAAATCCAATAACCAGAGCAGAATTTGTAAAGGCACTATTAAAAGTATTAAACAATTCTTGTTGCGAAATAAATGCTAAAAACAATTATTCTGATGTGAACAAAACAGATTATTACTATAATGACATTATGCGTTCAGATAGCTTAGGACTTGTGTATGGTTATCCTGATGGAACATTTAAGCCATATCAAGCTATGTTGCGTTCTGAATGCGTGTCTGTAATTAGCCATATTACAAAAGAAGCAATCTCAGATTTACGTATTTTAAATAACTATAAAGATAAATCTGATATTCCTGTCTGGGCAAAAGAAGAATATGCAAAAACATTAACTTATGGAATTTTTGTAAATCACCCTGATGAATATATGCTTGAGCCAAATAGAACATTAACAAGAGCTGAAGCAGCTGTTATCTTTATGCAATTAAAAAATAAATTATCTTGCGTAAAACCTCAATATGTGGGTGAAGTTGAATCTGTATTAGGAATTGAACACCTTAGTATTGTAAAAGATACTCCAAACAATACAGTAAAAATTACAAATTTAAGAAAAATAGTTTCAAAAGGAAATGTAATTATTGTTGCATTCGATGAAAAATTCTTTTCAAAATGTCATCAAGCAGGTGATATAGTTAACTTTGTGCTTCCTGAAGCATTATATACAGATGAAGGAACACAATTATTACCACAAGGTACTAAAATTGTAGCTGAAGTTACAAGAATAGTTAAGCCTAAAAAATTCAATAAAAACGCAAGAGTACATATGTTATTTAAATCAATTGTACTTCCTGACGGAAGATGTTATGAAATGTGCGGAAAACCATATACAAAAGAACATGTATTAATGGAAGGTCCTTGGATGACTTTCTGGAAATTATTCTTGTCAACAGTCGGTTTTGGTGCAATTGGTGCAGGTGCAGGTACAGGTTTTGCGTTTATTCCAAATCCTGCAAAATTAGGTGTTGGTTTCGCTATCGGTATACCTGTTGGTTGTACTGTTGGTCTTTGTATCGGCTTGCTCACTCCTGGGCTTCACTACAAAGCTAAAAAAGGCGAGCAGGTAATGGTTATTTTACTTGATGATGCAAGTATTAACAATAAATAGATTTTAAAACATACTCTATTATATAAGCCGTAAAATTCTTTACGGCTTTTTATTTTGAATAAATATAAATAAGACTTTTTATTTTATAAATGAAAGTATATCTTTTTTAATTTTTTCAAGATTTTCAATGTTATTACTTTCAAAATAAATTCTCAACAATGGTTCTGTTCCGCTTGGACGCGCTAAAACCCAACTATTTTCACCTAAATATATTTTTATTCCGTCTTTAGTATCTGTTTTCGTTAAATCAAACCCGCCTGCAGTTTTAACTTTTGACATTTTTTCTATTACGGTGGTGATTTCCGAACGATTATTTAGTTTGAAATCAACCCTATCATTAACATATTCAGAGCCCACAAAATCTTTTAAATCTTGTTGTAATTCAACCATAGTTTTATGAGAAGATGCCATTGCCTCCAATACTAATAAATTAGCTAGTAGTCCGTCTTTTTCAGGAATGTGTCCTTTTATACTTAATCCTCCTGATTCTTCTCCACCAATAAGACAATCATTTTCTCTCATTGCTTGACCCACATGTTTAAATCCTACTGCTGTTTCGACTACATCTATTCCAAGTTTTTCAGCTGTCTTGTCAAGCATTAAGCTTGCCCCCACTGTTTTTACAAGGCAACCACTCATTTTTTTATGCTCAACTAAATGTTTTAGTAAAATGGCTATTACTTCGTTCGGGGTAACATATTCACCTTGTTCATTAATAACCCCAAATCTATCTGCATCACCATCATTTGCAAAACCCACAGTATTTTTTATTGTTTTAATTTTTTCTATTAATTCTTTCATATATTTTGGTTTAGGTTCAGGCATTCCTCCACCAAAATTTGTGTCGTGAAGCATATGCATACTGTCAAATTTTATACCATGTTCTTTTAGTAATGTATCAAAATAACCTATGCTTGCTGAATATAAACCGTCAAAAATAATATTTATTTCGGCATTTTTTATTAGTTCAAAATCAATAAGTTTTTCAATATGTTCATAATACTCTTTAGCAAAATCTGTTAGAGTGATTTTTCCTGATTTCCCATTTTCAAATTTTAAAGCTTCATTCATATAAATATTTTTCTCAAGAGCATCTGTAATATCAGAAGTAGCAGGGCCTGCATAATCAGGGATAAACTTAATTCCTAAATATTCAGGCGGGTTGTGAGATGCTGTAAACATAATTGCACAAGCATTTCTATTTTTTGCACAATAGGCAAGTACAGGAGTGGGAACTACACGAGAAGAATACGACACATTAAATCCATAATCAGATATTATTTCTGCCGTGAGTTTTGAAAAAACATCTGCCATATTTCTAGGGTCATATCCTATTATAATTTCTTTTTCAATCCCATATGTTTCATAAACATATTTCGCAATAGCATGAGCTACAAGTTTTACGTTTTCTTCCGTAAAATCTTCTCCTACAATTGCCCTCCAACCATCAGTTCCAAATTTGATTTTTGTCATAATATATATTTACCCCTCCAACCGTCAGTTCCAAATTTAATTTTTGTCATGATATATATTTACCCCTCCAACCGTCAGTTCCAAATTTGATTTTTGCAATAAATATACTTATCCCTTTGTTTATCTCATTGCCACTCTGTTTAAATTTTTTGGGCTTTCTTTATTATATACTATAATAATTATACAAGATATGAGGAAAATAATAAATGACAAATTTAACTATAGAAAAAATAGAATCGATTTTGAAAAATGTTGAAAATGGTAGTGAAATCGTTGAATACATAAAAGAACTTGAAGAACATAAGTGTAAATGTAATGATAAAGACCATCACCACCATCATGATGATTGTGATTGCGGTTGTCACGACCACGAAGAAGAATGGGTTGAGATTGAAGATAAATTTCCAAAAGATTTAACTGTAGAACAATGGGAAAAAATCCTTCTTGATAAAACATGTTTTTCAGAAGATGAAAAGAAGTTATTAAAAAGATTTCGACATGTTGCAATGCCGACAAGCGCTTATGAGCTGGCGGATGAGTTTGGCGGAGGCGGTGCATATTGGTATAACGAACTTATAAAAAATATTGGAAATAATGTTGCTAAAAAATTAGGGTTAAATGAATATATAAATGCTGAAAATTGGTTTATTCTTTTTAAATGTTGGAATAAACCCTCAGAGGATATTAGATATTATGGATTAAAATCTGAATTATATGAAGCAATCGGTAATGTTGATATGTCAGATGTTGACCTGTGGGGTTAAATATTTAGAGAATAAAACTTTAAAAATTATTTTAGATGTATAATTATCATGTAAGAGAGAAAGAAGGATTTACATGAAAAAAGAATTGATATTCTTAGGGCCTCCTGCGTGTGGAAAAGGAACACAAACAAATTTGTTGGCAGAACATTTTGGATATCCACACATAGATACAGGTTCATTATTAAGAGCCGAAATTGCTTCCGGTTCTGAGAATGGTAGTATTGCTAAACAATTTATTGATAAAGGCCAATTGGTGCCGGTGTGGTTGGTTGGCGAAATTATAAAAAACAGATTAAGTCAAGAAGATTGTAAAAAAGGATTTATTCTTGATGGGTTTCCGAGAAGTCTTGAACAGGCAGAAATGCTTGAAGAAATTCGTGAACATATTGATGGGGACGAAGAAGTAGATTTCCGTGCAACATATTTTGATATAGAGATAGATGAACTTGTATCAAGAATAGTTAATCGTCGTTCTTGTCCTAAGTGTGGTGAAATTTATAATTTAAAATCAAAATCCCCTAAAAATGAAGGTAAATGTGATGTTTGCGGGACAGAATTGACTCAAAGAAAAGATGATAATGAAGAAACAGCACATGCAAGATTTGATACATATTTTAGAGAAACAGCTCCGTTGATTGAATATTATAAATCTAAAAATGAGTTGTCTTCTATTGATGCAAAAGGAACAATAGATGAAGTATGGGAAAGATTGTTGAAGGTGGTTGAATGATAAACAGAAAATCAAGAGATGAAATCAAAAAACAACGACATGCAGGTCATATAGTGGCATTAGTTCACAAGAAAATGAAAGAAGTTGTAGAACCCGGAATAAGTACAAAAGAACTTGATAATATTGCTATGAAAGTTATTAAAGAAAATAAGGCAATACCTACATTTCTGGGATATAATGGTTTTCCTGCAAGTATATGTACATCAATAAATGAAAAAGTTGTACATGGAATCCCATCAGAAAAAGAAATTTTAAAAGAGGGCGATATAATTGCAATAGATGTTGGAGCAACGTATGGCGGTATGGTAGGAGATAGTGCTTGGTCTTATGCCGTCGGTAATATTTCCGAAGAAAAACAACAATTGATGAAAGCAACAGAAGAAGCGTTGTTTGCAGGTATTTCAAAAATGAGAGCGGGTAATGTTTTAGATGATATTTCCGGTGCAATTGAAGATGTTGCAAAAAGTTATAGTATGGGAATAGTTAGACATTATGGCGGACACGGAGTCGGTCATGTTATGCACGAAGATCCGTTCTTATTTAATTTTAGGGTAGGTGACCAAACAAAAATAAAATCAGGTTATGTAATTGCAATTGAACCAATGTTAAATCTTGGTGGTGATGATGTATATACAGAACCTGATAACTGGGGTGTTGTTACAAAAGACCATATGCCTTCTGCTCACTTTGAACATACAGTTCTTGCAACGGAAGATGAACCAATTTTGATTACAACACTTATGGAATAAAAGAGGACAAATAATGAAATATAAACTGGGCATAATCGGTTATCCTTTAGGACATTCTATTTCACCTGTTATACAAAAAGCAGGGTTTGAAAGTATTGGTTTAGATGCAGAATATGATGTTATGGAAACTCCTGCTGAAGATTTGGTTGACAGAATAAAATTCTTAAAAGCTAACGGATATCATGGTTTTAACGTTACTATTCCATTGAAAATACCTATATCATTTTTTATGAGTGATATGGATGATTATTCTAATATCGCAGGTTGTATAAATACAGTTAAAATATCAGGTGAACAAAGAGAAATGTTTGGATACAATACTGACATTTATGGTTTCAAAACAGCTATTCCTTCTGATGTTGATTTAAAAAATAAAAATGCTTGTATTTTAGGAACAGGCGGTGCTTCAAGAGCTGCAGCAGTCGGACTTATAGAAAAAGGAATTAACTCAATAGATTTTTATACAAGAAATATTATCAACGCACAAAATGCTATTAATTATTTAAGAGATAAATTTCCTAATATAAAATTCACGGCACATCAAATTCAAAATGTTGTTTCGCTGCCTGAAACAGCGATTGTAGTTAATGCAACACCTATTGGAATGAAAGGTTTTGCAGCAGACGAACAACCGCTTAGTGATTACGTAATAAAAACATTAGATAAATCTACAATTGTGTATGATATAGTTTATAATCCTTTAACAACAAGGTTTTTACAATCAGCACAGAAAGAAGGTTTAAGAACGGTTGAAGGGTTGGATATGCTGCTTTATCAAGCACAACATGCTGTTCAGATTTGGACAGGAAAAACTCCTGATGTAAAAGAAATGAAAATAGCAGCGCTGCGTAATTTGTAATATATTTAATAGTGTTTATGAAATTTTTGAATCTCGCATGTTGCATGAAAAATATGTTTAGATTAGAATAATCTCAACTCACATCCTCGTATCGGATAAGACGTCGTCATTAAACGTTCAAGTCCGTACAAATTTGAAAGGATAAAATAAAATGGCAAACATTAAATCAGCAAAGAAAAGAGTATTGATAGCAGAAGCTAACAGACAAAGAAACGTAGCTTGGAAATCTTCTATTAAGACTGCTTTCAAAAAAGTTCTTACTCTTGCAGAAGGTGATGACAAAGAAGCTTTTAACACAGCATTATCAAAGGCATATCAACTTTGTGACAAAGCTGTATCTAAAGGTATTCTTCACAAAAACACAGCTGCAAGAAAAAAATCAAGACTTACTCTTGCTGCTAAAAAGTTAGCTAAGTAATTTTAAATTATTTAAAATAGGGCGGATTCGAAAATTCGAATCCGCCCTATTATTATGTTAAATCTGATTTTATATATTCATATAATTTTTTTGATACATCTTCCCAAGTTCGTCTATCTTGTTGCCTAATAATTGTTATAGATGGGTACCATTCTGTTTTTTCTGTATTTTCAAACCATCTCCAGTCGGGTGCATGACATAAAAGCAAATATGTTTTAACACCTAATGCCCCTGCCAGATGAGCTAATGCGGTATCTACAGTAATAAGTATGTCAATATTTTTTAATAATGCGGCCGTTTCATCAAATGTATCTATTTCCTTACTTAAATCAATTATTTGCGGATATTTTTCACACATTCCAAATATATCATTCATTTGGAATGAATAAAATTCTGTATTTGGTATATCAAACAATGGTTTAAAATAATACGGAGCATCTATTGTTCTGTATACAGCATCTCTTAATGCCATACCTTTTGCTCTCCAGTTTAAACCTATTTTAACTTTATCACTATTAAAATAGTTTATTTTCATCATTTCTTGTTTGCGTTTGTCTGCAACAAGGTAAGATTTTTGAAAAGGAATATTGTGGAAATTTTGATGTAACAAATTAGGAATATCCATAATAAGAACAAATTTGTTATATCTTACAACTTCATTATTTTCAACTATTTCAATATTTGGAAATTTTTCTTGCGGGAAACTTCTTTTAAATAGTTCTATTAAATTAGAAGTTGTTCCATAAATAACTTTTTTAAATTTCTTTGCGACCATTGGTAAATATCTGATAAATTGAATGTTATCTCCAAAACCTTGTTCGTGTTGGACATATAAAATTTCGTTAGGATACTCTTTTCCGTCCCAGTATTTATTTTTATTTCTAATATTTAAATCTCGGGCAATGCTTCTATTTTTATAATATTTATATCCCAATGCCATTTTTCTTTGAGCAAAATATACAGAACCCAAAGTATAATTATAATCTGTTTCTGATTTTGTATCTAAAGTAATTAGTCGTTTTAAATATTTTTCTGCATTTTCAAGGTCTTCTGATTGTTTACAGCAAACCCCTAAATTGTAATATGCATTGATAAATCCCATTTTTGCAGCTTTTAGAAAATATTTTTTTGCTGTTTCGTAGTCATTATAAATACATTCATATAAAAACCCTAATGAATTAAATGTTATAGCGTGATTAGGATATTTCTTTTTTAATTCTTCACAATATTTGATAGCTTCTTCTTCCATTCCAACAGTAATATATAGAAATATCAATTCAGAAAATGAATCAGCTGTGCCAAATTTATCAACTTCTTCTTTTGCTATTCTGATAGCTTCTTCATCAAGACCATAATTTTCATATGATTTACGACATTGAATATAGATTTCTTCTTTTTCTATGTGTTTTGTTAATTCTTCATATTGAATAGCAGAACTTGCAAAATCTCCACGTAAATAATTAGTATCTGCTAATGCTTGCAAGGTTTCCACGCTTTTTTCCAACTCAAAAGATTTATTAATAAATTCATATGCGTAATTATAATTTTTCATCCCACCATATAATTTTCCTATCTCTAATAGCACATCAGCATCATTGGATGAAATTTGTAATAACTTATCAATAATCAAATTTAGGTATTCATATTTGCCTAAATAAAGACATTTTTTTGCTAATTCTATAAGTTTGTTTTGATGAGGATTCATTCTGTAATTTCCTTTAATTTTTCATATATTTTATCAGCTTCAATAAACCAATCTTGTCTGTCTTCTTGTTTAAATAATTTTACTGATGTATACCATTCAGTTTTTTCTGTATTTTCAAACCATCTCCAATCGGAGCAGTATGGAATGAGTAAAAATGATTTTATACCTAAAGCACCTGCCAAATGGGCGCAAGAAGTATCTGCGGAGATAAATAAATCGAGATTTGCCATAGCAGATGCAGTATCATCAAAAGTTTTCAACTCTTTTTTTAAATCAATCATTTGTGGATATTTTTCTACAGCATCAAATATATCTTCCAATTGAAAAGAGTAGAATTGAACCTTTTCCAGTCCTAAAACTTTCTTAAAATAATCAATGTTTATAGTACGGTTAATAGCGGCTCTCATTCCTATTCCGCCTGCTTTCCAGCATAATCCTACTTTTAGTTTATCTGTGTTGAAATATTTGTTTTTAAAATATTCTTTTTTTTGTTCATCAAATTTTAAATATCCGTTCGGGGT
The DNA here is from genome assembly GCA_902797985.1 of uncultured bacterium. Lineage (GTDB taxonomy): Bacteria > Cyanobacteriota > Vampirovibrionia > Gastranaerophilales > Gastranaerophilaceae > UBA2883. Next base: position 16,476 of record CADBUZ010000002.1, read on the forward strand.
TGGAATATTGTCAAAATCTATATTAAGAAAATAGGGTAAATCCGATGCCATTACATATTTGTCATAGTTATTTATATTATTCAAATCATCATAGAATTCCACATTTGGATAATCTTTTTTAGAATAGCTTCTTTCGAATAATTGGATACAATTTTCTCTTGTTAGAACTTTTATTATTTTAAATTTATCGGTTAAAAACGGCAAATATCTTATAAATTGGATATGATCACCATATCCTTGATCGCAATATAATAATAGAGTTTCTTCTTTTAAAACGTCGCCATTCCACATATTTTTAAGGGTTTTAGCTTCCGGTGCTTTTTCACGTTTTATAAAATATTGATAACCTTTAGTCATATTTTTTTGAGTTAAATATAGTGTTCCAAGTGAAGCATAAACATAATCTTCATTTGGCATAAGTTCAATCATTTTTTTATAATTATCTTCTGCTTCTTTAAAATTTCCGACTTTTTGACAACTAACAGCAAGATGATAATATGCAGAAGGCGCATTATAATCGATAGCTGTTTGATAGCAATCTTGCGCCAATTCTTCATTACAATACATAAATTCTTGTAAATTTCCTGCCATTATCCAAGCAGCTCCTGATTTTGGGAAGGATTGAATTGTTTTAGCACAACTTATTTCAGCCTGTTTTATATCTCCTAAATCCATATAACTTTGTGTTAAACGGACATTTGCTGCTTCTTTATCGGGGTGCTTGTTATAAAACTTGAGTGCATATGCATGCGAAAAATTATACATTTCAAGTTCACGAAACGCTTGAATTATTCTGTCATAAATTTTTGTATTATCAGGATCGTATTTAAATAATTCCTCATAAAGAATAATAGCATCGTCGAATTTTTTCATACGATATTTGCAAAAAGCTAAAGATGCGATTGTTGGGGCAGTTTTATGTTGATTGTAGGCAGTTTCTAAAATTCTTTCCGCAGCTTTATATTTTTTTTTCATAATATAGAGTCTGCCTAAAAAAGACTGAACAATATCATTGTTTGGATTATCTCGCAATAAATCCAAATATATTTTTTCTGCAGAATCAAAATCTCTTTTTTTTACAAGAAGATTTGCTTCAGATAACAATTTTGTATTAATCATGATTAATGCCGTATTAAATCGATTTCCTTTGTATATTAACATTTTGAGCAAACGCAGTCAATCAACCTTATGCTTGATATATTATAAAATTATTAAATACTCCGTAAAAAGATTTCTTACAAATAATTAATTAATTTTTTTCTCAAAAATTTTTTTAAGATATTGGCCCGTATAAGAATTTTTAACCTTAGAAACGTCTTTTGGTGAACCTTGAGCAATTACCATTCCGCCATCATTTCCGCCATTTGGTCCAAGGTCAATAATATTATCCGCAACTTTAATTAAATCCATATTATGTTCAATTACTAAAATAGTATTTCCTGCATCTGCTAATCTATGCAAAATAGTAATCAGTTTATCTAAATCAGCCCAATGTAACCCGACAGAAGGTTCATCAAGAAGATACAAAGTTTTTCCTGTTGCACGTTTATTAAGTTCAGATGCAAGTTTTATACGTTGGGCCTCACCACCGGATAACGTTGTTGCACTTTGTCCCAATTTAATATAATCCAATCCCACATCATGTAATGTTTGAAGCTTATTTTTTATTTGAGGAACACTGTCAAAAAACTCTAATGCTTCTTTTACACTCATTTCTAAAACATCATAAATAGTTTTTCCTTTATATTTAACTTCTAATGTTTCTCTATTATATCGATGTCCTGAACAAACATCACATTTTACATAAACATCAGATAAGAAATTCATCTCAATTTTTAATAAACCATCTCCTTTACAAGCTTCACATCTTCCGCCTTTGACATTAAAGCTAAATCTTCCCGCTTTATAACCACGCATTTTTGCTTCATTTGTTTTTGCAAAAAGCTCTCTAATTGGTGTGAATACATCAGTATATGTGGCAGGGTTAGAACGAGGAGTTCTTCCAATAGGTGATTGGTCAACTTCAATTACTTTATCAATATTTTCAAATCCTGTGATTTCTTCCACTCCCTGTGGTTTTGGTTTATTTCCCCTAAGCTTGTGAAGTGCATATTGATAAATAATATCATTCATTAGCGTTGATTTTCCCGAGCCGGAAACTCCTGTTAAAACAGTAATTTTACCAAGTGGAATATCAACATCAATATTTTTTAAATTATTTTTATGTGCATTTTTAACGTGTAAAACTTCACCATTACCTTCACGCAATTTGTCAGGTATAGGAATAAACTTTTCTCCTGATAAATATTTTCCGGTAATAGAATTTTCGCTATTTATGATATCTTCCAATTTTCCACGAGCAACAACTTGCCCTCCATTTACCCCTGCTTTCGGACCTATATCAACAATATAATCTGCATTGCGCATTGTATCTTCATCATGTTCAACAACGATAAGTGTATTACCTAAATTCCTAAGGTGTAAAAGAGTTTTTATCAGTCTGTCATTATCTTTTTGATGTAGTCCGATAGAAGGTTCGTCAAGTACATATAAAACTCCTGAAAGCCCACTTCCTATTTGTGTTGCAAGCCTAATTCTTTGTGCTTCACCACCGGATAATGTTCCTGCCATACGAGCAAGATTTAAATAACTCAGTCCAACATCCATTAAAAATTTTAGTCTTGACCTTATTTCATCCAAAACCTGTTTAACTATTTTCATTTGAAATTCAGATAAAGTAAGATACAAATCAGAAATAAACTTGTATGCTTCATCAATCGGCATCATACAAAATTCATGTATATTAACACCTCCGATTTTAACTGCTAACGAGAACGGCTTTAACCTTCCGCCGCCACAAGCTTCACAAGGTATTGTAATCATATACTTTTGAATTTCTTCTCTCCAATATTCTCCATCCGACTCTTGATAATGCTTCATCAAAAACGGAATAACACCTTCATATCTGCGGAGTTTTTTTCTATATCGTTTTGTACCAAACTCTTTAACATTAATCCACAAAGTTTCTTTGCCCGAACCATATAAAATAATATCTTGATATTCTTTAGATAGCTCTTTAAAAGGTGTGTCCATGCTAAAACCGTAATTATCAGCTACACTTTGCAGTAAATCAAAATAATAACTGTTTGCTGTTTTACTCCAAGGATAAATAGCTCCTTCTCTAAGTGATTTATTTTTATCCGGAACAACCAAATCAGAATCAACTCTAAAATCGAAACCTAAACCGCCGCAACGTTCACAAGCACCATACGGATTATTAAAACTAAATATTCTTGGAGCAAGCTCTTCAAAACTAATACCACAATTTTCACATGCCAGCTTTTCGCTGTACATAATTTCATTTTGACCAATTACATCAATAATCACAAGCCCGTCTGCTTTTTGTAAAGCTGTTTGAACACTATCTGCAATACGTGATTGAGCAGATTCTTTAACAATAACTCTATCAACTACAATGTAAATATCATGTTTTTTTGTTTTAGCTAATTGGATATCATCTTCATCAAGATTATATATTTCACCGTCAACTTTAACCCTTACAAATCCTTCTTGTCTGAGTTCATTAAACAATGATTGATATTCACCTTTTTTACCTTTTACGACAGGTGCAAGTATTTGAATTTTAGTACCTTCGGTAAGTTTAAAAATACTTGCAACAATTTCATCAATAGTTTGAGGTTTTATTTCAGCACCGCACTGAGGACAATATGGCGTCCCGACACGAGCATATAATAATCTTAAATAATCATAAATTTCAGTAACAGTTCCAACTGTTGAACGTGGATTATTACTTGTGGATTTTTGATCAATTGAAATTGCAGGAGTTAATCCGTCTATTGAATCGACATCAGGTTTATCCATTTGTCCTAAAAATTGACGAGCGTATGTGGAAAGGCTTTCTACATATCGGCGTTGACCTTCTGCGAAGATTGTATCAAATGCAAGTGAACTTTTTCCTGAGCCTGATACTCCTGTGAAAACAATTAGCTCATCTTTAGGTAAATCTAAAGATACATTTTGCAGATTATGTTGTCTTGCTCCTCTTATAGAAATAGTTTCGTTCATCAAATACTCCCTATGAGTATATTTTACCCCAAGTATTATTTATCAGCAAACTTTTCCTTGATTATTTTTAAAATTTAAAATCACGTTTTCCGTTCTCTATTTCTTTTAAATATTCTTTTGTTTTTTCTTTAATGGTAGGGTTTTCAATGTTTTCAACTTCTGTTTGGATTAACTTTTCACCTGTTTTTTTAGTTTTTTCAGAAGCATAATCTTCGAGATATTCTTTTAGGGTTAAAATAGCATTTGGATGACAGAAATTATGAATTTGTTGTTTTTTACATATTTTCATAAAGTCAGCACCAACTCTGCCTGCTCTATAACAAGCCGTACAAAAACTAGGTACATATCCTAATTCCATTAACCAATTCATAACATCATCCAGCGAACGTCTGTCTGTTACGTCAAATTGAGCAGATTCTTCAGCTTCTTCAGACGGATTGGCATATCCGCCTACGCTTGTTTTTGAACCTCCGCTAATTTGTGAAACACCAAGTTTTAAAACTTTTTCTCTTGTTTCTTGCGATTCTCTTGTTGAAACTATCATACCTGTATATGGCACAGCAATGCGGATACAAGCCACTATTTTAGTAAAAATGTTATCATCTATTGCATTTATAAAAGAGTTAGGATCAATATCATCCGCAGGTCTAATTCTTGGAACACTAATTGTATGAGGCCCTACACCATATACAGCTTCTAAATGTTCAGCGTGCATTAACAAACCTGTAAACTCATATTTATAATTTTCAAGCCCAAACAAGACACCAAGTCCGACATCATCAATTCCACCTTGCATTGCTCTATCCATTGCCTCGGTATGGTAATCATAATTATGTTTAGGCCCTGTTGGGTGCAATTGTTCATAACTTTCTTTATTATATGTTTCTTGGAACAATATATATGTTCCAATTCCTGCATCATGTAATTTTTTATAATTTTCAACGGTTGTTGCCGCAATGTTCACATTAACCCTGCGTATTGCACCATTTTTATGTTTGATATTATAAATTGTTTTTATAGATTCAAGAATATATTCAATTGGATTATTAACAGGATCTTCGCCTGTCTCAAGTGCCAACCTTTTATGACCTAAATCTTGAAGTGCAATTACTTCTTTTTCTATTTCTTCTTGAGTCATTTTTTTACGTGGGATATGTTTATTTTTATAATGGTAAGGACAATATACACATCCGTTAACGCAATAATTAGAAAGATATAACGGTGCAAATGTTACTATACGATTTCCATAATATTTTTGTTTAATATCATTTGCCAGTTTGTATATTTCTTCATTTTTTTCATCAATATCACATGCTAAAAGAACTAATGCTTCTCTGTGAGAAAGACCTTTCATTTCATTTGCTTTGTCAAGTATTGAATTTATCAATTCAATATTAGACTTATTTTTTTCAGCATAATCAAGAGATGCTAAAATTTCCTCATTAGATATAAATTCTTCGGCTTTAAGTGATTTTGGACTATACATAATAATCTCTCCCTTATCCATGCTAAAACGCTAATAATAAAAAGTAAAGAGATTATTAAATATTTCACTTTTGAATTTCTTAATATCTTGCTAAATACTTATCCAATTCCCATTTTGTAACAGCAGTACGATATGAATCCCACTCTTTTTCTTTTGTAGTTACAAATTCATTCATAATATGCTGTCCCAAAGCCGCATTAGCAACGAGTGATTTATCAAATAAATCAATCGCTTCTTTTAACGTACCCGGAAGAGAATCGATTTTTTGTCTTTTTCTTTCCTTCGAAGTTAATTTATAAATATTACTTTCAACAGGAGCAGGCGGTTCAATTTTATTTCTAATACCATCAAGACAAGCTTCTAAAATGGTTGCGAACGCTAAATATGGGTTACAAGCAGGATCAGGAGAACGAAGTTCAACCCTTGTTGCGACACCACGTTTTGCAGGAACTCTTAATAAAGCACTTCTGTTTGCCAATGACCAAGCCAAATATACAGGTGCTTCGTACCCGGGAACTAATCGTTTATAACTGTTTACAGTTGGGTTCAAAATTGCTGTAATACTCTTGATATGTTTTAACAATCCGCCAATTGCATATTTTGCCGTATCAGACAACTGATATTCTGCATTTTCATCATAAAATGCATTTTTGCCATCTTTAAACAAAGATACATTACAGTGCATACCGGAACCATTTATACCATAGATTGGTTTTGGCATAAATGTTGCATGTAGATAATGTAAAGCAGCAATAGCTTTTACAACAACTTTGAAAGTAGCAACATTATCAGCTGTCGTAAGGACATCAGCATATCTAAAATCTACTTCGTGTTGGCCGTCTGCAACCTCGTGGTGAGATGCTTCTATATCAAACCCCATTTCTTGTAATGTAGTAACAATATCTGAACGCACATCCTCTCCTAAATCTTCAGGCCCAACGTCATAATAACCAGCTTTATCCATAGTAGTAGTGGTTATATCACCATTTTCGTCTTTTGCAAATAAGAAAAATTCAGCTTCAGGACCTATGTTCATTGTAAATCCCATTTTTTCTGCTTCTTTCATTACACGTTTTAGGTTACAGCGTGGACAACCTTCAAATGGCGTTCCGTCCGCATTATAAATATCACAGATTATTCTTGCTGATTGATATCCTTCCTCATTTCTCCAAGGAAGAATTTCAAAAGTGTTTTTATCAGGATAGAAAAACATATCTGATGTTTCAATACTTCTAAAACCTTTTATTGATGAACCATCAAGCATCATATCATTATTCAATGCTCTATCTACATGAGATGCAGGTATAGATAAATTTTTAACTTGTCCGTTCATATCTACAAATTGAAGTTTTATAAATTTTACATTATTTTCTTCAATCATTCTTTTAATATCTTCGTTAGTGTACTGTTTTTTGTCTAATCTTTGATAAGTAAATTCGCTCATTGTTTCTCCTTAAATCAGTGATAAGGTATTAACCTTAACTTTATAAACTAATTATAATATTTATCCCTTATTTAGGTCAATATCTGTTTTTATAAAAATTTGTAAAGCAAATTTTTATCTCGTTTATTATCGTAAAATTTTCAATTTATAATAAGATTGTAGACAGGAGAGAATATGGCAGATAGAATAATAATTTTTTCGGGAAAACAGTACGCAGGGAAAGATACCGCAGCAAGAATAATGCTTGATATCATGCCCGATTTTCATAGATGTGCTATGGGAGATATTATTAAACTTGAATATGGGAAACAACATAATTTAACGTATGAAGAAATAGAAGCAAATAAATCAAAATACAGAGCAGGTTTAATAGAGTTAGGCAACTGGGGTAGAAGTCAATCACCGGATTATTGGTTAGAAAAAATAATATCTTCAGAAGGAAACATAATGGTTACGGATGTACGTGTTCCTCACGAATATGAAGTATTTAAAAATGCCGGAGCAATTTCAATCAGAATAGAAGCTGATAGACAAGTTCGTGCTCAACGTGGTGATTTGATTGGTGAACAAGATATTACAGAGGTTGGTCTTGATAATATCACAGATTGGGATTATGTAATTTCTAACAACAAAGACTATGATACCTTTAAAAAAGATATCTTAGAATTAGTTGAGAAGTTAAAATAATATATTATTTTTAACCTTTTAAATCTTCAGCAGTAATAACTTTATCAATAAGACCGTATTTTACAGCTTCTTCAGCTGACATGTAATAATCACGTTCACAATCTTTTTTAACTTTTTCAATGTCTTGACCTGAATTTTGAGCTAAAATTCCTGTTAACATATCTTTCATACGAAGGATTTCTTTAGCTTCAAGTTCAATATCGGTAGCTTGACCTTGCGCACCACCAAGAGGTTGGTGAATCATTATTCTTGCGCTTGGCAATGCTAATCTCTTACCTTTTGCACCTGATGACAATAAGAAAGAACCCATACTTGCAGCTTCACCTAAACAGATTGTTGATACATCTGCTTTTATTAGATTCATTGTGTCATAAATTGCCATACCTGCCGTTATTACACCACCCGGACTATTAATATATAACATAATATCCTTTTCAGGATTTTCACTATCAAGAAGTAAAAGTTGTGCCACGATTGAATTTGCCACTTCATCATCTATTTCTGTACCCAAGAAAATTATTCTTTCTCTTAACAATCTTGAAAAAATATCAAAAGATTTTTCACCTCTTGAAGATGATTCAATAACTGTTGGTACATAGTTTATAATCTTATTTAAATCGCTTACACTTAAAATATCGTCCATTTTGTTCTCCTTGATTTTTTTTAATTATAGCATAAAGCATTTCAGGGGTAAATATTTTTATAGTAAAGCTCCTCACTTGCAAAAATTATTTAATTCTTTTAAAAATATTTTTATTTGATAAATTATCTTATTCTATAAATTCAGACAATATAATGTTACTTATCAAAAATCCGTTATTTTCTCGCTCATCTGATAATTTATACCCATTATTTGTTTTTATTATATGACCGCTATTTGTATATTTTTTCAAAATATTTTTGTATTTTTCATCAAAATCAATATTAAACAACTGATTTATTTCAGAAACATTGACACCTTCTTCTAATCTAAATCCTAAAAAAATACGTTCTTCAAGCATTTCTTGTTTTGTAAGAAATTTTCCGAAATCTCTTGATGTAGGAGAATCAAGATATCTCGTCATATCAGTAGTATTTGAATATCTTATCTCGCCTGTATATCCGTGAGCAGAAAGTCCAAAACCGTAATATCCTCCGCATTTCCAATAATTTGTATTATGTTTTGAATTATAACTCGATTTTGAATAATTACTGATTTCATAATGATTATATCCATTTTGTTTAGTAATCTCTCCGGCCATTAAATACATATCTGCTTGAGCATCTTCATCCGGTATATTTTCAGGTGTATGTTGATAAAAATAACAACCCTCATCTATCTTTAACCCATATAAAGACAAGTGTTCTACTCCTAAAGAAATAATTTGCTTAAGATCATTTTCAAAAATTTTTATTGTTTGTGTTGGCAATCCGTATATTAAATCCAAACTTATATTTTCAAATTTAGAATTACGTAAAATTTCAAAAGCTTTATAAATTTCCTCAGAAGAATGTCGTCTGCCAATTATTTTAAGGATATTATCATCAAAACTTTGAGCCCCCATACTAACTCGATTAAAACCCAGTTGTTTTAAGCCATCCGAGTATTCTTCCGTAATATCATTCGGATTAACCTCTATAGTTATTTCTGCATTAGAAGTGAAAGAAAATTTAGACAAAATTTTTGATAATTCATCAATTTCCATCACAGACGGAGTTCCACCACCAATATATAATGTCTTTAGCTGTTCCCCTGCATAGTAATAATCTATTTCTTTTAATAGTGAATATAAATATCCTGTTTTTTTATCAATATTTTCTGTTGAAACAAAAGAACAGTATTTACACTTACTTTTACAAAAAGGAATATGAATATATGCACTTGTGATGGCATTTTGAGGCATTATTAGATATTTTCTTCCTCTTTTTTGCTGTTAATTGCATCTAAAATATTTACAACATTATTTTTTTCATATGCATCGCACGCATTCCACACAACGGTTGGAAGAATATCTCCGGGAGTTCTGTTTGAGAACGGATATTTACAAAAACCATTAATTTGATTAACTGTACCATCAATATTGGCTTCAAAATATTTACAACACTTACAAAGTCTTAACAAATATCCGTAACTTTCTAATTTTTGAGCAATTTCACTTATTGCATCAACAACTCTTAAATGATTTTTAGTTTTATACTTTTTATTTTTATTTATAAATATAATCTTAGAAAGTCCTGATTCGGAAATTATTTCCAATTTACAAGGAAAATATCTTGTTCCGTCATAAACAAAAGCTTGTATAGTAAGTTTTTCTATTTTTGTTTCTTCTCCGCTTTTGAACAAACATTTTCTTATAAATCTCAAAAGAGGGAAATTATATATCACTTTACATAATGCATAAAAAGGATACAAGAACAAATAAAAATGTTCTTTCGAATGTATTTTTGCATGCAGCAAGCTTGAACAAAACGCAATCAGATATGCGCAAATTCCCAATCCAACCACATAATAATTCAACAAACATTTAACCTGAAAAGCATAATCAAATACAAGAAAATATCCTAATGCTAAAGTTAAACAATTTGGATAAATTAATGACATTATAAGTTCATTAAAATGAAATTTACCGGGTTTTACTTTTAAAATATTTTCAAAGAATAAATTAATCCTATGAGATAATGAAGGAATTTTAAAATCGTAATTCTCAACAGGAATATATATTTTCAAATCAGAATTAAAACCTGTTCTCACATCAATATTTGAAAGGGCAATAGTATATTTTAATTCATCATTTGTATCTTTAAAATTGAAAGAACTCATTTCATCAACAACAGATTTTCGCATAGCCAAAATATCTGAATTAACAAGATTACTCAAGCCCAACATATCACGAGATTTCGAAATAAAATTATTTTTATATAGATTATATGAATATTTAATATTATCCAACAATGTTAAATTTTCTCTACAGATAAGAGTTGTTGCACCTGTGATAACATCATCTTTTTGAAGAGATTCATTAACTTTTTCTAAAAAGTCACTATTAACATAATATTTAGCATCTAAAAACACATACGCATCTAAATCTTTAATAGGTGAATATTTTTCCGTAATAATCGAAAATGCTTGATCTCTGCCAATAGTATCGACATTTTTCACATTCATGACATTAACCGCTAAATCACCTTGAAACATTACTTCCGAATTGTCGGAACAATTATCTAAAACAAGCGTAATTGTGTAATTTGAGGTTGGGTATGTTTGATTTTTCAACTGTTTAATAAGATTTTCAACAGTTTCTTTATTATTATGTGCGTACACTACAACGCATAAATTGTGTATTTTCTTTCCATATTCATCACGAATTTTTTTAACTTTTTTCTGCGCGGTAATCGCTAATGCAACATAATACACCGTATATACGGTTAAATACAAATAAATAAGGTAAATGATAAGTTTCATAATTATAAATCTCCGTGATTGATTTTAACTTAAATAATGGTTCAAATCAACATGATTGTTGATATCTCATACAAATAGAGGAGAAAAAACGTGTTAATAAAATGACAATCAAATCTAATTCTTGTATAATAGATTTAATAAGAGGGATTATGGAATTTTCATTTTTACATATTGCTGATTTACATTTAGGGCGAGCTTTTTCTGATTTATCAGAAATAAACAATAAAATAGATTTTTGTTCTCAAGCATGCAATAAAGCTTTCAATAAAATTATAGAATTAGCAATAGAAAAACAAGTTAGTTTTATATTAATCTCAGGAGATAGTTTTGATAGTGATGAACACGATTTAAGCGCAAAGCTTTTGTTTTTAAAAAACTTAAAAATACTGGCAAAAAAAGGAATAAAATCATTCGTAATCTGCGGAAATCATGATTCTCTTGAAATGTATAAAAAATTTAAAAATTATTTTAATAAAGATTTTGAGGGCCTAATCAATATCACAGGCGTTACCACAGCTGATTACAAACATTCCTTCTCTCCTATTGAGGGTGTTAAAATTCATTCAATTAGTTTTAAAACCGATGAGGGGAAAAACCCGACAGAAGATTTACCTAAAATATCTGCAGGGGATAATAATTTCAATATTGGTTTAATCCATTGTGATTTAGACAAAACTTCTTCAAAATATGCACCATGCTCAAAAGAAGATTTACGAAATCTTGGATATGATTATTATGCTTTAGGACATATCCATGTGCCTCAAGATTGCGGAGATAATATTATATATGCAGGAACTCCTCAAGCAAGAACAAAAAAAGAAACAGGTACACATGGCTGTTATTATATTAAAGTTAATGATAAAAATATCTCAAAAGAATTTATACCAACTGATTTTGTCAGATTTAATTCACAAGATATTGATTGCTCAAATTATGAAAACAAAATTGAAATATATAACGCAATATTAGATTCTGTAAACAACATAGAAGAAGAAGTTGAATTAAATCTATTTGAAATCAACTTAATCGGAATTTCAAAAGCTTTTGAGGAATTAAATGATACGGATAATCTACTGGAAGAATATTTAGAAAATTATTCTCAATCTGAAAATAAAAATATAAGTGTTTATAAAATAAATAATAAAACAATCCCATTATTTGAAGATTATAAACTAACCTCTGACACAGGAGTAATAGGATTAATAGCTAATTGTTTTGAAAAAAATTCGGAAATTAACACCGACAAAATTTATTCAGATATTTGTGAAATACACGAAAATATTTATAAAAAATTGAAACTGGATACAGATTCTGCCAAAACTATAATTGATTCTTTAGAAACAGATAAAGATGAAATAATAAACAATGTGAAAAATGAAATTAAATCGCTCTGCAACGAGATTTATTCAATGGAGTAACTAATGTCTAAGTTAAGAATTATAGAAACACAAATAGATAATTATAACGAAACAAATAACCAATTTATTAAATATGAAACCGGTTTGAACATAATTCTTGGCAAAAATGAAGCCGGCAAATCAACTTTGATGAACTTTATAAAAAATATTTTTATCAGAAAATCCGATGCAAAAGGTTATTTAAAGTACGACTATGACAATAATGAACAAAATCTTAGAGCAGAAAAAAATAAACAAAAAGAAAATGACAAAACTCTTGAAAAAATAAATCCATTATCATATAAAACAGGTTTTATTATTGATTTAGATGATATTATGTTTGCTAAAAAAGCAGATGCGGAAGCATTAGTAAATATAGTAAAAGATTCCTCCGGAAATGCAATCAATATAAAACAAGATGAGTATTACAATTATATTTATGGTAAAAAACAAAAATTTGCTTTGACAGGAAGAAACATTGCCTCTAAAACCTTCCAAGAACAATTTAATCATTTAAAAGAACTTGATATGAAGATTAAAGAACTTCAATCAAAAGAAGAAGAATATAATAATATTTGCTCGCAAATAGAATATATTAAACAAGAACTCGAAACCTTAAACAATGATTTAAATTATAGAGAACTTATTTTAAATAAAAATAATACACAAAGTGAATTAGAAAAAATTAAAATAAATAAAAAACTTTTGGATAATAAAGAAGATTTTGAAAAAATCAGAGAAAATTATGGTGCATTAAATTCTCAAAAACAAAAATTACCAAATATCGAACAACAAATATCTGATTTGCAAAAAATATATGATGAAAAACTAAATGAATTAAATAAAATTCAGGTTTTTTCAAGTAATGAAATAGAAAATTTTGAACTTTCTTCTGAAATCCTAAATGAAATAAAAAATTATATTAATGAAAATAATAAACTTTCAAATGAAAAACAAAACATTTCTTCACTACACAAAGAAATAGAAAAAAGAATAAATGATTTAGAATGCGAAGCAAAATCTATAGAACGTCAATTAAATTCTTTTGAAATAAAAGATTCGACTAAATATAAAAACGATAAAGATATGCTTGAAAGCTATAAAAATAATTATTCAGACTGGATGAATAAAGCAATAAACAACAATGCTATAAATACCCAAAATAATAATTGGTATAACAAAGTATTTATGCTACTGTTCGGTGGTTTATTTTTTGCATCACTAAGCGGATTAATACGATTTTGGAATAGTACGGCTATGTTAGTTTTTATAGCAATTATTCTTGTATCTTGTTCCGGTATGCTAACTGTTTGGATGAAAAATTATGAATTTAAAAAAAATAATGAAAATAACGGATACAAAAAATATTTAGATGAAAATGCTAAAAAAATTATTGAATTATGCAATAAATACAATTTTAAACTAAATAAAGATGATAATTTTATAGTTCAAATAAACGCATTTATTCAAAAAATGAATGATAATTTGTCAGAATACAAAATCATTGAAAATGACCTTTTAAAAACCAGAATAACCCTTGAAAAAGAAAAAGAAAATTTTACTGATAAACAAGAATTTTTAAATAAACAAGATAAAAATCTTGAAAAATTAAACGAAAAAAAATTAGAATTTATAGAAAAAACAAATATTCAAAATCTTGAGAAATATCCTGAAATCTACGAAAAAATAAAAGAATTAAAAACAATTCAACAGGAGCTATCCGAAAAACAAAATGAAATAAAAAATATTGAGATTAATACTGAAACCTTCGTTGAAGTATTAAACAAATTTATTGAAACGTCAGAAATTAATAATATTCAAACCTTGAATAAATACGATTATGAAATATTTGAAAAAACATTATCTGAAATAAGAAACCTTTTAGACGAGAGTATTTCAGGAGAAAAAGTTATATCAGAATTAGAAAACAAAATAGAAAAATATAACGAAGAATTGACTAAGTTTTCTCAACAAAAAGAAGATATTGATGTTGATGAAAATAGTATCCAAAATTTAAAAAATGAAATACAAATAAAACACGATGAAAAAACACGTTTAATTCAAACAAAAGAAAATTTAGAACAGGTATCAAGTATCGTTAATTTAAAAAACCAAAAAAATATTGAATTAAATAATTTAAAAATTGGTTTAAATAAACTTATACAAAAAGAAATTATTTTTGAAATTATAAAAAAATCAAAAGAAAAATTTAATGAAACACAACCTAATCTGGTATGCGCAAAACAATATTTATCAGAAATTACTAATGGAAAATATTCAGAAATAGATTTTGAGAATAAAACAATCTCAGGAAAAAATGTTGGAGAAAAAGATTGGGATTGTTTAAGCAGAGGAACAAAAGAACAACTATATTTGGCATTGAGATTGGGATTTGCGACCAATTTTTCAAAAGATATAGCAGGAAACCCTAACGGACTTCCTGAAATGCCATTAATAATTGATGATGCTTTTGTGAATTTTGACAAAGAAAGAACCGGTGCTATCTTAAAATGTTTAAGCGATTTTTCAAAAAATCATCAAGTTTTATATTTCACCTGCCATAACGAAACAATAAAAGATATTTTGAAAAAATCTAATATTGAACACCATATTATTGAATTATAAAAATTACATAACTTTACAAAAATAGCAAAAAATTCTTATTTACTGTTTTATATAGGTACAAAAGTTAAGTGTGGTGTTTATGAATATTCTCCCTAATCACAATTATCAATGTACTACCCCTCAAAAGCCTAATTTTACCGCCATTCCTAAGGCTAACTACAAGCTTTTCAAAGATACGGGTAAGGTTACTGTTTTTCAATTAGAAAAATCAGACATTCCTTTTTTGGAAAAAATTAAGGTTAATTTAGGAAAATTTTTATCTCAACATAAAATAGAAGACGAAGCAAAACAAGAAATTTTTACAGACTCATTAAACGCAAGTATAAATATATTAAAAGACAGTGAAAGACTTGGTAAAAAAGCTAAAATTTATATGGCAGTTGCCGATAAAAAACCTTGCGGAATTATTGTTGGAAGTGCTTCAAAATTAAATAAAAAAGGGAAAATAGTTTATTCAAGCAGAAAAAATCATAGTTCAAAAGAAACAGAATTAGACTTTTTATCAACTTGGCACAATTCAGAATACAAAGGGACAGGAAAATCCCTTGTAGATGAATATTTAATCGATACAAGAGAAGCAGGGTTTAAAGATGTTTATGTACGCTCCGAAGTACCGCAATACTCAGGTGCAACATCTTTTTATGAAGGCTGTGGATTCAAATCATTAACAGGTGAAAAACAAAAATTAGATTTAAAAAAAGGTGATAATTCGTATATTGGCGGAGATTATTTTGATCCTGAAGATTTAATCCTTCCGATGAAGGCCACTCCAAAAAGAATCAATGAAAGCATCAAGAATATTTCAGAAGCTATGAGCAGAGAAGAAATAAAAAATCCAAAAAGTTGTAATTTATTTGATGTCACAAATGTGCATTATTAGAAGTTAACAGGGATATTTCGTTAAAAAAATCACGATAAATAAAATTTTTTCTATTTCTTGTCACGAAATTATATCCATGATATTATAATCATGTTTAAGCATACAGTGGCATGTAGGAGAAAGTATAATGAATGGAAGTGGTACTTCAATCGACTTTCGAGCAATTGATAAAATTCTCGAAAAGTATGATTACAAAAAATCGTATTTAATTGCGATGTTACAAAGTGTTCAGGAAATATACAAATATCTTCCTGAGGAGGCAATGACATATATTGGAGAAAAAGTTGAAGACCTGTCACCTGCAACGGTTTACGGTGTTGCAACTTTTTATGCACAATTTTCGTTAGAGCCAAAAGGGAAATATGAAATTAAAGTTTGTGACGGAACAGCTTGTCACGTACGTGGTTCAATGCCTGTTCTTAATGCAATAAGAAACAAACTTAATATAACAGAAGGCAAACTTACAAGTGAAAACGGATTATTCTCACTTGAAACCGTAAGCTGTTTGGGTGCTTGCGGGCTTGCACCTGTTGTGGTTATAAACGATAAAGTTTATCCGCAAATGACTTCAGATGCAGTCAGTATTGTCATAGATACCCTTTTAAAAGAAGAAGGAGGTAACTAATGACAAATTTAAATATTAACATTAACGATGAACAAGCAAAAGCACAAGAAGCAATTAAGAAACAAGGGCTTAGAGTTCTAGTGTGCGCAGGTACAGGATGTGTTGCAAACGGTTCTTTAAAAGTTATTGAAAAATTCAGAGAATTAGGCGCAGATGTATCTGCTTTAACAGAATATGACAAAATGACTATTGTTCCAACAGGTTGTCACGGATTCTGTGAACAAGGTGTACTTGTTATTATTCCTGATAAACACGTTACTTACGTAAAAGTAAAAGAAAGTGACGTTGAAGAAATATATGAAAGTCACGTTAAAAACAATACACCTGTAGAAAGATTACTTTATACAGATCCAAAAACAGGTGAACACGTTCATAAAAATGATGACATTAATTTTTATGCTAAACAAACAAGAACAGCACTCAAAAACTGCGGTAGAATTAACGCTGAAAGCCTTGATGAAGCATTAGCAGTTCGTGGTTATGAAGCGTTATACAATGTAATAAATGAAAATAATCCTGATGCGGTAATTGATACAATCATCAAATCAGGCTTACGAGGCAGAGGAGGCGGAGGCTTCCCAACCGGTATGAAATGGAAATTCACTGCTGCAAACAGAGGCGGAAAATCATATGTAGTTTGTAACGGTGACGAAGGTGATCCGGGTGCATTCATGGATAGATCGGTTATGGAAGGTGACCCTCACAAACTATTAGAAGGTATGGCTATTGCAGGTTTTGCAGTAGGTGCTGATGAAGCATATATATATGTTCGTGCAGAATACCCGCTTGCAATTAAACGTTTAAGAATAGCTATTGCTCAAGCAGAAGAAAGACATTATCTTGGTGATAATATAATGGGAAGTGATTTTTCTTTCCATATTCACATAAAAGAAGGTGCCGGTGCATTTGTTTGTGGTGAAGAAACAGCACTTCTTGCATCTATTGAAGGTGAAAGAGGTATGCCTAGACCAAAACCGCCTTTCCCTGCAAACAAAGGTTTATTTGGCAGACCAACTCTTATTAACAACGTTGAAACATTAGCAAACGTACCTGTTATTATGTTAAACGGTGCAGATTGGTTCTCATCAATGGGTACAGAAACTTCTAAGGGTACTAAAACATTTGCTCTTACAGGTGAAGTAAACAATACAGGTTTAATCGAAGTTCCAATGGGAACAACTTTAAGAGAAATCATCTTTGATATCGGTGGTGGTATCAGAGGCGGAAAGAAATTTAAAGCTGTTCAAATCGGCGGACCTTCAGGCGGATGTTTAACAGAAGAACATTTAGACCTTCCTATGGATTATGACAGTCTGATAAAAGCAGGAGCTATGGTTGGTTCAGGCGGACTTGTTGTAATGGCTGAAGATACTTGTATGGTTGAAGTTGCAAGATTTTTCATGAACTTTACCAAAAACGAAAGCTGTGGTAAGTGCGTTCCTTGTCGTGAAGGTACTAAAAACATGCTTAAAATCTTACAAAAGATTGTTAAAGGTAAAGGCGAAATGAAAGATTTAGAATTGTTAGAAGAATTAGCATATACTGTTAAAGACGGTTCTTTATGCGGTCTTGGTAAAACAGCTCCAAATCCGGTTCTTTCAACTTTGAAATACTTTAAAGACGAATACATCGCACATATTAAAGACCACAAATGCCCAGCAGGTGTTTGTACAGCGATGAAGAAAATCATAATTGACCCTGAAAAATGTAAGGGTTGTACTAAGTGTGCAAGAACTTGTCCTGTTGGTGCTATTGAAGGTACTGTTAAAAACCCACACAAGATTGATCAAGAAAAATGTATCAAGTGTGAGGCTTGTTTGAACAATTGTCCATTCAAGGCGATTAGCAAAGAATAGGGGTAAATAAAATGGAATTAAATAATGGAAAATGTAAAATTATTTAATTGCGCTTCGCACTATAATATTTCAAAAAATTAAATAGTCGGCAAAGCCGACAAAAATATTTTCCATTTTCAATTTTCCATTTAAGTAAGGCATAATAAAACGAATAAAGGAAACTAAAAATGACAGAAGATAAAAAGACATTATTCATAGAAGGAAAGGAAGTAGAATTTACTGACGAACCTAACCTGCTTGAAGTTATCAGAAAAGCAGGTATGAATGTTCCGACATTCTGCTACCGTCCTGATTTAACATCATTTGGTGCTTGCAGAATGTGCGTTGTTGAAGTTGAGTATCCAAACGGAAGAAAAATGATTAACTCATCTTGTACAATGCCGCCGGAAGCAGGTATTAAGGTAAGTTTAAATACAGAAAAAACAAGAAGAATCAGAAAAACAGTATTAGAGTTGTTATTAGCAAATCACGATAGAAAATGTTTAACTTGTGAACGTTCAGGTGATTGTGAATTACAACAATATGCAGAAGAATACGGAATAAAAGAAATTCGTTATGCAGACAAAGACGACTATCTTCCTGTAGATAACAGCAGTCCTTCAATTGTCAGAGATCCAAATAAATGTATTTTATGCGGAGCATGTGTTAGAGCATGTGATGAATTTCAACACGGGGTATTAGGTTTTGCAAACAGAGGTTCAAGAACTCTTGTACAACCTATGAACGGAAAACCATTAGCAGATGTTGAATGTATCAATTGCGGACAATGTGTAGCTGTTTGTCCTACAGGTGCATTAACTATTAAATCAGATATTGAAGAAGTATGGTCAAGAGTTACTAACCCTGAGATTAAAACTGTTGTTCATATGGCACCATCTGTTCGTGTAGCGTTGGGTGAAATGTTTGGTTTAGAAGCTGGTACTAACAGTATTGGTAAAATCAATGCAGCTCTAAGAAAAATCGGATTTGATATGGTATTCGATACAAACTTTGGCGCCGACCTAACAATTATGGAAGAAGCAACTGAGTTTGTTGGCAGAGTAACAAAAGGTGAAAATTTACCATTATTCACATCTTGTTGTCCTGCTTGGATTAAATATATTGAAACAGCACATCCTGAAATGCTAAATCATTTATCAAGCTGTAAATCACCAATGTCAATGCAATCACCTGTATTAGTACAATTAGCACCACAAATGCTTGGCGTTGACAGAGAACATTTAACAGTTGTTGCTATTATGCCTTGCACAGCTAAGAAATTTGAATGCAAGCGAGAAGAATTATCTCAAAATGGTAAACAAGATACAGATTTTGTATTGACAACAAAAGAACTTGGTAAAATGATAAAAAGTGCAGGTATAGATTTTGCTAATTTAGAGCCTGAAGAAGCAGACACACCATTTGGAGAATACACAGGTGCAGGTACAATCTTTGGTGCATCAGGTGGTGTTGCAGAAGCTGCAGTTAGAACCGCTTATCAAATGGTAACAGGTGATGAGTTAGCAGACATTGATATTCTTGCAATCAGAGGTACTTCTGAAAGATGTAAAGAAATTGAACTTGATCTTAAGGGTACAAAAGTAACCGTAAGAGTAGTTTCAACAATCAAGGAAGCGGAAAAATCATTACAAGAAATCAAAGCCGGAACAGCTAAATTCCAAATGCTTGAGGTTATGGCTTGCCCTGGAGGATGTATCAACGGTGGTGGTCAACCTAGAAGCTGTGATAATTCTAAAATTAAAGCTCAACGTGCTGAAGGATTATATAAAGAAGACAGAGAACTTCCGCAAAGAAAATCTCACTTCAACCCTTCTGTTAAAAAACTTTATGACGAATTTTTGGAAAAACCTAATTCACATAAAGCACATGAGCTTCTTCACACAGTATATACAAACAGACGTAAAAATTGTTATATATCGGCAGGTGAAGAATAAAAATCTTAAAAATCCCGAGAAAATTTCTCGGGATTTTTTATATTAATAAAAAATTACATATAATAGTTATTTTATTTATTTATTTTTTCTAAAATTTTATCTAAGATTGATTCAAATATTTCAGAATTATATTTATCAATTATGGAATGTGCATCAGAAATCAATTCATGAACTTTTTCTTTTGCTTTATCAAGACCATACAAAGTTACATATGTTAATTTTCCTGCATCTTTATCTTTACCAATTGTTTTTCCAAGTTCTTCAAATGAAGATATTTCATCCATAATATCATCATAAATTTGAAAAGCTAATCCAAATTTTTGACCAAAATCTTCCATTTCTTTAATTTGTTCTTCACCTGCACCTGCAATAATAGCACCTGTTTTTAAAGCAAGTTTAAATAAAACTGCAGTTTTATTTGTATGAATATATTTCAATGTTTCTTCATCAGAATCGTATAATTTACATCTTCCTTCTTCACTTAAAATATCAACAACTTGTCCACCAATTAATTGATATGCACCTGCTGATGATACAAATTCATGCAATACCTTCAAAATAATATCAGAAGATAATTTTGATTTTTCTATAATCAACTGCGGTGCAAAACTCAAAAGAGCATCACCTGCCAAAACAGCAATTGCTTCTCCAAAAACCATATGATTTGATGGTTTTCCTCTCCTAAAACTATCATCATCCATACAAGGTAAATCATCATGTATCAAACTCTGTGCATGAAGCATTTCTATCGCACAAGCAGTAGGCATCGCATCTTCTATTTTTCCGCCCATTATTTTACAAGCTTCTAAACACATTACCGGTCTTAATCTTTTTCCCGGTAATGTTACTGTATATTTCATTGATTTAAATATTTTTTCAGGATAAATAATCGGCATATATTCGTTTAATTTTTCATTTACTAATTCTATATATTTATTCATCTTCTAATTCCTTATACAAATCTTGTTTTAACGTTCTTCTTGATCCTTGTCGCTTATTTACACTAATTTTAACCGCTGTTTTATTGTGTGTATTTTTAAATCTTGATTCTGTTTTAACACCCTGATATTTAACTCTTTCCTTATATTCTTTTGCTTCTTTTATAAATTCTAAATAACTTTCATATCGTTCGGATGAAAAATTTTCTATATTATCAAGTATTGAACAGCCGTCTTCATGAATATGAAGACAATCTTGATATTTACAAGTATTTAAATATGGTCTAAATTCTCTAAATAATTTTGCTACATCTATTGGTAATAAAAAATCAAACTTTAAATTAGAAAATCCCGGAGTATCTATTATTGTTATATCATTATCAATAGTCATTATTTCACAATGTCTTGTTGTGTGAGTACCTCTAAGTGTTTTTTCACTAACACTTTTTGTTCTTAAATCAAATTCAGGATTTAATGAATTTATTAAACTTGATTTTCCAACACCTGATTGACCGCATAAAACAGATAATTTATTTTTCATTATTTCTTTAAATTCTTCCAATTCAAAACCTTCTAATGCAGAAGTAAATACAATATCATATCCTAAAGGTTCATATATTGAAAATACTTTTTCAATTAATTTATCATCTGAAGATAAATCATTTTTATTAAAACAAAGCTTTATCGGAATATTATAATATTCAGCAAATGCAATATATCTGTTTAATTGATTAAAATCAAGTTCAGGTTCTTTAACTGCAGATACTATAACAACTTGATCAATATTAGCGACTGAAGGACGAGGTATATAATTTTTTCTATCTGTTATTTCTGTTATATAACCATTATCAAATTCTACAAAATCACCAACATAAATTTTTTTATTTTGTTTTTTTAATACTTCACGTATTTTACACTCATAAGTTTCATTATTTGAGCGTATATAATAAAAATCAGAATGTATTTTATAAATTTGACCTTGCAAAAAAATCCTCGCTATTCTTAATAATCTTAAATTATTATAGATTGAAAAGTATTAAATGTAAATTAAGAACTCAGTCACCTATTAACTTAATCACTAAAAAAATATATTCATGTATAGGTTGAAAATCATGCCAATATTGTTATAATATATAATGAAAGTATTAATTATTTTCTTTAAAACAATTGATATTAAAGAGTTTTAGAAATTGTTAATATTTGTAAATAAAATATTATAATTAATCAATTTTAGATATTCATATTTCTTACAAAAAGTGTAAGTGTGTATCAAGGAGAAAAAGTTATGGAAAACAAAAATATCTCAAAAAAAGGTATTACAAAACCAACAATAGAATTGGATGATTTTTTCGAATTATTGGATTCTAAAATTGTAGAAAAAATAAAAAATACTTCCATAGAATCAAGAAATAGAATATCTAATAATGTTCATCAATATGAATATGATATTGACGGAGCAAAAAATATAATAAGCTTTTTGAATAAATAATTATAAGATTTAAATATTGCATTTTATAGCTTGTTTAAGCTCTCTTATAATTTCCTTAACCTCAGTATTTCTATCAGCTTCTTCAACTATTTTCTCATAAGAATATAGCATAGTTGGATGCTTTTTATTCAAGAATTTAGCTATTTCTTCATAACTCATTTTAGTCATCTCTCTTGCAAGATAAATTGTATATCTCCTTGCTGCACTAATGTTTTGAGATCTTGCAGGACTTTTCAAATTATCTACTGTTATATCAAAATATTCTGCGACTGTTTGAGCTATATTTTTTATGGTTATTTTTCTTTGCTGAGTTTCACTTTTTAAAACATTCATAACAAAATCAAGCGTAATATCTGTATTTTCAATATCGGCAATAGCAGTAACTTTGTTAAATGCACCTTCCAATTCTCTAACATTATTATTAAAATTAGTTGCTATAAATTCACAAACATCATCAGGTAATTCATTCAACAAAGCACAAGACCACATTTTTAAAATTTCAAATCTTGTTTCATAAGATGGTGGCTGAATATCAACAACAATTCCCATTTCAAATCTTGTTCTCAATCTATCAGGTAAAGTAGGAATATCTTTTGGAAGTCTGTCTGACGTTATAACAATCTGTTTATCTAACTGCTGTAAAGTTTCAAATATATAGAATAATTCTTCCATACATTTTGTTTTTGATTCAATAAATTGAATATCATCTATCAAAAGAACATCAATATTTCTAAATCTTTGACGAAATTTTATCATTAAATCTGTCTTGTCATAACCTCTTAAATTATTTATATATTGATTAACAAAATCTTGTGTTTTTATATATTTAACTTTTTTCTTAGGAAGATTAAAAATAGTATAGTGACCAATTGCTTGCATTAAATGAGTTTTACCAAGTCCTGATCCGCCATATATGAATAAAGGATTATATTTTTTTGCAGGATTTTGCGCAACTATTTTAGCTATTGTATAAGCTGTTCTGCTGTTTTCACCAATTACAAAATTTTCAAACTTATATTTTAAATTCAAATTAGCATTAGAATACATTTGTTTTATACTATCTGAATTTTCTCTGTCATCACTAACGTTACGAACACTAACACGAACTTTTTGAATTTTTTTGTTTTTTTCTTTCTGAATTTTTAAAGCAGCTTCCTTATCAAACACAATATTAAAATCAACAGAATTACCTGTTAATCTTTTAAAGATATCTTTAATTTGACCAAGATGAGATTTTCTTAAAATATTAACAGCCATAGATAAAGAAGTAACAACAGTAAATATTCCTCCGGAATATCCTGTAGGTTCTAATGAATTTATCCAAGGATAAGAAGACTCAGGAACTTCCTTAAGAAGCTCTTGTTTAACCTCTTCCCAAATTTTTTCTGTTTCCAACGTATCCATATCATGATTTTAATATAAGCATGATGTGTCATGGGTTTTGGCATGACAAAAATAAAATATTTTTTTACATTATAAAATATTAAGAATTGTAAATCATGTATTTATAAAAAGGCAAATTTTTTTATACCAAATACTTTATAAAAGTATAAAGCTCTCTCTTCTTATTTAAACGGACAGACCTTGATAACAAGGTCTTTTTTTTATTAATATAAATTATATAAATTAATTTATTTATATTAATCATCATTAGTAATAAGCTTTTATTATTTGTAGAAAACTCTTTGTAAGTTAGTTATATAAAAGTTTTTAGATTGTTTAAAATAATGTAGAAAATAAACAAAATAATGTTATAAAATTGTAGAAAAATTTAAATATTTAAAAATATAAAATAAAATATGTAGAAAATAAAAAGTTTTCTACAGGTTTTATACAAACAAATATTATAAATAAAAATTGTATCAATTTGTGTACATAAAAAGCCATAAAACTTTTAATTACAGTAAATTTAAGATAAAATATTGTCATAATAAAAATCATTAGGAGGTTTTATGGAATCAGGGGTTATGGAATTAGAAAATAATAGTGTTAATAATTCATCAACAGGTGATTTATCATTTCAAGTAGAAAAAGAAATATTATTAAATGGTCTAAAAATAGTAGAAAGAGCAACTGCGCAAAAAGGTTTACAACCTGTTTTAGCAAATATATTAATTGATGCAGTTGATAAAAATAAATTAAATTTATATGCTACAGATTTTGATTTATCAATAATAACATCAATAGAAGCACAAGTTAGTAATATAGGTAAAATAACATTACCTGCTAAAAAATTACTCGATATAGTTTCAAGATTGAATGATGGTATTATTAGTTTTGAATTAAATTCAAATATAATGACAATAAAAAGCGGAAAATCAAAGTTTGATATTATTGGTATTTCAGCAATGGAATTTCCAAAAATAGATTTATTATCAGAAGAAGATAATGAAGTAGAAATTGATTTAAAACCATTAATAATTGGCATAAAAGAAGCAGGATTTGCTGCAGCTTCTTATGAATCAAATAATAATCTATTATCAGGTGTTGTTTGCGATATAAATAAAAATGTTTTAGAAATTGCATCAACAGATGGAAACAGATTATCAAGAGCAAGAAAAATTATTACTAATAAAGACGATAAATCTATAAAGCTTATTGTTCCTGCAAAAGTTTTACAAGAATTTTTAAAGATAAGTTATTTTATTGATGAAGATACTGTTAAACTTTATACAAAAAATAATAAAATAATGATTAAATCTGAAAATGTAATAATGATTTCAAATATAATGAACGGACAATATCCGCAATATAATCAATTGATACCTCAAACTTTTCCAAAAGAAGCAAAAGTTAATGTATCAAAAATAATTTCAGCATTAGAAAGAGTTTCTACTATGGTTAATGAAAAAACAAGCATAGTAAAATTCAATTTTGTGGATAACAGATTATATTTAATGGCAGATACTCCGGAATCAGGAAATTCACAAGATGAAATAGATATTTCATATTCAGGTGAAGAAATTCTTATTGCGTTCAATTATAGATATTTATTAGAATGTTTTAAAAATATTGATGCAGAAGATATGATTATATGTATGAATACAAATCTTTCTGCAACAGTAATTAAACCTGATAATGACGAAGATTTTATTTATCTTGTAATGCCTGTTCAAATAAGATAGTTTAAATTAAAAAATAAATAAAAAAAAAGAATGACAATTTTGTCATTCTTTTTTAAATAAAATTTTTTATAAAGAAGGTTTATAAACTTCTTTTCCGGATTTAACGTATTGTTTAAGAACTTTTTCACCTTCTTCTTGAGCAATATTACCGTAAACAGTAATACCACGTTTTTTAAATTCTTCTAACCAGTTAGGTTTAAATCCTTCATCAAAACCTGTTATTTCTTCAACACGTTTAGATGGGACACTATAATAAACATTTTTAATACCTGACCACATAATTCCGCCAAGACACATTATACAAGGTTCTGATGTTACGTATAAACTTAAATTATAAGGTGCTAAATCATACGTATCATAATATAATTCTGCTTCTTTTATTGTATTCATTTCTGCGTGTCTGTTACTGCATTTGTCTTTAACAACAGAATTACTTGCCTTAGCTATTAAATTATCATCTTCATCATATATAGCAGCTAAAAAAGGACCTGCACCTGTTTCAATAACAGATTTTAATTCTTTTTGTAAATCTAATATAATATTAGTTGCTTTTTCAACTTTTAAATTATTTATTTCTTCGTTTGAAATAATATCCATATTATGATTTTAACATAAATAATAAAGGAGGTAAATTTATTTAAAAAATCAGATGTTTGGAGATTATTAACTTTTTATAAACCAATAGCAGTTGCCCAAAGATAACTTTTAAACTATTTATCGGGTTCAGTTTCTTTTATATATTCTTCATAAAAATTTTGACTCAAAATTTTTTCCGTAATATTTTTTGTTGGGTTTAATATATTAAACTTTTTTCTATTTATTTATCCCTTTACCCCTTTACCCCTAGAATAAGATACCAACAATTGTAGCGGACATAAAGCAAGTGAGAGTACCTGCAATAAGTGCTTTAAAACCTAGTTGAGCAAGGTTATTTCTTTGTTCCGGTGCGAGTTCTCCTATTCCTCCGATTTGGATTGCAATAGAGCCTATATTACCAAAACTACAAAGAGCAAAACTGGAGATTAAGAATGCTTTGTCTGTTATAACATTTTTAATTGATGTTAAATCCAAATAAGCAACAACTTCATTAAGTACAATTTTTTCTCCTATAAGTCCGCCAACATTAGTAATATCTTGAAGAGGTACCCCCATAACAAGTGCAAATATTGCAAATATTTTACCTAAAATAAATTTTAAAGAAAGATTAGGTAACCAACTCCAAGTGAGGTGTAATTTATAAAATAAAAATGAACCAAATCCGCCTAAAAACCAATCAATCATTGCCACTAAAGCAACTAAAGCAATAATCATTGCAGTAATACTAATAGCAACTTTCATTCCGTCACCTGCTCCCGCAGCAATAGAATCGATTAAATTAACGTGAGTTTTTTCAACAACAACTTCTATATTTTCACTTGTTTTAGGCTTACTATCTTCAGGATACATCAACTTTGCTATAGCTATTGCACCAGGGGCTGCCATAACTGATGATGCCAAAATATAAACAGCAGGGATTCCCATTTTTATATATACAGGCATCATTGCTCCTGATACACATGCTAAACTTCCTGCCATTGATGTTAATAATTCAGAGCGTGTAAGTTCTTTTAAGTATGGTTTAATCATTATTTGTGCTGTTACATTACCTACAAATGAGTTTGCGACTGCACAGAGTGATTCTGCTCCTGATACCTTCATCACTTTATTCATCAATTTACCTAATAATGCAACAACTCTTTGCATTATTCCGTAATAATATAAAATATTTACTAAAACTATCATAAGTATCATTGAACAGATAAGTTGAATTGCAAAAATTCTTGTTCCATTACAAAAGTCTATGGTAAATTTGTCACCTAATAATCCGCCAAATACAACATTTCCGCCTTGTACGGCAAAATCCATAAGTTTTTCAATAAATGCACCAATTTTTAAGAATATAAATTGTCCTAAGGGTACTTTAAAAATAAATAAGGCAAATAATACTTGTAGTAATAATGCCATACCAATTGTTTTATAGTTTATTTTTTTCTTATTATTTGATAGAGCATAAGCAATTAATAAAATAACTGCAATACCAATAAGACCAATAAATCTTTGCATTTTGAACTCCCTTTTAAACTTATTCTTTTATATTATAAATGGAAAATAGAAAATTTAAAAGGGATATAAATAATTAGGTTTTCTATCTAAAGAGATTAGATTTCGCCAATTAAATCATATTCATCGCAAGATATAATTTTTACGTTTTCTATATCTCCTGGGACAACAGGTTCATCAGTTTTAATATAAACTAAACCATCAACTTCAGGAGCATCACCTTGTGAACGTGCTACAACATATCCGTCATCGGTAAAATTTTCTATTATGCAAGGAATGGTTTTTCCTATATAGTTTTCATTTATTTCTTTTGAAATATTTTGTTGCAGTTCCATTAATTTTTTATATCTTTGGTGGGTTATTTTTTTTGAAATTTGTGGTTTCATACTATATGAAGAAGTACCTTTTTCTCTTGAATATTCAAAAACCCCCATTTTATTAAATTTCATATCTTTGACAAAATTGTATAAATGTTCAAATTCTTCTTCTGTTTCTCCGGGATAACCAACAATAAATGCAGTTCTAATTGTAACATTAGGAATTTTTTTTCTAATATTTTCTATCATTGGTCTATAATCAAAAGCAGGTCTATTCATACGTTTTAGCATATCAGGATGTGAATGTTGAAGCGGAATATCCACATATTTTACTACTTTATCACATTGAGCAATTGTATCTAACAACTCGTCTGTCATTTGAGTAGGATATGCATACATTATTCTTATCCAACCTAAGTTTTCTATTTTGTTTAATTCTTTCAAAAGTTCAGATAACATAGGTTTTTTATACAAATCCAATCCATAACCTGTTGTATCTTGTGCTATTAATACAATTTCAGTTACACCTTTTTTTACTAATAATTTTGCTTCTGATATTATATCTTCAATTTTTCTCGAATGATAATCCCCTCTTAAAAATGGAATTATACAGTATCCGCAACGGTAATTACATCCGTCAGCAATTTTAAGATAAGAGCTTGAACCTACTGTTATTTGTTGACGTTTTATTTCTTCCGGATAAATATAATTAGGATTATTATTTATTTCTTCAATATATTCCTTGCCACCTTCTAAATTCTTTAAAACTTCTATAATTTTTGTAAAATCAGAAGTTCCTATTAAAGCAGATATTTCCGGAATAGCTTTTTTAAGTTCTTTTCCGTGTTTTTGAGCTAAACATCCTGCTATTATGACTTTTTTCCCTTCATTTATCATTTCTAAAATTGAATCAACAGATTCTTTTTCCGCATCATGGATAAAAGAACAAGTGTTTATAATAACAGTATTAGCATCATTCTCATTCAATGTAATTTCATAACCGTTTTCAGCTAACAAACCTAAAATTAGTTCTGAATCAACTAAGTTTTTAGCGCAACCGTGTGATATTAATGCTATTTTTTTTGTTTTATTCATTTTCATTTTGTGTTTCTGATTGGTTTACTTGTTGATTTATAAAATACATATGGTAACTTTCTTCACCCGTAGAAGAACTCCAATCAACTTGTGCTCTATCTGATGAAACAGTGAAAATATTATTTAATTCACCAAGTTCCATGTCACCTGTCAATCTGTATCCGTTATAATCTCCTCCGGAGGTTGAAATTAACATATATTTTTTGCTTCCGGAAGGTTTGTCTATTTGTACAGAATACTCACCAAATGTATCTATATTAATTATTAATATATTAGGAAATATTTTCTTTATTCCTTTTACTGATAATGTTCTGAAACTAAAGTTTCCATAAGAGCTATCTAAACTTTTTATTTGTAAATGGTTAGGTGAGTATGCATACAATTGATTATCTTTTATAAAGAAAGAAGCATTTTCTTCTAATTGTATAGTTTGATTAGTTTTTTTGTATTTATAATCGTAAACATCATAACCATTTTCTGATTGAGCAAGAATTATATCTCCTTTTTTAAGAGGTTTTGAAACGTTATATTCTATCCATTCACTCGTTGATGATACGAATATATATTTAAAATTATCATCAGATTTTAATTGAATAATATTTTTTCTAACGATAGTAAAAATGTCTGATAAATCACCTTTTTCCGGTGTTATAGCATTTAAACTTTTTTGATATTTGTATGGATATAATTCATCAAATTTACTTTCAGAAATTCCGTTTGCAGAAGTTGAAAGATGTGTGAATAAATCTTTTAATTGGGATAATTGATATTTCTTTAGGAATTTTTTATCACTTCTTGTGAAAGATTTATTATTTATATAAGTAGTATTAAGTCTGTCTGATGTAAACGAATAAAAGAAAGTATATTTAAACAGTAAATCTTGTACTTCATCAATATATCTAAATTCTTTATGTGAATTTAGGAATTTTTCGTAATCGCCAATCCTTTGAGCTAATTTCCAAGGTTTTACTGTTATTTCATCTTTGTACATTACTTGTTTATTATATTTTGCATTTAATTTTAAATATTCCTTTACATCTTCAGGCATATATTTGCCATATTTTTTATAGGTAAATTTAGTATCTTCAATTAAATGATATTTAGAATAACTATCTTCTGCACAAATAGTTAAACCAACTTTTGATAAAATTTTATCGTATTGTTTTTTGATTGCTTTAAATTCTTTTTCTGTTCGTGGAATTTGATATTTTACATTTGCATCTAAAATATTTGTATTATCAAGATTTTGAATTTTAAGCAATTCTTTTCTGTATTTATCAAATGTTTCCATTTTTTCTTCATAACTATCATCTGAAACTTTCAAATATAACTCTAAAAAGTTTTGAACATCATTCAGGTTATCAATAAAACCGTTTAATGTTTCAGGTTGTGTTAATTCAGGAATCAGAGAAGGATTTTCTACAAATTGTTGATATTTCATCCTGTCAAAATTTAAAAAATCTCCTGCAAAATAATTTTTTCCAATTAATAAACCAACAAAAATAAAACATATTAATAACATTAGAGAAGCACCTTTTAAGAAAGTTTCTCCAAAAGAAAAAGTTTTATCTGTGTTTATATTTTTTTTGTAAGAATCTTTATAATATGAATGAGAATACATTTCTTCTTCTAAATGAGTTTCAAATTGGTGTCCGCAATATAGACAAAAACGAGAACCTTCATTTATTTCTTTTCCACAGTTTGGACAAAACATAATCTTACTCCTTTTTTATATTGTTCTCATGTATATTAGCATAAAGATAAATTATTTAGTAACAATCTAAAATCAATACTAAAAAAGATATTGTATTGAATAAAAAATAATATTATTATATACTGATACTGCACTAGATGGAAAGATAAAAATGAATATATTAGTATCAAATGATGATGGAATATTGGCAAATGGTATAAAAGCATTAATTGAAGCATTATCAAAAAATCATAATGTGTATGTAGTAGCACCGGATAGAGAAAGAAGTGCGGCAGGACATTCAATTACGCTTCATACTCCGTTAAGAGTGGAAGAAGTTGATGCAAAATATGGTGCAAAACGTTGTTGGATGACAACAGGAACTCCCGGTGATTGTGTAAAAATTGCCGTAAATGCAATTTTAGCAAATGATGAACTTCCGGATATGGTTATTTCAGGAATAAATCATGGGCCTAATTTAGGTGGAGATATTTTATATTCGGGTACAGTTAGTTGTGCTATGGAGGGTGCTGTTTTGGGTATTCCAAGTATAGCAGTATCCTTGGCAAGTTTAAGAACAGAGTATGAGAATTTTAAATTAACAGCAGAATTTACCTCAAATTTAATAAATAAATTGGGTAATTATAAAATACCTTCCAAAACAGTATTAAATATAAATGTTCCGGGATTGGAAAAAGAAGATATTGCAGGAGTTGTGATAACAGAATTGGGAAAAAGAATATTTTCTGATAGATATGAAAGAAGGGTTGATCCAAGAGGAAAAGTTTATTATTGGATGGCAGGTGAATTAATAAATGAACCGGAAGATGCAAAAACAGATATAGCAGCTGTTAGAAATAATAAAATTTCTATTACTCCAATCACTTATGATATGACAAGAAAAAGTTTTATAACCGAGCTTGAAGATAAAATTACTTCATTTGAAAATAATTGGTGGTAAAAATATTATTTTGAAACTTTTTCAAAAATATTTTTTAAAACGAATTTAACGTGAGAATAAGTTAAACCACCTTGCATATAAACAGCAAAAGGCGGACGCATAGGTCCATCTGCGGAAAGTTCAATAGTTGAACCTTCTATAAAAGTTCCTGCTGCCATAATTATTTTATCTTCATACCCCGGAACATCGTCAGGTATTGGGGTAACATATGAGTTAATCGGTGATAATTCTTGAATAGTTTGGCAGAATTTTTCTAACGGTTCGGGCGAGTTGAACGCAATAGTTTGAATTAAATCAGTTCTTTTTTCGTTATATTTAGGGGTGGAAACAAAACCAATATCTTCAAAAATTTTAGAAGCGAGGACAGCACCTTTAACAGCATCACAGACAACAGATGGAGCCATAAAAAGACCTTGAAAAATTAGTCTGTGTTGGTTTAGCATAGCGCCGCCTTCTCGTCCGATTCCGGGAGCGGTCAGACTCATAGCTGCTTGTTCTACATATTCTGATTTTCCTGCAACATAACCTCCGGTTTCAACAATTCCGCCTCCGGGATTTTTTATTAGTGAACCTGCGATTATGTCTGCGCCAACTTCTAATGGTTCTTGTTTTTCAACAAATTCACCATAGCAATTATCTACAAAACAGATACAGTCAGGATTTTTTGATTTTACAAGTTTACAAATTTTTCCAATAGTTTCTATATTAATAGATGGTCTGAGAGAATATCCTCTTGAGCGTTGAATTTCAACCATTTTAACAGAATTATCTATTTTTTGTTCTATTGCTTCAAAATCTACTTCCCCATTAGATTTTAGAGGAACTTCATCATATAATACACCGTGACCTATTAATGATTCTCTTTTTCCCCCAGTAATTCCAATAACTTCTTGCATTGTGTCATAAGGTGTACCGGTGACAGATACAAGTTTTTCTCCGGCTCTTAAGTTTCCAAATAATACGCAAGATAGTGCGTGTGTTCCCGAAACAATATGAGTTCTTGCAAAAGCTGCTTCTGCTTTGAAAACTTGAGCAAAAACGTTATCTAAAACTTCTTTTCCAAGATCGTCGTGACCGTATCCTGAAACGGTATAAAAATGCTCAGGAGCTACTTTGTTATCAATAAAAGCTCTTAAAACTTTTTCCTGATTATAATCTCGAATTTCTTCTAATTCTTCGAATTGAGGTTTTAGAATTTCTTCGGATTTTTTTATATGATTATTGGTTTTTTCAGAAATCATTATAATTTTTCCTTTATCAAAAACTAAAATTAAACATTTGTTTGAGCCAGTTTTTCAAGTTTTAATTTTTGGTCATATTCAATCAGAAGTTGAAGCAATTCATCCATATCACCATCGATAACAGTCCAAACATTAAGGTTATGTCCAATTCTATGGTCAGTAAGACGACCTTGCGGGAAATTATAAGTTCTGATACGTTCACTTCTGTCACCGGTACCTACTTGAGAACGTCTAAGGTCAGTAACTTCTTGCATTTGTTTTTGAACTTCTAAGTCATAAAGTTTAGCTTTTAAAATTTCCATAGCACGTTCTTTGTTTTGAAGTTGAGAACGTTCTTCTGTACAGAAAATCATAATTCCTGTAGGTTTGTGGAATAATCTTGCAGCTGTTTCAACTTTGTTAACGTTTTGTCCGCCTGCACCGCCTGAACGAGCAGTTGACATTTCTATATCTTCAGGTCTTATTTCAATTTCAACATCATCAACTTCAGGCATAACGGCTACTGTTGCTGTTGATGTGTGTACACGTCCTTGTGATTCCGTTTCAGGCACACGTTGTACACGGTGTACACCTGATTCATATTTTAATTTTGAATATACAGCATCACCTTTTATTGAAATAATGATTTCAGAATATCCGCCTGCTTCACATTCTGTTTTTGAAAGCACCTGTGTTTGCCAACCTTGTTTATCAGCGAATTTAAGATACATTCTTGCCAGGTCGCCTGCGAAAATATTAGCTTCATCTCCACCTGCTCCGCCACGAATTTCTAACATAATATCTTTGTCATCCATTGGATCTCGTGGAAGAAGAAGTACTTTCATTTTTTCTTCATATTCAGGAAGTTTTGATTCGTTTTCTTCCATTTCTGCTTTTAAAAATGCTTTCATTTCTTCATCTTTTTCTTCGTGAATCATTTGTTTTGCATCTTCAATCGCATCTACTGCTTCTTTCCATTTGTAATATAATTCTACTGTTTCTTCCATTGATTTTCTTTGCTTTGATAAATCACGGAATTTTTTATAATCTTGTATAACTGCAGGATCTGAAAGAGTTACTCCCAGTTCATTATATTTTTTCTCAATTTGTAGAATTTTATCTAACATGTCTTTCATAATATTTTCCTCTTTTGTTATATTATAACAGAAATATAATTTATATTTGTTTTGTTAGGATTTATATAAAAACCTGCATAACACATGTTTACTAATTCTTGTTTTTTATGTTAAAATAACCAAGTAGGGGTATTATATGGATATTAGAAAAATATTATCTATACAAAAAAATGTCGATATTCAATCCAGTTTACCTGATGGTGCTCTTTTTGTCGGCACAAATGCTATTATCCAATGGGCGAATGATATTGCGCATGATTTGTTCAGATTGGATGAAGGATTACTTATTTCAAAATCAGTTAATGATATTTTGGAAAACGGATATGATTTAATTATTAATTCTGCAAATACCCATAAAGCATTGATAGCTAAATCAACACAGGGTGATGAATATTTTGAAATCACTTCTCGTGAAATAGAAAATGGTCATGTTGTTATTTTAAGAGATTCAACTCAGAATTATAAGAGAATTTCTAATATCTTAGAAGAACAGGAATATACTCAAAAAGTTAATAATGATAAAAATGTTTTTTTAGAAAAACTTGCTAATGAATTTAATTCACCAATACAGTCTGTTATCGGTTTTGCACAAGGTTTGCTTGATGGGCTTGGTGGTCCTGTTTCAGAAAGACAAGCTAAGTATATCAATATTATTAAAAAAAATTCATCAGAATTGCTTTATTTCTTTAATAAACTTGTAGAGCTTTCTCAATCAGAAGGCAGTTTAATTGAGGATGAAGAAAAACCGTTCGATATAGTTACGGTACTTGATACTATTGTAAAAACTAACAGGCATTTATATAATGAAAAACCTATTAAAATTGAATATGAAATAGGCAATGATTTAAAGAAAACTGTTTATCAAAAAGAAAATTATTTTAGATTAATGATGCAAAATTTAATTGAAACAGTTGCACGTGAAATAGATATGGGTAGTGTAAATGTTGAAATTTCCGAAGCGGATGAGGAATTTTTATCCGCAAGAAATATTCCGTTATCATCAGCTATTCATATAGGAGTTTCAAGTAATAATATAACAGTTTTAGAAACGGAACTTCCTACATTATTTAATCCATATGCAATAGTAGACAGTGCAAGTAAAAAAACAATATCAAGAGCGATGGCACTTGGAACTGTGGCAAATATAGCTAAAGAACTTGGTGGATTTATATGGGCGGAAATTCTTCCAATGAAAGGTCTTGTTTTTAATATAGTTATTCCGAGAGAGAAAAAAGATAATGAGTAATGTCAGTCTTAAAAATCTTTGTAAATCATACGATAAATCAAAAGTTATAATAAATAATATTAATCTTGAGATAGCTGATAAAGAGTTTATTGTTCTTGTAGGTGCTTCAGGATGTGGTAAATCAACTATATTAAGAATGATTGCCGGATTAGAGGAGATTACTTCAGGTACAATATCTATTGGGGATAGAGTTGTTAATAATATTCATCCAAAAGATAGAGATATTGCGTTTGTTTTTCAAAGTTATGCATTATATCCGCACATGAGTGTGTATGATAATATTGCATTTGGTTTGAAAATGCGAAAAACCGATAAAAAAATTATTGATGAAAAAGTTCGTGAAGTAGCGGAAGTTTTAGATTTAACCCAATATTTAGACAGAAAGCCAAAACAGCTTTCAGGTGGGCAAAGACAACGTGTTGCGCTTGGTAGAGCTATGGTTAGAAATCCTAAAGTATTTCTTATGGATGAGCCGCTTTCTAATCTTGATGCTAAATTAAGAGTTCAAATGCGTTCTGAAATTAAAAAATTGCATAAAAAATTGGATACAACATTTATATATGTTACTCATGATCAAACAGAAGCGTTAACTATGGGCGATAGAATTGTTGTATTAGATAAAGGTGTTATACAACAGGTTGATACCCCTAAAAATATATATTCAAATCCTTCAAATACTTTTGTGGCAGGATTTATAGGGCAAATGAATTTTATAGAAGCAGAAATAACAGATGAAGGATTAAAATTTGCCGATATAGTTGTTCCTATATCCGATAGTATAAAAGAAAAATTTGCAAATCGAAAAGCGGTAACTATTGGTATTCGTCCGGAGAATATGACATATGGTGAAACACGTTTTACTGTAGATGTTGAGATTAGTGAAATGCTTGGTAGTGAAAAAATAGCTTATTTTGATATTCAAGGAAGTAAGTGTTCTGCAAAGCTTTCTCCTGATTTTGAGATTGGAGAAAAAATAGAGCTTTCCGTTACTCCTGAGAATATGCTGTTCTTTGATAAAGAAACAGGGAAAAATATATTTAGTTAAGAGAGATTAAGGGGAAATAATATGAAAAATACGGTTGTTGTCGGTGCTCAATGGGGAGATGAAGGCAAGGCTAAAATTACTGATTTGCTTGCACAGAAGGCAGATTTTATTATCAGATATCAAGGCGGATGTAATGCAGGTCATACGGTTGTTGCTAATAACCAAACATATAAATTTCACCTTGTTCCATCAGGTATTTTGTACGAAGGAAAGGTTTGTATGCTGGGGGCAGGCACAGTTATTTTGCCTGAAAATTTTAAACAAGAAACTGAAGAATTGAAATCTCAAGGGGTTGATTTAACTAATTTAAAAATATCTCCTTTAGCTTCAATTACAATGCCATATCATACCGAGGTTGACGGTTACTCTGAATCTCAAGGCGGTAAAGGTAAAATAGGAACTACTAAAAAGGGAATTGGTCCTACTTATACAGATAAATATGCAAGAATCGGTTTGAAAATTCAAGATTTATATGATTTAGAAACATTGAACGAAAAACTTGATGTTATTTTACCTTTAAAAAATAAACAACTGGAAAAAGTGTATGGACTGGAGCCATATACAAGAGAATGTTTAATAAGTTTGTGTGAAGAATATGCAAAAATATTTAAACCATATGTGTGTTTTGAATGGCAAAAATTGTTAAACGAGCATAAAAAAGACGTTATCTTATTCGAAGGCGCTCAAGGGGTAATGTTAGATGTTGATTATGGAACTTACCCATTTGTAACAAGTTCAAATCCGATAGGCGGCGGGGCTTCAACAGGAAGCGGATATGGCCCATGTCAGATTGAAGAAGTTGTAGGTGTTGCAAAAGCTTACGTTACTCGTGTTGGCGAAGGTCCGTTCGTTACCGAATTGGATGATGAAATTGGTGCTAAAATAAGAGAAATCGGTCATGAATTTGGAGTAACAACCGGTCGTCCTCGTCGTACAGGCTGGTTTGATGCTGTGACTATGAAATATGCAGTTTTAGTGGGTGGTTTGACCTCTATTGCTATTACTAAAGCTGATGTTTTTGATACGTTTGATGAAATTAAAGTTTGTGTTGCATATAAAGACACTCGTAATGGAAAAGTTTACGATTATTATCCGACAGATATTTATATGCATAAATATTTAGAACCTGTTTATGAAACATATAAAGGTTGGAAGGAAGATATTACAGGGATAAGAGAATATGATAATCTTCCTGAAAATTTGAAAAAATATTTCGCAAGATTGGAAGAATTATTGGATTGCCCAATTTCTATTATTAGTGTTGGTCCTGATAGAGAACAAACAATTTTCAGAAAATAATATTGACTTTATTACATTTCAACCATAAACGTAACAGGGCCGTCATTGATAAGTTCAACATCCATCATTGCGCCAAAAACTCCTGTTTTTGTCGGTATATTTTTATGTCTGATTTGTTCAGTGAAGTATTCGTACAGTTCATTAGCTTTTTGAGGTAATTCAGCTTTGTCAAAACTTGGGCGTGTTCCTTTTTTGCAGTCCCCTGCAAGAGTAAATTGAGATACAACAAGAATTTCTCCTTCGACATCAATTATCGATTTATTCATTTTTCCTTGTTCATCTTCAAAAATTCTTAATTTGCAGATTTTTTCGGCTAATTTTTCTGCATTTTCTTTTTCGTCACCTTTTTCAACCCCTAGTAAAATAAGTAATCCATGGTCAATTTGAGAGAATAATTTTCCCTCAATTGTAACAGATGATTTTTTTACTCTTTGGATTAAGCCCTTCATACTGTAATTATATTATAAATAATTTTTATTATCTTTTTTTTGTTTATTTTAAAAGAAACATCAATTTTTTTCTCTCAGAATGAGAGATTGAGTTTTTGAGGTTAATTTATTCAAATAATAATAAAATTATATTCTATTATGCCAAACGCCGCCTTGTCTATCAACAACGGCATCATAGCAAGACCATACTCTGAAAACTACTGTTAAACCTAATATAGCATGAGTTATATTTTTGTCATATTCTTGGTCATTAACAACTTGTCCAATCCCCGGCCAAATCAATAATGATAACGCACCTGCAACAATAGAACGTCCGGACACATCTCCATTTTTGCCATGTGTTCCGGCAAATGCAGGAAATCCCATTGATAATACTGATAAAACCATTAACGATACTAATAATTTTTTCATAATATAATCTCCCTCTTTCAAATATTATATCATATATAATTATAATTGTTTTTTATAATTATTTTTTAATATGCAATTATGTAAATTTATGTTAAAATACAGTCAGAAAAAGTGAATTATTAACACCAAAAATAGTTTAATTAATTATAATGGTGTGTAGGAGTTAACTTATGTTTAACAATTTAAAGAAGTCTATCAAGGCTATTAACAAACTTAATCCAAAAGCGTTGTTAACAAGTTTTATTCAATCACAACAAGTAAATCGTAGAGATTATACTGAACTATTGACTTCAGACACAGAATTAAAATCAATTGCCGACAACAGAAGGCTGGAAGCGATGGTTGGCGAAGAAATAAAGGCTATTTTCCCTGAAATAACGGATAAGTCTTTTGAATTATTAGTAGATGCTACAATGCATTTAATCAGAAAAAAACAGCTTCAAGCCACAGACGATATTTGTTTTAAATAATCGTCAAGGGAAAATTATTCCAAAGTTTTTAGCGGGGTTTTACCCCGCTTTTTGTATGTTTTTGTTGAATTTTTTAGCGCAAATGGATATAATTTGAGTATGGCTGTTATTAAAAAGTTGAATTATTTTGATAAACCAAAACTAAAAGAATTAAGTCCGTTTCTAAATTATGAAGATGAAAACTTATTTATCGATATTATTACGAACGGACTTCCGGGACATTTACATTATTATTTGCCTTTAAAATACAAATGTCTTAATGAATCATATCTTTTAGAGGATAATCAAAAAATACTCGGTCTTATTACTGTTAATACATTTAGCGGTAATCCTTATAAAATAAATATTTCTCAGTTATTTTTTATAGAAAATGCTTATGAAGTAGCTCAACAGCTGATAGAGTTTGTAATTTCGCAATATGGTGCTATGGGTGCGCACACTTTTTATATTTTAGTTGATGACAAGTATACGGAATTATCTCAATTATTTATGAACAGCTGCGGATTTAGACAATGTTCTTATGAACAAATTTGGGAATCACCCAAAACATCTTTAAAAAAATGTAAAAATATTACATATAGAAGATTTAAAAAATCGGATATTCACGAAGTTGCTGACATATATAATGATTCTGTTTTAACACATTTCAAACCAACTTTACTAAGAGAAGAAGCGGAATTTAAAGAACCGATATTTTCAGGATTGAAATATGCAAATGAATACAGATATGTAATTGAAGAGCCCGGAACATCAAGAATTATCGCATATTTTAAAATCTCTACAGCAGACAATACAAATTACACTGTTGATTTTAACTACTCTGATGGTTATGAAATAGATTTTAATTCAATATTATATTTTGCTAAAAGAGAAATTTTAAAGCGGACAAGGAAATTTAAATTATTTATAAAAACAAAAAATTACATAAATACAAATAAAGCGCAAAAAGAATTTTTGCAAGAAGCAGGTTTTAAGTGCATTAGTACAAAAAATCTTTTTATAAAAGATTTCTTTAAAATTGCAAAAGAATATTCCCAAGAGGAAAGATACGCTGTAATGGGCGGATTACACAATAGTCCTTCTTTTTAAAATCGAATGTTAAAATAATATATATAATTGTCTTACCTTTATTTTGAATGTATAATTAGAACAATACAATGAAGAATAAGTACTTAAAATATATATATGCATTAATCATTTTTTATTTGGTTTGGTTAATATTTATTCCGTTGGGATTCAGACTTATAATAAAACCTGTTCTCAACTTAATCAAACCAATAGCTAATGTTGAAATTATTCGTCCGAGATTACATACGGGAATTTTACCAAATATAAAATTTAAAGCTGATAAAATAACTCTTTTGAATAAAGATAATTCTTCTGCTTTTGAAATTACAAAACCAAAACTCAACGTAAGAATTATCCCATTTTTGGCCGGAAAAGTTCACATTAACAGTTTTGAAGGAGTAAATATTGATGCAAAATTGAACCTAAAAGATAAACTTTATTTAGGTGACTATCCTATACTAATTCCGGAGAAAAAAATTGATTTAAAAATAAATAGAATTAAAATTAAAAAACTTGATATTATGCTGGATGAAACTAATTCAAAACACGTTTTATCAGGTGATAATTTGTATTTTAAAACAACAAGAAGAGCCTTCGTCTGCAGCGGAAAATCAGCTTTAAAATCAAACCAAAACACTGCTTTTATAAATTATAATGTTAATTTCCCCAGATATAAAAATCTTAGAAACACAAAATTTGATATAAATGTTTTAAATTTAAATCTTCAACCTTTTTCAAATTTAATATCTAATTTGACAAATAACGAAGTAACATCAATGTTTGGTACAATCAATTTAAGTTCAAACAATAAAAATTTAACCGCTAATTTAGATAAAATAAAAATTTGTTTTAAAGATAAATATAGAGATATTATTTTACCTGAAACTTTTAAAATTGAATCTAAACATAAAATAAAAGAAAACGGATTTAAAATCAAAACATTAACAGCAGACGGTAAAAATATACATGCTTCACTTAAAGGTGAAATAAAATCAATTTTTTCACAAAAACCGTTTTTCAATCTTCAAGTTGATATAAAACCTTCTGATATGAGAGCCGGAGCGTTAATGCTTCCACCGATAATTACGCCTGATATAAATATTCCAAAACTAAAACAATATCCGTTTTATGCAGATATATCAGGAAAAATGAAAATAAAAGGTAAATTTCCTGAACCTGATATTACAGGTGATATAAAGGTAACAAATGGGGTATTAATCAGACCTATACCAAACACAACAAAAGG
Source organism: uncultured bacterium (assembly GCA_902797985.1). Classification (GTDB taxonomy): domain Bacteria; phylum Cyanobacteriota; class Vampirovibrionia; order Gastranaerophilales; family Gastranaerophilaceae; genus UBA2883. Next base: position 58,246 of record CADBUZ010000002.1, read on the forward strand.
TGCTGATATAAACATTAAATTTATGGGTAAACAATTATTACTAGACGTAGTAGTTCCTGCAGGCGGTAAGGAAGTTGTTTATGTATCAGGCGATATAATGGTATATGGCGACAAATATGCCCATTTGAAAGTTAAAAGCTCACAAAACGTAAATTTAGGGGTAGCTGAATTTGCTCTTAATCCAATTCATGAAGTATTTTGTTTCATGCTGGGGCCTGTTCCTATTATGGATATTAACGGTTTGGGTAATGTTGATATTAGAATTGAAGGAACTAAAAAAGATCCGCATATTTGGGGTGATTTTAATTTTAAAAATACTTCTGCCAGATTTTTAAAAATTAATAATATGGTATTAGAGCGTGCTAACGGGAATTTAAATTTTAATGACCAAAATGCTCACTTTAAAAATGATACCGGAATTTTACATGGGAAAAAAGTTACAGTAGATGGAGTATGTACATTATTTGGTGATTTAGATTTTAACGTTACCGCTAATAATCAAAACTTAAGTGATTTATATAAAATTCTTACAACTTCACCAATGTTAAAAGATATAAAATCAATTGTTCCTGTTCTGACTAATATCAAAGGTTCATCCGATTTCTTCTTAAATTTAAAGGGTAAATTATTAGATATCAACGATTTAAAAATAAATGAAAATGTCTTTCCTAAAGGCTTCATTAAATTGCTTGGTAATTCAGTTAATATAGAGAATTTAACAGTTAAAAACCTAAAAGGACAAATAAATTTTAATAAAAAAGATTGTGATTTTGATTTAAACGGAAATCTTTCATCAGGTTCAAAATCAACAATAATAGGATTCATAAAAGATAATATTGCAGATATAGATATTAATACTCCTAAGCTATATGTTAATGACCTTAGTCCTAAAAGTTTTAAATTTTTAGATCCTTTATATGTTAAACTAAAGGCACATTATAAAGGTCCTTTAAATGAAATAGAAATTGGCGGAATTGATGCAATAATAGATATTTTACACGATTTTAAACCTGTTAAAAACAGTAAAATCAATTCCGGAAAAATATTATTAAAAAATTCTAATTTAAATATTTCAAATCTTAAAGGCAAAATAAAACAAAATCCGTTTAATGTTAATTTAAGAGCAGATAATATCGGAAATAAAAAATTAAATCTCACAAATGCAAAAATTAATGGAAATATAAATTGTAAATCATTTGATTTAACTGCTATTAATGCAATTATTCAAGCAAATATTATGCCTTATGATATTCAAAAAGAACTTAATAAGCTATATTTTAAATCAGGAACAGCAGATATATGGGCAAAAATTAGAAATAGTAAAACAGATGCTACAATTAATATTCATCCTGCTAAAATTAATTATTTATTATACAAAAATACAAAAAAAGAAAATGTTATCACCCCTATTAATCTAATTAGCGGACAAATAACAATTAGAAACAACTTACTTAAACTAAACAAAATAAATACATTAGTTGATGAAATGCCTGTTTTATTATATGGGGAAATCAAAAATATCTATCAAAACCCTCAATATAATATAAAACTTCATTCAAAACTTATGCAAAAAACATTTGATAAATATTGGAACTCATATAATATTTATCCGATTAAAACAAATGGAGATATTTTATATTATGCAAATATATTAGGAAATAAAACACGAACAAAAATCAAATCTGATGTAAAAATAGAGGCAAATTCGAGTATATATTATATGGGTGCAACTATTGGTGACTCTATTAATCCAATTACAGTTAATATAGATGCTGATATAGATAAAACAGGATGGATAAAACTAAACAAATTTAAATATAATAAACTCATATCTTCTCAAAACCATAAACAAACAATCCTGCCTCTGGTATCTATGCACGGTCAATTAAAAAATTTAGGAAAAATATTCGAATTTCATAACTTTATAATAAAAACAGAGAACCCGACAAATGCTAATTTGTTCAATATTATCTTTAAAAAACCTACAATAAAACAGGGTTATTTTACATCAAATCTAAAAATGAACGGACGCTCTGACAGACCAAAAATTATAGGAAAATTAGACGTTAATAATTTGGAAATGCCTTATTTGAATACAACTGTCAAAGGGTTAAATATTAACTTTAAGCCGGATGTTATCACTTTAACAACAAAAGGAACAGTTTTAGATAATTATATTATGGGCAACATTAATATTAAAAATAATCTTGTTCCTCCGTACAGAATAAACAATGCGGATATATATATAAACGATTTAAATATAGATAGTTCAATGAATCAGTTGAAACAATTAGAGTTAAAAGGAATATCTTCTGCAATATCAACAGATATAGATACAAGCGGAACTACTCTTATTCATTCAATTTTATTAAATAACGTAAAAATCAGGGCGGGAATTGTAAGAATTAGAAACATAAAAGCTTCTAATCTTATTGCAAATTGTTCAATGAATGAAAAAATGCAGTTATCCGTAGATAAATTCAAATTTAACATGGCGAGCGGAACAATATCAGGAAAAATAAAATATAACTTGTTGAATAATTTAACGAACATGGAATTAAATGCTAATAAAGTTAATGCAAATGAACTTTCTATAGCATTATTTGACCTGCCAAATCAAATTTTTGGTTCTTTAACAGGTGCGATTGAATTAAACTTTAATGCAACAAATGATACGACAAGATTATCAACATTAAGCGGATACGGAACATTCAATGTTTCAAAAGGAAGAATGCCTAAACTTGGCTCATTAGAATATTTATTAAGAGCAGGAAACCTGATTAAAGGCGGAATAACAAGTCTTTCAATGAATGGAATAATAGATATAATTACTCCTATGAAAACAGGCGAATTTTCCGGTATAAAAGGAAGACTAAGAATAAAAGATGGTATTGCAAAGACTGTGGAAATTCAAACAATCGGAAAAAACCTGAATTTATATATGGCAGGCAGTTTAAACTTGTCTAATCAGAATGCTGATATGCACGTATATGGTCAATTATCAAGAAAAATTTCAACAATACTGGGCGCAGCAGGAAATATTTCTTTGAACACTTTATTTAATAAAATTCCTTGGATATCATTAGATAATAATAGTCCGTTGATTAATGATTTGAATAAAATTCCGGGTATAGAATTGTCAAATAAATCTACAAGACGATTTATGGTTGAAATTCTTGGTGACATTAATGGTGAAAATTTTGTTAAAAGCTTCAAATGGATAAACTAACAATTTTTTCAAATATGTTCATTTCAATATTCTTTCATTTATGTTAAAATAAACCCAGATACAAAACTAGGAGAAATTTATGCAAGCACGTAGGGCATCGAGAGAATTAGCTTTAATATTATTTTCACAATTTGATAAAAAAATAGTTGAATATTCAGATAAAGACTTTGAAGATATAATTTTAAAATCAATTAGAGTATTAACTAATAACTCAACAGATGAACTGAAAACAGCAGTAGGTTCATTGATTGATATAAAAGATTTTATTGAAACATATGAAGCGGATGATCCGTCTAATCTTGAACGTCCTATAGGAGTTAAAAATAAACCTGTTCAAATTCCTACTACAGCTGATATGATTGAAAAAATAGATACAATATTAGATGTAGTCGAAAAAACAGTATTTGCCCTTGAAATTGCAGAATTTGCAGTATTGGAATCACAATCTGATGTTCAAGATTATGTTGTTAAAATAGCAAAAGCGTTCAAAGCACATTATGCTGAAATTGATGAACAAATTCAAAAATTCTCAAAAGGATGGGATATTAACAGATTAGTTAAAATTGATAAGGATGTTTTAAGAATTGCTATTATTGAATTACTCTACATCAAAGAAGCTCCGATGAAAGTTGTTGTTGACGAGGCTTTAGAGCTTGCTAAGAAATATTCAACTGATGATAGCTCAGCCTTTATAAATGGTGTTCTTGCTAAAGTTGTTATAGAAAACGGTGTTAAATAATGTTTGGTTTTTTTTCTAACAGTTTTAACAATTTAAAAGAAACTGTCGCAAAAACAACACAAGCACTTGTTGGTAATGTTGTTGATAGTGTCGCTGAAGAAGAAGAATTTTCTGAATTTGTACTTGATGATATGGAAGATTTACTCATTAGTGCTGATTTAGGAGTAAATTATGCTTCTGAATTGGTTGATAAATTAAGAAATCAAGACAAAATAAAACCGTCCGTTGTAAAAAATTATTTAAAAGAAGAATTTACAAAAACACTTAATTCTGCAGGCAGCACAACCCTTCAATATAAAGAAAACGAATTAAATATATATTTTATTACAGGGGTTAATGGCGCAGGAAAAACAACATTAATAGGGAAATTAGCATATAAATTTAAAGAAGAAGGGAAAAAAGTTTTAGTGGCAGCAGCAGATACATTTAGAGCTGCCGCAGAAGAACAATTAGATATTTGGTCAAAGAGAGCAGGAGCAGAAATAGTTCGCAGAGATAAAGCTGATCCGGCATCAGTTGTTTATGAAGCTATTCAAAAAGCTAAAAATGAAAAATTTGATGTTATCCTTGTAGATACTGCAGGAAGATTACAAAATAAATATAACTTGATGGAAGAATTATCTAAAATTAAAAACGTCATAGATAAACAAGCTCCTGAAAGTTTAAGAGAAAGTATCCTTGTCATTGATGCTAATACAGGACAAAATGGGCTTCAGCAAGCTAAAGTGTTTAAAGATGCTGTCAATTTGACATCTGTTGCACTAACAAAATTGGATGGTTCTGCAAAAGGCGCTATTATTTTGGCAATTGCAAAAGAAATGTCACTCCCTGTCAAACTCATAGGAGTGGGAGAACAAATGACAGACTTGAAACCATTTAATTCTAACGATTTTATTGATGCTTTATTCAACTAAATCATTATTATAAATAGTTTGTAATTCTGTTAACACATGCTTCTGATGATTTTAACCATTCACGATATGAAAAACGACAAACTTTAAATCCGCATCTTTCAATAATAGCTTGTTTTTTCATGTTTTTCATATTTGATTTTATGTTGTCCTTAACACCGTCACATTCTATGACAAACTTGTTATTAACAACAATATCCGCATTAACTCCGCCTAAATCAACACCGGCTTGTATTTCATAACCTAATGATCTTAATGTATCTGCAACTTCTCGTTCGAAAGAGTTTTTATACGTATTTTCATCAAGTTCCTTATTCACAATTTTTTGATATTTATCTTCATATTCTCTGATATATGATAAATAACGTCTAAACAACCCTTCCGGAAGATCAGTAAAATCTTTTGAAACAAAGTTAATCATTTTATTTTTAGCACGGGTAACTGCAACATTAAATAAATTTGGCTTTTGTAAGAACGTCAAACTTTGAGGAAAACTATTATTTGCAAATGCCCAAGAAATCAAGATAATATCTCTTTCATCACCCTGAAAAGTATGCGCAGTACCAATCTCTATTTGATGTTTTTCAATCATATAATCTGAAATTACTTTTCCCAAAGATATTTTCAACTGTTCAACTTGTGCTCTGAATGGTGAAATAATACCAATAGAAACAGGTTCATCCGGATTATCTCTTTCATTATCTACAATAATTTCATGAACACGTTTTACAAGTGCTTCAATCTCAGGTAAATTTCTCGTTGCATCTAAATCAACTTTTCCATCAGGCACTTGGACAACTTCAAGAACCTTTTCGTTTGGATTATTCTGACGCATTATTCTAATTCTGTCAGAATAAAATTCTTTATTTGAAAAATTGATTATAGGAGGCAAACTTCTAAAATGTTCATCTAAAAGAACAGGCCGCATTGAATAATAATTTGCAATATCAAACATAGAGTTAGTTCTAAACCTCCACATAAGTTGATATCTGTCAGCCACCTCATATTTACTCATAAATGATTGTTCTTTTGCATTTTCAAGGAAAGAAAGATGAGGAAGCTGTTTATCGTCACCAACAATAACAGCACGTTTTGCTCTGTATAAAATAGGGAAACAACTTGCTATATCACATTGAGAAGCTTCGTCAATGATTGCAACATCAAAAAGCCCAGGTTTCATAGGTAATGAACCTGACACAGCATAAGTCGTTACACACCAGCATGGAAATGCTTCTAATAATGGTTTAAAATCCTCTGCTTCTAATAATCTGTTTTGTAAGCTTTTCTTTCTTTCTATTAAAGATTTTGAGTGAATAAACAAACGTTGACGTTTTACTTGATCACGCATTAATCCTTTTAATGCTTCACGTCTTTTGTTTATCAATATATCTGTAACGAGTTTCTTTTGTTTTTTCTTCAAAGAACGAATTTTTTCAGTTATTACATGTATATTACCCATAGCTTGAATATCTTCTTCTATATCCTTCGCTTTACATACAATATCTGCTAACTCAAGTTCTTCATTAAGTTTTAAAATATTACCTTGATTAAGAACAAAGTCTTCTATTTTTAATAATTTTTTCAATTTATTTATAGATGTGTAATTGTTAACCGAAGCAAAAAATCCGGACTTTTCAAGATTTTTTTCAAGATCAGCGGACAAAGATTTTATTTGATTAATTTCACTTCTTTTAAATTTACCTCTAATGTATATAGGTGCGCCTGTAACTTTTTTCTTTTCAGCAACTTCTTTACCAATTTCCGTCCACTCACGCTCCATTTTGATAATATTTTCTGCTTTTTGTTCTAATTCACGAATAGTTTCTAACAAATCCTCCATATCAGAAACATCAACGAGTACATTATTATCAACATCTTCATCTAAATCAACCTTATTAGACAACAAGTCTTGAAGTTGAAAACTTAATTGTTTTTGATAATTTAATCTTCCCGCACGAAGTGCCAAATACGGAGCGCCAAGATTATTTAATCTTTCTGCTACAACATCAACAGCTTTATCCATTCTGGATGCAACTAAAACTGTTTTTCCGTTAGCAATTAAGTGTGCAACAAGGTTAACTATTGTTTGAGATTTTCCTGTTCCGGGAGGTCCATACACTGACACTAATTTACTTGTTTCTATATTTTCTATAACACTTGCTTGAGAATCGCTAAGTGCTAACGGTGTTATAGGGTTAAAGTTTTCGAGATTTTTAGGCGGAATTGTGACAGATTTTGCCTGTGTATATTCTTCATTTATAACATTTAAAACAGTTTCTCTATATACACCGCTAGGCTTTTCAGCTATTTGAGTAAGCTCGTGAAGTACTCCTGCTGTCACAGATGGTCGTTTTGTTAAAATTATTGCACATTGACTTGTCAATGTTATTTTTTCAATTTTAGAAGATGATTTCGAAGGAGTTTCTTCTTCATCACTATTTTGTGAATCTTCTTCTTCATGACTATCATCAGACTTTGAAGAAGCTTCTTTTGTAATATTATCTTCATCAATATCATCAGTATGATCTATCGCAATATTTATATCAGGAATGACAGATCTTAAAGTAGTTAAGAAAATTTCCATTTTTTCTTCCGTAATTGGAAGGGTTGGAACAACATTTAAAAGACCTTCAAGTAATTGTTCCATTTCTTCTTCATCACCATTCTTTTGCATAAGTGATGTTAAAGCTCCGGTATTAAGTGACAAAAATTCGTCTGTCAACATACAGTTTATATTCACACCGTTACGTTCTAATTTGCATGGCATGTATAATAATGGGGTTAAAAATTCATTTTTCTTTCTACTTTTTGAGTTTCCACCTACAAGAAATAAATAACCATATATCAAATATTTTTCTTTTTGATTAAGCTCACTTTGAATCATCATTTCTGTGATTTTACTATCACTTCCATCAAGCCTTAAATATTCAATATCAGAGGTAAAAAGCTTATCATCCTCTTTTAAAAATATCCATTTATTATCTTTATCTGCTTTTAAATTTCTAAAAGTTGAACTTTTTACTTCTTCACGAACACAATCGTGAAGATATAATGATAATTTTTTTACAAAACTGTTATTAAATGCCGAATTTATCGCTCTTGTTGCTTCTTGTAACATAAATAGTGTACCCTTCTAAATTAAATATATAAAAATAGTATACCATATACTCTAACTATTTGTAAGTCCTTTGTTTATAGTAAAAATTAAAGAATTAATTATTAATATAATAATTATGTTAAGAAATTTGAGATAGAAAATTTTTTGTTATAAAATCAAAATAGCGTAGGAGTCATTATTATGAAAAGATTTATATATGGAATTGTATTAGTTATTTTACTTTCAGTGCCTTCATTTGCATGGGATGTAAAAGATGTTGCACAATTACAGGAAAGAATGAATTATGTTGGTTTTAATATTTTAAATGCAAACAGAATTGAGCACAGATTAATTTTTCAAGTTATAAATCGTGTATACACAAGAGATAAATGGGCGGATGTAAGTTCTGTAAACAGAACAGTATGGATAAAACCTACAATGTTACCATATATTGATAGTGATGATGAATTGGCAGGAATTTTAAGCCACCAAATCGCTCACGGTGTAGATACTTATGAAGGTATTTTGAGAGGATATATATCTATTCTTAATTATTGGGTTGCTCCTAATAAATATGACTTAAAAGCTGATAAAAGAGCTGTAGATTATATGGTTAATGCCGGATATAATCCTTTAGCATATATTGTTATTCTTAATAAAATAGGTCAACAATATCGTTATGATATTTTTTCTAACCATACGTTAATCTCAAGAAGAATGATGCTTATATACGAATATATTTTTACAAAGTATCCTTCTATTCTTGCTGATAATGAATACAAAGATAATGTATATTATCAAAATTTCTTATTGACATCCAGAACAAATAGGCGTATGTTACAAGAAAAAGTAATATCAGGTTCCAACAAAAAACTAAACTATAAATATTAATATGAAAAAACTATTCGCAATAATATTAATGATTGTTATATCACCTATAACTGCATTAGCAGAGGGTGCGCTTTATAATATTCAAACTGATGTAACATCAAATAAGAAGATTGCTCTACACAAACGTCAAACCACTATTGAAGATGAATTTATTAATTCGGATAATTTTCCTAAAATTATGCCCGAATATATCAAAAATGATGAACCTATAACTGATGAATTAATCAATAGTTATCAACAATCAGGTGCAACAATAAAATTGTGGGCAAGAAAACGAGGTGAGTATAAAAAAACAAATATTAATGACGAATTCGCTTCAAGTCCAAGTTTTATTTCAAAAGTTGGAAATGTTTCTATATTAAAACGTCAACATAAAGAAATTATTGAAGATAATTTAGCCAAAAACAATTTGAAAATTAAAGATGTGAGAATGTCTAAAGCTAAAAATATTTATGATTTTTCAAAAGCACAAATCCCTATTAAATTAAAAGTTATCAAAAATTTAACAACTAAACATCAAATTCTTGAAGGTGATTCTATTCTGTTCAAAACAGTAGAAGATATTACTATTGGAGATGAGACATTACCTAAAGGAACAAAAATTATAGGCAGAGTTGAAACTATTTCCAAATCGGATAAAATGGGAACCCCTGCAAATATCGTTATTGATAATTTTTATGTGGAAAACAATCCTGATATTTGTTTTTATGGTCATATATCTAAAACCGGTGCAAATCGTTCCATATGGGTATACCCGTTATATCAAGCAGGAAATATTATGTTTTACGTAGCAGGTTTTGTATTTGTACCAATACACGGCGGGCATGCAAAAATTACGCCTAATGAAACTTATACTGTTTTTTATGAAACAAAATAAGTTTTGTAAATATTTTATACAAATAGTTATTTGTTAGGGTTGAAATTTTAAAAAAATAGTAAATAATGAAAGTAGCAGTTAAAAATACTGCCTTTAATTCATCATTTAGAATGGAAAGGGGCGACGAGCCCCTTTCTATTTTTATTTATTATTTGTTTCTGTTGGTTTTTGTTCTGTTTCTGCCGGTTTTACCTGTTCGGTTTTTGGTTTTGTTTCTGTTTTGTTACTATTATCAACCTTTTGTTTTAATTCTTTTTTTGTTTTCTTTTGTTTTTTATCTTTTACTTTATTCTTTGCATTATTTAGTTCTTCTTGCTGTTTTTTAATAAACTCTTCTCTTTCAGCATTAAATTTCTTATAATCTATATCCTGACCATTATCAATTGTGTCAGGATTAACCTTAATCTGATCATCACCACCGCTTGATGTAAAACCTGCTTTTTTACTTTTTCTATATTCTTTTAATTTCAATCTATAATCTGCTCTTAAACGTTTCAGTTTTTCTTTATAAACTTTTTTATGAGCTCTTTTCATAGCTTTCATTTGTCTTTTGGCATCTTTTTTCTTCTTTTTTTCTAATTTTTTTTGTCTGTCAGCTTCCCATTCAACAAGATCACGAGGCTCATAACTATCAAATGCAAGCTTAAATCCTACCGTACTAACATTATAATTAGTACCTTGAAGATCAATAAGCTCACACTTTTCGCCATTAACATCAACCGCCCAAGTGCCTAAAAATGCAGGAATATCACCTGTGTATGCATATGCGCAAACTATAATTCTTTCTTGATTATTTTTATCAAATCCGAGAGGATAAATATCCCATCTTTGTTCGGCTAAATCTACTCCTGTGACATTATGCCAATAGTTAATAATTGCTGCTCTAACCTCCGGAAGTTCCCACGACCTGTCTGCTTTAAAATCGTGCACCCACAAATTTGTTTTCCAAATCCCATCATGAACCCAGCCTATTTTTTCTTTAGCAACAATGTATCTGTTATCTTCTGAAAAATCTATTGGAGTAATCGTTCTATACGCACCTTCTGTAGAAATATCTTTATCCGTTTCAAATAATGGCTTATCTATTTTTTTAGCAACATTTGCTTTTTCTACACGTTCTAATTTTGTTAAATTTGTATCAAGCGGAATAACAAACACTGAGCAAGATGTACAATTCTTATCAGCATAATAATAAACAGTAGGATATACAAGCATTGTAAAATCACCTGATACAACACCTTGAGCATTGATTTGTCTGTCAAAATTTAACTTTCTTGGAACATTGAGTTCAGGAGTCCCCGGAGGATTATTATATCTGACCAATTTGTATGTTGGTAAAGGAACATATTTCATATCACTTGGTTTTAAACGACAAGGTTCATCAACCTTAAGATTCATTCTTGGAATACCTTTAGATAATTCCTCATAATCCTCTGTTAACATATAGCCTGATTTAGGTAAATTTGTTTTTTCGTATTCTTCTTTTAAAACTTTTTTTTGAGCTTCGTATTGATATTTAAACTGTCTTACAACAGGATCACGTTCTCTGAAAAAAGTTGGAATCATCTCATCACGAACGAACCTGATTGATACAAATAAACTTCCGAATATAATTACCCAAAACATTCTAAACTAAACCCTCGGTTAGTGCCGTATTAGTAGCTTTTGCTCTTGTTTCCGCAGACAATTTTTGTAATACATTATGAACATGTGCCTTTGCCGTATATGGTGAAATAGTTAATTCTTCTGCAATCTGTGAATTTGTCATTCCCTCTACGATTAATGCTAAAACCTCCATTTCACGTTCAGTTAGCCCATAATTTTGTTTCCCTGCAAGATAATTTATTTCACCTGAAACTTTTGGAGTAATTTGTTCTTTTGGTGATTGAATATTTGATAGAACTATTTTCGCAATAGCAGGATCTAACCAAGCAACTCCCTCATTAACTGAAGAAATAGCTGTACATATTTGTTCTCTTGAAGCATCCTTCATAACATAACCATCCGCACCTGATTTGAACGCTTCAAACACATCATCATTATTATCACGAGATGTGAAAATCAAAATTTTACAATTTGGATTAAAAGATTTTATTCTTCTTGTTGCCTCAATTCCGTCTATCAACGGTAAACCAATATCCATAACAATTACATCCGGCAAAAGTGATTTTGCAAGCTCTACCCCTTTTAATCCGTTTTCTGCTTGTCCTACAAGTTCTATATTTTCGGCTTGTTCCAACATTATAGACAAACCCAGTCTTTCTAATTCATGATCTTCTACTAATAATGTTCTTATCATATTTACCTGCTTATTTATTTATAATTATTTTTTTGTTGTTTTCATTTTTGACTATTACATCTGTTAAAAGAAAAGAAAATTCACTACCTTTATTTAATTTACTTTCAAGCCATATTTTACCATTATGAGCCTCAATAATTTGTCTTGAAAGATATAATCCCAAGCCTGTTCCCGTTGAACGTTTTTTACTTGTTCCTTGTGAAAAACGATTAAATAAATTAGGAATATCTTCTTGAGGAATGCCATTTCCGTTATCTTGAACCGTAAAAATTAAATCCTTTGCTTGCGATTTAACTGTTACATTTATTTCACCATTATTATTTGTATAATTAATTGCATTTCCGCAAAGGTTACAAATTACGCGTCTGATTTCTGATCTGTCAGCACATATTTTTGTATCGTCATCTATGTCATAATTAACTTTAAAATCAATATGTTTAGTATCAGCAAGCGGTTTTAATTCAGCATATGTTTGCTCAACTAAAGATTTAAAATTAAATTCGGTTTTGCATAAATTCAATTTTGACGCATCATATTTATAAATTTCTAACAATGCATTCACTAACCCCAATAAATCTTCATTACTTTTTTTCATTGTAGATAAAAGTAATCTTTGTTTTTCTGTTATTTCACCTATTGAACCATCGAGGAAAAATTTAAGAGTTTGTATTGCTGCCAACAATGGTGTTCTTAAATCATGAGTTAAAGTCGCAATAAAATCATCTCTCAATTTATCTGCTTCTTTTTGTTCTGTTATATCATGAATGACACCAACATATTTTTTTATAACCGCATCTTCCGATATACAAGCAAAACTAATATCTATAGGAATTTCTTTTTCGCTTACTGTATTATAAATCTTACAATCTCTTACAAAGAAATCATTATCTTCGGTTTTAAAACTTTCTAAAATATTCTTTTTAGATAAAATTAATTTTGATAAATTATTGTTTTTTATATTATTTTCCGACAATCCAAAAAGATTTTCACAAGTTTGATTAACCTGTTCAATATTACCTTTTTCGTCTGTTAATATAATACCGTCTGCACAATTAGCAAAAATTCCTTGTAATTTTGCGTTCGATTCAGACAAATCAGCTGTTCTTTCAGCAACTATATTTTCCAAATTATGAGAATAATCTTCCAATTGTTTTTTTGCATCTTCCAATTCAACAATTTTTTGTCTTAATTCAGAAAGAAGATAACTTCTCTCAATCCCATTTTTCACACTCAAAACTAAATCATCATTTTCCCATGGCTTAGTAATATACTTATAAAGTCCTACTTCATTTATAGCTCTGATAGCATTTTCTTTATCCGCATAACCGGTTAATAAAATCTTACTGACTTCAGGATACAAATCGTTCGCCTTAGACAAAAACTCAAGTCCGTTCATTTTTGGCATAACAAAATCAGACATTATTAAATCAGGCGGATTATCTTTTAAATACTCCAATGCAAGTTCAGGTTCGGTGAAAAACTCGGCATTAGTAAAATCTTCAAGATAAAATAACGTTTTTAATGTTGATATTAAAGTTTCATCATCATCGACGACAACAATATTCCCATTCTTCATAATATTATTCTATCTTAACGATATTTATTAGACAAATTCGTAAAGGAAATGTAATAATCGGTTTATTTGTTTTAAAAATACTCAATCTAAACATTTTACCTATGGTTCACCAACCTTTTTAAGCAAAAATTTAACATAACGCTTCATATAACATTTCCATTTTTGTGGAAGAAAATATGTTTTATAAATAAAACATTTTGAACAATCACAACCGATTTCATAACAATCAATTGCTGTTCCGTTCCACATTTTAACATCTTTACGATACAGTTTTGGGGTTAAATGTATTTTAAAAACAGGGTCTTTCAATTTATCTCTCTCCACAAGATTATATATTTTCGAGTCTTACTTTATTTTTTTGTGATTTTTAGTTGACTATTTCTTTTTTATATGGTTAAATGTAAATTATAGATTTACATAATAATATAATTGTAAATTAACAATTGACAAATGTCAATAAAAGTAAAGGAAATTTTACAAAACCCATGAAGATAAGAGAATTACTTAATTTAATATCACAAAAGACAGAAAATCCTGTTAACCAAAGCATTTTAGCAAAAAGTTTGGGGATAACCCGACAAAATATAAGTAATAGAGTTAGGAATAACAGCGAAATTACTCTTTCAGAAATACAAAAAATTGAAGAATTTTTTGGAATAAAACTATTTGAGGCATGCCCTCAAAATATTGATATGATTGATGTGGACTATTATCCTGAGGTTTTTGCAAGCTGTGGGCATGGAACAATAACTTTTTCAGAAGAAAAACATTTGATATCTATTCCAAAATCTTTATTATTTAGTTATTCCCCAACAAAAAAATATTCCATGATACACGCATACGGTGATAGCATGACTCCTTTTATTAATAATGATGACAAACTAATCATTGAACATTGGGAAAACAATCAAATTATTGATAATAAAATATATGTTTTTTGTTATAAATCAGAAATATTTGTCAAAAGATTATCTAAAAATTTAGACGAAATTATTATAAAATCAGATAATCCGAATTACGGACAAAAAACCATTCAAAACGAAGAAATTAATGAAATAAATATTATCGGACAAGTTATAGGAATTATGAGGAGTTTATAGAATGTCTATAGAAGAAAATATTAAGATAAAAGATGACGGACTTCTCATAAAAATACGAATTTCACCCAATGCATCTAAAAATCAAATAATGCTTGATAATGAAATTATTAAATTAAAAGTTACGGCACAACCAATTGAAAATAAAGCAAATAAAGCTGTTATAGAATATTTATCGAAGCTGTGCAAAGTGCCTAAATCATCTATTACAATTGTAAAAGGGGACACCTCAAAAGATAAAACTATTTTTATCAAGGTTTTTGACAAAGAAAAAATAGAAATAATAAAAAATACTATTTTATCAGAATAACCCCAATTAAAAGCCAAATAGAATAAACAACTGCGTCATTTGAATTGGCTATTTGAGCGGTTAAACAATAAAGTGCACATAAACATATAACAACACCAATCGTAAAAGTTATACTACGCCAAAATGTTTTTACATAATCAAATATGCTTCTGCGTTTTGGATAAAATTCATTTTTTTCATTTTTATCTTCTTCGATATTTTCATCATATTCACAAACATCATCATTTATTTTTTCATAATAATCTGTTTTTGGATAATCATAAGCAACTTTTTTTGTTTCAATATTATTTGGTACTTCATGAGTTTGGGTAGAATATTCATTATATGTATTTTTAGTTATATCTTTTTGTTGCTCTTGAGCAATTTCTTCATATATATTTTTTTCAGGTTCAGGTTGAATTTCGGATTCTTTTAAATTCAAATTAATTTTTGTATTTGGTCTTTCATCCGAAAGCATGTCGTCATTATTACTATTTGCCAAAATATCACGTAATCTATAATCATTTTCTGCGTCATTAGAAATTGTTTTTGTAAAAACATATATGCAAATTCCTAAAACCACAACCAAAATTATCCAAAATGTAGTTGACATATTAAATCCTTTTTAAATTAGTATCCATAATTATATTAACATTTTATAAAAAATATAGAATACATCATTTAGTGGGGTATATAAATAAAATTTTTTATTTGTTATATAATCAAGATATGATAAATGTTGAAAGTGCAGTAGAAAGAATACGAGAAATACTTGACGACGAGAACACAAAACAACTAAAAGAAGTTCTCGACGGATATCATGCTGCGGATTTAGTAGATATATTTGAAGAGTTAAATGCGCACGAACGTTTATCATGTTTTAATCTTTTGAATGAAGAAAAGGCATCAGATTTATTAGAATACTTACCTGCCCAATTACAGGTAGAATTACTTAGTGTAATTGATCAAGAATTAGCATCAAAACTTATTGCACAAATGCCTCACGACGAAGTTGCAGACGTTTTAGGTGATATGGAAGAAGATGAATCTGAATCATATTTAGATAAACTTCCTCAAAAATTATCATCAGAAATTAGAGAATTGATGACATACAATGAAGAATCAGCCGGTGGTATTATGAACCCTGTTGTTTTAACCGTAAATGCTGATTCCGATGTTAATGATGTTCTTGCAACCATAAGAAAAAAAGCTGAAAAAGATAATTTAGATTTATATTATGTTTATGTTGTAGATAAACAAAATCATTTGATGGGTGTTGCTTCTCTTAGAAAATTATTGACATCACCTATTAAAAGTAAAATAACTGATATTATGATTCGTGATTTAGTAAAATTACACGTTGATGACAGACAAGACTATATTGCAGATGAATTTATGAAATATCAATTTAATGCGTTGCCTGTAGTAGATTTATATAACAGGTTAAAAGGTATAGTTACTTGGGATGACGTTCAAGATATTGTAGAAGAAGAAACAACAGAAGAAATCTATACATCTTCAGGTATCGCAACCGAAATGGTTGAAGATGAAGATGATATTCTTTCCGGTAATTTATTACACGCAGTAAAAGCTCGTACACCTTGGTTATTTATCACATTATTAGGTGAATTTATTGCTGTTAATGTTGCTAATCATTTCAATCATACTTTAGAAATATTACCAATAATAGCAATATTTATGCCATTACTTGCAGGATTAGGCGGAAATATTGGAACACAAAGTATTACATTAATTGTTCGTGGTCTTTCTACAGGACAAGTAACCTTAAAATCTGCTATGCATCATATTATTAGAGAATCCGCAATTGGTTTTCTTATAGGTTTATTTTTTGGTATATTGGTTACTTTAGTAACTTGTGGATGGCAACATCACGTTGGACTTGGAATTATTGTTGGTTTATCAATGATGATTAATATGACTTGCGCTACTTTGATTGGAACATTGACTCCATTTATTCTTAAAAAATTAAAAGTTGATCCTGCTATTGCCTCAGGACCTGTTATTGCAACCACAATTGATGTTGTTGGTTTATTTATTTACTTTTCATTTGCAACAGTTTATCTAATGCATATTAAATAACTTTTAATTTAAAAAATAGTTTTTTATTAACCTTTTTGGTTTGAAAAAATCTCTTAGTCACATTGAGATTTAACTAAAAACTTTCATCGTTATATTTTGAAACTCTTTCTACTAATTCCATAATATCTTTTAGGGCATCAGGTTTAGCCAATTGAGAGGATGCTTTTTTTAATTTGTTTATTTTTTCCGGATTATCGTGTAAATCAATAAGCATTTTTAATAAAATATTTGGATCTGCTTCGGAATCTTCTAAATATATGCAAGCATTTTGTTCAAGTACATATTTTGCATTTTTTCTTTGATGATCAGCTGCTGCAAACGGATATGGAATTAGTATAGGTGCAACCTCTGATGCGAAAATTTCTGATAAACTTAGTGAGCCTGCTCTCGATATGACTATATCAGATGCTTTTACAACGGTTATCATATCATCAAAATAAGGTTCAACTATTAGATTTTTATCCTTAGTAAAATCTTTGTAAATTAAAGAAAGTCTTTCAATAACACCGTTGAAATTCTTTTTTCCTGTTTGGAAAATGATTTGAAATCCATAATCATTTGTTAATTCTTTTATAATCTCAACAAAAGCTCTATCAATAGATTTAGAACCTTGTGAACCACCCATTACGCATAAAACGAGCTTATTTCTGTCTAATCGTAATTCTCTTTTTGCAACAAATTTTTCCATTGTTTTAAATTCAGGTCTTAAAGGGTTTCCATTGACATAGCAATTTCTGTTTTTTATGAATTTTTTAGCACCTTCAAAAGCTAAAGAAACAACTTTTGCTTTAGGTGCAAGTTTTCTTGTTACTATCCCCGGTTGCATATCACAATCGTGCAGCATATACGGAGTTTTTTTAATCATTGCACCGGCGATTAAAACGGGTGCTGAAACGTAACCGCCTGTTCCAAAAATCATATTTGGTTTATATTTCCAAAGATAATAACAGCTTTTTATTATTGCCCAAATTAATTGAAATCCCCATAATATGAATTGAAAACTAATTTTTCTCGGCATACCTGTAACGTACACAGGAAGGAAGTTATATCCTTTTTTTTGTGCAATATTATATTCAAGATTATTAGGATTACCTACATAATATACTGTATTATTAGGATTTTTAATCAATTCATCAGCAACGGCGATTGCAGGGTATATATGCCCTCCTGTACCACCGCCTGTAATAAAAAATGTTTTTTTAGACATCTTGTCTTACCCTTATTGTTTGTACTTTTTTCTTAGATATATTTAATAATATCCCAACCATACAAAGTGTAATCATAACAGAAGAACCACCATAACTAATGAATGGTAAAGGCACCCCTGTTGCAGGAAGCATTGAGCTTGCAACACTCATGTTTAAGAACGCTTGAAAACAAATGGAGAAGGTTAAACCAATAGCCAAAAGTTTACCATACATATCAGGACATCTTGAGGCAATAACAAAGCCTCTTTGTAATATTGTCCAAAAAAGCCCTATTATGAATAAACAACCAATAAATCCAAGTTCTTCCCCAACAACAGCAAATATGAAGTCAGTGTGTGCCTCAGGAAGCCAAGCAAGTTTTTGCTTAGAAGCACCGTACCCGCTTCCCCATAAACCACCTGATGCAAATGCTACCATTGATTGAATAATATTATAACCTGCGCCTAATGGATCTACATCAGGATTTAGCCATATTTTTATACGTTGTAATTGATATGGTTGGAGTATACTTCCAATTCCGCCTAAACCCATAAAAGCTAAAAATCCACCGGTGATAAGTTTTGTAGAACCACCTGCCGCTAAATACATTACGACAGAAGTTGCAAATAATAGTATTACCATACTAAGGTTTGGTTGTTTAAATATTAGTAAAACCATTATTATTATTAATAAAAATGCTGACCATTTTTTTGAATCCATTAGGTCTGCATCTTTAGAAAAAACTTTTGCAAGAAGCATTACAACGGCAGGTTTTGCAAATTCTGAAGGCTGTAAGCTTAATGGACCAACGCTAATCCATCTTTGTGCACCATTAATAACATCACCTGTTGTCAGTACTAATACAAGCATAGCTATTACAAATACCGCAAAACCGTTTGTTAAATTTAGTAATTTTTTATAATCAAAATTACACATTACCCTTAATCCAATATATCCAAGGACTACCCCTCCTATTTGAATAAGAGTATAGTGCATGAAATTTAAGCCTGCGTTAATGCATTTTGGAACACTCGCAGAAAATACTGACATTATTCCAATGATAACCAAAAATAATACAACAACCGTTAAAATTTTGTCTGGAGGTGTTATTACAATATTCTGCTGAGTTACATTTCTCAGTTTTCTTTGATTATCTTTTTGATAATACATAATCTTTAAAAATTTTTCCTCTTTCTTCGTAACCTGAAAACATATCAAAACTTGCACAGGCAGGTGATAATAATACTACATCAGGTTTTAATTCGATTGATTTATCAATCGCAGATTCCATTGTTTCTTCTTTTATTATATTACTAAAACCATTATTTTGAAGATTTTCTTCAAATCTTTCAGTTGCTTCACCTATAAGAACAACTGTTGCAATATGTTTGTTTACCGAATTGCAAAATTCTTTTAAATCGGTCAATTTATCTCTACCGCCTGCAATTAGTACAACATTTTGATTATTAAATGAGTCTATCGCAACTATAGATGCTTCCGGATTAGTCGCTTTTGAATCGTTATAGAAGGTTATTCCGTTATATTCTCTTACTTTTTCTAATCTGTGTTCAGGTGCTTTAAATGACATAATTGCAGAGCGAATGTTTTCTGTCGTGATTCCTGTAAGTTTTCCAATAATGACACCGCACATAATGTTTTGATAGTTATGGTGCCCTACAAGTGAACAATCTTTTAAATCAATAATTTTTTCTTCTTTCCCATCACGTTTAAAATATATTGCATCATTTTTTATATAAGATGAATTTTCTGTTTCTTTATCAAAGAGGAATAAATTATTACTTTTTTCCCATTTATTATTTACCTCTTTCCATTTCATTAATTCTGTATCATTACCGTTCAAAATATCATATTCCGAAGCCCCAAAAAGTTTTGCTTTTGCATTGAAATAGTTTTCTAATGTTTTGTGCCAAGTGATATGGTCAGGTGTAAAATTAGTCCAGCAAGCAATTTTAGACTGAAGATATTTGCTGTGTTCTGCCTGATAAGAACTCATTTCACATACAAAATAATCGGGATTATCATTTACCAAAGATATAGGCGGGCAACCAATGTTTCCGCATGCGGGTGCATTGTATTGAGTTGATAAAATATGTGAAACAAGTGCAGTTGTTGTAGTTTTCCCGTTTGTTCCCGTTATAGAAATAAATGGTGTATCACTTTCTAAGTATGCCAAATCAGGTTCTGAAATTATATCAACCCCTTCATTTTTTAACTTTATATACAACTCATTATCTAACGGGAAGGAAGGACTAACAATAGCAATATTTACCCCTGATGTAAATTCTTCAGAATGTCCTCCAAACTCAATCTTTACCCCAAGTGATTCTAATTCTTTTATTTCTTTTTCATCTTCGGGCTTCCGTTCTCTTTGCTCTGTAATATAAACAGAAAATTTTCCATTTTCCATTTTCAATTTTCCATTTATTAAGTATCTAGCAGCCGCTTTCCCGCTAAGAGAAAACCCCAATATTAAAACTTTTTTATTTTTCCAATCTATCTTCATATTTATTTATCCTAAAAATTTAAATAATCCGACTGCGATAACTCCGCAGAGCATAGAGAATAATGCGAACCCTGTTACTATTTGTTTTTCGTTAAATCCGCATAATTCAAAATGATGGTGAATAGGTGACATTTTGAAAATTCTTTTTCCTGTAGTTTTGAAACTTGCAACTTGAAGTATTACAGATAAGGTTTCTATGACAAATATACCTGCTAATATTATTAAATAAACTTCAAATTTTCCCATAACTGCAAGTACTCCAAGCAATCCGCCTATGGCAAGAGAGCCTGTATCTCCCATAAAAACTTGTGCTTTTGGTTTGTTATATCTTAAAAATCCGAGTAATGCGCCTGTTACGGCAGCAGAAATTATTGCAAGATATATGTCGCCTGAAAGATAAGAAATAATAGTGCAGGCTAAAAATGCAAACACACCTGTTGATGCCGCCAAACCGTCTAAACCGTCTGTTAAATTATATGCATTTGATGAACCTGTGATAGCAAAAATTGCAATGATAGGATATACCCACATAAAGTCTATTGAATATTTTCCAAAACTTAAATATGTGCCGTATTCATTTGTAACCATTACATACAAAACAGGTAATACCGCAATCAATACTTGTCTTAAAAATTTACCCCTTGCGCTTAAACCTTTGTTTTCATGACCTTTTATTTTTAGAAAATCATCTTGAAATCCTGCAAGTGCATAGAATAAAAATGTGATTAAAACTATCCAAGCATTGGTAGAAAATTCTTGTGCCATGCATAGTGCTATTACAGCACCAAAAAGGGCTGATATTATTATAAATACTCCACCTGTTGTTGGAGTTCCTTCTTTTTGTTTATGATTTTCAGGTGCTAAATCTCTTATATATTGTCCAATTGTTTTCTTTTTTAAGAAATCAATATATGGAATTCCAAATAATAAACAAAGTATTAGCCCTAATAAAAAGGCTACGATTATCATTATCATTATTTATCTCCTTTTATAAAGGTTAGTATCTCTTCAAACTTCATTGATCTTGAAGCCTTTAAAAATATTGTAGTACCAATTTTGACATTATCAAGAATGTAACGGGAAACGTTTTCATTTGTGTCAAAATTTTTGGTAAAACATACATTTACAACGTCAGAAATTTCTTTTGCTAAGTTTCCAACGGTGAGTATCTGTATGGCGCAATGTTTTGCGTCAAATTTTTTATTAATAAATTCACCGACTTCTCTATGATATTGTTTCTCATTTTCACCTAATTCGCCCATGTTCCCTAATACAATAACAATTTCATCATATAATTCCATTACTGTATTTAAGGTGGCTTTCATTGATTCAGGGTTTGCATTATAGCTGTCATTGATTACGTTATAGCCGCCAATTTTTTCTATTTCCCAACGTTTTTCTATTGGTTTATATTCAAGCAATCCTTTTTTAATAAGTTCGTATTCTATTTCTAAATATTTTCCTACATTTATTGCAGATAAGGAATTTTCAATATTATAATCTCCCTCAATATTTAGTTCGTATGTTTCGTTGTTGTATTTGAACTTGGAAAACCCGATTTTTTTATCAATTATTTCAACATCATCAATAGAATAAAATAATTTTTCCCCTTTAAAATTAACTGTTTGTTTAATTAGTTCATTATTATGTGCAATTAAAATACCGTTTGGATTTTGATAAGAGGTTATTTCACATTTAGCTTTTGCGATATTTTCTCTTGAACCTAATCTTCCTATATGTGCTGTGCCGACATTAGATATGATTGAAATATCAGGTTGAGCATATTTAGAAATCAGTTCTATTTCACCCGGTCCTCTCATACCTGCCTCTATAATAAGCACTTCTGTTGAGTTATCTATAGAAAATATTGTTTGACAAAGTCCAATTTCATTATTATGGTTAAGAGGGGTTTTTACAGTATTGTATTTCTGTGAAACGACTGAATATACAAGTTCTTTTGTTGTGGTTTTTCCGGAGCTTCCTGTTATCATGATAACTTTTGGATTTATTTTATTTCTGTAACAGTTTGCCAGTTTTAGGTATGCTTCTTTTGTATCATTAACGCATAAGATGTTAACATTTTTTAAATCAGAGGCATTATTTTTATTTGTACAAAAACATCCTGCAGCTCCATTTTCTACTGCTTTGTTTAAGAATTTTTCTCCGTCAAAAGTTTCACCTTTTAACGGAATATAAAAATCACCTGTTTTAATAGTTCTTGTATCGGTTGAAAAAGTATTAATTTTTTGATTATTGTCAGATTTGGAAATTATTTCCGCACCTGTAATGTTAGCAATCTCTTCAATAGTCAATTCTATACTCATAAGATTATTATAATTTGAATAAATATAAAAGTAAATTATTATTTAAGGTTAAAAATACAAATAAATTTTTGTAAAAAAAAGTAATATTAGCCAAAAATCTGTTTTCAAAATTTATAAAATAATGTTATTATAGAATTATGTCAGATATGGAAGATTTATACAGTGAAGTACCTCCTACAAAGTTGAGAGATGTGGAAGAACATTTCCGTCCGGCGAGAACATCAAAATTTTGGCTATGGGTAGCAGACAGATTTTTTTATGGTCTTATAGAAAAAAGATTTTGTGCATTTAGATATAAAGGTTATGAGAACTTTTTAGAAAATCGTGATGCGAATTATCCTACAATATTTTTTGCACCACATTATAATTGGTGGGATGGAATTGTAGGTTATAATATTTGTAACAGACTATGCAAAAAAGAAATTCGTTTAATGATAGAGGAATTGAACAGATTTCCTATTCTTAGACGTGGCGGTGGTTTTAGTGTTAATAAAAAATCTGCTCAGACAGCTATGGAATCATTAAGATATTCTGTCAGAGTACTTAAAGATTTGAACACTATATTATACCTTTTCCCGCAGGGGATTATTAATCCTCCGGATCATAGACCTATAAAGTTTCAAACAGGTATTTCTTATATTGCTCAAAAAGCGGTTAAAGAGTATGGCAAGATTAATCTTGTTCCAATTGCTGTAAATTATTTCTTTTTAAGAGATAACAGACCTGAAGTTATGATTGAAATGGGCGATGTTATCCAATTAACTGATGACAAATTTGATAGAAAAGAATATGCAGAATATTTGGCAAATACGTTAGAAAAACTTTGTGATAAGCAAATACAAGAAGTTTCTCAAGCACAATTCGAAGGTTATAAAACATTGTTCAAACAAAAACTTGCGTGGTATAGAGAATTTGAACAGCATTTAAAAAGAATTAAAACAAAAAAACAAAAATAGTTTTTTGCATAATTTTATTTAATTCCCCAAGTCGGTTATTTACTTTTGTATCGACATATTTTAACTTTCTAAAAAAGAAAGGAGAAAATATGAGAATTATTAAAATTATTGCATTTATTTTAACTGTAATTGGTGCTATAAATTGGGGATTAGTCGGTCTTTTCAGATTTGATTTAGTTGCTTCCATTTTTGGTGAAATGAGCTATATTACGAGAATAGTTTATGCTTTGGTAGGTTTCTCAGGCATATATTCATTGTTTACAATATACGGACATTTAATCGAAGATAACAATTACTAAAAACGAAAGGGGCTTGTCGCCCCTTTTCGTTTAATTTTCGAAACATTTCATCGGTATTTTTAACCGGTACTTATATAAACATTTTTTTAATGTTAGAATTTCAGAAATCAAAAAAACTGTTACATTAGTTCATGAAGTTTTGTAAATCGGTTACTATGCTATAATAAGCATATGAATTATATTTTTTATATTTTAATAGTTTTTTCAGTAATTTTTGGAGTTATAAACGGTAAAACTCAAGAGGTAGTGAATGCAATATTGGACGGTGCTGATGTTTCTGTCAAGATAGCACTTTCTTTAATCGGAATAATGGCATTTTGGCTTGGGATAATGCGTATTGCCGAAAAAGCAGGACTTGTACAATGGTTAGCAAAACTGATAAAACCTGTTACAAAATGGATTTTTAATGATGTCCCGCCTGAAAATGAGGCTATTGGAAATGTTGCACTTAGTGTTTCCGCTAATGCGCTTGGATTAACAAATGCAGCTACCCCTATTGGGTTAAAGGTTATGAAGGAACTCCAAGAAATCAATAGTAACGATAAAGAAACTGCATCTGATGCTATGTGTATGTTTTTGGCTATGAATACAGCAGGGTTTCAAATTATTCCTGCAACTGTTATTGCCGTACTCGTTGCTGTAGGTTCAAAAAATCCGACAGAAATAATCATGCCAACCTTGATTGTTACCTCAATAGCATTTGTATCGGCTATTATTATTGCAAAGATTTTTCAAAAATTTTGGAAAAATAAATTAATTTCCCCAAGTGAAAAGGGGGTAAACAATGATTAATATTTTATCTCTGTATGCTTTACCTTTTATAATTGTTTTAATTTTGACTATTGGAATAGTTAAAAAAGTGCCTATTTACGAAGAATTTACAGAAGGTGCAAAGGATGGATTTTCTGTTGCAATAAATATAATTCCGTATCTTGTTGCAATAATAGTAGGAATATCAATGTTTAGAGCTTCAGGTGCTATGGATAGTATAGCAACATTTTTAACACCGTTATTAACTAAATTCACAATCCCTGTTGATTCAATTCCTATAATGATAACCCGCTCATTATCCGGTTCAGCGACACTGGGACTTTTTACGGAAATTGCCCATAAACTAGGTCCGGATGCTTATGCTACAAAACTTTGTGCAGTTATTGTCGGAAGTTCTGAAACGACATTTTACGTTTTATCTGTTTATTTTGGTTCAATTGGGATAAAGAAATTCAGATATGCATTATTAGTCGGCTTGCTGGCTGACTTTATCGGAATAGTTGCTGCTGTTTTAGTTTGCTCGTGGATTTTCCTATAAAATTATTTAGATGAGGTATATACGAATATTTCGGGTTTAAGGAATACAGAGTTGTCATTTATTCCTTCGTATATTAAATATTTGTTTTCGTTAATTTTTAAAATTTTATGTGTTTCTCTTGGAAAATTCATTTTAGAATCAACAGAAATCAATCTTTTTGTTTT
Organism: uncultured bacterium; assembly: GCA_902797985.1. Classification (GTDB taxonomy): domain Bacteria; phylum Cyanobacteriota; class Vampirovibrionia; order Gastranaerophilales; family Gastranaerophilaceae; genus UBA2883. The sequence goes on from CADBUZ010000002.1 coordinate 84,114, forward strand.
TAAATCATATGTTTTTGCTGTATTTAGTGTTACTAATCCGTTTCTCACAGAACTATATGTTCCTCCTGCTATGAGAACTTTGTTATTAGGTAGTAATTCAATATCATATCCGCTAAGTTTAAATTTTTCGTCCGGAATTATTTCTTCGATTGTTTTATTTTGCAAGTTCAAAATACCAATGTAATCTCTATAATAAAATTTTTCATAACCTGATTTTGGGTTTTCCGGATCAATAATTTGTGTAGCTTCTGTTAGGCTTCCATCTGTTTCATTAAAAACTCTTTTCGTGAAAAATAGATAATTATTGTTCCCTATAGAATATAATTTTGTATTTTTTCCCCAATTAACTGTTTTTAATCCTATATCAATTATTTCAGAAGTATTATTGTTTAAATCATAGATTTCTATGTTTTTCCCTTCGCCACCCAATAGCAAAATTTTATTCGGCTCAATTTCTATGGATTTATGACCAAATCTTTTTTCTTTTAAATCAGGGTGTTGGATGAAAGTATTTGTTTTTATATCATATTCTAAAACTTTATCATGTTTGTAATTTGCACCTGTGACTAATATGTTACCGTTATTTAGTTCTAATAAGGATGTGCCAAAAGTTGGGTAAGGTATTTTTGCTGTTTTTGAATAGGTGTTGTCGTTAGGGTTGAAAATACAAACGTACGCATCTGCAGGCATGTCGTTTGCAGGATTATTTTTCCCGAAAATGAATATTTTTCCATTTTTTAACGGTAAAATATCTGCTTCAGAATATCCGTTTATTTTCCCTTGTGCAGAATATTTGTTAGTATCAATATTTAAAATCGAATATATGATATTATTGACTTTTGTGTCAATAGATATGAACGAATTATTGTTAATTCTATAGCAATGACAATTTTTAAACGTTGAGTTGTCAGGGGTTAGCAAGATGTTGAATTTCCCAACATTCGCACAATTCGCTGGGATTGATATTCCAAATATTAAACATAATATTAATAAAAATTTTTTCATAATCTAATTATATTATGCTAAAAATTTATTATAAATATGATTAACTTTTTTATCATTTGTCCAAATTTATGCTAGTATTATTTTAATATTGGAGTTATATGAAAAAATTATTTATTTTAGGTTTTATAGTACTTTGTGGAATATTTTCTTTTGTTTATGCAAAAGATATGAAAGACAAAGTTGTAACTAATAAGTTATTCAGTATTACTATTCCGAAAGAATTTAACGGAACTTATAGTATTCGCAAAAAACACAATAGAATAGAGTTTTATCATAAATCATCTAAAAAAGCAGGTTTTGGCGGGTTTGCTTTTGGGATAGCAGGATATAAAAACCCTGCTGAACATGCATTATTACCGGGGGGAAGAAAAATCGGTGAAATCCAAAATAAAAAAGGTGTGATTTATGATATCGTACTAAAACATCCGACTGATGTTCAATATGATTATACAAAATCTTCAAATCCTCCAAAAGATTTTAAGTTATTATATGATTTAGGCGAAAAAGTTTCTATTGTTGGGGTTAAAGGTTTTGTTTATGATAAAAATCAAGGTACAAAGGGCGAATATTTATATAAAAATATTTTAAAAAAACATATAACAGCAATCAATGAAAAATGGGATTCTAATAAATTAGAAAAAGAAAATATGAGTTATATGTATAACGTATTGGCAACAACAAAAGGAAATGTTTTAGATAAGGTTGGTTATATATATTATGATGTAAATGGTGATGGAATTGATGAGTTAATAATCGGAGAGATTGCGCAAGGGAATTGGAAAGGCGTAATATATGACATGTATACTATGGTGAATAGAATTCCTAAGCACGTTATGAGTGGAGGAAGTCGCAACAGATATTATGTGTGTGATGATACGTTTATTTGTAACGAGTATTCCGGCGGGGCAAAAGAAAGTGGTTATATGATTTATAATTTAGTCGAAAATTCTACTGAATTATTTCTTCAAGTTGGTTTTAAATATGATGAATACGAAAATTCTAAAAACCCTTATTTTATAACTTATTCTGACGAACAATGGAAAAATGTTGATGAAAAAACGTTTGAAGAGAGAAAGAAAGTTTTTGAGAAATACGAAAGATTTGATTTTATTCCGTTGAGTAAAATTGAATTTTAAAAAAGGAGTTTAATATGAAAAAATTATTTTTAATAGGAATTATATTATTAAGTTTTATTCAGATAGGATTTGCATCACAGATTTCATATGACAAAAGTGATTTTGCACCTATATATAGTGTAATTGATGATGCGGCGTTTGATATGAGATATTACTCATCAAATAATTTTACAGGGAATAAAATAAAAGGTTATAATGCACCTGTTGCATATATGACAAAAGAGGGAATAAAGGCATTAGCTAATGCGGCGTACGATTTGAGAAAACAAGGATACAGATTGCTTATTTGGGATTCGTACAGACCTCAAAAAGCCGTTGATAATTTTGTTGAATGGATTAATAATCCAAACGATGAAGGAGATAAAACTTTTTATCCTGATTTGAAAAAATCTGACTTGGTAAAAGGTGGTTATATCGCAACAAAATCATCGCATACAAGAGGTTCAACGGTTGATTTGACTCTTATTAAAAAAGACGGTTCTTTCGTAGATATGGGCGGTGCATTTGATTTGTTCAGCGAAGTTTCTCATCCGGATTATAAAAAATTGACAAGAGAACAAAAGAAAAATAGAAAAATTTTATATAATGCTATGACTAAAGCGGGATTTAAAGGAATTGATTCTGAATGGTGGCATTTCACATTGGATAACGAACCTTATCCTGATACATATTTCGATTTCGATATTGAGTAATATTTGTTTTTATCATTTTGGTATTTAGTAACATCAAAATTGTATGGATGTGTGTTTGTGATAGGGGAATCCGAACCCGAAAATCTGATTATTAAGTCCCCGATAGGGTTTTATCTGTTCGCGGTTGTAGAATCGGCTTAATATTTTTTATAAAATTGAACATAATAGTTTTAGATATTAAAAACTATTAACTATGAAGTTTAAATTTGTTGAAAAA
>CADBUZ010000003.1 GCA_902797985.1 uncultured bacterium
CTTTTCTTTTCTTTACCGTCGCAATATAAAGAAAAGAAAAGTACATAACAAAAAATAAATAATTATAAATTATTAATTTATAAAATTTTTATATTCAAATCTCACCCGAATTTCTAAACTCGTATCTCGTTAAGAAATTCTACCCTCTCCTACTCTTTAGTAGTCGGTAGGTTGTGGTAAATCTGTGATTTACCGCAACATAATAATAAAAAAGATGCGGTAGATTTCAAATCTACCGCATCCTACGTTCTATTTAATAATTGTGTATTTATTATAAACATTAAAGCATTATATTAATTTTTTATAAAAAAATCAGCATAAATTAAGTATTTAGGTATATATTTATAAAGAAATACGAGAAAAGAGAGAGGTAATACAATGAGAATAGGTATTTTAGGGTATGGAAATTTAGGCAGAGGGGTAGAAAATGCAGTAAAGCAAAATCCTGACGCTGAATTAGTTGCAGTATTTACAAGAAGAAACCCTGCGGATTTAAAAATAAATTCTGATGCAAAAGTTTTAAACGTATCGGAAATAGAAAACTGGAAAGACAAAATTGATGTATTAATATTATGCGGAGGAAGTGCAACAGACTTACCTGAACAAACTCCGAAATACGCAAAAATGTTCAACGTAGTAGATAGTTTTGATACACACGCAAGAATCCCTGAACATTTTGCAAATGTTGATAAATCAGCCAAAGAAGGCGGCAAGGTAGGAATAATCTCCGTAGGTTGGGATCCGGGATTATTTTCATTAAACAGAATGTATGCTAATGCTATTCTTCCTGAAGGATCAGATTATACCTTCTGGGGTAAAGGTGTAAGCCAAGGTCACTCTGATGCTATCAGAAGAATTGATGGGGTATTAGATGCAAAACAATACACTATTCCTGTTGAAAAAGCACTACAAGCTGTTAAAAATTGTGAAAATCCTCAACTTTCTACAAGAGAAAAACATACAAGAGAATGTTTCGTTGTTGTAAAAGAAGGGGCAGATAAAGCTCGAATTGAAAAAGAAATAAAAGAAATGCCTAATTATTTCTCTGATTATGATACAACTGTTCATTTTATTTCAATGGAAGAATTAAAGGCAAATCATTCAGGGATACCTCACGGCGGTTGTGTAATCAGAACAGGTGTAACAGGTGCTAACAAAGAACACAATCACGTTATTGAATACAATCTTAAACTTGATTCAAACCCTGAATTTACTTCAAGTGTATTGATTGCGTACGCACGTGCTATTTATAGATTGTCCAAAGAAGGTCAATCAGGTGCTAAAACAGTATTCGATATTCCACCTGCTTATTTAAGTCCAAAATCAGGCGAAGAACTAAGAAAAACAATGTTATAATCTTACATACATTATGAGAATCTATTCTACTGTTGTTGTATTAATGACAGTAGAATTTTCTTGTGGAGTTTTATCGAGTTTTGCTTCTCTTATTGTATTTCTATGCTTAATATACAATTCTGTAACATTATCAATTTGCGGACCGACATATTTATCCACAATGACATTTTCTACAAAATTATCAATAGGTTTTGCCATAACAGCTAACGCTGTAAATCCGCCAATAGTCTTAATAATTTTATTTTTAAACATTTTTTTCTTTTCAAGATTTCTGATTGAATCATAAACAATACTTTGTTTTTCTATAGTAGAAGTATCTATTGTAGCTTTTTGGAAACGTTTAAATGCCTTTTCTGACATTGTTTTCGGTTTTTTACCCTGTAATAATGCTAACCTATTTTTAGAAATACGATTAACAACTTCTTGTGTATAATCTTGAATAATTTTTTCATCTATATTGTATCTGGCAAAAGGTTTTTTTATAAAATCTAGTGCGGCATAAAGTGGTTCCATCATTTTTTTATGCGTATTTTTATGTCGTTTTTGTTCAACAAACTTACCATATATTGAATTCTTAAATAAAGTCGTTTCTATGCTTCCATCTATAGCAAGGTGTTTTTTATGTTCACCAGAATTCATAGAATCTAATACAAGATTAGAAATATTTTCTCTTTCATTAAACGATAATTTCGTAGAGGTTAAAACCCCTGTGGCATTGGCTATGTGTTGTCCTATTTTTACGGCTACAGTAGGAAGCAAAACACTTGCAAACAATTGAGTAGAGAATTGTTTAAGTGCACGTCTTTTACTTGGAGTATGTTCGGCATATTCGTCTTGTTTGTATTTATCAGCTATATCAGCTCCAATATATCCAATTGCAGGAAGCCATGACAAGTTTGCCACAACAGGACTAACCGGTCTTAACGCTTCACCAAATTCATTCGCATATCCCAATAAACGTATTGGCATTTTGGCATACATGTCGTTTCGTTTTATTTTTTCAAGCTCTTGTGCCGTTTCTTTTTTTTCTTCTATTTTTTCAAGCTCAACAACAGCCTCTTTTTCAGCCTCTTGAATCGGTGCTTGAACCGGCTCTTGTTTTTCTTTTATTTCTTCTTTTACTTCGTTCGACTTATAACTTATAGGCTTTATGCCTGAAATCGCATTTATATTCAAAATAAACCTTTCACACAATATGATATTTATATAACGACTGACTAAAAATATTTTTGCTACCAAACAAAAATATTGTTACAAACAAAAATATTTTTATTGTAATTAATACATTTTTATAAGATTTCTAACTTCAGTTAAAACCTTACCGGCTTCAACTCTTGCCTTTTGAGAACCAAGTTCTAAGATTTCTTTAACTTCATCAATATGATTTTCATAATAAGAACGTTTTTCTCTTATTTGTTCAAATCTTTCATTGATTTTAGCCCCAAGTTCTCTTTTACATTGAGCACAACCTCTCAAACCTTGTTCACATTCACTGCGGACAGTTGAGATTTCTTTTTCATCCCCAAATATTTTCCAATATTTATAGGCAACTTCGCACTCATCAGGGTGTCCAAGGTCATCTTTTCTAAGACGACTTCTGTCTGTAATTGCTGTCATAACCTTTTTAGCAGTTACCTCAGCAGTATCAGATATTTTTATATCATTATTATAAGATTTACCCATCTTATTACCATCAAGACCGCATATTAAAGAACAATTATTTAATTTTGGCTGTGGTTCATTGAAGAAATTTGTACTATATACATTATTAAATCTTCTTGCAATATCTCTTGTAAGCTCAACGTGTGCAACCTGATCAATTCCGACAGGAACTAAATCCGCATTAAACATTAAAATATCTGCCGTCATCAAAACAGGATAACCCATCAAACCATAACCAATCTGGGAATTTGTTCCCTCTTTAGATTTTAAGATTTTAGCCATATCCTTTAAGGTTGGATCTCTCTCTACCCAATTTTGAGGAGTAATCATACTTAAATACAAATGTAGCTCAGCTATTTCAGGAACGTGAGATTGAACATATATTGTAGCTTTTTCCGGATCAATTCCTGATGCGAGCCAATCCATAGCAACATTCAAAACATCTTGTCTTAACTCATCAGTTTTATCATATTTTGTAGTTAAAGCGTGCCAATCTGCCACAAAGAAAAAGCATTCATAATTATTTTGAAGCTGAACCCAATTATCAATAACCCCTAAATAATGTCCTAAATGTAATTTTCCTGTCGGACGCATTCCTGATACTATTCTTTGTGCCATAAATAATTTCTCCTTCAAAACTTATTTTATCATAAATCATTTATTTTTGTCTTATAATACTTTTAAGTGTTTATATGAGAAAGGAGAGTTCTATGAGTCAAGTTATGTGGGAAAAAGATCAAGATATTTATTCTGTAAAAGAAATTAGAACAAGAACCAATGTTTATTTTGGGTGTGGTGCTATCCATAAAATAGAAGATATCGCAAAAGATTTTGCATCAAAAGGAATTGACAAAGTAGTTGTAATGTCAGGAAGAAACGCATATAAATCAACAGGAGCATGGGATGTTGTTGAAAAGGCATTAACCTCAAATGGCATTGGATATATAAATTATGATAAAGTTACTCCAAATCCGACAACTGAAGCAATTGATGAAGCAACTAAAATGGCTAAAGATTTTGGAGCAAAAGCTGTAATAACAATTGGCGGAGGTTCTCCTACCGATGCAGGTAAATCTGTTGCTATTTTGCTTAAATATCCTGATAAAACAGGTGCTGATTTGTATGAATTTAAATTTAATGCGGAAAAAGCAGTTCCTATTGTTGCTATCAATTTAACGCATGGTACAGGTTCGGAAACAAACAGATTTGCTGTTGCAACTATTTTAGACAAAAATTACAAACCTGCAATTGCATACGATTGCATCTATCCAACATATGCAATAGACGATCCTGAACTTATGAAGGGATTATCACCAAAACAAACAAGATATGTATCAATAGATGCAGTAAACCACGTTATAGAAGCAGCAACATCTAAAGTAACTTCTCCTTATGCTGTAACTCTTGCAAGAGAAGTTATTGAAATGGTTGCAAAATACCTGCCAAAAGCAATAGCAAACCCTGAAGATTTAGAAGCAAGATATTATCTTTGCTATGCAGCAATGATGGGTGGCGTTTGCTTTGACAACGGATTATTACATTATACACACGCTCTTGAACACCCGCTAAGTGCTATGAAACCTGATTTTTCACACGGCTTGGGCTTAGCTATTTTACTTCCTGCAGTGATAAAAAATATATATCCTGCTTGTGCTAACACATTAGCTTATATCCTTGAACCTATTGTAAAAGGGTTAGATCCTGACGCTAAAGATGCACAAAAAGCTTCTGAAGGAGTTTATGCATGGCTAAAATCCGTTGACGTACCTAATAAACTAAAAGATGAAGGGTTTACAGAAGCTGACGTTAAAAAATTAACAGAACTTGCTTTCACAACTCCATCATTGGACGGTTTGTTAGGAATTGCACCTACAAAAGCTACTAAAGAAGTAGTTGCTGAAATTTACAAAAATTCTTTATAAAAATGAATACATAGTAAGAAATCGGGTTGTTATAGAGCAACCCGATTTTATACTATTTTATTTTAAATTCAAAATTAACTTATTTATGATAAAATGATAACGTAAAGGAGAAAAAGATGACTTCACAATACTTACCACAGCAAAAAACAAGAACAGCGTTAGTTCTTTTTTTAAAAGGAGTAGCGACACCTGTGTTATTATATTTTGACAATCCGCAAGCTGTATATCTTGAAATGAAACAGCTGATGAAAAACCCATCACCTGTTTTAGTAGAAAAAGAAGCTAATGGACCTGTTAAAAAAATAGCTTTCGTTTCTACCCAAATATCAGGAGTAGTTTTACAGGAAGAAACATATGTATAAAATATCTATCGATGATATCGAACAAGAAAGAGATAAAACATTACACTATGAATTTGACGATGAATTACCTGAAATCAAGGCAGTAGTGAATGCAAGTCTGGATTTAATTTCATTAGGTGATGTAATAGAAGTCAAAGGTCATGTTAAGGGTTCAATAAAATTAGAATGTGACTTATGCCTTAAAGAATTTGAACAAAAACTTGATTTTGACATAGATGAAATGTATGCAAAAGATTCACTTTATGAAGAATACGGACAAGAAACAGAACTCAAGGAAGGACAGTTTATAACTGACTTAAACGGTACAAATGAAATAGACATTTATGACTTATTGTATCAATCTGTAATATTACAGTTACCAAATAAAAAGGTTTGTGGTATAAATTGTAAAGGGGATAAATTTCTTCGTGATGATGAAGAATTTATCCAAGATGAGAGAATGGCTGTTTTTAAGTCGATTAAGATTGAAAAGAAATAGTCATTTAATTAAATTGAAAATTGAAAATATCTTGGTCAACTTTGTTGATTATTGAACATCTTATAATATTATTTTAGGATTAGTTCAATTTTAGCCGATAGGCTACTAAATAATTTTCCATTTTCCATTTATAAAAAGCGAAATATAAATAGTTAAAATAGATAAAAAGAAAGGCATAGAAAAATGGCAGTACCAAAGAAAAGAACAGGGCATAGTGCTCAAGGCAAAAGAAGAGCAAATTGGAAGGCAACAAAGCCTGAAACAACCGTATGTTCAAATTGCGGACAACCTGTGTTGGCACATACAGTATGTACAGCATGCGGATATTATAAAGGACAACCTGTAAGTCTAAAAGATAAAGCAGCAGCAGAAAAAGAAGTAAAAAAACCTGCTAAGAAAGCAAAAGCAGAAGCTCCTGCAGAGGAAGCACCAAAAGCTGAAGAAACTGCGGTTGAAGAAGCTGAAAAAGCTCCTAAGAAAACTACAAGAAAAAAAGCTGCAGCTAGTGCAGATGAAAAACCAAAAGCTAAAAAAACTACTAAAAAAGCAGTAGAAAAAGAAGATGCTGCTGAATAAGGTTGTAAAGTAGTTAAAGGAGCTATCTTTTAACTACTTAATCTTTTCGAAATAAGGGGAGAACATGACAAGAATAGCTGTAGATGCAATGGGTGGTGATCACGCACCGGGAGAAATCGTAGCCGGTGCAGTTTGGGCTGCTCAAGAATATGGAATAGGACTTGACCTTGTCGGAAGAGAAGACGAAATTAAAGCAGAATTAGACAAAATCGCTAAAGTTGGCGGTATATATTCTGATTGCGGGAAAAAAGGTCGCAAACGCAAGGTTAAAATTGATCTTTCAAAAATTGATTATATTATTACTCATGCATCAGAAGTTATTGAAATGGGCGAAGCTGTCGGACAAGCAATTAGAAAGAAAAAAGATTCTTCAATTGTTATGGCTGTTAAATCTGTTGCAGATGGTCGTTCAGATGGTATTGTAGCAGCAGGTTCAACCGGAGCTGCCATGGCTGCTAGTTTGTTTGGACTTGGCAGACTAAAAGGAATAACAAGACCTGCTATTGCAGTTACTCTTCCTACAGTTGAAAAACCAATTATCCTTATTGATGGTGGTGCCAATAGTGATGCAACTGCTCAGATGCTTAAACAGTTTGCTATTATGGGCTCAACATACTCAAAACATGTTTTAGAGATTGATAATCCTCGTGTTGGGGTTATGAATATCGGAGAAGAAGTAGAAAAAGGAAATCCACTTGCAAAAGAAACTCATAAACTTTTAGAAGAAGATTCGGAAAATATTAATTTTGTAGGTAACATCGAAGGTAAAGAAATTTTCTTATCAAAATGTGACGTTGTTGTATGCGACGGTTTTGTCGGAAATGTTGCCTTAAAAGTAACAGAAGGTGCTTCTTCTATGTTGTTCTACTTGTTACAACAAGAATTAAAATCTGACATCTTAGGCATGCTTATCGGACTTCTTGCAAAACCATTTATGAGAAGAGTGTACCAAAGAATTAACTACGAAGAATTTGGCGGCTGTCTATTACTGGGGGTTAAAGGTATCTCTGTTATAGCTCACGGAAGAAGTAAGGCTTACGCTATTAAAAATGCTGTAAGAGTAGCAAAAGAAGCTGTTGAAAGAGATGTTAACAGAAAAATCTCTGAATTTATCGAAGGTTAAATAAAATAAACTGAAAATTGAAAATTGAAAATTGAAAATATCTTGGTCAATTTCATTGACTATTGAACATTTTGTATATCATTCCAACATTAGTTCAATTCATAGCCGATATGCTATTTGATAATTTTTCATTTTCCATTATCCGTTTTCCATTAAAAAAGTAGGCTGGGCATACTTGTCCAACAAATTAAAATAAGGGGTAAGTATAATGAGTAATTTTACACCGGTAAAAATAGCAGGAGTTGGGTATTGCGTACCTCAAACGGTTGTTACTAATGATGATTTAACCAAATTATACGAAACCTCTGATGAATGGATTTATACAAGAACAGGTATAAAAGAACGTCGTGTTGTATCAGGCAATGAAACTGCCATTGATTTAGGGCTTGATGCAGCAAAAAAAGCTTTAGAAAAATCGGGTATAGAACCAAACAATATCGATTGTATTATTGCTGCAGCTTCTGTTCCTCCACAATTATATCCTACACTTGCTTGTACCCTGCAAGCTAAACTTGGAATAGAAAAAACTATTCCTGCCTTTGACCTTACTGCTGCTTGTACAGGATTAATATATGCTCTGCAAGTTGCCAGAGGCTTTATCCATTCAGGAATATACAAAAACATTCTGATTGTTGCAGCAGACAACAATTCTAAAATAACCAATTGGGAAGATAGAGGAACATCTATTTTATTTGGCGATGGCGCCGGTGCAATGGTTTTGACTGTTGCAGAAGATGGAATAGATGATATTTTATCAATAAAAATTAGTGCGAATGGTGCTATCGGACAAATGATTCAAACAAATATGCCATCTCAATGTTGTCCATTAGTAAAACAGGCTGACGAAGTAGGAAGCGGAAAAATAATTATGGATGGAAAAGAAGTTTATAAATTTGCCGTTACTACTGTTCCAAAATATGTTGAAGAATGTATAGAACTTTCAGGCTTGAGCGCTGAAGAGATTGATTATCTTATCCCTCATCAAGCAAATCAAAGAATTATTGAATCTATCCAAAAAAGACTAAAATATAGTGATGATAAAGTAGTATCTAATATAAAATACTACGGTAACACATCTGCGGCATCTATCCCTATTGCATTAGTGGAAGGTGTAGAACAAGGAAAAATAAAACTGGGTTCAACTGCTGTTTGGTGCAAAAAATTGCACCCTACTCACTATTTGACGTTGACTAAAACTTATAAAACAAAAATCGGATATTTAAAAATCCGATTTTCGTTTTTAAAACATAGTTATATTAATATTTATAAATTATTCTGGCTTTTGAGCAGTTTCTTTAAGTTGCTGCAATCTTTCATGATGTTGTTTTAGTATATCTTTTGGGTTTTCACTTGGTCGCAATGCATCTTTTATATATTTTTCTTCTGATTTTAATTCTGAATCAGAAATATACGTTTGACTTGTAAAATTAGCAAGATGATTTAGCAAACTCATTTGTGTATCGTGGTCTTTTGATGACTCAATAATTTGTTGGCGTAATGTTGCTACTTTGTTAGGAATTTCAGTTGTAAAAAATGTTTTTGCACTTAAATTATCAGAAATTCGTTTTGATACTACATCAATTTCCTGTGTTTGTTGAGCATTATTTTTTATTTCATGAGTGAGTTTTGTTTGTGTCATTTCATGATTCAAATCACTATTTTTTCTTGTAGCTTCGTGCTGTTGATTAGTATTTTCCATAACAATACCTGCAGCATTATAAGTTGCATCAAGTTGAACACCCAGATTATAATCCATATGTTGATGTATTGCATTTGCTTCATCTCGTACTACACGAATAACTCTGTTTGCATTATTAAATACAGCTCTAATTACTTGACCATTTGCTGTTCTTATTTCTTTAATAATGCCGTCTTCAACTTTACCAAGTTCATTTATAATAGTTGCTGTTCCGTCTTTTAAATCTTGATTAAGTTTTTCTATAGATTCAAGAATTTTTTCTGTGTTTTTATCATTATGTTCATTTACAATTTGGGCAAAAGATTTATCCAACGCATTTTCAACATCATCTGCCCAATTATCAAGTGCTTTTTTATATCCTTCTGCATCCCCTGCATAATCTGCCATATCGGGTCTGCCTGCAATTGCATCATTTAATATTTGAGAAGATTGCATTCCTTTTAATTTTTTAAATGCATTTATAACACGACGGTTTGCTTCACCTTCATCTGCTTTAACCTGTGCCATATTTTCTTTTCCAAAATATGCACCATATAATTTTTCTTCTTCTTTTTGCGCTCTTTTTATATCTTTTGGATCATTACCTATGTAATTACCTTTGTTTGCCTTTTCTTGTTCTACCTTTAAACCTTCATCTTGGCGAAGATTTGCACCGTTAATAAATTGATTAAATAACTTTACTTCTTTTTCATCAATTAACAAATCATTATTTTGATCCGCCGCTAAAGCAAAGGCTTTTACTGCCCCTTCTAAATTATTGATATTAATACCACCTGTCATAAAAGTACTCCTTTCTTCTTTTTAAACTTCACTTTTATATAAAGTTTTTTAATATTGACCAATTTCAATAATATCAACATGTTGTAACATGTCTTTACAATTTATTAGCCATTTAAATAAATAATTAGTTGATTAAACTAATTAGCCAAGTAGTATAATCTTTAGTTATGGATTATCAAAAGTTATTAAATTCAAATATTAAACAATTGAGAGTTAAACAAGGCTTAACACAAGAAGAATTTGCTGAAAGAATTGGAATCAGCATACAAGGGTTATCCAATCTTGAAAGAAACAGATATCAGCCCACTTCTGCTACAATAGATAAAATTTGCAACGTATTTCAAATTACGCCTATAGAGTTATTACTAACTAAAAATAAAACAAATGATGATTTAATGGAAAAAATAAATTCTTTATTAAAAAGTTATTCACTTAAAAAATTAAAACAAATTTATGAAATAATTTTAATTTTAAACAAATAATACGGTTTTTGAGATGTAGGTTGGGTGAAACCCAACAAATATAAAATACTACGGTAACACATCTGCGGCATCTATCCCTATTGCATTAGTGGAAGGTGTAGAACAAGGAAAAATAAAACTGGGTTCAACTGCTGTTCAGGCATGACTTGGGGTGGAGCAGTTATCAGACTTCGTGAAGGTATTTGTTAGGAATTAATTTTTGAAATGTTTTGTGTAAAATTTAGTAACCTTGTTAAATTACACAATAACATAATCATGTCTATTATATTATTTATACTAAATTTAAATGATATATATTTATCCAACAGTATGCATTGAATCAAAGATTTCTTTTCTTTGAACCCATACTTCCATATCCATTTTATTACATTCTTCCTTAAGAATAGTTTGAATATCTTTTAAAGATTTATTTGTATTTGCAATACTACATAACATAAACATCACAAAATGACCTTGCATAAGAGTTTGCTTTATATCTTCAATATTGATTTGACATTCAGCCAGTAATGTAGCTACTTTCGCAACAATACCCACTTTATCTGCACCCGATACAGTTATAATAATTTTATCACTTTCCATAATTTACCCTCTGAATAAAAAGATTTCCAGTAAAAATTTTATCAAAAATATAATATTAAACAAACAAATTAATAAAAAAAATCGGTCACGAATGACCGATTAAACTTATGTAGATAAATAAACACTAGATTTTTGTAACAAGGGAAGGAGCGATTTGGATAAATTTTCTAACCAAAGCTGAATCCCATTGTGAGCCTGCCCCTTTAATAAGGATGTCGCAAGCAGTTTCAAGACCAAGACCTTTTCTGTAAGGTCTGTCACTAACTAAAGCGTGGAACGCATCCGCAACGGCAACAATTTTTGCTGAAAGCGGAATTTCATCACCTTTCAAATGTTCAGGATAACCTGTCCCGTCAACATGCTCGTGGTGATATTTTACAATCGGAATTAAATCTCTCAACGATTCATTCGGTTGTAACACTTTTTCTGCACCAATAACAGGGTGTTGTTTCATAATATTCCATTCTTCATCAGATAATCTATCCGGTTTCTTCAAAACGTTTTCCGGAATACCGATTTTTCCAACATCGTGTAACAATGCACCTAAAGAAATTCTTTCAACTTCATCTTCCGGAAGATTAATTGCTCTTGCTAATGCTTCAGAATATCTTGAAACAGAAGTTGAATGACCTTTTGTATATGGATCTTTTGCATCAATTGCGCCTGCTAATGATTTTGCAAGTTCTTCCAAGTGATTTTGAGAACTTATTTGTTCTGAGTTAAATTGATGTAACAATTCTTCTTCAAAATTGATACCAATTTGTGCGTGACGTTTTGAAATAATTTCTGCATATGATTTTAATGCTGCATCATCCCAGAAATTGAAATCAGCTGAAGAAATAATAGCAGACATACCGTCTTTATAACCTTTTGCTTGAGAAATATACATTGCTTGTTCTGCTAAGATAAGTAATTTTTCTTGTGATTTTGCACATTCAGGATATGATGCAATACCAACTGCCACTTTAACCGGCCCCACATCATCAACAAAACAACATGACAAACTATATGTAATATATTCTGCTATATATTTTGCTTCTGATACATCTGTGTTTGGAAGAATTATAGCAATCTCATCTCCACCATATCTTCCTGCAATATCAGATTTTCTTAAATTATGTTTTACTTTTTCTGCAACAAGTTTAATAACTTCATCACCTTTTACGTGTCCTAATTCTCTATTGATTTTAGAAATATTATTAACATCCAACATAACAACAGAAAGATTAGAATTGCTGTCTTCAGCTTTTTGAAGCTCTTTGCTCAAAAATTCTTGGAACCCTCTGTGATTATATAATTGAGTTAAAGTATCAGTATTGATGTGTTCTTGACTTTTCTCTACCAAATCAACATTATCAATAGTCATAGCAACATAATTAGCAATAAAATTATACAACCTTTCGTGAGTTTCGATTTTTCTATCGGCAATCATCATAACCCCAATGCATTTATTAACAGAAATCATTGGAAGGATACTAACGGTATGTCCTTTAAAATAAGACATATTCAAGAAATCCGTATTATCCTTATATATCAATTTTCTGGTATAAAAACATTGAGATATAGGGTTTTCGCTATCTGAACCAAAAATTTTGGAAGAATAAACATTTTCTAATCTGTCAACAAGTTTCAAATTGATACAATTGGACGTTTCATTAAACAGCCCGCAAGCTGTAAATGAACAGTCCAAGTATCTTGATAAAATTTTGTGTACAGCTAAATAAAACGAATGCACATCTTTAATAGATGATATTGATGCCAGGCTGTCAACCATAGATTTGTAGTCTACATTTATCTTCTGAGGAACTGCAGCACTACTTCGCACACCTGACTTGTGCGGTTTAGAAGGCGCAATAGCTAAAGAATTAACTTTTGCTACTAATCTAGTCGCTGATAGTGGTGATGTCACATTAGACATATCTAAAGAACTTCTACGTTCTTCCTGTTTGTATGATTGACCTTGTTCCAAAATTTACCTACACTATTATTATACTATATTTAACACATGAATTAAACCTTTTTTGCCAAAATTTTCTGGTTTGTTAAGAAATTTTAAGCTTTATTATACTATATTTTTTAAATCAGAATACATTCTATCGAATATTTCATCCCAGTTTCCGCTTTCTTTTTGTCTATATAATTTGACTGAATCATACCAATCACATTTAGTTAAATCTAAATGCCATCTCCAATTATATAAATACGGAAGCAAAATCCAACAATGTTTATTCATTGCGCCTGCCAAATGTGCTAATGATGTATCATTGCAAATTATCAAATCCATATTTTCAAGCGCACCTGCTGTATCTGAGAAATTTTTTACTGTTTTTCCAATATCAACAATATCGTAGTCATTAATTATTTCATTCAAATCCTCTGCCCCTTCAAAGGTTTGAAAAGAATAAAATTTTGTATTAGGAATATTAAATAATTTTGTAAAAGATTTTATATCAATAACTCTATCCATCTCATAGTGAGTGTTTCCTCGCCATTTTATTCCTATTTTAAAGCTATCATTGTTAAAATATTCTTTTTTATATCGTTCAACAATTTCATTATCTGCCTTTAAATAACCTGATTTCCCTACAAACATATCGTTTTCATTCAAACCCAAAGCATACGGCAAACTTAAAATCGGAATATGATAATCAAACTCCATATCTGCTTCTTGTTTAAAAAAGCGGACAATTTCTATTTCAGGAAAATTATATTCGAACAATTCTACAAGTGGAACTTGAGGTTTGAAAATTATCTTTTTGCAGCGTTTTTGAAGCAGAGGAAGATATCTCGAAAACATTAAAACATCTCCAAAACCCGCTTCATAATATGTATAAATTGTTTTATCGGGAACATTTTCTCCTTGCCAAATTGGCTTTTCATTAAACAAATTCGGATATGTATTAGCCTGAGTCACAATTGCTGTTTGTCTGCATAAACGACTTTCAAAATATGGTAATCCATGCCCGTAATCTCTATTTTTAAAATAAGAAAGCGAGGTAAAATATCTCGTTTCCATATCATCAGGCGAAAGTTCAATTGCTTTTTTATAATATTTTATTGATTCTTGCGGTTGACCAATATTATCGTATATTAATCCTAAATTAAAATACGTATCCTGATGATTAGGATTAACTTTTATTGCTTTTTTGTATGTTTCTATCGTCTTTTCAACATTTTTAGCTAATTTATATGCCGTTGCCAAGTTAAACAAATAGTCAAAATTATCTTCTGATAATTTTAAAAGCTCAGAATATATTGTTATAGCCTTTTCGCTATCTTCTTTTTCTAAGTATACTTTCGCTAAATTTTCCAAAAAATATTTATTAGGATTAATGTCTATTGCTTTTAAAATATATTCTTCTGCTTTAGAAAGCTGAAATTTTTGCATACAAATCATACCTAATAAGTTCAATATTTCGGCATTTTGAGGAGTTTCCTCTAATATTTCGAGATACACTTTTTCGGCATCATCAAGTTTTCCTTGTTTATGAAGCTCGAACCCAAAATTAAATTTTTCTTTCAAATCAGCCATACAATAAATTATTACATAAATAGCAATAAAACGCCTTAAGTTTAAGTTTGTAAAGTCATGTTACAAGATTTTTTCTTATTGAAATTAAAGATTTCTCAAATACTTTACATGATTAAGGAGCGAAAGATATTAATTTCTCCATAACAATGGAAATGCATCCGGAACTAAAAAATGTATCGGGAAATGTAACCGTAGATGACGTTAATAACATAATCACAGCGACGTATGAAAAAGACGGTCAACAAATTACAATTAAAATTGATGGAGCAACAGGTAAAGAAATAACTGAATAATCAAAGAAGATAAAATTGGCAAAATGAAAAATTATGGGTAAAAAACATCTCTTAAAAAAGAGGTGTTTTTTATATATGTAGATTTAGTAATATATTGGGTATTTAAATAAAATATGCTAATATATAAATATGGATTTTGACGAGCAATATGGAAATGATGAGGAAGAAGAAATGTCTGATTCAATATTTGAGGATAGTTTAAATAAACCTTTAAATAAATTTGAGCTGGGATCATCCTCTAATATCAAATACAATGCTCCTCAAAATGGCAGTCTTATTTTGAAATTTTTTGATGCTGTATCATCAAAATTAAATGAAATATCAAATGAAAAAAATATTAAAAACCTTCAAAAAGAAGCAGATAAACTATTTGAAGGGAATGAAGAAATTTTTAAAGTATTTCATAGTTTTGGATGTAAGCTTGTATATGACAGAACCTCATTTAAAATAATATGTGAACCGTTAAAACTTACAGGCACAATAAAAATCAGCAAACAACAAGAACTCGAATGGGATGAAAATGCAAAAAAAATTATAGAATATATTTCAAATGTTGTAATTAGTTCGAACTCTCTTGAAAGTACTCTTGATAATTATGAAAAAGAAGGATTTTTACCTGTAGGAGAGATGGAATTAAAAAAAATAGAAATAAATGGTGCAGAAAGAGAAGTATTAGTTGGAATTTTAAAAAATAGTGCAGGAGAAGAAAAAACCATTTATTACTATAATGGCAGAGAAATTTTTCTTAAACCTGATGAAGAAGAATAGTTTTAATAGGAGATAGTTGAAACAAAAATGTTTGGATTTCCGTTTGAATTAGACGAATTTCAAAAAGATGCATGCAAATGTATAGAAAACAAAGAGAGTGTTGTAGTTTGTGCTCCGACAGGAGCAGGGAAAACAGTTATTGCAGAATTTGCAATCCAACAAGCAATAAAAAATGATGAAAGAATTTTTTATACAACCCCTTTGAAAGCCTTGTCAAATCAGAAATTTTATGATTTTTCAAACAAATATGGAGCAGATAAAGTAGGACTACTTACCGGAGATTCATCATATAATCGCAATGCGCAAATTGTCGTTATGACAACAGAAGTTTTTCGGAATATGTTATATTGTACCAATTTTGGTTCAATATCGGATAATATGAAAAATGTAAGATATGTTGTATTGGATGAAGTTCATTATATGAATGACGAGCAACGGGGCACAGTTTGGGAAGAAAGTATTATATATTGCCCAACCGATGTACAAATTATTGCACTATCGGCAACAGTCGCAAATGCGGACAAATTAACGGAATGGATAAATACGGTTCATTCAAAAACTACGCTTATAAACACAGATTTCCGACCTGTTCCGTTAAGATACTATTATTTTGACAGCTCACAACCTGATAATTTGTTACCGCTTTTGTCACCCGGAGGGTTATTAAATAAAAAAATAAAACCTGAAAAACGGGATTTTCGCCGAGGTCCGAGAGGAAAAGCACAACAAAAAAGTCATGTAAGACAAATTATTCGTAATTTATTCAACAAAGATATGCTGCCTGCGATATATTTTACATTTTCACGTAAAAAATGTGATGAACAAATGGAAAAATGTGTATCATTAGAGTTGGTGACAAAAGAAGAACAAGAAAAAATCAAAGCCTTCATAGATGAATATATAGCAGAAAATCCTTATTTATATAACAACAAGCATATAGAATACTTAATGCAGGGAGTAGCATCACACCACGCCGGATTACTACCTTCGTGGAAAATTTTAGTAGAAAAATTGTTTCAACAAGGATTGATAAAAGTTGTATTCGCAACAGAAACATTAGCAGCAGGGATAAACATGCCTGCCCGCTCAACAGTAATAAGTTCAATCAGTAAACGAACAGACAGCGGACACAGAACATTGACACCGAGTGAATTTTTACAAATGTCAGGACGTGCAGGAAGAAGGGGAATGGATGAAGTAGGTTATGTTACAATCGTGGGAACACCTTTCCAATCACCGCAAGAAGTTGCAGATTTAGTGTTATCAGATGCAAATCCACTGGAAAGCAGATTTGCACCAAGTTATTCAATGGTATTAAACCTTCTCCAAAGATTTACTCTTGATGAAGCAAAGGAACTTATTTTAAAAAGTTTTGGATATTTTTCATCAAGTTCAAGATTGGCCGGCTTGCAAGCTCAAATCGATATAAATAATGAAAAAATACTTGAAGCATCCGAATTCAAGTGTCCTTATAATTTATCTCTCAATGATATAAAAGAATACAACAAAATTAGAGATAATTATGTTCAGAATAAGCAAGTATTAAAAACAATATATAAACAGGAAAAAGGCAAAAAACGGCAACTTCCGTCTGAAGCATTAGAATTTGAAAAATTTGTAAAAGGATTATTACATAAAATGCATTCCTTCAAATGTGGTCAATGTAACCGATATAAAAAACATATGAAATCAATTGATTTACTTGAAAGATATGAAAAACGAGGCAGTCAACTTGAAAAAGAAATCGAAACACAAAGAGATATTTTCTGGAATAAATTCCTATCACATAGAAATGTTTTGATTGATTATGGATATTTGAAGGATGATTATCCGACAGAACGAGGGAAAACGGCCTCACAAATTCGTTCGGAAAATGAATTATTCATATCAGAAATAATGTTTTCAGGTATACTGAATGAACTTACCCCTGCGGAACTGGCATCAGTAATATGCGCAGTTACAACTGAAGATGTCAGAAACGATATGTACTCATCAGGACTACCGCTATCGCCTATCGTTAGAAAAACTTTGAATAAAATAAAAGATATTCGAAGAAAACTTGAAAAGAAACAAAACGATAATAATGTTGAAGACAGCATGTATATAAACTCTTTTTACTCTGCATTAATAGAGCTTTGGGTAGTTGGAGAAGATTGGGAATACATAATAAATCAAGTTCAAGACATAGGTGAAGGCGATATTGTAAGATGTTTTAAACGAGTTGTAGATGTCCTAAGACAATTCACAACTATTGATAATGTTCCTGACGAACTTGTATTTACTGCAAGAGAAGCAATAAACGCAATTTTACGTGAACCTATTGATGTTGATTAATAAAAATATATTTGAATTTTCGAAACTTTGTTGTCGGTTTCTTTGCGAAGAGCAAAAAAAAAGCGACTGAAAAAAATCAGACGCTAAAACTAAGTTAGTGGGAATTAAGTTGAGTTAAGTTAAGTTGTTTTTTTGTATAATCCTAAGTTGAATCGCTGCATATTGTTCACTGCCATTATTCGCATTTCTTCAAACAATACCGTCGATTTGTCTTCTGAATTTTCGACTCTCATCAATTCTTCAGAAATTTCATTTGCTTTCGCATTTATGTCGTATGTGTTTAATACTGACATCGCTCTCTCTCGTCCTCTTGTTTATTTAGTGTTTGCTTAACGCTTACATATATATAAAGTATATAAAAAGTATCTAATTTCACATGTTGATTTTATTGTTACAAAAGTTAACATTACTTCCATAAAATCAATTAACAGTAACATTTACAATCAATATATCATCCATTTAAAGGATTTGATTTTTTTTGTAGATGTTATTCTATAAGAGTAAATTTACCTACATATATTTAGAAAGGATAGTTTAATGGAAATTAAATCTATAGTTGGAGCTAGATTAGGCTCTTTAACTTTTAATAAATCAACGTCTACAAATCCGTTTGAAAGAACCAGTTTTAAAGGAAAAGCTTTTGGAGGAAGTGTGCTTCCATTTGCTGATGTTTTCCAAAAGATAAAACCTGTAGAAATACAAAAACCAAACAAAATTAAAATGGTTTCAGGTGCTGTAATTGGTGCTATTGTTGATTTTAAAACTCGTTTAACACAACCGATTGCTCTTTTTGCCAGTCGTGTAAGACAAAATATTGCTCTGGGTATTGATAGAGTTAGGGAAATGAAAAATTCTATGATTGCAATGGGCAAAAATATGCATGGCAGAATTGCTCAAGTATTTGATTGGCATAAGGTTGAAGAATCAACGGTTAGCGGTGCAAAAATTTTGAGTTTAAAACATATTAATGAAAAAGCACCTGTTCATGATTTAAAAGCAACATGGATTGCAGAAAATGAAAAAATTGCTTCTAAATCAGAAGGAAAGGCAGTGGCATAATGAATAATAAAATTGAAAAAATTATAGAAGCTTTAGAAAAGCATGAAGATTTAGAATCTATTAATGTGCTTGAAGAGTTAGGTACAAATTCCCCTGATAATGAAATCAGAGAAATGACTTCAAGGGCACTTGTCAGAAAAAATATTCATGACTCTTTGAAAGTTGTCATTATAAATCAAGGCAAAGGTATTAATGATCTCAGTCCTACTGTTGCTATGAGCACGGTTAATGAAATACTTGCTCTTGATGATAAAAGTGAAGTTATTAAAATATTAGACGATACTATTAATCTAAATTCTATTGATGAAGTTAGAGAAAATGCAATGTCAGTCAAATCTTTATTGACATTGAGTGAATAATTTATCATATCAAACAGCAAAGAACCCCCTTTTTTTAAAGGGGGTTCTTTTTATTGTCCGGTCAGGTAATATATTCTGACGGGAAATAATAATAATATATTTTTATGCGAATAAAATATTTTTTTGTGTTTATATTTATTTTTTCTTTATGTTGTTATGCAGGAGATAACTACAGGGTATTATTAAATCCAAAGGGTTCTGATATAGAAACGGAAATATCTCAGTATACTTTATTTATATTGGATTATTCAAACAGTATGAACGAAATGTTGGTTGATAAAACTAAGTATGAATTACTTTTAGAGAGTATGAAATCTATATTGAACAATTTATCTTCTGAAAACAAAGTAGGTGTTAGAATATATGGGCACAGGTGGGGGTTCACTCCCTATGATGCTTGCAGAGCATCTAATTTAATTGTTCCAATTGGAAAAGAAAGTCATGTATATATTTCAAAAAGTTTATCTAAGTATTCTCCTCGAGGGATGACTCCAATTACTTATTCTTTAAAACAGGCAGTTAAACACGATTTAAAAGGTATTGAAGGTGAAAAACAGATAGTTTTAATTACAGATGGTGGAGAAAATTGTGATGAAAGTCCTTGTAAGTATGCAATGGAGCTTGTTAAATACCGAAAAGATATCAAAATTGATGTTATCGCTTTCAATATCGGAAATGAAGCAGATTTAGATCAATTAGAGTGTGTTGCAGGAGTGACAAAAGGTCGGCTTTATCATGCTGATACTAAAGCAGAGCTAATGCATAGTCTAAACCGTGCGTTTAAAGCTAAGAGAAATGTCGATGCAAAAATAATAAAATAAAGTATAAATATATAATTACCAAAAATTTTATTAGCAATATTACTTCCTGTCCCGCTTATAGTATATGTAAGATGTAAGTTGGGGGATTTACTTCAACAAAAGACAAGGGAATGAATTATAAAAACTTGCAAGTATTGGTGTTTAAGAATGGAAACCTTTTAAAAGAGCATTAAGTCATATCGTTGAAAATCGCAGGGGGGTATCAGAGTGTAATTATTCAGCCTCACGGTGAAGAAATGATAGACAGTTTTAAAACTGTAGGTTTTATAAACACAGGTCATACCCTTAAGAACGAAACATACAGCATAGCAGGATTGGTTGATGCATACTATCGTGATATGTACGGAGTGCTTGACCGGACTTATCATAGGGCTAAAGGTATAGTTAAAAAAATAATTAGTTGATTAAACTAATTAGTCAAGTAGTATAATCTTTAGTTATGGATTATCAAAAGTTATTAAATTCAAATAAATTTTTATTAAAAAGTTATTCACTTAAAAAATTAAAACAAATTTATGAAATAATTTTGATTTTAAACAAATAATACGATTTTTGAGCTGCAGTTGTAGGTCAGGCTGTGCCTGACATGTTAAGGTATCACGAATTAATAAATTTTTCTATTCACTACTTGTTATAAACAAAATTTTATATTTACCCCTATTATGCTTATAGTATAATAAAATAGGTTACACAATAGATTATCTATTGCTGTTCAACGGTTCAACAATTCAAAAATAATACATAAAAGGAGAAAAATAATTATGAAAAAAATAGCATTTATTTTTCCCGGTCAAGGGGCACAAGCTGTTGGCATGGGGAAAGATATTTACGAAAGTTATGAAAATGCAAAAAAAGTATATGAAACAGCAGACAATGTTTTAGGTAAAAGCGTTTCAACAATTTGTTTTGAAGGACCGGAAGAAGATTTGAAACTGACTATAAACACACAACCTGCAATAGTTACGACATCTATTGCATTGTCAGAGGCTTTAAAATCTGAATTGGATATTACACCTGACTATACGGCAGGTCATTCATTAGGTGAGTATTGTGCTATGTACACAGCAGGGGTTATGAGCTTGGAAACAACATTGAAGCTTATCCAAAAAAGAGCTGATTTGATGGGACAAACAAAGGGCGGTTCTATGGCAGCAGTTCTAAACGCAACAGAAGAACAGTTAAAAGCAGGCTTGGAAGAAGGTTCAAAAGTTGGTTATGTTGACGTTGCAAACTACAATTCACCTGTTCAAGTAGTTATCACAGGCGATGAAAACGCAGTTAAGGCAACAAGTGAATATTTGCTTGCAAACGGTGTAAGAAGAGTTGTTCCTCTTGCCGTTTCAGGTGCTTTCCACTCTAAATTCATGGAAAATGCAGGGAAAAGTTTTGGTGAATATTTACAAGAATTTGAACTAAATGATGCAAAATTACCTGTTATTACAAACGTTGATGCAAATGAAACAACTTTAGCAAGTGATTTTAAATCAAAAATGCCAAAACAGATTTATTCATCAGTACATTGGACACAAACCATCCAAAAAATGATAGCAAACGGAGTTGATACATTTGTAGAAATCGGACCGGGTAAAGTTCTTGCAGGTTTAAACAAAAAAATCAGCATGGATATTACAACTTATAATGTATTTGATAAAGAATCATTAGAAAATACAGTCAATGCATTGAAAGAGCAATTGGCAGGAGTGTAAATTAAAGTTTATCGAGCGAAGCTCGATAAACTTTAAAGTGATTAAGTGATTAAGTGACTATGTGAATAAGAATTATGCTTTGTCACCTATTCACCTATTCACCTATTCACTGTTTAGCAAACTTTGTTTGCTAAACTATAATTTATTTAAACAAATGTAAATAAAAATAATTTTCCATTTTCCATTTTCCATTTTCCATTTAGAATAGTATAGGGATAAGAAGATAGAAATTTATCAATAAATAAGGAGATAAATATGAGTGAAAGAAAAATAGCTTTAATCACAGGCGGATCACGCGGTATTGGTTTCAGCTGTGCAAAAGAACTTGCTAGTGCAGGATGCGACATTATTATTAACGATATATGTGATGCAGAAAAAGCACAACCTGCAATTGATGAAATCAAATCATTAGGTGCAGATGCTTGGTTCTATCAATTTGATGTGTCAAATGATGAACAAGTACATGCAGCAGTAGAAAAAATGATAGCAGAACACGGTCATATTGATATCTTGTTAAATAACGCAGGTATCACAAAAGACGGTTTATTCGTAAGAATGGATGCTGAACAATGGGAAAGAGTTATCAATATTAACTTAGGCAGTGCATATTATGTAACACATGCTGTAATCAAACACATGATGAAAGCAAGACAAGGTTCTATTATTAATATGTCATCTGTAGTAGGTTTACATGGTAACGCAGGTCAAGCAAACTATTCAGCTTCTAAAGCAGGTTTGATTGGTTTGACAAAAACTTTAGCAAAAGAATTTGGTAAACGTAATATCAGAGTTAACGCAGTATGTCCTGGTTTTATTCAAACAGCTATGACAGCTGAACTTGGCAACACGGATGAATATATGAAGTTAATCCCAATGGGTAGACTTGGTACTCCTGAAGATATTGCTAAAGTTGTAAAATTCTTAGCTCTTGATACAGATTATGTAACAGGACAAGCTATAGAAGTTTCAGGTGGTTTAATCATTTAATAAAACTTAAAACTGAATTGTAAAAGTTTTTTGCAAAAAAAACTTTTATAGTATAATGTTAAACGAATAGTGTAGTAAATTAATATGAAAATGAGGATTTAAAAATGAGTACATTAGACAAAGTAAAAAAAGTTGTAGTTAATCAATTAAGCGTTGATGAAGCATTAGTTACTCCAGAAGCAAGCTTCTCTGGTGACTTAGGTGCAGATTCATTAGACACAGTTGAATTAGTAATGGCTTTCGAAGAAGAATTCGGTTGCGAAATTCCTGAAGAAGAAGCTGAAAAAATTCAAACAGTTCAAGACGCTGTTAACTATATTGATGCTCATCAATAATTTTTAGTTAAAAACGAAGGGGGGAATTTCCCCTCTTTGTTTTTTAAATGGAAAGTGGGTAATTGAAAAGTTGAAAATAATAATGCTAGGCATTTTCCATTTTCAACTTTCTTTATTTTCTTCCATGCTCACAGAATTTTGGATTCGTCACTTTGTGCCTGTTAACAAAATCTGTTTGCTATCCGGCATAAATGCCGTACAGAAAATCGCTTTCCGTTACTCATTATAGAAGGAGAAAGACGAAATATGAATAAAAGAAGAGTTGTAGTTACCGGTATGGGTGCAGTTACACCTTGCGGAACAAACGTAAAAGATTTTTGGAATTCAATGTTAGAAGGTAAAAGTGGCATTACTACTTTTGAAAACATTTCTACAGAAGGTCATACAGTTACTATTGCAGGTGAAATTAAAGCAAAAGATTTTAACCCTGAAGAATTAATCGGTCCAAAAGATGCAAAACGTATGGATAGATTTACACAATTTGCAATGGTAGCAGCTGACGAAGCAATTGCCGATTCAGGTATTGATGAAGCAGATATAGATCCATACAGAATTGGTGTTATAGTTAGTTCAGCGGCAGGCGGATTTAAAACATTTGAACAAAACCACATTGCAATGCAAACAAAAGGCCCAACAAAAGGTTCACCTTTTACTGTACCTATGTTGATTGTTGATATTGCATCAGGCAGAGTTTCAATAAAACACGGATATAAAGGTTTAAACAAATGCGTTGCATCTGCGTGTGCAACAGGTACTCACTCAGTTGGAGATGCTTTCAGAAGTATTCAATGGGGTGATGCCGATGTAGTTGTTGCAGGTGGTTGCGAAGCTACAATTACAACTTTAGGGGTTGGCGCATTCACAGCATGCCGTGCATTATCAAAACGTAACGACGAGCCAGAAAAAGCATCAAGACCTTATGACAAAGACAGAGATGGATTTGTTATGGGTGAAGGTGCAGGGGTTCTTGTTCTTGAAGAATATGAACATGCTAAGAAACGTGGGGCAAAAATTTATGCAGAAATCGTTGGGTATGGTCAAACTGCTGATGCACATGATATTGTTGCTCCGGATCCTGAAGGCAAAGGTGCTTTAAAATCTATGGAATATGCCCTTGCTGATGCAGGCTTAAAACCGGAAGAGATTGATTACATCAATCCTCACGGAACAAGTACTGGTTTAGGTGATATCGCTGAATCTCAAGCTATTGAAAAAATCTTTGGTGATAAAGAAAAAAATCCTAACTTGTTGGTAAGTTCAACAAAGAGTATGCATGGTCATATGTTGGGAGCCACAGGTGCTGTTGAGGCTATCGTTTGTGTTAAAACGATTACTGACGGAGTTGTTCCTCCAACAATTAACCTTGATAACCAAGATGAACGTGTTGCTAACTTAGATTACGTTCCTCATGTTAAACGTAAACATAAAGTACACGCTGCTTTATCTAATTCTTTCGGATTTGGTGGACACAATTGTACTTTAGTTTTCAAAGAAGTTGAATAAATTATAGTTTAGCAAACAAAGTTTGCTAAATAGTGAATAGGTGAATAGGTGACTACGTATAATTCTTATTCACATAGTCACTTAGTCACTTAATCACTTTAAAGTTTATCGAGCGAAGCTCGATAAACTTTAATTTACAAACATTAACTTTTTGACCGATGTCGAAATATTCTATAAAATTATAATTGTAATTAGGTAATATAACTATTGAGGAACTAAAAAATGAAAAAACTTTTACTCTTTTTATCAATAATGTGTTTATTTGTTATTGGATTAAATCACCAAGCAATAGCAGATTCTGAACCAACAGAAGTCAGAGCAAGCCACATTCTTGTATCTTCAATGTATCAAGCAAACCAAATAAGACAAAATATTGTTGACGGTAACGGTACATTTGAAACATACGCACAATTATATTCAAAATGTCCTTCCGGAAAAAACGGAGGAGATTTAGGATATTTCAAACGAGGACAAATGGTTCCTCAATTTGAAGTTGTTGCGTTCAATCTTCCTGTCGGAGAAATATCTAAACCGGTATGGACTCAGTTTGGATGGCATTTAATTAAAGTCACAGATAGAAGATAACCTATTTTGTACAATTTTATAAATAAAAAAAACTCCTCTTTTTGAGGAGTAAATTTTTCATTTAGGAAGGGTTTCTCTCTTAATTTAAACGGTTCTTGTTTTCGATAGTAATCATTCTTATCGTATATATATAAAGTTTATATAATATATTCGATTTCAAGAGCCAAAAAAATTGTAATATGTCTTTACATAAAAAATAAAAAAAGCATTTTCCAATTAAAATAGAAACAGGTGTATAAAATGGCAAACAGAAAATGTGTAGGTTGTGGTAAGATAAGACCACAAGAAGAAATGGTAAAAATAACAAAACGTCATTCTGACGGAAAGATAGTCATAGAGCCTGATTCAAAGACATTTGGCAGATCAGCATATTTTTGTTATAATAAAAACTGTCAAGAGCTTGCGTTAAAGAAAAATAAACTTAACAGAGCACTAAAATCCTCAGAGGATTTGAAAGGGTTATTGAATGGACGAGAATATTAGAGTAAGTGAATTAGCTAAAGAACTGGGTTTAACCAGCAAAGAGGTGATTGAAAAATTTGCACAAATTTCAATTACAGTAAAATCACACTCTAATTCAGTAACACCATTGCAAATACAAAAACTTAAAGACTTTATCGCCGGCGGATCAAAACTACCAAGTAAAAAACCAAAGGCGTTTATTGTTAAAAAGAAAAAAGATGTAGCACCAACAGAAGCTAATACACCTAAAGAAACCGAGGTTAAGGAAGAACCTAAAAAAGAAATACCAAAAGTTGAAAAAGTTGAACGCAAACAGGTTGAAATAGTAAAAAAAGAACCTCAAAAAAGATTAGAAATAGTAAAAAGAGTTCCTCTAAAACGTGTTGAAATTGTGCAACAAGGAAAAGGTAAAAAACCTATTCAAAAAGTTGTTGAAACAGCTGCACTTAAAAAGGAAAACTCTAAAAATAACGAAGAAGCTAAAAATGATAAACCAAAACGTCCGATAGAAAGACACATTATTCCTCAGGATATTTATGAAAATAAAGGTTTTTCTAAGAAAAAAGGTTCATCAGACAAGAAAAAAGACAAAGATTATAATTCTAAAAAAGAAGCTCAAGAAATGATTTCTCTTGAGAAGGCTGCTGCGCAACATCACAAGAAAAAAGTTGTTAAGGCAGAAGAAGTTGAAGAAGTCAAATCAATTGTTGTTGACAGAGCTATGACAATTAGCGAGCTTGCTGATAAAATTCATAAAACACCTGCCGAAATCGTTAAATTTTTGATGTTCCAAGGTGTTATGGCAACAGTAAACCAACTGATTGATGTTGACGTTATCAAAAAAGTTTGCGCTGAATATGAGCTTGAAGTATTGGAAGAAGACTTAGAAGCTTATATAGCAGAAGAAGAAAAGAAAGAAGAAATCAAAAAACAAATTACCGAAGTTGACAAAAAGTTATTGAAAAAACGTGCACCTGTTGTAAGTATCATGGGACACGTTGACCACGGTAAAACAACCTTATTGGATAGCATTAGAGCTTCTAAACACAAAATTGTATCTACTGAGGTTGGTGGTATAACTCAGTCAATCGGTGCGTACACAGTTTATCTCGACAACAAAAAAGAAAAGAAAATTGTGTTTGTAGATACTCCTGGTCACGAAGCATTTACGGAAATGCGTGCCAGAGGTGCAAAAGCTACAGACATAGCAATTCTTGTTGTTGCTGCCGATGACGGTATAATGCCTCAAACAATAGAAGCAATTAACCATGCTCGTGCAGCAGAGGTTCCAATTATTGTTGCAGTTAACAAGATTGATAAGGCAGGGGCTGACCCTGATAGAGTTTTGACACAATTAACAGAACACAATCTTGTTCCAGAAGAATGGGGCGGTGACACAATTACTGTAAAAGTTTCTGCTTTGCAAGGAACAGGTATAGATGATTTATTGGAATATATATGGTTGTTAGCTGACTTAAAAGATTTAAGAGCAAATCCTAAGGCTGAAGCATCAGGTGTTGTAATTGAAGCAAATCTTGATAAAGGAAAAGGCCCTGTGGCTACATTGTTAGTTCAAAACGGTACGTTAAGAGCAGGAAATTGTATTGTAGTAGGAACAGCTTGTGGTCGTGTAAGAGCATTGCTTTCAGACTCAGGAGAAAGAATAAAATCAGCTGAACCATCCACTCCTGTTGAGGTACTTGGTTTATCAGAAGTTCCGTCACCTGGAGAATATTTTGAAGTTGTTAAAAATGAAAAAGAGATGAAAGCAATAGTTACGGAACGTCAAGAAAAAGCAAGACAAACAAGACTTGACGCAATGCTTCCTGCACATATCAGAAAAGAAAGTGGTGCTACAGGTGTTGGTGAAGAAGAAATTCCACACCTTAACCTTATCATTAAAGCTGATACATACGGCTCTGCAGAGGCTGTATCTCAAGCTATTGCACAATTTGAATCTAAAGAAATCAGCACCAAAATTATTCACGTTGGTGTCGGTGATATATCAGAAGCAGACGTTATGCTTGCATCAGCTTCCAGTGCATTAATTCTCGGTTTTGGTGTTAAAGAAGATAATAACGCACTTATTGCTGCAGGAAAAGAAAATGTAACTATTAAAAAATATGATATTATCTATCAAATTTTAGAAGATATTGAAAAGACAATGATTTCACTTCTTTCACCTGAAACTAAAGAAGTTGTTGTTGGTACAGCTGAAGTTAGACAAGTGTTTACTATCGGTAAAACTATTAAAATCGCAGGATGTTATGTTACTGACGGTAAAATCAACCGCAACAATAAAGCCATCGTTAAACGTAACGGTCAAGAAATATTCAATGGTAATGTTGATCAACTTAAACGTTTCAAAGATGATGTTAAAGAAGTTGCTCAAGGTTATGAATGCGGTATTTCTTTAGTTAAGTTTAATGATATTGAAGAAGGCGATATTATTGAATTTGTTGCAACAGAAGAAATAGAAAGAACCGAACTCGAATAGGGGTAAAGAGGTAAAGGGGTAAAGGGGTAAATATATAAATAACCCAAACCGAAAATAACTATCACAAATAAGGTATAAAAATGACACTTAGAAATGAACGAGTAAGAAAAGAATTAATGAGAGAAATATCCGATATCCTCAGAAAAGAAGTCAGAGGATTAGAAGGAGTTGTATCAATTGTTGATGTGGAAGTTTCTCATGATAATTCTTATGCTAAAGTAAAATACAGTATTCTTGGAACTCCTGAACAAGTGGAAAAAGATAAACTTGTAATTGAAAAAAGTACTCCAAAAGTAAGATATGAAGTAGGAAAAAGAATTAGATTAAGACTAACCCCTGAAATCAAATTTGTTTATACAGATGCTTTAGAACAAGGCTCCAGAGTGACTGAGCTTATTGATAAAATTTCAAGAGGCGAAATATAGGAGTAAGGGTAAATATAGAGGTAAAATAAAAAATGTTTGGTTTTATCAATGTTTACAAACCTGTTGGTATGACTTCTCATGATGTTGTGGGATTTCTTCGCCGTATAACAAAAATAAGGCAAATCGGACATACAGGAACCCTTGACCCTTTTGCAGAAGGTGTTTTACCTATTGCAATCGGGAAAGCTACCAGACTAATTGAATATCTTAACGATGATAAAGCATATATAGGAAGATTTTGTTTCGGAAAATCAACCGATACTTACGATATTGAAGGTAATGAAGTAAATATCTTTGAGGGAAAAATATCTAAACCTGAAATAATAAATATTCTCTCACAATTTTGTGGAAACATTGAACAATATCCGCCAATTTATTCTGCAAAAAAAATCAACGGTAAAAAAATGTACGAACTTGCAAGAGCAGGAATAGGGGTAAATGATATTGAAATAAAACCTTGTAAGGTAAATATATATAAAATAGAAATGTTAGAGTTTAATAAAGAAGAACAATGGGCAGATATTTATATTGAATGTTCAAAGGGAACATATATAAGAAGTATTGCAAATGATTTAGGTAAAGCTCTCAATAACGGTTGCTACTTATCTAAACTTAAACGGGTACAAGCAGGTAAATTTTCCGTTGAAAACAGTGTCAAGTTAGACGATTTAAAAACTTCAGAAGATGTTCAAAAAGTTTTATTAAACCCTCTTGATTATTTACCTCAGTTAACTCAAGAACTAAATAAAATAGAATACGAACGAATTTCTCATGGAATGAACATTTTCAACCGCATTAATTCAAAAGAAAATGATACTATTATGTTAATCAAAAATAACCAACTCGTTGGAATTGCACAAACAACATCAGATGGATTAAAACCTAAAAAAGTTTTCATTAATTAATTATTTTTATTAATTTTAGTAAAACTATGTTGTACAAGCTTTTTAGGATTTGTTTCTCCTCTTTTTAATTCATAATCTATAACGGGGTTAGCTAATTGAATTTCTCCGTTATTGTATATAATATGTTGACCGGAACGCCATTCAAAAAGACTTGCTGTACCATTTTTATATTTTTTAGCATTTTCAACATTAAAAGAGGTTGCTCGTTTAAACTGCCCGTACAATACATTATCGCCGGTTTTATAACTTGAAAAAGGAACATTTTCTGTAGCCAAAAGGTCTATTATATTGTTATATTGTTTATTACTAAAGTAATCGTCCTCACAAGAACCGATAACAAAAGCTTTCGCATTTTTTCCTTGTTGTTCAAGCTGGTCTAAAAGCTCCCACTCAATATATCTAAAATCTGCATTTGCTCTATTATTAGGATTTAAATGGTTCAGACTTAAACCTTTATCCCCATATATTCCAACAACAGTACACTCTTGAACAGAATCAGTCCCGCAGCGCTCGTTTGTTGTGATACTTTCTTTTAATGTCCATGGCGCACCAACATAATGTTTTTCATCAAGATTTTTCCGCTTATCTATATACTCTGCAGTAGAAATAGGCTTGATTTTTAAACCCAATTTATCTATATATACACCATCTGACTGCAAAAAATTATTTTTTTTAACATCTTTCCCATAATATGAAAAACGAACAGGATACCCGTCTTTTGCATGATAAAATCTCCAAGTTTCTCCTTTTTCTTCTCCATTTGGAGAAATTGTTTTTTGTTTTATTTCAGAAATCTTACTTTCTTCCGATTCTCTTTTAATATACTCATATTCTCTTATTTGTATATTTTTTTCTTTTGTTTTTTTATTAACATTATTTTTTTGCTGAGTAAGTCGCAAGTTTTTTCTATCTTTAAATGTAAACATTTCAGTATATTCATTCTTTTTAGGAATAAATATATGCTCAACTGTATCAGCTTGTTCAGGAATACTAACGCCTTTCCTTTTAAGCCATTTTACAGAGTCTTTGTTTATTCTTATATTGACATGAGAAAGATTTAACATACATTACCACACAAAATATTTTGATTAAATAAAACCTACACATAAAAATATTTGCTAGCATGTTTATGAAATTGCCCGGTTGACTTAACATATGTTATTATATTAAATGAGTTGAGATAATTTATACTATGAAAAATATTCGCAAAAAAAATAAAGAATATTTTACTCCTATAGCAATTTCTGTTTGTATAATTGCCATAATTTTTGGGTTGGTGTCATATTTTACTGATTACAAAATCTCAAATGATGCATACATAGAAGGTAAACTTTTATCGGTTAATACAAAAGTAGGCGGTCTTGTTCTTCACCTTTATGCCGAAGAAAATCAAGAGGTAAAAAAAGGTGATTTACTTATGGAAATAGACCCCCGACTTTATTATGAAAACCTAAGAAAATTAGAAACGGATTTAAAAGACACCCGAAACAAACAAGCCTTGGAAAATGCTCAAAACGATATTTCACAACAACAAACAGGCATAAAAACAATCTTTTCAAAATTCAAGTTTGGACAAAATCAATTCAATGATTACCATACAAAATACGGAGAAGATATTTTCCCTAAAGAAGAAAAAGAAGAAGTTGATCCTAACAGTTTAACAGCACCTAAAACAGAAATAAAAAAGGACACAAAACAAACAATTACAAAAGAAAAAGAAACAAAAGAAGAAAAACTTCCTAAACCACCTATTGATATACAAAAACTAGAAGCAGAATTAGAACAAGCAAAGTTAGACTTATCATACACAAAAGTTTTTGCTCCGCAAGACGGAATAATATCTGTATGTAGTATACAAGAAGGTGAGTACGTATATATAGGACAAAGTGTTATATCAATAATCCCTAAACGTGTTTGGATTACCGCTAATTTTTCACCTAAGGACGCTGAAAAAATTGATGTAGGACAACCTGTTATTATTAAAATAAAACAATATCCTATAAGATCTTTTAAAGGAGTGGTTGATTCCGTTCAAAGAACAGGAAATAATTCTTCCCAAAAAATACCGGTAAGAATTACTTTTACTGAAGATTATTCTGATTTTAACCTTTCTCCGGGCAGTCAGGTAACGGTTAAAATTAATGTTAAATAATGTAAAAATAACAGATAAAATTAACAAAAATATTGAATTAAATGTATTAATCCAATAACAATATATTGGAGAAATACTATGTTAACAATCAACCAACTAAATCCTGTAAAATCAATTGACAGTAATAGAGAAAAAACTCATCAGAGGCAAAATAAATTAACCACAAACAGTATAAACAGTTCTAATATAAACAGTTTAAACTATTTTAATAAATCTTTAGTATCATTTAAAGGAATAAATTATTACAAAACATTAAATGATAATTATTTTGAGTTGCCAATAGATAAAACAACAGGTGAACCGTTTAAACCTGATATTTATCAAAAAGCTGCAGCAGAAAATTTGTATAAGGGAAATGATGTAATTGTTACTGCTCCAACAGGAACAGGGAAAACAGCTATTGCTCATTACATAATTAATAAAAATATGGAGGATGGTAAAAAAACTTTTTATACTACTCCGCTAAAAGCACTTAGTAACGATAAAGTTAGGGAATTCCAAAAAATATATGGAAAAGAAAACGTTGGTTTAATCACAGGAGATAGAAAAATAAACACAGACGCTCCTGTAATCATTATGACAACAGAAGTCTATAGAAACATGGTTGTTAATAATGAACTCAAAGAAAAAAATTCTTTATTAAATAATCTTCAAACGGTGGTATTTGATGAATTACATTATTTAGGAGATGCAGATAGAGGTGGAGTTTGGGAACAAGCTATAATGTTTACAAATCCTAAAACACAAATACTATCATTATCAGGAACAATGGCAAATCCGGAGAAAGTTACTGATTGGATGGCAAATATAAAAGGTCATAAATACGCAGAGAAAATAACACCAAGTGAAAATTATAGAGCAAATGACAAAGGTGTTCATACTGTATTGATTAATGTACCGTCAAAAAATAGACATGTGCCTCTCAAATTTGAAATCGTAAATGTTGAAGCGCACAGACCACACGGTGGCGGTGGCGGTGGCTCAAGGGCAGAAAGAGCAAAAGCCAAGAAAAAAGCAAGACAAATTGCTCAATCAGATTCTGCAGCACCTACTAAGGAAAGTTATGTAAATATGGTGGAAAAACTTAAAGATGAAGATAAACTGCCTGCTATTTTCTTTATCTTTAGTAAACGTGAAGGTAAAGCGGTAATGAAGTATTTATCTGAAAATGCACCTAAACTAACTTCAAAAAAAGAAACCAAACAAATAGAACAATCTATTGAAGAATTTCAAGCTAACGGTAAATACTTAGGAGAAACCTTAGATTACAGAGCATTGAAAAACGGTTATGCATTGCATAATGCAGGCATGCTCCCTGAACAAAAAGAATTAATTGAAGAATTATTCCAGAAAAAATTATTAAAAGTTGTTATATCAACAGAAACATTATCAGCAGGGATAAACATGCCCGCACGTTCAACAGTAATAACTGCATTAAGAAAACCAACAGATACACCTGATGGCGATGATCATAAACGTTATTTATCACCTAACGAATTTCATCAAATGGCAGGTCGTGCCGGCAGACGTGGTATCGATACAACCGGTTATTGCTTTGCTATGGCTACAAACAAATCTCAAAAAGGTAAATTTGAATCATTAATCAAAACCCCATCCAATGATATTAATAGCCATTTTAAAATAGATTACTCCTTCGTTGCTACAGCGAATAATGCGTATAGAGATAAAAATAATCTTAAACCAATCTTTATGAAATCTTTGTATGCATATGATGATAATCCTGAAAAATTAAATCAAGTCGCAAATGATATGGTAAAAGAATTTACGACGAAAGAAAAAATATTGAGAGAATATGATTATTTGGATAATGATAATAATTTAACTAAAAAGGGACATCTTTTAAAACAATTAAACGGTTACGAACAAATACCTGTAATAGACAGTATTGCAAGCGGAGAGTTATTCGGACTTGATTCTGTTCAACTTGCAGGATATGCAGCAGGTTTAGCGAATTTAGAGCATATTCCTCAAACAGATTTACCAAACAAAAAAGATGATTCATTTTTTATAAAAGACGGTCTTATTGATGATTTGGTATATGACTTTGATTCAAAAATATATGAATACAATAATGATATTTATCTTCCGCAAGGTCAAATCTTAAAACAAAATAAAAATGCAATTGCTCATGTATATGAATGGGCTGACTTAAATAGTGAAAATGAAGATTCAAAGGCAAATTGGAAAGAGTTATATTCCGGTGATTTGAAAAAAACAATCCGTGATGAAGGAACATTATTCAGAGAAATTGTTATGACAACGGATTTATTAAAACAAATGGATGAAATTGCTAAATTAGGATATGAACTTTCTGAAAACGAAAAAGACAAAAAATATTATAGTTACTTATCAGATACTATCAAAGGTTCAATTGAATTGATAGATAAATCTCCGGCAAATAGCCGTGAACTAACAGAAGAAACTTTTTGATTTTACATAATAAATATTTAAAATAAAAATAAATTAATAACCCTCTTGTATTTTTAAAATATTCGTGTAGAATATATATAAGGGCTGAGGGTTATTTGTTTTTAGTGCCCTTTCTGTTATGAGATTAAGAATAACCGTTTTTATATTAGACTAAGAACCCGAAAAGGATTAACTCACTTAAGATGAGTAAAGTTTCTAAATTTAATTACAAATTTATTAAAGATAATGCGTCTGCCGGTAGTTGGAGACGCGGATATGAGTATTATAAAAAAGATATGATACTTGAAACTTCTCCTATTAAAAACTTTTATCAAGGTAAGGTTAAAGGAAATTTTCAAGATTTTTATGCAACAGATTTAATTTTTAAGAAAAATGCTGTTGAAACACGTTGTAATTGTCCGTTAAAAGAGGATTGGTGTAAACATACAGTTGCAATTGCTTTAAAAGCTATTGATGAACATGCTTATGAAGATTGGTTAGAAACAAAATATGGTTCAGAATATGAATTTGATTATCCTGATGAAAATACTGCTTTAACAGAAGAACCAAAAGGTAGTTATATTTTTCATTTTAATAATAAACGTCGTCAAAACTTTTTCTCTATATTGATAAAAGATAGACACACAGGTAAGATTATTCGTTCTCTTGAAAGCATTTTAAGAGCGCTCATTGAATCACAAAAATCTGATGTTGGTTTTGAACTTAATGATTCACAAAAAGCAGAATTAGCCGTATTCGAATTGATATTGAAAATTGCACGTCAAGATAAAAAGGCGGGTTGGTATGATATTCCAATTACTAAATTTATGCCTATGTTTCCTTTGCTTGCAAAAGTAGATGAAGTTCTTGATGAAAGAACGAAAGAACGCATTAAATTTACAGACGATGTGTGGAATTTGACAATGGAGGTTACTGCAAATAATAATGGAGCATTAACTCTTGCATTGTATTGGGACAGACCAAATAGTGATGATGTATATCCGTTTGAAGAAGTAAAATATTTTTCTCGTCAGTTGAAATGGGGACGTTATAAGAATATTATTTTCCCTATAAATGTTGCTATGAACGAGCTTCCTCAATATATAATTAAGCAAACATTCACTGATTTAAAAGATTCTGAAGGTGGAAAATTTATTTATGAAGAACTTCCTAAGATTAGAGAAATAATGCCGGTGAAAGTTTCCGAACAAATTTCTAAATTTATGTTAGAGGAACGTCCACCTATAAATGTTGTTACTCTTGGTATTGATTATGATCAGTCTTTGAAAGCAGAGTTAGAGTTTGAATATGACGGCGTACGTGTTCCGTATACAAAACAAGGTGATAATAAATCTCCATATGTTGCTGTTACGACTAAACAGGATGGCGAAGATTTTGTATATTGGATAAAAAGAAATTATAAGCATGAGCAATCTGCTTATGCGATGCTTCTGGCATGTAAATTTGTTCCAATGCAGACAAATAATCTTGCACAAGAAAAAGAAACTGCCATTGATTTTTATAATTATTATATGAAGCAAGCAGGTGAGGGCTGGAGATTTGAAGAAAAAGATGATATGAGTTTCTTCAAATTAATGGAGCAGCCATTCAAAATGTGTGCAAAGATGGATTTCTGTGACGATGCAGTAGACGAATTTGAAATTCAGTTGTATGGTCAAGTTGGTGATGAAGTAATTGATTTTGACACTATTTTTGAAACTATTCAAAATGGCGAAAAATATAGCCGTGTCCGTAGTTTAGGCTTTGTTGAATATCCTGCGCAGAATATTTATCAAATGTTGAAATCATTTAATTCATTTGATGCGTATAGAAACAATGAGAATAAATTTAGAATTAAAACATACCGTACAGGTTTGGTAAAAGAGCTTGAAAATTTGGGATTTGAACTTGTTATGAGTGATGAATTTAGCAAGTTTTGGAAACAAATATCAACGTTTTCAACTACAGAAATTACAGAATTGCCAAAAGTTAATGCAAAATTCCGTGATTATCAGCTTAAAGGGTTTAGCTGGTTATGGTTTATGTATAAGTATGGTTTAAATGGTATTTTAGCGGATGATATGGGGCTTGGTAAAACATTGCAGGCATTAAGTTTACTTCAAAAAGCGAAAGAGGTCGACGGTCCTCAGCCTACATTGGTTATTGCACCTACTACAGTTGTATTTAACTGGGAAGCTGAAATTGAAAAATTTACTCCGGATTTAACTTGTTTAAAATTGTCTGGAGTAGATAGAGCAAAATTGTTTGATAAAATCCCTGAGTATGATATTGTTATTACCAGTTATGCGCTTATAAGACGTGATATTGCTAAGTTTAGAAAACATAATTTCAGATATATTATTTTGGATGAATCTCAAAATATTAAGAATGCTATTTCTCAAACAGCTCAAGCTGTTAAAACTTTAAATGGTACTCATAAATTAGCACTTTCAGGTACGCCAATTGAAAATAAATTAGAGGAATTATGGTCTGTATTTGACTTTTTAATGCCCGGATTTTTATTTAGTATGCCTGAATTTAATTCAAGATATGTTACACCTATTATGGAAAAACAAGATAAGACTGTTGAGAAACGTCTAAAATTACAAATTTATCCATTCATATTACGTCGTATGAAACGTGATGTTGCGAAGGATTTACCTGATAAGGTTGAAAATATGGCATATTGCGAAATGACGCCTGAACAAAAGGATTTCTACTTAGACGTCTTAGATTCTACGAAGGAAGAATTGTTCAAGAGTATAGAAATGAATGGTTTAGAAAAGAGCAGAATGTCTATTTTCTCTGCTCTGCTTAGACTTCGTCAGATTTGTTGTCACCCTAAATTGTATGATAAAGAACATAAAAAAGGTGTTATTCAATCAGGTAAGTTTGAATATCTTAAGGGTATGCTTGAACAAATTATTGAAGAAAAACATAGAGTGCTTTTATTCAGTCAATTTGTTGACATGTTAGATATTATCAAAGGTTGGTTGGAAAGAACAGGTATTGAATATGAATACTTAACCGGTAAAACTAAGGATAGAAAAGCTGCCGTTGATAACTTTAACAATAATACTAATGTTAAAATATTCTTGATTAGTTTGAAAGCCGGTGGTACAGGTTTGAACTTAACAGGTGCAGATTACGTTATTCATTATGACCCTTGGTGGAACCCTGCTGTTGAGGATCAGGCTACTGACCGTGCGTACCGTATCGGACAAACTAAAAAAGTATTTGTATATCGTATTATTACTAAAAACTCTGTTGAAGAACGTATTCAAAAACTTAAAACTAAAAAACGTGACTTGGTTGATAGCGTTATTTCAGTTGATAGAAATATTACAAAATCTCTTACTATGGAAGATATTAAAGAGTTATTCTCTGTTGATTAAGAAAATCAACCTCTAATTAATGTGTAGTGAATAATTAATATATTAGTTAAACTTTACAAATTCAATTGTTTATTCAAAAATAGTTATGGAGATACAAAATTGAATCAAGTATTATTACTAGTATATGTTACAGCATTAGCAGGAATAGGCGGAACAGGTTTAGGCGGTATAATTAGCGGTCTGTTTAAACGTGATTCTGTCAGAACGGCAAGTTTGCTGCTTAGTTTTGCGGGCGGTGTAATGACTGCTATTGTTTGTTTTGATTTGATTCAAAGTGCAATAGCAACCCACATTCATATATTGAAAATATGTTTTGGAATTATTATGGGGGTAGCTGTTGTCTATAGTTTGAATTTATTTATTGATAAAGTTACAAATGTTGAAGTTAGACATATAACTAAAAAACATCCGCAAACTGCTGATAATTTGGATGAAATAATTCATAGTAATCATTTATCTGTTCATTTAAAAAGACACGATACAAAAATAGCATTATTAGGTGCAGGAACTATAATGGCTTGTGCAATCGCATTACATAACCTTCCGGAAGGTATGACTATTGGTGCTTCATATGCAAATACAAGCGGAGTTATGGAAGGTTCTGCTCTTATTCTTGCTATTCTTATAGGTTTACATAATATTCCTGAAGGTATGGCGATAGCTGTTCCTCTAATTAATGGCGGAATTAAGCGTAGAATGGCTATCCTTATTACAGCTCTTAGCGGAGCTCCTACTATTATCGGGGCATTACTCGGATATTGGTTAGGCGATATTAGTCCTTTAGGACTCGCACTCAGTTTGAGTTTCGCCAGTGGTGCAATGTTATATGTTGTATTTGGTGAAATTTTACCTCAGTCTATTCTTATGTATAGAAGTAAACTTCCTGCATTTTCTGTTATATTAGGAATAATTATTGGGCTTCTGGTAATATATCTATAAGGCTTTGATAATTATTTAATTCAATTATATTGGGGTTTATAGTCGTTTTTGTTATGTCTAAAACTGTAGAATTTTCTTTTATTGCATAAACTTTTATTCCTCGCTTGACAGATTCTAAAACAGGTATTGAGCCCAAACAATTGTATGGCATAACCAAAAAATCTAAATCAGATATATCTATACCGTTATCTT
This sequence comes from uncultured bacterium, assembly GCA_902797985.1. Taxonomy (GTDB): domain Bacteria; phylum Cyanobacteriota; class Vampirovibrionia; order Gastranaerophilales; family Gastranaerophilaceae; genus UBA2883. The sequence continues at coordinate 38,699 of CADBUZ010000003.1, forward strand.
CACTTAGTTGAGGAGCTTGAGAAAGTCCCAATAAAATACAAGGTAAATATGTCGGGGTAATATATTCTGCTGAACATCTTGAATCTACAATTTCTTGTGAAATAGTTATGTCGTCAAATGCAGGTGAGTGCGCACAAGGTACTTTTAACTCTCTTGATACATAGTGAGAAATAATTGCCTCCACTCCGCCTACAGGGTCTACTCCTATTCCGTTTGAGTAATTGTCAAAATCATCATCCTCAAAGCGGCATACTATTGCTAATGCTGTTGCGCCTTCTTTTAGTAACTTTTCCCCTGAGTCAATAACTGTTTGCATGTTTTGGACTGAACCGGTTGAAATTCCTGTTTTATCTACACAAAATTCAACTCCCACATTCTCTTTTGTGATGTCGTATCCTATAATATCGCAACCGTAGATTGTTTTTACGGCATTGATTGTGTTTATATGAACATTAATAATCCCCTCAGGAATAGATTTATCGAATATTACACCTATTTTGTTTTTGTTTTGTACAGGCAATAGCTTAAGTTTTCCTTTGAAAAATTCATCAAGAGAATATCCCTCTACGTAAAGCATATTTTCTGTTATTCCGGAAAAACAACCTGCATTAACCACATTAGGATTAACAATTAGGGTGTTATTCTTCGCAAATTCTCTTGCCCAATAGCTTGCATCACCTGCGTATCCGCCAATGGATGCACCTACACCCGTCGGTACAATAAAAGCTCCTAAGTTTTTATCTCTTTTTTTCATACTTTCAGAATACTTAAAATAAAAAAACTATGCAATATTGTAATTTTTTACAAATTCGATTGCTTCTTCTTTTGTTCTCACATTTCCATCTTGTTGCGCTTCCATAAGGGCATCAATAATATCTCCCAATTCTTTTGACGGTTTCATTTTTCTTATTTTCATTATTTGGTTTCCATCTAAAAGTTTCGGTAAAGGTTTTAAAGTCGGTTTTATTTTTAAATAAAATTCCTGTAATTTATTAAGTCCATTAATATTATTTGCAATCATTTCCTTGCTAATAGCAACTCCTCTTGCTGATAATCTGTCAGCTTTTGCTATTGTTATTAAATCTATTGAATTGTCTTGTGCTTTTCTGATATAGCGCATATATATTTTATCAGTAATATTTGGGGCGGAAATTACTGCAGACGGATATATATGGTTGCGAATTATAAACCCAATATAATCTATTTGTTTTTTGGAGAATTTTTGTTCTTTTAAAATTCCTTTTGCAAGTTGTTCTCCAATTTCATCATGTCTGATAAAACGATGTCGTCCGTTATCTTCAATTGTCCAAGTTGAAAATTTACCTATATCGTGTAAAAATCCTCCAAGTTTTAAGTGTGCAAGTCTTGTATCCCCGCCAAAATCAATTCTGTCTAAGTGTTCTTGAACTTCTTTTGAAGATGTTTCATAAATTTCTTGAATATTTCTTACTGTTTCAATCGAATGATGAAATAAATCTAAATGATGGTGTGTATTTGATGGAACTTTTTTTACGTCCAGCATAATTGGGAAAATAATGTCAATTATCCCTGCTTTATCCATTTCTTCAATTACTTTATCCGTATATTTCCCGCCAAATAGTTTCATTATTTCGCAATTTCTTCGCTCTACTGCAGGCATTAATATCAGATTTTTATGCTTTTTTATCATTGTTTTTGTTTCTGAATCTATTTCAAAACCTAAAGTAGATGCAAATCTGTATGCTCGAATTATTCTTAGAGGATCATCAATAAAATTTTTTTCTGAAATTGCTCGTATTTTTTTATTTTTTATATCTTTAAGTGCATCTGTATAATCTATTATTTCGTTTGTTTTTATATTAAAAGCAAGGGCATTAATTGTTAAATCTCTGCGGTATATGTCCTCTTTTAGAGAGTTATTTATCGGGTTAGTAACATCAATATAATTTATTTTATCTTTTAAAATAATTCTATAAATATTATTTTCTTCATCTAATGTTATTACCGTTGTCACTTCATTTTCATTAGCAAATTTTTTAGAAAAATCTTTTGCAGGAATGTTTTCGACAATAATATCAAAATCGTGGATGTTTTCAGGGTTTTTCCCAATTAGAATATCTCGTATTGCACCACCAACAATATAAATGTCATCATTATACTGTTTTAGCAAATTATATATTTTATTTTTTTCAAAACTTTTAGCTAAATTCATAAACAATGTTTCCGATAGCAGTTATAACTGCTGTTTCTGCTTTTAATATTAAATCACCTAAAGAAAGCATAGGCAAATTTTTATTTCGCATAAGTTCAAATTCTTTTTCGGAAAAACCACCTTCGGGCCCTATTATTACAAGTATGTTTTCGTTAGGTTTTATAGAATTTTTTCTAAGATATGTTTTTAAATCTCCGTTAGTATTTCTTTCGCATAATGCAATTATTTTATCGAATTTTTTATTTTCAATAACAGTTTCTAAATCTGTAAGCGGGAAGCAAGTAGGTATGTTCGCTCGTTCACATTGTTTAGAAGCTTCATACATAATTTTTTGCCATTTTTCTATTTTTGATAACGCAACAGTTTTCTTTAATGCACAATTATCTGTATAGATAGGATAAATTCCTCTTACTCCAAGTTCTGTTGCTTTTTCCATAATAACAAGTTGAGAATCACTCCTTAGTGGTGACTGTGCAAGATATAAATTATAATTCAAATCTCTTTTTGATTTTTCTTTACCGGAAATGCTCACCTTTATATAGTTTTTTTCTATATTGGTTATTATTGTTTTATATTCGATTTCATTTTCATCAATCAGTAATAGATTTTCCCCTATCTTTGCTCGAAGTGATTTAACTATATGGTTATAGTTTTCTTTATCATCTATTATGATTTCAGTATCAGTTACTGATGTTGATTTTATAAAAAAATGCGGCATATCTTTTATCTTACTTTTTGTCTGTTACTATAGATAATATATAATTATCATTAAAATATTTATTTGCAATTTCAACAATGTCTGAAGCTGTTACAGAATTAATTAAATTTGCATATTCGTCTATAAACTTAAACCCTCTGCCTGATGCCTCAAACCAACCAAGTGTAGCAGCTTTGTCAGAATTTGTTTCTAAGGCTATTACATATTGACCTAAAATTCTGTCTTTAGCTTCTTGAAGTTCTTTATCACTAACAAATTCTGTTTTGAATTTCTTGATTTCAATCAATGCTTTATCGATGGAATGCTGCATGGTTGAAGGGTTTGTTCCTATGTAAATAATGAATGAACTTGCAAGCATATTAGGTGAGTAACTTGAACCAAGTTGATATGCAAGCCCTTCTGCTTCTCTTAGATTTACAAATAATCTTGAGCTCATACCTGAACCGAGAATTGTGTTTATAACATTCAAGGTTGCGTATTCTTTCAAATTTTCAATTGTTATGCCGTTTGTTTGCCATCCTAAGATTACCCATGCTGTTTTTTGGTCGGTTAATCGAATATCTTTTATTGTTTTTTTGGTTATTTTTGGAATTGAATATTTTGTATAATCAAACTTTTGGGTGTTTTCTGTTCTGAATAATTTCCCCATTAAATTTATAAGTTCTTGTTTGTTTTCAACATTTCCTGTTACAGAGATAACAATATTTTTTGGATTTAAAATAGTATCTTTGTAATTCAATATATCTTTTCTTGAAATTGTTGGGATTGTTTTTGTTAAAACAGAGTTTGAACTGTTATAAACAGAAGTCCCATATATCATAGAACGGAAACCGTCTAAAGATAATTTTAAAGGATTATCTTGTGTTTGTTTTATTTGGCTCAAAATATGTTCTTTTGTTTTGTTAAGTTCAGATTCATCAAAGATAGAATTGTTTATAATTTCATTTAAAATTTCTAATGTTGTATTAAGATAAGTTTTCGTTGTTAAAACATCTATTTTGAAGCAATCTGATGTGCCTGATGCTGAGATGTGGATACCTTTTTCTTCTAAAATTTGTGCGAGTTCTACAGCGGTGTGTTTGGTTGTTCCCTTTAATAATAAATCTCCAAAAATTGTTGAAGTTCCTTTTTTAGGACTTAAGAAATCTCCGCCTTTTGCGGTAATGCTGATTGCGATTATATCATTGTATGAAGCATCACTCATAAGCAGAGTTAAACCATTATCGTATGTGTATTTTTGTGTTGTTGTATTATTATCTGTGATTTTTGCGTTGTTTGTTTGATTGTTTACATTTTTCATATTATTATCAACGCTTGAGTTTTTGTAACTCTTTGGAAGAATTACGGAAACTGCGCTGTTGTTTTTGTATAAATATTTATTAGCTACTCTCTGTACATCTGCACAAGTAACTTTATTTATATTTTTAAGGTAATCTTCATAATATTTTGTATTTCCGGTAAGGATTATTGTATAACCCATTTCTGTTGCAATGTTTGAAATAGACTCCCTTTCATAATATGTAGTGCTTTCTATCATTTTTTTAGCTGTATTTAGCTCTACTGCCGATATACCACTTTTTCGTATATTGTTTATCTCATCGAAAATACCGTTTTCCACTATGTCTAAATTTTGAGGTTTAAAGGTTGATTTAACCACAAACATACCATCATCACGCATAGTTGCATTGTATGTGGAGATAGAGTTTACCAGTTGTTTTTTGTCTTTTAGTGATTGGTATAATCTTGAGGTTCTTCCTGTTCCTAATATTGTTGATAAAACGTCAAGTGCATAATTGTCTTTTTCTGAAATGTCTGCACTTCTAAAGCCAATTAACATATAGCCTGTTTCTTTTTCTGTATAGGTTATATTTCTTTTTTGTTCCGTTAACAATTTTTCTTTTTTAAAAGAATTTATGACAGGTTTTTTGTATGGTGAATCAAAGTATTTTTTTACAATTTCAAGTGCGTGTTCAGGCTCTACGTCGCCAACAACAAGTGTTACCATGTTTGAAGGAGTGTAATATGTGTTGTAATATTCAAGAACTTCTTCTCTTGTTACATTTTCAACTACGCTTTCAAATCCTAAAACTCTTCTTGAATACGGATGGTTTTTATACATTAGTTTTACTAAGTTTTCATAGCAAATAGTTTCAGGAACATTCGCACTTTTTGCTATTTCTTCTATGACAACTTTTCTTTCTTTTTCCATTTCTTTTCTGGGAATTTGAGGGTGAAGCAGCATGTCTGCGTGTAATTCTGTTGCTAAATCAAAATAATTTGAAGCTATAGTTATATAGTAATGAGTGAAATCTTTGCTTGTTGCTGCATTTGTAACTGCACCTTTCGATTCTAATATTTTGTCAAACTCTCCTGTAGGATGTGTCTGTGTTCCTTTGAAGAAAAGATGTTCTAAGAAGTGTGATATTCCGGAATTTTTATCTGTTTCATTAATTGAACCCGTTCTTACCCAAGTGTCAATTGTCACAATTGGGTTGTTTTTTATTTGTTCTATTATTACAGTTTGTCCATTGTTTAGTTTATGCACACTAAAATTCGAAGCAAATGTTAAATTCCCTATGAATACAAGTAATAAACTAATAAAAATTTTCTTCATTAACACACCTCTTTCTTCTTTTTATATAATATCATGATAATTGTGGTTTCGTCCAAGCCAACCGGATAAATTTTTGGTTAATATGTGTATTAATTAGTTGTTTGTTGTATTTTTTATAGCGTAAAATTAGTATAATTGTGATATTATTAATTCAAGCACTTTTATTTCAGTTAATAATATAGGAGTTAATAATGTTAGAATTTACAGCATTTGGGAAAAATGATATTAGAGGAATTTACGGTAAAGATATAACAGAAGAATTGTTTTATTATACAGGAAAAGGTTTTGTATCTTATTTATCATACAATTTGGGTAAACGTCCGGAAGAAATTTGGATAACAGTTTGTAGGGATGCAAGAACCCATTCTCCTTCTTTAACATCATCATTAATTCGCGGGATTAGATCTTTTGGCGCTAATGTAGTAGATTTAGGACTCGCTCCAACTCCTATCGGTTATTATTCTGAAGTTGTCGGTGTTCCTGCTCAGTATACAGGCGGAAATCCTATTGACGGTGCTATGATTGTCACAGCAAGTCACAATCCGAGTCAATATAATGGGATGAAAATGACATTTAAAAAACAATCTCTTAATGAAGAACAAATTAGAATTGTTAAAAATTATACAATGGAAGAATATCAACATCCTCATCAAAGTTTAGGAGAGGGTAATTATGTTGAATATGATATTATTCCTCAATATACAAAAGAAATTTTAGCTTCATTTAGTAATCTTTCAATAAACGGTGATATAAAAGTTGTTGTTGATAGCGGAAATGGTACAGGCGGAGTAGTTGCACCATCTTTATATAGACAATTAGGGTGTAAGGTCGTTGAATTATTTTCAAATCCTGATGGAAGATTTCCTAATCACCATCCAAATCCCAGTGATCCTAAAAATCTCGAAGATATTAAAAATGCTGTCATTGAAAATAATGCCGATTTAGGTATTGCATTTGATGGTGATAGTGACAGAATCGGGGTTGTTGATTCTAAAGGCAGACAGTTGACAGGAGATAAATTATTGTTAATTTATGCCCTTGATGTTATTGAAAAATACAAAGCTTTAGGACAAAAACCTATCATTGTGTCAGAAGTAAAATGCTCACAAGTACTGTATGATACAATCGATAGAATGGGCGGTGAATCTGTTATGTGTAAAACAGGTCACGGATATATTAAATCAATGATGAAGGAAAGAGATGCAATTCTTGCAGGTGAAATGAGCGGTCATACTTTCTTTAAAGACAGATATTACGGTTTTGATGATGCTGTTTATGCAGGGGTTAGAATTATTGAAATACTTTCAAAACATAAAAGAGAAAATAAGGAATTTGTTATAGAAAATCTTTTGACTCCGTTTGATGAAGTGTTTACATCTCCTGAGTTAAGGCTCCCTTGTCCGAATGAATTGAAAAAACCTGTTCTTGAAGGATATATGGACTATGTAAAAGAAAATCCTCGTTGTTTTGGTAATCCAATAAAAGATGTAATTACTATGGATGGGATGAGAATTGTTTTTGACGGCGGGTTTGCTTTGATTAGACAAAGTAATACTGAACCTGTGTTTACTTGTCGTTTTGAAGGTAAAAATGAAAAAGAAGTTGAAATTTATAGAAATTCTATGGTTGAAACTTTGAATGAATTAATATCAGAATTAGATAAAAAACTCGGAGTTAAAAATTAGTCTTTTCTTTGTAATACTTGCATTTTTAATAAATATATATTAGAATTTGATTATCGAAAGAAAGGTTTAAATAAAAGGGAAATGGCCCAGAGTATTTATTATAAAGTTTTATTAATAATTCTGTTAATACTAGTAAATAGTTTTTTTGTTACATCAGAATTTGCGATGGTAAGAGTTAGAAAAACCAGATTAGAGCAGTTATCTTCAGAAGGAAATTCAACAGCAAAAATAGCATTAAAACTTGCGGAAAATATTAATGATATGCTTGCTGCAGCTCAGTTGGGGATTACCCTTGCAAGTGTGGCTTTAGGTTGGGTTGGTGCAAAAACATTAGATACTATTTTAACTCCAATAATAAGAGATATTCTTCCCTTTGAAAGTGTTGCATTTTGTACAATTTTAACGTTTGCAATTTCTTTCATAACAATAACATTTTTAGAGGTGCTCGTTGGAGAGCAGCTTCCTAAATGTATATCACTTCAAAATACAGAAAAGGCTGCTTTGTTTGTCGCAAGACCTATGCAGTTTGTAATGAAAATATTTAGACCGTTTGTTTGGTTCTTATCAGCTTGCAGTTCTAAAATTTTGAACATGCTTCACCTTAACTCTTGTTCTAATGATTTGGCTCATACTCCCGAAGAACTGGATATGCTTGTTGATGCAAGTTATAATGAAGGTGAACTTAATAAAACAGAGGCAGAAATGCTTCATAATATGTTTAATTTCTCTGATTTAACAGCAAAGCAAGTTATGACTCCGAGAACCGATATGATGTGTATTGATGCAGATACTAATATAGAAGAAATTAAAAATTATACAGCTGAAAATCAATATACAAGATATCCTGTGTATGAGGAGAGTGTTGATAAAATATTAGGTTTTATACACGTAAAAGATTTGTATTCTAATATATTAGAGAATGAAGATATAAAACTTAAAGATATAATCAGACCAATTATGCTTGTTCCCGAAACAATGACATTAGATAATTTAGTGATTGAGTTTAGAAAACGCAAAAGTCAGATTGGTATTGTTGTTGATGAATTTGGCGGTACTTCCGGTTTGATTACTCTTGAGGATGTTATAGAAGAAATTGTTGGTGAAGTTCAAGACGAATTTGATGAAGAGGAAGAAATCGATATTAGAGAGGTTGCACCTAATACATATGTCGCAAATGCTATGATGAGAATTGATGAAATTGCAGAGTTTTTCGATATAGAAGAAAATCAGTTTGATTTTGAAGATGTTGAAACAATAGGCGGACTTGTTGTTAAGATATTAGGTAAAATTGCTCAAGTAGGCGATACTGTAGATATAAAAGAACAAGGTTTAACTTTTACTGTTCAAAAAGTCGAGGGTGCCCGTATTACAAGATTAGTTATCCAAAAAGATAAAGCTGTTTCAGAAGAAGATAAATAATCTTGATTAAAAATAATTATATTCAAAACGGCAGAGATTTTTATCTCTGCCGTTCCATATCATAATCAACAGCTATTGCGAATTTTTATCCGCTTTATAACAACTTAGTTTGTTATCGTTTTATTTTTTGTTCATATTTGATAAATTGGACTAATTTCTTATGTTTTTATTATGAACTATTTTTTTTATTTTGTAAAGTGCAAATTTTTCTCAACCAAATGTATGAAAATTTTTAATAAGTACTATATATAAATATTATTTTGTCGTCAATCGTTATGTATAAAACTACTAAAAATATTGACTTTTCATGAAAAAACCTTAATAGAAGTCATGTAGTGAGAAGTTATAGACCCCAAAAAGAGAGATAGGAGAACATACCAATGGGTATGGCAGCATCACAAGCAAGATACTTACAGCTATCTGCAAGAAAAACTAACACAGAGTACGAAGGGCAACAGCTTAATCAAGAGCGTGTTGTACTCGCTAATCGTACGGCAGATTTATTCAATCAGATGTTAACGATGTCTGTTCCTACTTGTCCTGATAGTAATGATTTTACCAAAGTTCAGTATTCTTGGTCTGATGGTTATAATGATGCCGTTCTTTCTGATTATTATCAATTGAGTACAGCTGATGAAGAATATAATTATGTTGTAACAAGTTATCATTATGAAGATGTTTATACAGGTTCTCGCAGACAAATAAACGACCCTAAAATCCAATCTGATAGAACTGTAGAGTACAAATACGATAGTACTTATAATAAAAATTTAGAATTTATTGTATCTGCTATGCAGTACAATTTAAAAGATGATACATATATCATTATGAATGAAAAAAGAGTCCAAAAAACTTTTGAAAGAGCATTAGATGGTGGGGATGTTCGTCTTGAGTTAGATTCTATATTTGGAAGAACTAAAAAAGCGTCATCGCAAGATTTCACGTTGGACGAAGCAACCGGAAATTATATATATAATACCGGTGAAGTCGATGAAGAAGGTAAACCAATAACACTTACATATGTTCCAGTTGATACTGAATTGGATGATGAAAAGGTTAAATTATTAAAAGCAACATATAAAACAGAATATAACCCTGAAAACGCATATTTTTACAATGAAGAAACAGGTACTTTCTTTGTTGATGAAGGCATTGAAAGATTAAAACTCAACATGGGTATGCCGCCTGAAATTACAATTAGAAAACAAGATGACGGCACAGTTTATTATACCGATGGTGAAAGATATGTTACGTTAGCTGAGTTACAAAATATTACACCTGAAAATAACAAGCTTGTTTTGAAACAAGCAATTGAGAGCATGTATTTTTCTAATTTTGCATATGTTGGAAATTGTAAGCTTCATCAATTAACATTGGAAGATTATCAAGACGAAGATATTCAGACAGAATTGAGACAAATCATTATTGATATGCATGATGAAGAAAAAGGTCATAAAGTTTCTGCAGCAAATTTGGATGCTTGCTTTGATCCTGTTACAGATGAGTATAAAGGTGGAATTTATACTTTTAAAATGAATAATGTAGTATATTATACAACATTGGCTGATTTGGAAGCATCTGCGCAAAGTGCATTTGAAAATGATAACCAAAAAATTATTGCAGATAATAATATTGATCCTCAAACAACTAAACTTGCTTATTATAAAGCAGTTTATCTAAATACAAAAATTGAAGATACAACAAAAGCATTGTTAGAAACGGATGGTAAAGGAAGATTTAAATCTGTCAGATTTGAGGATGATTCAACTGTATACACATTAAATACAGAAACAATAACTGATGAAGATGCATACAGAGATGCAATGAATCAGTATTATTACAAACAAGAAAAATATGATAAAGCAATAAGAGATATCAATGCTAAAACAGAATTGATACAAGCTCAAGACAGAACTCTTGAGTTGAGAATGAAACAGCTTGATACCGAGCAAAACGCTTTACAAACAGAGATGGAAGCAGTTAAAAAGGTTATCAGCAAGAACGTCGAAACGACATTCAAGACATTCTCCGGCGGTTAAGGGTAAATAAATTACTTTATAAAACAAAATTTACTAAAAAATTAAAAAGGATAAAAAAATGGCTTACAAAAATGACGGAATGTTAGTAATAGCGAACAAATATGGCGCAGCATCAGCAGATGCTAAATGTATGCTATACGAAACATATGACAGATTAAGAGATTTGACAGTATCGGGATCTGCAAGTTCAGGTACAGGTTTTGAAGCTGCAGGTGGCTTTTTATATCAACTTGCAAGTTTGTTTGCACCGTCAGCCTTTATGAATACATTGGGCGGAACACAGTCATTCAATATCCCTGGTACATCATACTGGTCACCATATTCAGGTGGGACAGGTACAATGAATGCAGGCTATGCCTCATTCGGATTAAGTGGATTAGGTAATTATTCGGGTTTCCCAAGCGGTGCAGCAAATGTATCGTGGGGGTTAGGATCCGCCACAGGTGGAGCATCAGAGATTGACGGACTTATTTCAGGATTAGGCTCTGCTAGTGGTTCAGCAACCGGATATGCGTCAAGTATCGGTAGCGTGGCAGATGTAGCAAGTGCTGCTGCATACGGTTTGGGAACCGCGAATGGTTACGGTATTGGTAAGCAAGGTATCTTGATGCCTATTGCAGGTCTTGTTTCAGGTTGGGGCGGTATTATGACTGCTGCTGCACCTTATTTGGGTGAATTTGGTCTTCCTGCTGTCGTTATGGGTAACTTGATGCAAGGTACTTCCTCTGCTGCACTTGCTGCTTACGAATCTGTTGCTAACAACGTTTTAAGTAATGCTGATACTATCCTTTCTCAAAAGGTTGCTAATATTGAAACTGTTGTTAAAATGTTAGATACTCAAGGCGAAGTCGTTAGAAAAATGTTAAAAGAATCTATCGAAGGCGATAGTAAGGAAATTCAAAACTTATAATAGGTAGGGTATATGCAGGTTAGAACTTTTCTAAGAATTTTATTTAATAAAATTATTCACGATAATATTTTTGTTAACGTAATTCGTTCTTTTGTAAATTTTTGTTGCGAATTGGATGTTATTAGCTATAAACAGTTAAAGTATAATAAAGAAATGCCGTTATCTTTGAAAGATGCTAAGAAAAATATATTTTTTCAAAGTATCGGCGGTGATAGAATAGACTGTAAATAATATTAAGACATGTTACGAACATGGCTAAAAGTAAGCAATTATCATGGTTTGCATGTTTTTATATATATGGAAGTCTAGAAATTGGGAATTAATATAATGTTAGACTCAGTAAAGGCCTCCCTCAAGCGAATAAAAAACTTTGTGAATTTTACCAGAGCATTCTTTATCCGGAAAAATCCATTTAAGTTATTCCTTGATGAGATAGTGAACTCCTTAAAAGAAATGTTCAGTATCAGACAAAAATTGAAGATGGCTCAATATAGAGTCAATTATCACAAACATCAGTTAAGTAAGATGGAAAGTCTGATAGCAGAAAGTAATGAACACACATTCTTGAAAGGAAAGAACTTAAACGAAACAAGGTAAGTTAAAAAACAAGAAAAGGTGTCAAAATGGGCGTTCTTGCATCAACAATGCGTTTAATGACTCTTACGGCAACTAAGAACGATTTAGAGTTCAGGTTGATGAGCATCACAGAAAAGATGTCTGCTTTAACTGCTCAAATAGCGGAAAAAGACGAGTTCTGTGCTGATTTGGATCCGGAAAGTACTACCGTTAGACAAATGGAAGCTGAAAAGAAACGGCTTAATGAACTTGAAAGAAAGCTTGATATGCAGCAAAAAATGTTGCAAGCCAGATTACAACAAGTTATGCAAGAAATGCAGGCATGTCAACAAATGCTCGGTGCTGATATCCAAAGCGGTATGTTTAGCTACGGTATGGGCATGGGCAGATAATAAATTTCCCCTCGATTTACTAGAAGAACTCAAACAAAAATGTTTGAGTTCTTTTAGTTTATATAACTATTATTATATTTATCCTAAATAATCCATCATAGCTTCTTGGATAGAATTATTTACTGTTTCTGCCCCTATGTGTGCGGCTCCTGGTGAGTGTAAATATTCTACAGCTTGTTTTAAATTAATTGAACTATCTGCTTTGGCTACAAAGTTCATTGCGTAACCTACGCCTGTGCCTCTTAAAAAATCTTCACTTTCTAAATAATCTTTATTCACTATAAAATCATCTTTTTTCTTTGCTTCAATGTTTTTTGTTACTTTTGCAAGATATGTAAACATTGGAAGGCTTGAATCATTAATCGGTAATTTTTTGCTGTTAAGGAAAAATTCGTAATCAGGAGTTTCAAATTCCCCCTCTTTGTTTTGTTTGCACGATGCTATTGTTATTAATCCTGTATTAATCGGATTTATGTAATTTTCTTTAGTATCCATTTTTTTGATTGCATTTTTAAATTCATCTAAATCATTTCCACTACGATCATTTGTTACTTGAAATGATAAAACATCGTTTTCCGTATTGGTAAATTGATTTTGAATCTTCATATATCCTATGTTCTTAATACCTGTAAAATTGACAGTCATAAAATTCTCCTAATTTCTTATATAGGTTATAAAACACGTAAATATTTTTTTTTGCTATTTTCTTCTTTTTATAAAAAAATAATTGATAATTTTTTTGTATAATTTATCTTGACAAGTTTTGGTGTATAGTTCAAAATGAAGATAAATTTTTATTAAATAAAAAAGGAGGGATTTATGGGGTTAATAATTTTTTTGGCAATTGCTGTTTTATTAATAGCAATAAAAGGTGTTATTATCGTTAAACAGGCAGAAGTTGTTATTGTTGAAAGATTAGGTAAATTTAACAGAGTTTTAGAATCAGGGTTTAATTTTATTATTCCTTTTATTGATACTCCAAGGGGTATTTTGTGGAAAACAACACAAAAAGCTCTTGATGGAAAAACATATTCTTTTGTTAGAGAAATAAACAGAATTGATTTGAGAGAAACTGTTTATGATTTTCCTCGTCAAAACGTAATTACAAAAGACAATGTTTCTATAAGTATAAATGCTCTTTTGTATTTTCAAATAGTTGATCCAAAATCTGCAACATATGAAATACAAAATCTTCCTGATGCAATAGAAAAATTGACTCAAACAACGTTAAGAAACCTTGTTGGGCAAATAGATTTAGATGAAACATTAGTTTCACGTGACAAGATTAATCAAGAGCTGAGAATAATTCTTGATGATGCCACAAATAAATGGGGTGTAAAAATCAGCCGTGTAGAACTTCAAGATATTATTCCTCCGGTAGATATTCAGACGGCAATGGAAAAACAAATGAAGGCAGAGCGTGACAGACGTGCAGCGATTTTAGAAGCTGAAGGTTTGAAAAAGTCAGCAATATTGAAAGCAGAAGGTGAAAAAGAATCGGCTATAAATATTGCAGAAGGTCAAAAACAAGCAGCTATATTAAAGGCTGAAGGTGTAGCTCAAGCAAGAATTGTGGAAGCTGATGGTGAAAAACAAGCTATTGAAAAGATTATTAATGCTCTTTCTGATAAAGGACAACCAGACAAGTATCTTATTGCAATGAAATATCTTGAAACATTAAAGACCATGACAGATGGTAAAGATAATAAGGTTGTTTATATGCCTTATGAAGCAACAGGAATTTTAAGTTCGGTTGACGGTATAAAGCAAATGTTTGATAAATAAATTAAGAAAAGAGGTTGTCTATTTCGGACAACCTCTTTTAAAAAGTATGCTGTTATTTAATGTGAGCTTTTGCTAATAATGTTAAACCTGAAATCACAGCAGTCACTACACCACCTGCTGCTGCACTGAATGCCGTTCCAATGGCAATACCCTTTTTAGTTTTTTTATTAACTTCTTCGACAGTTGTAAAACCATCCCACATTTTACCATCTTTTGTCATCCCGCCTGTTGGAATTTTACCGCCGTTTGCATCTGCTATTTTTTGAGCATTTGCAACAACCATCTTACGAGCTTTATTCCCATTATATAAAGATAAACCGCCTGCAGCCATTGCACCTGTTGCTGCCATTATTCCAACACACTTTACTGATGACATAAAATAACCTCCAAAAAATTTTTACTATATGCTATCTATAATGCATCAAATATAAAAATTTTGCTGATATGTAAATCTTTTTGATTTAAAACGTTACATTTTATTTTTTTAACTTTTCAACTAAAATTCTGGCAGCTGAAATTAAAGGATCTATACTTGTAGAAAATGGTGGTGCATAAGTTATATCTGCGCCTGCAAGTTCTTCTGCCGTTATACCTGCAAGAATTGCAGCCGACAAAGTATTAATTCTTTTATCAGCATCTCCGCACCCTATAGCTTGTCCACCCATAAGTTGATGTGTCCTTCTGCTTGCAACTAATTTTAAAGTAACATTTTCGGCATCCGGCATATACCCCGCTTTATCTCTCTTTGTAATCATAACTGTTACAGGATCGTATCCGTTTTGTTTTGCATATTTTTCTGTATAACCTGTCATAGATATAGTTAACCCGAAATATTTTGTAACAGCAGAGCCTAATATTCCTTCAAAATCCTCAGGAAACCCACATAAATTCATAGCAGCGCTGCGTCCTTCTTTATTAGCATTAGAACCTAATGGTATCCAAACCGCAGCTCCTGTCATTGCATAAACATTTTCTATACAATCTCCACAAGCAAATATGTTTTCTATATTTGTTTGCATCCTGCTATTTACTTTTATAGCACCTGTCTTACCGATTACAATTCCAGCCTCTTTTGCTATATCAACAACAGGTCTGACTCCTGCGGCGACAAGCACCATATCTGTTTCAATAATTTTACTATTTTTTGTTTTTACTGCATTAACTTCGTCTTCTCCAATAAATTCTGTAACTTCATCATTAGTTATAATCTTTGTTCTTTCAGGATATAGTGTGGATACAAAATCCTGTACAAGTTCTCCAATTTCTTCATCCAGAATAGACATGATGTGTTGAGAACGTTCTATCAAGGTTGTATGAACTTTATTAGCAACAAATGCTTCTAATAACTCCAGTCCAATATATCCACCGCCTAATATAACCGCACGTTTCGATTTTCTTAATTTCTCTCTTATTGCAATACCGTCTTCTAGTCGTCTTAGAGTAAAAATGTTTTTCAAATCGATATTCTTTATATTCGGACGGACTGGAACTGCTCCCGTTGCAATTACTAATTTGTCATACTCAACTTCAAAAACAATATCTTTATCTAAATCACGAACAACTATTTTGTTTAAATCAGGCAAAATTTTTTCAACACGATGGTAAAGGTGTACATCAATCCCATCTTTTTCAAATCGCTCAGGAGTTCTAATGATTAAATTATGATAATCTTCAAAATTGCCTTGAATATAATATGGCATCCCACACGCAGAATAAGACACGTGGGAATCTTGTGTATAAATATCAATTTTTGAATCAGGAACCAATCTTTTTGATTTTGCAGCAGCCTTTGCTCCCGCTGCGACTCCGCCTATTATTACAATTTTCATAATAAAATTATTCTTTGTCAGTTTATATTTAACAATTCGACAATAGGATAATTATTTGAAAAATAAGCAAAAAAAAACGGTATTTTCATACCGCAACTTACACACTTACACACTATTATTACAATCTTTTTTGTAGTTTGAATTATTTCATCATAACTAAATATATTCCTTAATTAACTAACCTTACATTTATATAAAGTATTTCTATTTTAAGAAATTGCCATTTATGTTAAGGAATGTAACATAAATTTCCATGCTTGAAATCATAAAAATTTTTAAACCTTTATATAATAGAGAGGATAATTTAAATATGGCACTTGGATTTACTTCACACTATACAAAATCAGAACAACCTTTTGGAACATTATTGTTAAGTAATACAGAAAGTGAAACAGCAGGTTCTGTAGCATATAACGATAATTCTTTTTCGACAGGTTTATTATATAATAGCAACGTTTTTGATAGTTGCGAATTTTCTGTATCAGTAAATATCGATTATAGTCAGTATGCGAACTATGGTTCATCATCCGGATCTACGGAAACAGCAGGCTCTATGGCATTTTCCGGTGGGGCTGTTAGTACTGCGTCAACAGTATCTTCATTCTCTGGTGGCGGATGTTCTGTTTCCAGCGCTTCGTTTACTTGTTAATTATAATTAGTTGGTTTTCAAAAAAAACGAGCCTTATTTTTGTAAGGCTCATTTTTTATTTTATTTTGATGCTTCAAAACATTCTTTACATAAAACTTCTCTATCAGGTTTTGGCTTAAATGGAACTTGAGTTTGTGCTCCACATTTAGTACAAACTGCATCAAACAGCTTTTTCTTATTTTTTTGTCTTCTTTTTTTTCTACACTCAGGACATCGTTTTGGTTTGTTTGTAAGACCTTTTTCAGCATAAAATTCTTGTTCTCCTGCAGTAAAGGTAAATTCTGCAGAACAGTCTTCACAAACGAGTGTTTCATCTTCGTACATTTGCAGTTTCTCCTAAAATTATTGTGTAACCATGGTTACTTTTAGACCATAACTCATTTTAGCCTTTTTTTTAGCATTTTGCAAGTGTTTTTAATTATTATTAGACGAAATAATACATTTGACTTTGAAAATTATCAGACAATGACTCAAAATTATTTTTTTTATAAAAATCAATTGCACTTGGAACAGAATTTACAAAAATATCTTTTTGGTTATACGTTTCTTTAAGAAAATCCAGCATCGCTGTCCCAATTTTCTTATACTCACGTTGACCATTTCTTTGTGTTTTCAAATCCGGTCTTACTTCCAAATAACTTAATTCATTATCACAAGAATCTAATTCAGAAAAAAGTGCAACACCAATAATATCTTCTGCTCTTAAATTATCAAATTTATTTTTTTGTTTTGTAATAGCGAGATAATGTTCTTTTTCAACATTAGGATAATTATTGTCTTTTGTTGCATCAAAAAATATGCTTGATATATGTGTAGCACCATTTAAATTCCAATTTACGGATGCTTTATATAATGCCTTTAAATCAGAAGAATCATTTTTATCTAATTCAACCAAGGCTACTTTTTCATTTTTATATGTATCCTTATCACGCTTTAAGACGGGAACATCTTTTATATGAGTTGCTGTAAAATTTATACGATTCATATTTGATAGAAAACTCATAAAAATATTTTTTGCCACAAAAAAACTGTGAATTAAAAATCCACAGTTTTTGTTTATTGTTTTCAATATTATTAATAATCTAATTTTTCCATCAACTCATCAGAAATATCAAAATTCATATACACATTTTGAACATCATCGTGTTCATCTAATCTTGTATATAAACGCATTATATTAGTAGCAATTTTTTCATCAGTTATTTCGATTTCATTTTGAGGTATTCTGGTAAATTCAGCCGTAATTGATTTAAATCCTTCTTTTTCTAAACCTTCAGTAACTGATTGTAAATTTTCAAAAGAAGTAATTACTCTATAATTTTCTTCATCATCTTCTATATCTTCTGCATCAAGATTAATAGCTGCTTCAAATAATTCTTCGTAATTAACAGATTTATCAAAAGTAATACAGCCTTTTTTATCAAACATCCACCCAACACAACCGGTTTCGCCAAGGTTTCCGTTGAATTTTGTGAAATAACTTCTAATATCACCGGCTGTTCTGTTTTTATTATCAGTCATAGCTTCAACAACAACAGCAACCCCGCCTGCTGCGTATCCTTCATATACAATTTCTTCATAATTATCAGCACTTGATTGTCCTGCACCTTTTTCAATTGCTCTTTTTATATTATCATTAGGCAACCCTGCTGCTTTAGCTTTTTCTATTGCTGTTCTTAACCTGAAATTTCCCGCTGGATCAGGACCGCCCAACTTAGATGCAACAATCAATTCTCTTGAATATTTTTGAAATACTACGGCTCTTGCTGAGTCTGTTTTAGCTTTTTTATGTTTTATAGTTGACCATTTTGAATGTCCGCTCATGTTTACCTCTCTTTATTCTTTTCCATATTCATAATATCAAATCAATGAAAAATTTAAAACGAATTTTATAAAATTATTATAATTCTTAAAATTTTAATAATTTTTTCTAAACCATTCAATATATATTTTATATTTTTTATTGAAAATATTTAAAAATTTTCCGTTATTAAAAATACAATTATCACAAGGAGGAATATTATGGCAAGAATTATTGAAACAACAACAAAAGGAAGACGCACTATAAAACTTTCCACAGATGATATTTTATCCATAGTCCAAGAATACCAACAATTAACAAAAGGTTTAAAATATCTTGAAAACATCAGAGATATTCTTGAAAATAAAATTATATATATCCCAGAAAGTAATTAATGTAGTATAGATTATTTTATTTTATATGTATAAATATCATCGGGGGTGACTTCTATTTCTTTATAATCATATCCCAATAAATAATTCACAACTTCTTTTGGGCTATTTGCAAAGTAGTAGAGTTTATCTGCACTATTTTTGGCAAAACTTTGTGAAATAATATTGTCAAAAAAGTTTTTTAAATTATCAAAAAAGTTATTTGTATTCAAAAAAACTATTGGTTTATTATTGTATCCTAACTGTTTTTGTACGATAATTTCTGCAACTTCATCTAATGTTCCGAATCCGCCTGCCATAGCTATTACTCCATCAGATAATTCGTCTAATTTAGCTTTTCTGTTTCGCATGTTATCTGTTAAATAGTATTCGTCGCATTCTTCTGAATATACTCCAAAACTATGTAGTTTTTTCGGCATTACGCCATATATTTTTGCATTGTTTTGTTTGGCTGATTTTGCTATAGAATACATAGTGCCTACATTACTTCCCCCATATACAAGGTTAAAGCCGGCTTGCCCCAGTAATTCTCCTAATGCTTCTGCGTCTTCATAATATTTTTTATCTAAAGTATTAGATGATGAACAAAATACGCATATATTTTTTTTATTCATAAAGCACTCCAATAACTTTACAAGTACAATAATTTAGGTCGTTTGTTTATAACCGCATGCACGGTTTGAACATTCGATTACTTCACCGCTTTTTAGGGTGCGTTTTGTTAATAGAGAACCGCAATCCGGACATTTTTCACCTGTTGGTTCATTCCATAGAACATAGTCACAATCAGGATATTTGTTACAGCCGTAAAATACTACACCCCTTTTTGATTTTCTCTCTATAATTTCACCTTCTCCACATTTAGGACAAGTTACTCCTGTGGATTTTACAATGCTTTTTCTGTCTTTGCAGTTTTCACATTCTGTATATCTGCCGTAAGGACCAATTTTTATGTATAAGTCGCCGCCGCATTTTTCACATTTTTCTTCTGATTTTTCGGGTGCTTCATTGTTATTTATAACTGCACCGGATTTATCTAAAGATAAAATAGTTTTACATTCAGGATAACCTGAACAACCTAAAAATTGACTTCCAAAACGGTTCGTTCTGACTATCATTTTACGTCCGCAATTTGGACAAGTTACATCACTTTCAATTCTTACTTTTTGAGCATTAGACATAACATCATTTACTGTATCAATAAATGGGGTATAAAAATCTTGTAACACTTGATTCCATACAGCTTTTTTATCCGCTATTTTATCAAGCTTTTCTTCCATTCCTGCAGTAAATGCATAGTCCATAATATCTGCAAACTGTGTAACAAGCTGTTTACATACTGTTTTACCTAAGAAAGTAGGGACTAATGCTTTATCTTGTTTTTCAACGTACTGACGTTGTTGTATTTT
This sequence comes from uncultured bacterium, assembly GCA_902797985.1. Classification (GTDB taxonomy): domain Bacteria; phylum Cyanobacteriota; class Vampirovibrionia; order Gastranaerophilales; family Gastranaerophilaceae; genus UBA2883. Next base: position 59,108 of record CADBUZ010000003.1, read on the forward strand.
TGTAATAATGCTTGCATAAGTAGAAGGACGACCAATGCCGTACTCTTCTAACGCTTTAACTAATGATGCTTCTGAATATCGTGGAGGCGGTTGGGTGAAATGTTGTTTAGGAAGAATCTCTTTCATATTTAATTTGTCACCTTCTGATAAATCAGGAATTTTTGTTTCTGCTCCATCTTCAGCATCTTGATATAATTTCAAGAACCCATCAAATAAAACTTTACTTGTGCCAACTCTAAGCTCATAATCACCCGCAGTAATATCAACCGTTTTATTTGCGATTTTAGCTGGCGCCATCTGTGACGACATGAATTTATTCCATATCAGTTTATATAATCTGTACTGTTCATTAGTTAAATACGGTTTTAAACTTTCAGGTGTTCTGTCAGGATAAGATGGTCTGATGGCTTCGTGAGCATCTTGAACATTCTTTTTCCCTTTTGCATAATTATTTGGGGTACTTGGGTAATATTTTTCGCCATAATTATTTATAATATAATCTTTCGCCATTGCCTGTGCATCATCAGATATACGGACACTATCGGTTCTCATATAAGTGATTAAACCGACAGAGCCTTCTTCCAGCTCAATACCTTCATATAATTTTTGTGCAATTTGCATTGTTTTAGAAACGCCATATCCTAATTTGGAACTTGCTTCCCGTTGTAAAGTTGATGTTATAAATGGTGCGGTTGGTTTTCTTGATGTTTCTCTTTTTGCAACATTTGATACAACATATTCAATCTCAGGACTTTCAAGTGCCTCTTTTATTTTTAAAGCTTCTTCTTCATTGCTTATTTCAATTTTACTTCCGATGAATTTTGTTAATTCTGCATCAAATCTTTTGCCTTCTTTTTCCAGTTGTGCAGTGATTGTCCAGTATTCAACAGGAATAAATGCATCAATTTCTTCTTCTCGTTCACATATCATTCTAAGTGCAACTGATTGAACTCGACCGGCGGAAAGATGATAATTTCCTAATTGTTTCCACAAAACAGGTGATAATCTATATCCTACTAATTTGTCAAGAATTTGTCTTGTCTGTTGTGCTTGTACTTTATCCATATCTATTTGACGAGGATGGTCAACAGCATATTTTACAGCTTTTGGAGTAATTTCATTAAACTCTATTCTATATATTTTGTCTTCAGGCACTTTTAATACTTCTTTTACGTGCCATGCAATTGCTTCCCCTTCTCGGTCAGGGTCGGATGCTAAATATATTTTGTCTGATTTTTTCGCTATTTCATTTAGTTTTGATACAACTTTTCTTTTTTCCGGAAGAATGACAAATGATGGCTTAAAGCCGTTATTAACATCAAATCCTAATTCATTCTTCGAAGATAAATCTCGTACATGACCAAGACTCGCTTCTATAGAAAAGTTGTTCCCTAAAATCTTTTTAATGGTTTTTGATTTTGCAGGTGACTCAACTATTACTAATGCTTTTTCTTTTGATGTTGTTCCCATTTTTCTCCCATAAAATACGTGGTCGCTTGTTGTGACATATCCTTATTTATATATTGTAAATGGAACATAGAAAAAGTAAAATTATAAATTTTCTATTAAATAGAAAAAGACGGATTTGAATCCGTCTAATACACATAAAACCTAACTAACCTTAATTATAATAAATTTCCGTTATACATCATTAATTTTTTGATGTGATTTTTAGGAAGGTACATTATTCCTGTTACTTTTGGAGAATCTGTATTTTCATTTTTTCTTAACCATTCTTCCATAGTTTCATTTAATGATTTGTCTACAAATCTGAATCCTAATTTGTAGAAAAATCCTGCAGGAGAGGTTTGTCCGTCTGTGATTTCTGCCAAAACAACAAGTCTGCCTTCTGTTTCTTTATCTGCTAAGCTTCTTTCTAAAACAGTTTGAACAGCCTTTGTGCCTGCACCTTTATGTCTTTGTGGTGCTTCGATGCTATCAATTTTATAACAATGTTTTAGATATGTATAAATCTTTTTAGAAGGAACTTTGAATGTAATTAAACGGTATCTGTTCATAAGTTCCATATTTTTTTCTAATTCTTTTGATGATGCTTCAACTTCTACTTTGTATGTATAATCTTCAGTCCATTCTCCTTGTACTAAATATTTATCTGAAGATTTAATTTTGTGGAATTTTATTTTAGCGTCTTGAACTTTTTCAGGTTTTTTTTCTTCTTCTTTTTTTCCGTTGAATTTAACAGGAACAGTTGCTCCAACGGTTGAACCGTGTCCCGGACCTATTGTGATATTGTAATTAGCTGAACTTACCATATCTCTTAATTCCTTATCCCATCAACTTACTTATATAAAGTTTTATATATAGTAGAAATTGCCATGAATTTATGGTTTTGTAAAGATATGTAAACATGTTCAATCCCATGTTATTATTGAGATTGAGAGTTTTTAATCAATAAAAAAGTCGGAATGAAAATTCCGACTTTTTTACTTATTTTTTTAGTTATTAAATAATCTCATTATAGGATGAAGGATTAGTTAATAAATCATAATTTATTTCATTTTCATTATCAGCAATTGCAGCAGCTACAACTGCATCAGAGGTAACATTGATAAGGGTTCTCATCATATCTGTAATTCTTTCGATAGTGAATAAGAACGCAAATCCTGCTACTAATTGTTCAGGACTTAATCCCAGACCGTTTAAGATAAGAGCAATTGTAATTAAACCTGCTCCAGGAATACCTGCACTTGTAGATGATGCCACAATTGCAAGTAATGCGATTTGAATAATCAATAACGGAGTTAGTGCAACACCGTATGCTTGTGCTAAGAACATAACAGCAACAACTTGAAGTAATGCTGTTCCATCCATATTTAATGTTGCACCAAGTGGTAATACAAAGCTTGATACTTTATGAGAAATACCTCTTTTTTCGCAACAAGCAATCGTTAATGGTAATGTTGCTGATGAACTTGCCGTACCAAAAGCAACCATCATTGCTTCTGCTATTGCTGCGTATAACATTAATACAGGTACTTTTGAGAATATTTTTAAGAAAATAGGATATACAATGAATAATTGGATAGAAAATCCTATTAAAAGTACCATTAAATATTTAGAAATACTTACGAATATATCAGCACCGAATGAAGAAACAGAAAGTGCTGTTAATGCGAATACGCCGGGTGCGGCGAAATACATAATCCAATCTGTAACTTTCATTGTAGCTGCAAAAACAGATTCAAAGAATGATACTAAAGATCTGTTTACATCACCAACTTTAGCTAATGCAATAGCAAACATTACTGTGAATACAATTATTTGAACCATATCACCGTGAGCAACTGCTTCAAGTGGATTTTTAGGTACGAAATTTAGGAATAATTCAATAATTTGACCTTGTTGGGAAGCAATTGTGGATGCTACCGTGTTTTGAATATCGTGAGCAGTGCCTTGTGCTATGTAATGCGCAGCACCAAGTCCCGGTTGGAATAATAGCGCTAGCAAAGCACCAATAGTTACTGCAGCTGTTGTGATAATACCGTAGTATATTATCATCTTTTTACCGAATTTTCCGAGTTGTTTGTTATCACCAACACTTGTAATACCAATTACTATCGCTGATATAACAAGCGGGATAACAACCATTTGTATTAATCTGATAAATAACTGCCCAATGATGGTTAATAATCCCATAATTACAGGGTTTTGGTGTGTATGTAAAAAGATACCCACAATAATACCCGCAATTAAACCAAAGAATATGTGCCAGTTACGTTTTAGCCCTAACCCGAGAGCAATAAGCACATGCATGTGTAATTTCATATTATAAATCCTCTCATTACTTAAACACTATCTAATGAATTTATTGTACTAAATTAGTTGGAATTTTTCAACACGTTTACATCGGAATTATGGAGGATTTTTATAAAATTTTTTATTTTTAATAACGTCTAAAACAAGTAATAATTTTATGTGATATTATGTTAGTATGGCAAATCTCTTTACAGAACTTGAAAATATAAATAAACAAGTACCGTTGGCAGAAATAATGCGTCCAAAAACATTGGAAGAATTTTTAGGTCAATCGAATGTTATAGCACCTAATTCTCCTTTGATGAATTTGATAAAATCACAAAGACTTTTTTCATTAATTTTATGGGGAACTCCGGGGTGTGGAAAAACAACATTGGCAAGGTTGATTGCAAATCAGGTTAATGCGAATTTTGTTGAGCTTTCTGCTGTATCTTCAGGAATTAAAGATATTAAAGAAACTGTTGAAAAAGCAAATGAAGCCCTTAGGTATGGTCAAAAAACTATTCTGTTTATTGATGAAATTCACCGTTATTCAAAAACTCAACAGGATGTTTTGTTACCATATCTTGAGGATGGCACTTTGTATCTAATAGGTTCGACTACTGAAAATCCTTCTTTTCAGGTTGCACCTGCGTTGATTTCAAGAGTTCAGATAATTAGGCTTAATTCTATTGATGATGAAAGTATGGAAAAAATTGTTAATAACGGATTTAATTATTTGGAAAAAAATCATCAACCAATAGAATATGATGAAGAAGTTACAAAATTCATAATAAATAATGCAAGAGGGGATGCCAGAACTGCTTTAAATATGGTTGAGAACTCTTATTTTGCAAGTAATTTTTCGAATAATTTCAGAAAGTTGTCTGTAGAAATATTGGAAAGTATTACTCAAAAAAGAAATACAAGATATTCAAGGCAGGAGCATTATGATTGTGCGTCAGCTTTTCAAAAAAGTTTAAGAGGGAGTGATCCTGATGCTGCAATATACTATCTTGCAAAAATGATAGAAGCAGGTGAAGATCCCAGATTTATTGCAAGGAGATTAATAGTATGTTCGGCAGAGGATGTCGGTAATGCAGATCCGAATGCATTAAATGTTTCGTTGAATGCATACAAAGCTGTTGAAATTTTAGGATTGCCGGAAGGAAGAATACCATTAGCGCAGGCTGTTATTTACGTTGCAAAAGCTCCAAAATCTAATCAAACTATTATGGCAATTGATAAAGCGTTATCAGATATTCATAGCGGATTAGATTTTCCGCCTCCTATGCATCTTAGAGATGCTCATTATAAAGATGCTGAAAAATATGGATTTGGGGTTGGTTATGTGTATAGTCACGATGCTCCGGAGATTGAACAACAGTTTTTGCCGGATGAGATAAAAGACAGAAAATACCTCGATTAATTATGTTATAGTAAAGACTTTTCTGTAATATAGATATGTTCCTGCTATCGTTAGAATGATATTAGGCAAAAATGCTGCAAAGAATGGATTTAAACTGCCGGCTTCCCCGAATGACAAGGATAATGCCCGTATCAAATAATATGCAAAAATAATCAAAATACTAAATAAAAATCCTCGGTTATATCTGACTCTCGGTGGAGTTATTGCCAATGGAACTCCAATTAAGACTAATACAAGAGTCATTAATGGCAGGGCTAATTTGTCGAATAAATCTATAATTAGATATTGCCTGTCTTCCAGATTTTTATTTTTAGCAAGATATATGCACAATTGTAGGAAATTATGTTCGTTTGCAACATTTCGATTTAATTCTTTTTTTAAGTTAACTCCAAATTGAGCAATTGTTTTTCCAAAATATGTAGCATTAAGTATTTTGCCTTTATCAGCAATTGTATAAATAATACCGTTATTAAAAATCCAACCTTTAGGAGAAGACCCTCCTGATTGTGCTTGAAGAATATGTATGGCATCCGGTTTAGACATATCAAGCACCGTTACATTATTGAATTGCTTATTTTCACAAGATTCAACATAAAATAATCGTTTAAGCATCCTATCTTCATTTAATTCTTGGAAAGTAAAATCGTGTTTCCCTTCAGGAATATTTTTTTGACAGAATGCCCATAATGCTAAATCTTTAGATTGTTTAGTCATTATAGGAACGATTGTTTCATTTATAAAAAAGCTAGCAAGACACATGACGACCGCAAAGGCAAATACCGGCTTTGCTATACGATTGAAACCGATGCCGCAAGCTCTCATAACTGTAAGTTCGGATGCTAAACTCAATTTGTTTAAGGTCATTACAGTAGAAAGCAAAACGCCCATAGGTATTGTCATTACAAAAATTGATGGCAAGCTTAAAATTACTAATATAAATGCAACTTTAAACGGTATACCGTATTTTGCTATCTGTTTAATAAGTGTCATAAACGTATCTGATGCAAATATAATAGATGTAAATACCAATACACCCATGATAAACATTTCTATAACTTGTCTAAGGATATATTTATCTAATAGTTTTAAATTTTCTCTTTTAAAATCTTTAAGCATACATATATTTTAACCTAAAAAAGATGTTGATGGAAGAAAAAGTATATTTTATTAACTTAAAATATTTACACTTTCATCTATATTTTTATTGCCGGTTAGTCTAATGAAAAAAATAATAAGTAACTTAAGATAAAAATGTATATATAATCCTCATCGCTCATTCCTCTCGTCTGAGAGGCTTTTTTTGTAAATAATTATTAAACTTAGGGCAATTTTTATGGAATAAAATACTTATTATATGTGTAAGTTAGTGTACAGGAGTTATTTATTACATGTTTAGTAAGGAATTTATGCGTTATCTGATTAATTATCAACCTGATGGTTGTGAAGAAAAAAAAGTTGATACTGTAAAAGAGATTGAATTTAAAACCCCGACATCAGGAAAATATGCAAAAGTGTATTTGCCTATACATAACAGATAATTAAACATTTCCTGTAGAAGAATTTCTATCGTCTTCAAGTTGTTTAAGTTGCTTCATATCTACTTTTTCATCTTGAGTATAATTATTCATTGGTAAATCAATTTCAACGTTAACATCTGCATCGACCATTTCAACGTCATTTTTTGCGTATTCATGTGTCTTGCCATCTTCTAATTTTACTGAAACAGCGCCTTTTAAGAAATTGATTAAACAAACTCTGCCTAATCCGTCAGGAGTCATAACAGATGAACCTATTGGAGGCATTCCTTTTGCTGCGTTTATATAGTTTGAATATTCATAAGTAAGACAGCATAAAAGTCTTCCGCATGTGCCGGATATCTTTGTTGGAGAGATAGGCATGCCTTGATCTCTTGCTAATTTAACATTTATTGGTTCAAATTTTCTTTTGAATGTGTTACAGCAGAATGGTTGTCCGCATGGGCCGGCACCTTCCATAATAGAGGTTTCATCCCTAACTCCTATGTGTCTAAGATCAATCCGTACTCGTTTAAATGTTTGGGTTAAATCTTTTAGCAGTTCTCTGAAATCAACTCTTTCAGGTGCGGTATAATAAAAGGTTATTTTTCTTTTATCAAACGTAAGTCTGCATTGAGTTAAGTTCATGTTTAATTTATGTTTTTCTACTAACTCCTTACATTTGAAAAAAGAGGTTACTTCTTCTTTTTTGATGTTTTCTAATATTTCCAAATCGTGTTGTGACATTACACGGATAAAGTCAAAAGCTTGAGGTTTATTTTCTGCTTTTTCCCAAATTTTGGATATTTCTTGATTGACAAGAACAACCTTAAGCGCTTCTTCACCTTTTTCAGTGCGAGCCAAAATCATTTGTCCGTGCTCTAATTTTACGTGTTCAGGCACGTTCAACGGATTAAAACTATTCTTTAAATAATAAACTGCATACTTTATTGTCATATAAACTCATTATATTATAATTTTTTAATTTAATAAACTTCTTCGCCTTTTAGTTTTCTGTTCATAAGTTTAGATAAAACTTCTTGAGGAGTAATATCTGTGTAAACAGCTTCATATATAGCAGAAGATACAGGAACTTCTTCTCCTAATTTTTTTGCTAAATCGCAAACTGCTTTAGATGTTTTAACCCCTTCTGCAACTGAGCCAAGTTCTGATAAAATATCATCAATTTTTTTACCTTTGCCCAGCATAGAACCAACTGTATAGTTTCTGGACATAGGGCTTGAGCAAGTTGCAATTAAATCACCCATGCCGGATAAACCGTATAGTGTGGAAGGTTTTGCACCTAATTTCACGCTCACACGAACGATTTCAGCCATACCTCTTGCAAGAAGTGTACCCATACAATTGTCACCTAAATCCATTGCGTGCGCAAAACCTGAAGCAATTGCGATAACATTTTTCAGGCTTCCTCCGAGCTCTACACCTATTACATCTTTGTTTGTATATAATCTGAATTTGTTTGGAACATTCAAAGCTTGTTGTACATATTTTGCTATTTCTTCGTCTTCACATGCAACAGATGCGGCAGTCGGTTTTCCCATTAAAACTTCTTTTGCCAATGTCGGACCTGAAAGAATAGCTAATTTTTGGTTTGGTAATACATCTTTAATTACTTCTGACATTCTTTTTAATGTTCCCAATTCAATCCCTTTTGAGGCATTAACAATAATTTGATTAGGTTCTATTCCTGCTTGTTTTAACTGTTCGCATACAGGACGAACACCGCCTGTTGCTACAACGGAAAGAATGATTTCAGCATCTTTTATTGCGTATGATAAATCATCAGTTATTTCGACATCGCTTCTGAGTTGAACTTCTAATGGTTTAGAGCAATGTTTGTTTTTTAGTAAATCTTCGCTCAAGTCTTGTGTTCTGCCCCATACGCATACTTTATCAAAATTATCCGTTAATAACCATGCAAGAGTTAATCCCCAACATCCCGGACCTAATACAGTCAGCTTCATTTAAAACCTCTCTCTTAATTTTCCGTATTTAGATTATACAATAAAATGCAAAATTAGTTAAATATTATAACATTTATTTAAATATCACTTAAACTGTTCAAAAATCATCCATTTAGATTATGACGTAATCTGTGCAATATGAAATAATATTATTGAGATTTAGTAATTAATCATTATTAAACCTCAGGGGAAACAAATTAAGAGTTGCTAGGTTAAAATTGAATAGAATGGCTGTGGGGAAAATTAATATAATTTTTCGTGCGCTGCTTATTATAGGTTTATTCTACTGTTTTTTAAGCAGCTCTTTTGCATATGCCAACGCAACCTTACCTGAATTAAATCAATCAACAGATTCTTCACGTTCATATACATTTACTGCAAATGAAAACGTAACTCTTAATGAAAATATGGGAACAACTTCCAGCGGTCTGTTCTCTGTTATAGGTGTTTCAAAAGACAGTAACAGTATTATTTTTAATAGCTATTCAGGGTTTGTTGTTTCTGAAATCCAAACAACTTTAAATCTTTCTGATTTAACAATGAAAAATGCATTATCTGCTATCGGTTCTGTCATTTATAATACAGCACAAGACTCACAAATTACAATTAATAATGTTAATTTTAACAGCAACTCAGTACTATCACAAACAAATGCTTACGGTGGTGCGGTATATACTATTGGTAAAATGACCTTTACAAATTCTTCATTTGAAGGTAATTATGCAGTTACTCAGGGAGATTCTTCTGTTGCTCAGGGTGGTGCTATATATGCACAAGACTCTATTCAATTAATTGCTGATAGTGATAACGTGGTTATTGTCGATAACTATGTTATGGATAACAATGGTCAAGAGGACAATGCTATATACATGGCAAACAGTGATTCTACTCTGACACTAAGCGCCCAAAATCAGGGTACGATTTATCTGTATGATAATATTGATGGTGCATCAGGGTATAACGTATCTCTAACAGGTGATGGAAGCGGGAAAATAGGTTTGTTCGGGGATATTAATAACGCTAATATCTCAATTTCAAATGTAGATATTACTTTTGCAGATGGCGAAACTACCTCTCATACACTAAATAATTTGACAATTGGTAATAATGTTAAATTTATTATGGATATTGATTTGGCTGAACAAAAAGCTGATACTATAACTTCTAATAATGCATCAGGAACTGTATATTTATCTGAATTAAATGTACTATCAGCTCCTAGCGGTGATAGTACAACTGTTCAAATACTAAAAAATGCCGATAATTTAACTCTTAATATTGACCAACTATCAGAGAATCTGTATACAAGTGTTCAACCTACTATGTATAGTACATCATTGCTTGCTGACTCTGTTTCCCTTGGACGAACTGATACTGATAATGACAGTATTACAATTAATGGTTGGAAAGATGTTTTATATGAAATGGTTCATGATACTACCCCTACTCATATGATTAAAAGCTTTATTTTTAATTCTGAAAATGAGTATGTTCTAACCAAAGATTTAGGTGAAATTCCTCAAGAAATTATGTTAACAGTCATTAATGATTCAAATGCAGAATATGGAACATTAAATGCGAATAATCATTCAATGTTTCAGATAAAAAATCCTATTACAAGTATTGAGTTGAACGATATATTAGTTAAAAATGCGAAATCATCAACAGATGGTTCTGTTGTTTATTTGGATAATGCAGCTTCAGATTTTACCGCTAACAATTCAGTTATAACTTCTAACTCTTCAGATAGAAATGGTGGTGCTATATATGTTCAAAACGGAACATTGAATCTTCAAAATTCAACTCTTTCAAATAACTCTGCAGGGGAAAATGGTGGTGCTATATATATTACAGAAGATGCTCAAACAGAAATTATAAATACAGATTTTGTTAATAACACAGCAGGGCAAAAGGGTGGTGCTATATATACAAATTCAAGGGTTACTATATCAGCTGATAATGGAGAAAGTACCTTTGAAGGTAATACTGCCGGTGGAGAAAATAATGCGATTTATGCTAATACTGATGCATCCGTTACTTTAAACGCTACAAATAACGGTGCTATTAATATGAATGATAAAATATCAGGTTCGCAAAATGGATATAGATTAAATGTAACAGGTGATTCAACAGGTAATGTTAATATCAATAATACTGTTGAAAATGCAAATATAACTTTAAGCGGTTCTAATTTAAATCTTGGCAAAGATAACTTATTAAAAGGCAATAATTTTAATGCTCAAGGCGGAAATTTAAATCTTGTAAATAATGAAATTGGAAATACTGATTTTAGTAGATTAACTACATCAGGAAGGACAAATGTTGCGGTTGATGTTGATTTAGCAAATCAAGCAATGGACAGGGTGACCGCAGATAATTATTCAAATATAAATGGAAAAATAAATGTAAATAAAATGCACTTGCTATCAGATGCAACTTCCAAGACGACAAAAATTTTATTTGCAGATTCGCCGTTAAAACGGAGTGTAACTTCGTCAGTCAAAACAGTAACATATTCAAGAGTATATAAATATTTAGTTTCTTACAGCCCATCCAGCGGGTATTTTACGTTTAACAGAGGTAATGGTGGCGGGCCAGATGATTTTAATCCGGCAATCCTCCCATCAGGTATTGCACAACAAGTTGCATATTTAAATCAGTTAAATAATTATCAAATGGCAATGTACCATTCATATACATATATGACTATCCCTAAAATAGATAGAATAAAGGCTAAACGCAATGCATACGCACAAAATGTTTATGATAATGGATATAATCCTACGTATATTGGTGTGCCGGAGGAAGTAAAAAGCATATGGGTTAGTCCATATTCAACTTTCGAAAGTATTCCTTTAAAAAAGGGACCAAAAGTTTCATCTATCAGTTATGGAACATTATTTGGCGGAGATAGTGATTATATTGATATTGGACATGGATTCGGACTTGTTTATGGAGGATATGTAGGGTACAACGGAAATAATTTCCACTATAAAGGTATTGACTCCAACCAACAAGGTGCAGTAATAGGTGCTACGGCAAATATATATAAAGGTAATTTTTATAATACAATTACGGCAAACGTAGGCTGGATGATTAATAATACTGATACCCCTTACGGTTCTGACACAATGAATATTATAATGACAGGTTTTGCTGATAAAATCGGTTATAACTTTGAATTGATAGGTGGAAAATTAATTATTCAACCATCTGTAATGATGGGATATACATTTGTATCCAGCACGGATTATACATCTTCAGACGGGGTGAGAATTAACACAGAACCTTTACACGTTGTGCATTTTATTCCGGGAGTGAGGGTAATTGGTAATCTTGCAAACGGATGGCAGCCTTATGCATTAATTAATGTGGTTTGTAATTTCCTTGATAAAACAAATGTTACAGCTGATAATATAGCACTTCCAAGAATGTCTGTTGATCCATATGTGGAATATGGTATTGGTATTCAAAAACGTTGGGCAGACAAATATTCAGGATTTGCTCAAACAACAATCAGAAGCGGTGGTAGAAGGGGTGCTTCTATATTGTTTGGGTTTAGATGTATGCTCGGTAAATTGGTTCAAAAAACTTCGAATATTGTACATAAAGATCCTGAAAAGAAAACTGTTAAATTTAAAGAGAAAAAAGAACCTAATATTCAAATTGTATCGAATAAACAATCTAAGCAACCTAGAAAGCCAAAAGAGAAAAAAGAACGTATTGCTAAAAGACCGTCCTTTAACCTTATTAGTATGTTAAAAGAGGTAAAGAGGAAAATATTCTATAGATATAATACAGATGTATCCGCAAAAGTTGTAACTGATGTTTATTCTGACGGAGTAATTATTTCTAATGTAGAAGGTCAAAAGGTAGATTCAAAACACAAGCAAGCTAATGCGATTGATTATAAAGACCAAGACAGAATAAAAGATGTTGATAATATTAAGCCGACGGTTGAAACAGTAACTGAAAAGGTTAAAACAATAAAAGTTACACCAAAGAAAACCGGCAGTTCTGATGTTGAGGTCAAACCTGCTGTCCAAACTAAGACAGAGAAAAAGCATGAGGTTAAATCTGTTGTCCAAACTAAGACAGAGAAAAAACCTGATGTTAAACCTGTTGTCCAAACTAAGACAGAGAAAAAGCCTGAGGTTAAATCTGTTGTCCAAACTAAGACAGAGAAAAAGCCTGAGGTTAAACATGTTGTCCAAACTAAGACAGAGAAAAAGCCTGAGGTTAAACCTGCTGTTAAAACTGAGACAGAGAAAAAACCTGAGGTTAAACCTGCTGTTAAAACTAAGACAGAGAAAAAACCTGAGGTTAAATCTGCTGTTAAAACAACAACTCAAGCAAAAACAAAACAAAATGTAACAACTGTTAAATATGGAAAACCTGAAGATAAAAAAGTTGAAAATATTCAAAACAAAATAAATTCTCTATCAGGACAAGATAAATTGATTATAGTTAAACCTGTTCCTGTCAAACCGGCATGGGTAAAACCTGAGGTAAAAGATACTATTGTTCTTCCAAAACAAGAAGTTCAAAACCTTGAAGTTAAATCAGTTGTTCAATCTAAAGGAGAAGAAAAAACAGAAGTTAACAATATAAAAGTTCAGCCGGAAATTAAGCAAAGTGGTGAAAAAACTGTTTTAATGAATAAGGTAGAACAAGTCCCACAAAAACAAAAAATTGAAATAAAACCGGAAGTTAAAACTGTACAAGAAGTATCTCAAAAAACAGTTGAACAGTCTGTGAATAAAACAGATTGCATTAAACGTATAAACGCTAAGATAAATAAAAATCTGCATATTAATCAAACCCAATATAAATTCAGAAAAGCGCCAAAAGGTTTTGGTGACTATAATTTAGATATAATTGATTTCAAATTTTAACCTTGCAAACTTTTGCGAAGTTTAATTCTTCGTAAAAGTTTGTTTCCCCTTTTAATCCCGATAAAAATCGGGATTTTTTTTTGTTACAATTTTCCCATATAAATATATGATTTTTTTATTTGTATTATTGATGTTGTGTGTATTTTTACGATATAATTAGAGCAGGTAGGAGATTTATGTTAATGAAAAATAAGTTGAGAGCGATAATTGCTTTGGCATTATTGTGTGCATTTCAAAACTTTTCAAATGCTAATACGGCATATGTACATGACGATGCATATAATTATTTAGCCTATGATTGTTCAAGGATTATTGCTTTTAATAATAATTATTCAGATAATATTTTTACAACTCCTGATATAGGATTTACTTTTGTTGATGTTGATGGTGAGATGTCCATCTCAAAAGTAATTGATGATGATTTTTCTTTAGAGATGGATTTGGACGTAAATTCTAAAAAACAAATTCGACCAAAAGCAAGAGTTATTGAAGGTCAGAAAATTGATACAAAAACCCCAAAATTTGTTGAAAAAGTTATGATTCCACATTTGAAAAAACATAAAATAAAAGATGAAATTGTGGAAGATAAATATGATAATCTTGATATTGACCAAGTAGCAGATGTTGACGGGTTAGTAAAAAAGCAAAAACAAGATAAAAAAGAAAGATTGGCAAAAGCTAAAAGTCATAAAGAGCGTCTAGGTTGGTTTAATTTCTTTAGAAGGGGAAAAACAACAACTGTTGCTGCGGATAATAAATCCAAAAAAGCTAATGATAGCGGTTGGGTAGCATTAAATAATACAGAAAAATTAGCTGATAATTCCGAGTTTGATATTGATAGAGATAATTTGCAATCACCTGCTTTAATAAAGAAAGAAAAAGTGAAAAAAACAAAACCTCATACTGTTAAAACAGAAAAACCTGTGAAGGTAGCTAAAGTAGTTGAGCCAAAACCGGTAAAGGTAAAACCTCAAAAGGCCGAAAAGATTGCCAAGGTTAGTGAACCAAAAGTAGAAAAAGTTAAAACAGAAAAACCTATAAAGGTAGCTAAAGTAGTTGAGCCAAAACCAGTAAAAGTAAAACCTCAAAAGGCCGAAAAGATTGCCAAGGTTAGCGAACCAAAAGTAGAAAAAGTTAAAACCGAAAAATCTATAAAGGTAGCTAAAGTAGTTGAGCCAAAACCAGTAAAAGTGAAACCTCAAAAGGCTGAAAAGGTTGCCAAGGTTAGCGAACCAAAAGTAGAAAAAGTTAAAACTGAAAAACCTATAAAGATAGCTAAAGTGGTTGAGCCAAAACCAGTAAAGGTGAAACCTCAAAAGGCTGAAAAGGTTGCAAAGGTTAGCGAACCAAAAGTAGAAAAAGTTAAAACAGAAAAACCTATAAAGGTAGCTAAAGTAGTTGAGTCAAAACCAGTAAAGGTAAAACCTCAAAAGACCGAAAAGATTGCCAAGGTTAGTGAACCAAAAGTAGAAAAAGTTAAAACAGAAAAACCTATAAAGATAGCTAAAGTAATTGAACCAAAACCGGTAAAGGTAAAACCTCAAAAGGTTGAAAAGGTTGCAAATGTTAGCGAACCAAAGGTAGAAAAAGTTAAAACTGAAAAACCTATAAAGATAGCTAAAGTAGTTGAACCAAAACCAGTAAAGGTGAAACCTCAGAAGGTTGAAAAGGTTGCAACACCGACAACAGCTATTACTACAAGTCGTGCGTATTCTAACAATATGATAAGTATTAGTAGCATTATGACAAGTTCCAAAAATCGGCCATTGTCAATAATGAATATAGATACATCACATTCTTTTGTGCATACTGAAAGAAAAGAACACTCAAAGGTAAAACCTCAAAAGGTTGAAAAAGTTGCAAAGGTTAGCGAACCAAAAGTAGAAAAGGTTAAAACCGAAAAACCTGTGAAGATAGCTAAAGTGGTTGAACCAAAACCAATAAAAGTTAAACCTCAAAAAGTTGAAAAAGTTGCCAAGATTAGCGAACCAAAGGTAGAAAAGGTTAAAACCGAGAAACCTGTGAAGGTAGCAAAAGTGGTTGAACCAAAACCTGTAAAGGTGAAACCTCAGAAGGTTGAAAAGGTTGCCAAGGTTAGCGAACCAAAAGTAGAAAAAGTTAAAACCGAAAAACCTGTGAAGGTAGCAAAAGTGGTTGAGCCAAAACCTGTAAAGGTGAAACCTCAAAAAGTTGAAAAAGTTGCTGTAGTGAACGACAGAAAAAATGAAATTGTTGCTAAATCAATTAATAATGCTTTAAAACCTACAAGGGTAGAAACACAAAAACCCGTATCTATTTTTACCCCTGTTAAAGTAGCACCAAAATCGCTTGGTTTTGTTAAAGTAGAGGATAAAGAATTAGCTTTAAAAACTAATGAAGTTAAATCAGGAGGCTTTACTCCGTTAAAAATAAAGCCAAAAGCACTGTCAGTTACTCCTGCAAAATTAGCTGAACAACAAACTAAACAGACTGTTCAATTTAAATCAGCAACTCCTTCTGAAATAGATGAAATTGCTAAAAATGAATATAAACCTGTCGGGAACATTGAGAGCGAAAATGTAACCTATAAAGCTTTTCTAAAGCAAGAAACACCTGTTTATACAGCATTTGAACAAGTACAAGAAAGACTTCCGATTACAAGAAAAGCTTTCGACAATGAATAATATTCTATTTATTTTGTATTAAAACGTATATTGGATTGTACGTAAGTTGATAAGTGTTATTTTCTTTAGGATAATTGTTCTCAAAATTTGTTAAATCAGATTTTGTCCAGCGTGTTTCATTTAATGCGTTTACACCTGTGTTTTGGATATGATGTAAAATATCTCGCGGAGTTTTAAATTCAATTTTTATTGTTTCTTGTGTTATTTTTTCAATGTTATATTTTTTACAAATATCTTTAATTTTATCAATAGAATAATATGTTAAAGGTTTTGGAATGAATTGTTCCATCTCTTTATAATTGCCATCTCCAAATATTGTGAATGCGAAAATCCCGTTCGGTTTTAAATATTTCATTGTATTATCAATATATTTTTGTAGATTGTCTAACCATTGCATTGATGCATTTGATATTATCAAATCATATTTTTGTTGCGGGGTATAATTCTCTATATCAGCACAATAAAAATTTATTTTTGATGATATATCTGATAAAAATTTTTCGCATCCTTGTACTAAATCAACCGCATCATATTTTGATATTTCATAGTTGTTAAAAACCTCTTTTGTCACAAAACCGGTACCGCAGCCTATTTCTAATACAGATATCGGCTCTTTATGTTTTACCATGCTAACTAATTTTTTAGACATTTCTTTTTGTGCAAGGGCGTTTTCATCATATGTATAAAGACTTTTTGAAAATCTTTTTTTTATTAATTCTTTTGTCATAATTCTATTATTTCCGACCAACTTTTAAAAAGCATAAACGGACAGTGTCCTGAATGTATTATAATAGGCTCGTTCCAATAGTTCAACTGGTTTTTTGTCGGAATAATTAAATCGTTATCCCCAACTATTGATTTTGTATATGTAAAATCCTTATTTTTATATTCTAATAATTTTATTAACTCAGTTTTTTGACTGTCAATGGTTCTGTTTGAAAACTTTGCAATATTCGGCTTTTCTATAAACATTCGTGACATAAATTTTTCAACGGATTTTTCACAAAAACCTTTTATTGTTAAATTATATATTCTCTCCGGTATTCCAAATTTGTCACTAATAGGGATAGGTGTTCCGCAAATAGCTGTTGAGGATTGTATATCCCCGAAGTCAAACAATGTTCCTATCATTACTCCCATTGACCACGCAACAATATGTTTTTCTTCGTATTCACCAAAATCTGTGTCTAATGTTAAATCCGAATAATCATACAAAACAACAACATCATATTCCCCACAATCCAGATGGGATACGATATATTCATCCATTCCCCATCCGTTAAAAAATATGATTAATTTTTCCGAATTTGTTTTTTTTAACCAGCTATATTTCATCTCTTATATAATCAACTAATGTTTTTACGCTTTCAAAATCTATGTCCGCTGTTAATGATAATCTGAGCCTTGAAGTGTTTTTAGGAACAGTCGGCGGTCTTATCGGAAGCATAAAGAATCCTAATCTTTTTAACTGTTCTGCCATTTGAACTGTTTTTCCATCTTCACCTATAATTATTGGTATAATTTGTGATTCAGAAACGGTATCTATATCCGAGGATTTCATATATTTGTGTGCCCCGATAACAACTCTTGCGAGTTTATTCTTTTGTTTGATTATAAAATCTTTTTTTTCTGTTAATAACCACTTTGTCCACGCAATATTTATTGGAGGTATAGATGTTGAAAATATAAATGACCTTGCCTTATTAATCAAATAATTGATTATTGTTTTGTTTGAAACAACAAAAGCCCCAAAAGAACCTAATGCTTTTCCAAATGTAGCTGTCACTATGTCTACATCCATTCCTTCAGACATCCCTGCACAATTGTCATCTATTGAGCAAAAAGCATGTGCCTCATCTATCATCAATAGGGCATTATACTTGTTTTTTAGTTCAACCAGTTTTCTTATGTTTGCAACATCACCATCCATGCTAAATACGGATTCTGAAACAATTAATGCTTTATTATATTTATCTCTATTTGCTTTTAACAGTTCTTCTAAATGGTCATAATCTAAATGTCTGTACCTTTTGAATTCTGCATCTGAAAGTTTCATTCCATCAATTATGCTGGCATGGTTAAGCTTGTCTGAAAAGATTATATCACCACGTCTTGCAATCGTTGAAATCACTCCAAGATTACATTGATAACCTGTGTTAAATATGAGCGCAGAATCTTTTCCGAAAAGTCCGGCAAGTACGTTTTCTAAATCTCTATATACTGATGTGGTTCCGCTTAGTAATCTTGCTGATGCTGATGAAAATTGACATTGTGGATTGTTTTCAAATTTCTCCATAAACTCTTTTGCAAGTTCTTCGTTAGTGCTTAAATTTAAATAATCATTAGAGGAAAGATTTAATAGTTTTTTCCCGTCTACAATGACATATTCCCCATCTTTTTCTGTTATATCAGGAATCTGTCTGTATGTATGCGATTGTTTTAATTTGTCTAATTCTTCATCAAAAAAATTCATATAATCTTTCCTTTTTATAATTTATTATAATCAAAAAAGATATTAATATATAATTTATGGAAACCAATCTATTAGTGATCTGCTAGGCCCAAATTCTAATTTGTATTTTTTTGCAAGTTTTGAATTTGTTATTTCAAGTAAGTCCAAATTTTCTTTTACAGGTTCTGCTAAAAATTCTTTCCCGTTTATTACTTTACTATAACAAAGTCCCTCATGTGCGCATTCAGGAGTTTTTACCGTATTATCCTTGCAAACATACGCTAACCCGAACGTTCTGCAAGTTATTCCTCTGTATTTATATACACTGCATTTGTTATTAATCAAAAAAGGACATTTATAAAATAAATGGGTGGAAACACGATTGGATTTTATTTGCATAAGATTGTTTCTTACCATATTTTGAACCATAACAGGTAAATTCTTGTAGCCTTGCATCAGATACATCATTTCAAGCTGTGTGAATGGATAATCTCCTATTTCACAACAGCCCGAACAACCTTCTTTACAACAGATATGTTCGGACTGTTCTTTGAAATATTCTGTAAGTTTTTTATCAAATTCTTTTAAGAATTTTTCATATAGATTCAGCATACAATCATTATACGTAAAAATCTTATTTTTATAAAGTTCTTAAATAGTCGATAATGTCGTCTGATTCGTACATTTCTACTTTCTTTTCTCTATCGATTATGAACGGAACTTGTTTTTTACCGCCAATACGAATTAATTCTTCTTCGTTTGCCTTTTCTGAAATGTCTATTGTTTTATATGGTATATCGTGTTCATCCATGTATTTAATTACTTTTTTGCAATATCCGCAAAATTCTTTCATAAATATTTCTATCATATATGCCTCCTTGTTGTTTAATTATATGTTTTCTTACTTTATTTTTCAGATACTTTTAGCTATTGCTTAATGGTAGTCTAATTGGTTTTAAAAGATTAAAATTTATGATAATCTATTATTAGAAGCGAAAATATTATATGGAGGTATATATGAAGAAGGGTTTTATTTCACTGTTGTTGATATTTGCAATGTTTGTTTTTGGAATTTGTAATAGCGCATATTCTGCTGAACAAGAAAAAGGATATGTTTCTGTGAATACTTCTTCTGAGTTAGAGCTCGTGCCTGATGTTGTTGATTTTAGTGTGGAAATAGTAACAACTTCAAAAGAATCTATGGCTAAAGCCGTTGCCGATAATAAAAAAATATCAGGAAAAGTATATGAAGATTTGAAAAAATCAATAGATACAACAAAAGGTGATAGTATAAAAACTTCAAATTATAATACAACTCCTGTTTACAGATACAATAACAACAAACGTGTATTAGATTATTATCAAGTTACTAATAATGTAAATATACATACAAAAAAAATATCAGAAGTTGGAAAAATGTTGGATACAGCAACTCAAGATGGCGCTACTTCAGTTAATAATGTTTCTTATTCTGTTTCTAAATATGATTCAGAATGCAATAAGTTGTTGGCAGAAACTGCTAAAAAAGCAAAACAACAAGCTGAAACAATTGCAGCTTCAGTAGGTTCCGAAATACTCGGAGTAAAATCTATCGACGGTTCTTGTTCCTTATCTTCCAGAAATGTCATGCCAAGAATGATGTTGATGTCAAAATCAGCTGCTTTAGGTGCTGTAAATGAAATGACTGCTGATTCAGGTGTTAATATAGAAGTCGGCACTATGAAGTTATATGCACGTGTAAATGCATTTTTCTATCTTAAGTAATTTCCTATATTTAAGCAAAAAAAAACCACTCTGAAGAGCGGTTTGGAATTTTTTGTGTAATTCCTCGTGTGTAGAAGGTTAGTGTGTGTAGGTTGTGTGTATGAAAGGTTTTTAATAAACTTGTTTATGTCTTACTCTTATATAAAGTATTTTTGTATATACAAATTGCATAACTAATATATATTTGTTACAAAAATTAATAATTCGGATGAATATTAATATATATAAATTCGCTTTTATTCAGTAATAACAGCATAGTTGTTTAATTAAATATTTCTTCATAAATCTTTATAGAAAATGAACAATTATATGATTTTATCGTTAAATAGATGTAAGAATATATTTTTATAAGGAAAGCCTCATGAAAAAATTTGTTATTGTTTTGTGTTTGTTTATGATTAGTATGCCTGTTATGGCAAAGGAATTTTTGTATAAAAATCAACCTATAAATGGTATAAATGCACAAGTCAGACGAGATAATTATAATGATTATGTATCAATTCCATCGAAACAAAAATTTGATATAACAAGAGCTTTTTTGGGGTTAACAACAGCTAGTGCTATTGCACTTCCTGCATTGTTGTTTGATCCGTATGTCGTTAAAATTGATAATGTTAGTTATGTATTAGTGAAAGATAGAGCGGATAAAAATTGGAGTCAGCAGGATTTGTTAGGAATAGATGATCCTAAAGCTAACAGATTTGAATCATTGATAGCTTTAAATTCAGATGGTGATTATTCAAAAGTGACTTCTGATGAATTAAGAAAAGCCGGTATAAGATTTGTTAGAGTCGATTCAAAAGGGGCTTTATTAGTGAATGACCGTACAAAAGACTTTAGCTTGAACAAAATAGATTATATTGATATAATTAATCTTAAAAGAACCGCAAATAGCGAGTCTACAGGTATTTTTGGACACTTTAATGTATATCTCAAAAATTCTAAAAATAGAATGGTCGTTGGTAATGTAACTTACGATACTAACGAAAAAATACAGGTTTTATTTAAATAAAACGGAGAGAATCTTTGAAAAAATTTTTATGTATTATATTAGCCTCATTTTTAATTATTTCGCAAGCTACTCCTGTATTTGCCGAATACTATGATTTTAGTGACGAAGCGCAAGAAAAATTTGACAGACAGGAAGCTTTGAAAAATTCAAGAAACAATAAACAACAAGGCGTTATTGAAATAAAAGCTAATCCGCAACTTGAAAAGGTGAAACGAAAAGAACAAAAATTTCAAACCTATGAACAAAAAGATATATATGAACTTGATAAAAGAACTATGACAGGTTCTGTAATGACTGTTCCAAAAGGCGAATCTTTCGATGCTATTTTGCAGTCCTCAATCAGTTCAGACAGTCTTGCTGAAAATGATACTATTGCAGCTACACTTTGCACGGACTGGTATTATGATGGAATATTAATTGCTCCGCAGGGCAGTGTTCTCTACGGACACGCAACAGATATAAAAAAAGCAGGGTATGCTTATTCTAATGGTAAGCTTGCGATGACTTTTGATGAGATATTAACTCCTGCAGGTGATAGAATAAAGCTATCTTCTAATAAAGTTTATATTGATATTAAAGAAAGTAAACGAGGTTTAAAAATAGCAGGAAATGTTGTAATAGGTGCTGTTGGCGGTTTAGTAACAGGTGTGCTTTATTCTTTAATTTCACGTGGTGACGTTGCAGGCGGACTTGCAATCGGTTCTGCTATAGGGGCTGCCGGTGGGGTTGTTTCTGCTGTCGCTCATAAGGGCGAAGCTGTCGAAGTGCCTGCAGGAACTGTTATTACTGTTAGGTTGGTTCAACCTGTTGAGGTTGTACCATATAATTAAAAGTATGGTATTATTAAATAAGAATAGATATAATTGAGGATATTATGAATAAAAGATTGATAACATTAGGAATAGTAATATTACTTGCATGTATAGTTGTTAAACTTATTTGGGCAGGTCTTAAAAATATAAAAGTTGATGATTTTCATCCTGCAGCAGTTATGTTTGTTGTAGATTCTTCTGCTTCTAACCAAGCAAGTTTACAAAGTCAAAAAAAATTCCTTAAACAAATGTGTGCGCAACTTGATCCTGAAGATCAAATAAAGATTATCAAAGTTTCTCAGGATGCATATATTATATATGAAGGTTCTCCTCAAAATTCCGGCGGAATAACAAAATCTATGGAGGCGTTTACACAATATGCGCCTGAAGATAAGGGTACTGCATATGGTGATGGTGTTAAAAAGGCGCTTTCTTATGCTCTATCTATGAAAAAAGATGGTTATGTCCCTGCTGTTGTTATTATGGGTGATTTGGAAAATGAAGGCGCTTCTGATAAACAAATAGATTGGAATACTTTACCTGAAAATATTAAAAATGTGAAAAAATATGCACCTGATATTGCATTTATGTTCTTATATGCACATCCGCAAAAATTGGATATGGTTAAAGAAAAATTGGGTGGGATTTTAGGGGAAAGTAAACTTGTCCTTGCCCCTGAACAAAACGTTGACAAAGCTTTAAGAAAATTTATTAATGCAATTGGCAGATAAAATTATAATCCTAATGCAGATTTCCATTTTTGCATTTGTTCCGGTGTTAGAATTTCCCAAAAAGGTCTATCTGTTTTTTCATTGTTTTTAAATGCATAAGATTGGACATTCCATTCAGGGCTTTCGTTAGGTTTAAGACTTGCTTTTCTGAATGTTCTTACTGTATCATCACCTAATTTCATTGTGCGGATTAAAACAGTTTCTTCATCTGCTGCCCCATTATCGTTTTTAATATACTTGTGCTTTCTAAATTCTGTTAATCCATTTTTTTCTTCTTTTGAAATGGTTGTTTCTTCAATAGGGCTCTTTGTTCCGATGGTTGGTTGTTCTTTCCCATATTTTTCTATAATTAAATCACCTGTTTTTATGTCATGTCTTTTTACTTTATGAATTTCCCAAGCTCCGTTTTCTGCTGGAACATTAACCGTATATCCTTTGTTAACAAAATTGATTTGTTTTTCCGGATTTGCATTTTTATCATAAATATAAACTGTTCTGTTTGAACCTTCGCCTAATGTAATAGTAGTTTTACCGTTTTTTAATTTGTTTATTTTTTTAGGAGCATCTTTATAGATACCTTCATTAAAGCTTTCTATAATTTTTTCCATTTTTTGTTGTACGTTTTCAGTAGCTTCTTTTCCTTTTTTAGCAATATCAGGCTTTACAATTTGTTTCCCGCTCTTACCTTTTGTTGCTATATATATGCCGATTGATGCCAATGCTGCAAGTCCAACAAGTCCGACTCCTATGGCAGTTTTTGATATGTTTTTCTTGGTTGTTTGTTGTGTTTGTTTGTTCTTATCAACATTATTATTGGTATTTACGTTATTTGTTGAAAGATTAATCGCACTAACCGTCATAAATTAACTCCATATTACCACTTATATATAATAAAACTGAAAATAGCTTAAATTTGTCAGTTTTGAGTATATTATTAAGATATTTTAATATCTTTTTTATGTAAAATTAAATTTTGACAAGTTGGCAAAAAATATCATAAAATATAATCATAAGTTTATTAAGTTTGAGAAGGGTAAAAATATGATAATTACATTAATATCTAAAAATAATGAAAAAACTTTTACTGATAAAGAAATTATAAATATCGGTTCAAATCCTGATTGTGATTTTGTAGTTGATATTGGTTCAAAACTTGTTTTGACACTTCAATGTGATAATCAAAATAATAAATGTTCTTTATTGAATACTTTTAATAACCAAAATATTTTGTTTAAGGGTAAACCATTAGCTCAAAGAACAGAAATAGATAAGGTTTGTAAGCTTATGTCCGGATTGAACGATGAGTTTATTTCTATAAAAATTACAGAACAACAAACATACTCTGCTAGTCCTATTGAGGAGAAAAAAGCTGAAATAGAAAAATCAAGAGTTGCTGTTATTAAGAAAACAGGTTATGTGATAAATGACTTAAAAACTAAACTTACTTTAAATTATAGAGCATCAATATTTTTACATATCGCTATGTTCTTAACATCATTGGTTAGTGGATTTGGTGTTGCTAATTACTTAACTGGATTAGAAATTGAAGAAACTAAAAACTTTATTCATCTTCCTACCAATATAAAAATTTTGGTAGCATTTACTCTTGTTGTTTATGGTTTATGTTTAATTCTTAAACAAGGTGTTTATCTTTATTTCCAAAATAAAGAAAAAACTACTCCTGTATCAGCAACCGCTCAAGGATTTATGCTTGTTTCATCAAGTTTGTTTTTTATTGCAATCTATATGATTAATTTACTTTATTATATCAATATAAATATTATATTTGCACTGCTAGTTTCAATATTCTTCATAGGTTTAACCGTTATTGTTGCTATGGCTTGCGGATATTTTAAATATACTGGTCATAAAATGGCATATTCTCTTGATCAAAATGAATATAGAGAAGATTTTGAAGCTGTTTTAAATGATTACAGACAATGGATTGAAAAATATATTAACTCAATGAGTAATACAAAACTTTCTAATATTAAAGACAGATTATTTAACTTGCAGTTAAAATCAGTCGGTGAAACAATATTAGGATTTATTACAGCACCATTTTTGGCATATGGTGTATCAAATACTTTAGCAACATGTTTCCCTGAAGCTGCAGGATGGATTAGAGTTTCCGGATTGAGATTCAGCCCTGTATTTTTGGTACTTGCTACGTTTATGATTATTTTTGCATTCTTTGCTTTTGTAAATGCATTTTTCACCGTTAGAAAAATTCAAGGCTCGAATGTTATTAAACAAGACGGGTTTAGTAATTATTTAACGCATGGTGTTGATATCTACGGTATTCAAGGTGTCAGAAAATTAGAAAGCGAAAAAACTCGCTCTCTTGTTATTGGTTGTGCAATTATATTGATTGAATTTACAATGAATACTTCTTATTTCTTTGGTGAAATAGGTGGTGATCTTCAAGGTATTTTCTTGAGTGTGGTGGCGGCTCTTGTTCCTACAGCTTTACTAATCGCTGAAACTTATATGTTAAGTCAGACTAAATTTGATATTTATGCGTCTGAAGAATTAGTTGCAAAAATTGACAAAGATTAGAACTTAAGTGTATCGGGATAATTTATTGTTTCTAACATTAAGAAAGAAAGTAGTATTTATTTGTAATGCAAAATATTAAATTCATAACATTATTAATATTTGTTTTATTGACAACATTATATATAATTGCGGTAAAACCGGAAATGCATAAACAGGCCATTATTACCGATTCAAATTATGAATTTGTTGAAATAGGTACTCCTAATTCCGAACTTCCTTTGTCAAATCAAAATATAGCGGTGTCACCTGTTTCTAATGAAACTGCAAAAATTGATGTTAAAAATGTTTCTGATAAAAATATCTCTCAGCAAACTGTTAAATCTAATGTAACTTATGAAAAACCACAAAAACAAATAAAACAAGCTGAGCCTAAAAAGGTTGCAAAAACAATAGAACAAAAGCCGAAAGAGCAAAAACGAAATGTTACGCCAAAACATGAGAAACCTGTTAAAATTGAAGCTCCAAGAACTGTTGAAATAGAGCAAAAGCAAAATATTTCTCAACCAATAAAGCCGATTTTAACTGAGCAGGAAGAAATTATTGCGTGGAACAGATGGAGAAGCAGACTCCAAAATCAAGTAATGATGGATTCAAAAATATATGCTCCATTAGGTACTGTTTTTAAATTTTCTTTCACTGCGGATAAATATGGGAATATGTCAAATGTAAAAGTTTGGTCAACAAATCCTTCTTATTCAAATTATGCCGTTAAAGTTATCAAGCCTGTTCTTATGAGTTATAGAAATAAACCAATACTTAATTTTCCGGAGGGGACAAAAAGAATTATTGTAAATGTAGATGGTGGTTTTACAATCTCAACAACTTCAAGATATAGCAGTCCTTCTGATTATCATGATTATGAAAAAGTTAAAAGATAAAATTTTTCTAATAAAAAAGAGCCGGCTGTTTGCCGACTCTCTTATATTATCTAGTTGAATGATTAGAATTTTACTCTAACACCGCCGCCTGCATTAGCACCGAAGATTGGGTCGATACCACCGTTTGCGAATGCTGTAACGTTTTCTCCACCGCCTTCAATTTCTCCGTTGCATACAAATTTGAATTGTTTGCCAGGTTCTACGTTTTTAACATCATCTTTAAAGTATGTTTTGTATGCTGCACCTGCTTCAGCTTTTGCACCAATTCTTCCGCCGTTTGCGAATTTATGGTGGAATCTAACACCTGCTGTAGCTTGTGGTGTTAAAATACCATAGTGGTCAGTACCTACAAGTCTTTTTACTGTACAATCTGCACCACCTTTTAATGCTAAATCAACATCTTTTGATACAGGGAATAATTTTGAATAGAAAGCACCTGTTGACATGAATGATTCTTTACCTTTTGATGAGTACATTGCACGTGCTTCATATAAGTTGTTGCTTTTTTCTACAGCACCGTCAAGTCTGTAACCGATAGATGGACCATATTGGCTGCCAAATACACCACCGCCTATAGAAATGTCTGCACCTTTTTTCTTAACAGGTAATGGCATTGTTTTTCCTGCTTCGGCATATTCTAAAGTTCCGTCAGCGATTTTTCCGCCTTTTACGTTACCTTTGAAATGACCGTTATATTTTTTGAATACATATGTTTTTGCATCTGATGCCATTGTGTCTAATGTGCTTTTTGCAGCTTTTGCTGTATCCCCAACAACAATCTTTTCTGCTGATTTTACAATATTACTTGCTTGCGCAGATGCTTTTCCTGCCATCATTGATAATGGTAAAGCTACTGCCAATGTTTTCAAACCTCTTACTACGTTCATTATTTCTTTTCCTCCATTTTCTTTTTCTCTTTGCTGGTATGAACTTATGTTTGCTATAACATGTGTAAAAATATTTTTTGTCACTTTGTTAAACATGTATTTACAAAACTTTACCATGCGAGAAAAAATCCCATATTGACTGTATCATGTAATTATGGGAGAGATGAATAAGCCTTTAGTTGATATATATACAGACGGTGCATGTAGTGGTAATCCCGGTAAAGGTGGTTATGGTGTTGTCCTAAGGTTTAAAAAATCTAATGGGGAATATGTTTCAAAGGAATTATCTGAAGGGTTTGAAACGACTACAAATAACAGAATGGAGCTTTTAGCTGCAATCGTTGGTTTAGAATCTCTAAAAAAACCATGCAAAATCACATTAACTTCTGATAGTAAATATTTGATAGATGCTATAGAAAAAAAATGGCTTGATAGTTGGATTTCTAAAGGTTGGAAAACTGCATCAAAACAGCCTGTTAAAAATGTGGATTTGTGGAAAAGGCTTATTGATGCCATGAAACCTCATGAGATTGATTTTGTGTGGGTAAAAGGGCATGCAGGGCATGAGTTTAATGAAATATGCGACAGATTGGCAGTTAATGCATATAACGGTGATTCGTTAAAACAGGATATTGGATTTGAATAAATGGATAGAATACAGCAACTTTCAAAAAATGTTATAAATCAAATTGCAGCGGGTGAAGTTATTGAAAGACCGGCTTCTGTTGTGAAAGAGCTTGTCGAAAACTCTATTGATGCCTGTGCTACTAAGATTAGTATTGAAATAAGTAATGAATGCAGAAATATTCGTGTTGCTGATAATGGGAGCGGTATTCATCCTGACGATATTGTTCTCGCCTTTTCTAAGCATGCCACAAGTAAAATTCAATCGGGTGAAGATTTATATAATATTCATACATTGGGATTTAGGGGAGAAGCTCTTGCAAGTATTATTTCTATTGCAAAAGTCACTTGTATCACCAGAACAAAAGATTATGATTATGGGACAAAAGTTGTTTGTGAAAATTCAGAAGTTAATTCTGCTAAAACAGGCTGCGCAATTGGAACAATTATGGAAATAAGTGATTTGTTTTATAATTTGCCTGTTAGACTAAAATTTTTAAAATCTGAAAAAACAGAATTTGCTTATATTTCCGAATTGGTTACTTCAATTGCGCTTTCTAATCCAAGTGTAGCTATCGAGTTAAAAAATAATGGAAAAACAACTATAAAAACTGATGGAATAAATGGTTTAGAAGGGGTTATAAAAAATCTGTTTTCAAAAGATTTATTTTCTAATTTAAAAGAGGTTGAGAACACTGATAGAATTTCTCAAATCAGCATATCCGGATATGTGAGTACTCCTGATTATACTCGTTCTAGTAAAAAAGATTATCACATATTTGTGAATGGAAGGACTGTTAAATGTCCTGTATTTATTAAAGCAATTGATATGGCGTATAAAAATACTCTTCCTAATGGTAAATATCCGTTTGTTGTTTTAATGCTTAATATGCCAAGTGAGGATATAGATGTAAATGTTCATCCGACTAAAAGAGAAGTAAAATATAAAAATCCTAATCAAATTTTTAACTTTATAAGAACATCAACTGAGCAAGGATTTTCAAATTATAAAAATGTTTTGAATAATAAAGAACCTGAAAAAATAGTAAATATTTCTCAGTTCAACGCTCAAAAATTAAATGATACTGACAATGAAGAATTTGTTCCTGAACATAGTATAAATTCTGAAGTTATATTTAAAATAAATAATTCGGAAGAACCTGTAATTAATACTGAAAAGCATTATTCAAAGTCGTTTGATACACAAAAAATATTCCAGCAACAATTTATACCTGAAAAAGAAATTAAGTCTAAAGAAAAAGTTATAGGTCAATATAAAGATACATATATTCTTGTAGAAACAGAGGAAGGTTTAGAGATAATTGATCAGCATATTGCTGATGAAAGATATATATATGAAACTCTAAAAGCTCAGCATAATCCTTCTTCTCAATTGTTATTTGTGTCTGATGTTATTCCTGTTGATGTAAAAGACAGCGAAATTATTAAAAACAATATGGAAAAGTTTGAAAAGTTTGGTTATGGTATTGAATTTCTAAATGATAATGAAATTATTTTTAGAAAAATTCCTCAGCTTTTAGCTAAATATAATCCAAAAGATATTTTAAAAGATATTTTAGATAATATTGAAGGTGATATTGATAATTTAGAAGAAAATATTTTAATAACAACCTCTTGTAAAGCTGCCGTAAAGGCTAATACTCCACTTAATTTATTTCAAATGGAAGAAATTGTAACAAGATGGAGGGGTACGAAAAATAATTATACTTGTCCTCACGGACGTCCTATTTCAAAAGTTTTGAAACATAGTGAAGTAGCAGCTTTCTTTATGCGTCCAACTAATGTTTAATCTAAATTAGATAGTTGTTTTTTTATATCTATCTCCTGCGGTTTGTTCTACAAATCCCAATAATTCTAAATTTGTTAAATTCATAAGTAAATTATCTATATTTATATTTGTTATTTTTTGGATTTCATCGAAGCTTTTTGGCTCTATTTCTACGGCCGAGAGGATTTTTGCTTCGTCTTCGGAAATATTTGATTTATCAGAATTATTTTCATCAAAAAGAGGCATTTGTTTGTTTATTGTCCATTTTAGGGCATCTAATATATCGTCTGAATCTGTGACCATATGGGCACCGGTTTTTAGTAGTTTATAAATGCCCGCAGTGTTAGGATTGGTAATTAGTCCGGGGATACACATTAATTCTCTGCCTTGTTCGAGAGTTAAATTTGCTGTAATTAAAGCACCGCTTTTTAAGGCTGCTTCTACCACTAATGTACCGTATGATAACCCTGATACAATTCTGTTTCTTTGAGGAAATCTGAAAGGTAACGGCTCAAAAGAGTGATAATATTCTGTCATCACCGCTCCTCTGCCATTTATAATTTCTTCAAACATTGTTTTGTTTGATGTCGGGTAAAGATTGTCTAATCCGCCGCCAATTATACCAATTGTTTTTAAACCGTTATCAAGTGCAAATCTATGCGCCGCTGTGTCAGCACCTGTTGCTAATCCTGATACAATGCACAAATCTGTTCCTGCCAATCCTGACATTACTTTTTTGAGTGAATCTTGTGCGTTTCTGCTCATTCTTCTTGAACCTACTATTGCAAGTGTTCTGTCTAAGTTGCAATCGAAAGGATTTCCTTTGTAGTACAATACTGCCGGCGGATCAGATATGTTTTTTAGCATATAAGGATATTTTTTATCTTCATACGTTAAAATCTTTATATCTCGTTTTAAAACTTCTTCATAGGTTTTGTCTAAATCGAGAGTTTTTCTATGATTTAAAAATTTGTCCAATCTTTTTTTGTAAAAACCACTACTTTGGGCACTAAAGTTTATGAGTTCATCCATATCTGCATTATAGGCTCGTTCTATATCGCCAAAATATTCAAATAATGCAATTATGAATGAAGAATCAATTTCTTCTATTGATGAAAATCCTACCCAATATTTTTCGTTCATTATACTTTTGCCTTAATTCGTTCTACGAGTTTTTGAACGTTAGTTTTTTCATCATCAGGGACATCTAATTTTGTGTAATCTTCGAAAAACTCAATCGCATCTTCGTAATCTTCTCTTGCTAAAAATAAAACCCCTAATTTTTTATATGGAAGTGCAAATTTTGTGTTTATTGCAGTTGCCTTCAAATAGTTTGAAATGGCTTTATCTACTTCATTATTAGCTTCGTAAGCTTGTCCCAGATAATAATATAAAAACTCATTGTTTTCTTTATATTCTATTACATTTTCAAAATTAGAAATAGCATCTTCATAATTTCCCATCTCAAACATTACTCTGCCCATATCATAATATGCATCGTAATTTTCAGGCTGAGCATCTAAAATTTTTTCCAGCTCTGTGATTGCCATATCATATCTGGAATCTTCAATATAAACTCTGGCAAGTAAATGTGCAATTACATAATTATCTTCGATTTCATAGCTTCCTCTTTCCAATACCCCTATAGCACCTGATAAGTCACCTGCTTTGTAATATAAATCAGATAGGTTTATATATGTTTGCGGGATAAGAGGATTGAGTTTAATAGATTTTGTATAGGATTTTTCTGCTTGTTCAAAATTCCCAAGTTTTGAATACGCAAGTCCCATATTATTATATATTTCAGCATTATCTTCTTCGTGTTCTAATATATTACTGAATATATCAATAGCTTCTTGAAACTCGCCTTTTTTGTAACACTCTATAGCTTTATCTAAATTATTTTCCATTTTGAGTTCTCGTTTCTGTTTGTTAGAATGCTTTTTGATTTGAAACACCTGCTTGGTGAATAACGGTTCTTACGTTACCTTCTGCCGTAAAGTTTTTAGGTTCAAGAATAACTTTAATCTTGTCGGCTGTAATATCTTTTTCGTTTTCTTTTATTGTTGAACGACCAATCATATATACTTCTTTCGGTTTGTTGGTGATTTTGTCAGGATATGATACTACCTTTGGTCCTTTTGCATAATATGTGTCATACCACGCTCTTACATTCCCGTTTCCTACAAAAATCCCTTCTTTTCGATTATATTGTTGGTAGTTTGCTTTTAATACAAATTCTTTACCATTATCCAATACAGTAGTAGTAACAGCATCACCCATTGCAGTCATTTCTTCTGCTCCAACATCATATATGAAATGATTCGCTGTTAAGTGGTGTTTAGATTGATCAATTCGGGCTCTTCCTATTAAATCAATTCGTTTTAAATCTCCGTGAGAGTCTGTGCGGATAATTGTTTTATCTGCAAATGCATTGATATCTTTATATTTTATTGCAACTGAACCTTTTGCTGTCATTACGTTCGTTTTTACATCGTATTCTTGTTCGTCTGCATTTATTACGGCAACAGGTGTTTTTCCCTCTGTTATGATTGTTTGGGTATCGCCTTCCGCTTTAATAACTTTATTGAGCAAAGAAAATTTAAGTATATTGGCTTTTACTTCTCTTTTTTTGTTGTTTTTAATTTCGAACGCATAAGGTTTATCATAGAATGTTGCTGTGTGCAATTTGCTGTTTTTAACTGATACATCAGCTTTATCTCCCAGAAGATTGATTTCTCCGTATTTAACTCTAACATCTCCATCAAATTTTATTTTACTTTCTGATTCAGAGAAGGTTTGTGTCTTAGATTCTATTACCAAATCCTCTGCTATTACGCCGATTACCCCTAAGCAAATTACTAATAGTGATAAAATTATTAAAAATTTTCTTTTGTTCATCATATTTCCTTTTCTTAATTATAAATTTTTGAGCTTGTTTTTCCTTGTATTCTGAATCTTGAATAGTCAGAATCAATAAATGCTTTTTCTGCGGTTGCTTTAAAGGAATTTTTCTTGTTTATTCTGACATTACCTTCTACATCTAAAGTTTTTGCTCTGATGTTGAAAATTAATTTGTCAGCTTTAAGAGATGTTTCGTCTTTTAAAACAACAAAAACATTTTCATATAATACTATTTCTTGAGTTTCTTCATTGTATAATCCTTTTGTAGATTCAAAACTCATTTCTACTTTGTTGTCTTTATAGAAATTCCCGACAACATTGTTTAAGTTCGCAATTTTATGTTCGCTGTTATATTTTCCTGTTTCGCCAAAAATTTCCCAAAATTTTTGACCATCTTTTGTTTCAGTCAAAATCATACTGGAAACTTGGAGTTCTTGTTTGTCTGTCCCTGAATGGAGTGAGCTTCTGTTGAAATTCGTTGTAATAATTCCTGCGGTAATAAATGCCCACATAAGGATAAATGCAGTTACCATTGCAAGTGAAAAATAAGTACGTTGGCGTTTTGTCATTTTTGACCAACGTTCTTTCCCTTTCTTCAATAAATCTATAAAAAATTCTATATTGATTTTCATACGTATATTCTAGCACAGATGGTTAATTTTGGACAATATTAAATTATAGTTTAGCAAACGAAGTTTGCTAAACAGTGAATAGGTGAATAGTGAATAAGTGACTAAGTATAAATCTTATTCACATAGTCACTCAGTCACTTAATCACTTTATAGTTTATTAGCCGAAGGCTGATAAACTATAATTTACATTTATAATTTTCCACACTATAATAGTTTTATGGATAGAAAAGAATTTTTAAATGTAAAAAGAATAGTTGTAAAACTCGGGACAAATGTTTTAAGAAACGAAAACGGTGATGTTGCCTTATCTCGTATTTATTCATATATTGAAAGTATTTGTAAGCTTGTAAAATCAGGCAAAGAAGTTGTTCTTGTAACATCAGGTGCGGTTGGACTTGGTAAAAAGAAATTAAGTCTAAAAAATACTGACGGAATTGCCGTAAAGCAGGCATGTGCTGCTATTGGTCAGGGCAATTTGATGTCACTTTATGAGGAAGGCTTTGACACTTATGGTGTTGTGACAGGTCAGATTTTGCTTACTCAAGACGATTTCTCACAAAGAAAAAAATATTTAAGTCTTAGAACTATACTAAACAGATTATTAGAAATGGGAACTGTCCCTATTATCAATCAAAATGATACCGTAACTGTTATTGAAGGTCTAGATGACACATTAGAACAGGTTCAAATGTGCTTTACTGATAACGATAAACTCTCGGCACTTGTGTCGAGCGCACTCGATGCAGATTTATTATTAATATTGTCTGATGTTGACGGACTATATGATTCTAACCCAAAAGAAAATCCCGATGCAAAACTTTTGAGTGAATTATGCGGAGTTTCAAAAGAAGTTATGGCAATGGGAACAGATGCATCAGAAGGCGGCAGAGGCGGAATGAGAACAAAGCTTGAAGCTGCAAGAATTGTTACTCGTGGCGGCGGCAGAGTGCTTATTGCTAACGGCAAAATTCCTTATATCATAGATAAGTTATTTAATTTTGAAGAATATGGAACAACATTTACTCCTAACGAAGATTTGGCAGAAAAGAAACGCTGGATTGGTTATTCAACCAATATTGTCGGACACGTCATTGTTAATGACGGTGCCAAAAAAGCTATGCTTGAAAAAGATTCAAGTCTTTTGCCAATCGGTGTAATCGGGATAGAAAACGACTTCAAAAAAGGCGAAGTTGTTTCAATAAGAGATGAAAACAATGTTGAGTTTGCAAGAGGAATTGTCAATTATAACGCAGAAGACTGCAATCGTATCATCGGAAACCATTCAAAAGAGATTTTAAATGTTTTAGGTTTTAAAAATTATAATGCCATCATTACAAGAGATTATATTACTATTTTGTAGGGTAAATATAAAGGTAAATTTAGTGGTAAATTTATTATCGTTTTTAAAATTTGTGGTATTATAGAGCGATGAAAAAAATTTGTTATAGTTTATTAATATTAGGTTTAATTCTTTCTGTTGTTTTGTTTTTTAGCGGTGTTGGCGGTGATGAGGTAAATGAAATCAAAACAAGAGGTTTTTTGTTGGTCGGAACAACGGGTGATTATTGTCCTATGTCGTATTTTGACAGTAAAACAAAATCTTATGTAGGATTTGATATAGAACTTGCACAAGATTTAGCAAAGGCTTTGGGGGTAAAAGTCAGATTTGTTCAGACCTCTTGGAAAACCTTGATGAAAGATACCGTTGATAACAAATTTGATGTTGCGTTAAGCGGAATAACTGTAACAGATGAGAGAAAACAACAGGCGCTAATGAGTAGAGGTTATTTAAATAACGGAAAAACTGTGCTCTGCCGTAAGGCTGATATTGGGAAATACAGAGATTTAGAGAGTATAAACAGTCCCGATGTTCGTGTTATGGAAAACCCCGGAGGTCTAAACGAAAAATTCGCAAGAGAACATTTGCCAAAAGCGAATTTGATTATACATAGCGTGAACTATGAAATCCCAAAACTTATTGATACAGGTGTGGCAGATGTGATGATAACAGAGGTTGTAGAGGCAAAATATTATTCAGGTATTAATAAAAACCTCTCTGCACCGCTGACGGACACCCCGTTCACCAAAGGGCAGATAGGAATGTTGCTCCCTAAAAAGAACAAAAATCTGTTGAAATTTACTAACAAATTTATCAATGAGGAAATCAAATCAGGACGGATAGAAGAACTGAAAAGAAAGTATATTTATTATGAATAAATATATGTAAAATGTATGAGTTTATCATTTATGATATGATAGAAATACTGAGGGATTTATTATGGAAAATTTTATTGATATTGCGAAAAGAGCGAAAAGGGCATCTATTAAAGCACAGGGGTTGTCGTCTGAGGTCAAAAATCAGGGGCTTGTTGCCGTTGCTGAAGCACTAAACTCTAACAAAGAAAAAATCTTTGAGGCTAACAAGGTTGATTTGGAGTTTGCAAAAGAATTAGTCAAAAAAGGCGAACTTACTCAGGCAACATTTAATCGTTTAAAACTTGACGAAAACAAAATGAGAGATATGATTCAGGGTATCTATGATATCTCAAAATTAGACGATCCTGTGAATAAAGTCTTGCTCAAACGTGAACTTGATGACGGACTTGTTTTACAAAAAGTTTCTTGCCCAATAGGTGTTTTAGGAATAATCTTTGAAGCAAGACCTGATGTAATTTCCCAAATATCCGCTCTTGCCATAAAATCGTCAAACGCTGTTATTCTCAAAGGCGGGAAAGAATCTAAAAATACGAACAAAACAATTTTAGAGATAATAAATTCCGCTCTTTCGGGGGTAAACGGTTTCCCTGACGGCTTGTTAAATCAGGTTTATTCAAGGGAAGATGTAGCAGAAATGCTCAAGGCAGACAAATACATTGACCTTATTATCCCTCGTGGCGGAAATAAACTCGTTAAATTTATCAAAGAAAATACAAATATAGCAGTCCTCGGTCACGCAGACGGGGTTTGCCATATCTTTGTTGACGAAACTGCCGATTTAGAACTTGCAAAAAGAGTTATAATCGATGCCAAAACACAGTATCCGAGTGCCTGCAACACAGTTGAAACCTTACTTATTCATAAAGGGGTAAGTGAAGCAAATGTAAATGCGTTATTAGATGCAATAAAAAATGCAGGAGTTGAACTCATCTTTAACCCTGAAAGTTGGCATAAAGAGTATTCTGACCTTAAACTTGCAGTCAAGTATGTCGACGGAGTGGATGAGGCTATTGAACATATTAATGAATACGGAAAACGAAGAAAATGCTCAAAAGTTTATGAACTTGGTTGATTCTGCGGGAGTTTATCACAATGTATCAACACGTTTTGCTGACGGTTTCCGTTACGGTTTTGGTGCAGAAGTCGGAATTTCGACTAACAAAACTCACGCAAGAGGCCCTGTCGGGATAGATGGACTTGTTATTTACAAATACAAACTAACCGGCAAAGGACAAATAGTTAACGATTATGCAAAAGGGATAAAACAGTTTCATCACCGTGATATATAATTAGAATAACCCTCACCCGAAACACTAATATTTTGCAAGCAAAACATAAGTGTTTCTACCCTCTCCCAAAGGTAGAGGGGAAAAATAAGGGGTAAATGTATGGCTAAAATCGGAATAGTAGGTTTAGGTTTAATAGGCGGGTCAATTTTTAAAGACCTGACAAAATTAGGGTATGACGTTATCGGAGTTTCACAATCGCAGGCAAAAAAAGGGGAAGAAAATATTTATTCCGATTATGAAAAGTTATCAGACAGGGAATTCGTTTTTGTCTGTAAAGAAATGAGCAAAACCTTATCTGTGCTCGACGAACTTGAAAACTATTTACCCCCTGAAACAGTAGTTTGTGACGTATGTTCGCTAAAAGAATTTGTTTCAAAAAAAGAGTATAAATATAATTTTATTCCGACTCATCCTATGGCAGGGACAGAATTTAGCGGATGGGCTGCATCTCAAGAAGGTTTGTTCAAAGGTGCAAAATGGGTTATAACATCTGATAAAAAATCAGAATTATTAGAGAAACTGATTAAAGAAATGGGTGCTGAAATCGTCAAAACCAACCCGAAAGAACACGATGAAGCAGTTGCTATGATTTCACACATGCCAATGGTTGTCGCTCAAGCATTATTTAAGTCGGTTGAGGGAAATGATTTGGCTAAAAAACTTGCATCAAGCGGTTTTAGAGATATGACAAGACTTGCCCTTTCAAGTATTGATATGGCTTGCGATATGGTTAATATGAATGCCGAAAATATTGAAAAAGCCGTTCTAAAATTATATTCTTCCGTTGGAGAGCTTACTCATGGCGAATACAGAAAAGAAATTGAAGAAATAAAATCTCAGCGTGATAAGATGTACTTAAACGGTAAAAATGTATTGTAGTTTATAAGTGGTGTTGTATTATTGCCATTTCGGATACGTGCCTAAATGTTTGAACATTGTTGTGTGTTGTAATATTTCAAACATCGCTTTTGATACATCCAAATCAGTTATTTTACCGTCAAAATCTATATAAAAAGAATATTCGCCCAATACTTTTTTTGATGGTCTTGAGGAGATGTATGACATATTAATATTATATTTTTGGAGTATTTGTAATATTTCACACAATGCTCCTGATTTGTTTTCTGTAGAAAAAGTTATACTTGTTTTGTATTCACAATCTTGTTTTGGTAACTGTATTTTACCGACTAATAGAAAACGTGTTTGATTAAATTTTTCATCATTAATGTTTTCATCAATAATCGGCTTGTTATAAAATTCTGCAGAATACTTGCTCCCAATTGCACCTACATTTTCATCTTTATTTGATAGGTTTCTTATTGCATTTGCTGTGGAAGATTCTGATTTGTATCTTACTTTATCTCCAAATGTTTTATATATATAGTCAAAACATTGGGAAATAGCTTGCGGGTGAGAAATAATTGTATCTATTTTATCTAAACTTTTTGTATATGATACTAAACAATGATTTATTGGAATAACGCATTCTGCAAGTATTTTTACATCTTTATCCTTAATTCTTGAAATATTGTCAATGGACTCTTTTACAATCCCTTCAATAGAATTTTCAATAGGTAATACAGCCAGTGAGTCAGAATTTTCTAAATTTGATAATTCTGCTGTGATTGATGTTATTGTCGGTTTTTCGATATCAGTATATCCTTCAAGATTAAAATGAGTTTTTAATTCTTCTTTTGCGACATCTGTATATGATGTTTTAGGCCCTAAGTAGAAAAGTTTCTTTTCCATTGTTTGTTATCTCCTGCTTTTAATTTTACAATAAAATTATTATATTTTTCAATTTATAATTAAGTTATAATCTTTATTTTTATAGTAAAATACTTTTATGGGTGTATATTTTTTCCTAGGTGACGAAGACTATCTTATCGATAAAGAATTATTAAAATATAGAGAAAAATTAGATAAAAATTTTTCTGAAATGAATTATGTCGTCCATAATAAATTGGATTATACTGAACTAATCTCTGTTTTAAGAACTCAGCCTATGATGTTTGGAAAAATGATGATTGTTTTGAATTGTTCAGAATTGTTAAAAGAAGGTTCAAGACGAGTTGATTTATTATCTGCAACTTTTGATGATAAACAAATTGATGAAATATCATCGGCACTTGAAAATAATTCAGAAATGTTAGATATATTCTTTGTCGAAAAGTATCCTAAAGATGATAAAAAGAAAAAACCGGATTCCAGAAGAAAAATTTTTAAAGCTTTATCTAAATATAATAAACAAGAGTTTTTATCTATTCCTACATATAAAACTGCTGAATTGTCAGCTATTATTAACAAAATGGCAAAATCAAAAAAGGTTAAAATAAATAATGATGCTATTGAAGCATTGATTGCATCAAAAGGAAATGATTTACGTGCTTTTGACACAGAATTGGATAAGCTGCAATTGTTAGCTTATCCCGAAACTACCATAACAGCCGATATGGTTAATCAAATTTGTACCTCTAATCAAGATTTATTTAATCTTACGGATTATATTATGTTAGGAAATAAAAGTCTTGCACTTATTGAATTGCGTAAATTATTAAGTAAAAAGCATCCTATGGAAATTTTATCACCAATTCAAACTATGTTGAAAAAATGGATATATATAAAGTTGCATGCTAAAACAATGACCAAAGGTGAGATAGGTCAAAAAGTCGGAATGCACGAATTTGTTGTTCAGAAAACTTTAGATAAATTAAAAAATACTAAGACTAAAGATTTGGTTGATTTGAAATGTAATTTAACGGAGGCAGAATATCGTATAAAATCCGGTCAAGCTTTTAGTCCGGAGGAGGAGTTAGAAAATGCTATTATCAGATAAATATCCTTTTTTGACTGAGTTCTTTCAAACTGCTATAGAATCTGAAAATCATCCGCCTGCTCACAGTATACTTTTTTATGGTAATGATCTTCAATCACAATATACTTTGGCTTTAGAAATTGCAAGATTATTAAATTGTACCGGTGATAAAACTGACAATTGCCAATGTTTGAATTGCAAATGGATAAACGAGGGTAAACATCCTGCCGTTTTGACTATTTCAAGAATTGATAGTAAACCTGATGATGATGATTCAAAAACAGTTATTTCTGTTAAACAGTCTGAAATGATTAGAAATATGCTTATTACTTCATCACAGTTCCACAGGGTTTTTATTTTCTGTGATAAAGATGACGAGGGTAATATTCAAGGCTTGAATAAAATGAATTTTCAAGAAGCTACTGCAAATTCTTTGCTCAAATCTATTGAAGAACCTTCTGAAAGAGTTACATTTATATTTTTAACCAGAGATAAAAATGACCTTATCTCAACAATTATTTCCCGCTCTCAATGCTTCTTTGTCCCTACAAAAAAGCGTCAAGATTATAATTTTGAAGTTATTGAATCTGTATTATCAAATTATTGGGAGATAAAAAGAGGTGAGGCGTTTAATGTTTCAGAAAAATTAAACGCTTTGACCAAAGATACATCTCCTATAGAAATTTTAGAACAATTTCAAAATTATATGTTATTAGCTTTAAAAAATAATAACTCTGCAAAATTTTTAATAGATGATATTCATTCTGTAGAATTGGCTAAAAAACAAATTAATCAAGGAATGAAATCTGATATAGTTTTTGATGAATTATGTTTAAAAATAA
Organism: uncultured bacterium; assembly: GCA_902797985.1. Lineage (GTDB taxonomy): Bacteria > Cyanobacteriota > Vampirovibrionia > Gastranaerophilales > Gastranaerophilaceae > UBA2883. The sequence continues at coordinate 99,557 of CADBUZ010000003.1, forward strand.
TCAGATAAAACTATTGCATTTCTTTAAACCCAGGAGAAGTTATAGGAAGTCCTTGATATCCTTTGTTTTGGTAAACAGATTTTTTTATGTATTTAGGAGTGTGTCCACCTTTTTCAAATAATTTTTTTAGTGTATTTTCTCTCTTTACTAAAGCATCACTTTCTACGTTGCATTCCGGATAAATTTCTACTAAATCTGTCCATACAACAGCTTCCATTGTCCACGCATATGTTTCTTCGCTCAGTGAATTGTATTCATCCTGATGTAGTGCTTCGTGTGATAATAGTGCAGCTAATGCCGCAGGTGGTGCTGCTTGGTGTTTTGGATTTATGTAGATGAATAATTTCTTTTTCTTCTTCCAGCCGACTGCATCAAAATTTGCATATGCTTTGTTTACACTTGCTAAATCTTTAAATTCTATTTTTATCGGATATCCGCTTAAGTTATATCCTAAGATTGCCTTTCTGGAAAAATCACCATCTGTGCCTTTTAGCATGTCCAAAGCAACCATTATTAATTGTTCTTTTGTTACTTTTTTGTATTCTTCATTAAGATTGTTTATATAGCTATCTGTGTATTTCGCAGGTAGTTTAACCCCGGGAGGCACTGGTATTGGACCTCTTGCCATTGCAGGTAAATTCATAAATATTATACAGCACAACAATAGTAATACTTTTTTCATCATTTACTCCATTTATTCTTTATAAATATTATAACAATATTTTTATTAAAGACAAATTATATATTTACCCTAAGTTCCGGAGTCCTTCTAAACCAAGTTAGTTGGCGTTTTGCATATCTTCTGGTGTTCATTTTTAGTTTTTCGACAGCTTCCTCAAAGGAGGACTTTCCGTCTATATATTCTATCATCTCTTGATAACCGATTGTTCCGATTAAATTTTTAATTCGTCCATGTTTGTTCAGTAAGAACTTAGTTTCATCAAGAATACCTGCTTCAACCATTTCGTCTACTCTATGATTTATTCGTTCGTATAATTCTTCTCTTGAAGTAATTTGCGGAAACACCCATTCTACATCATAATCAGGTTCTTTTAGTCCGCAAGCTTCTGAAAAAGGTTTGTTTAATGTTCGTATAACTTCTAAAACTCTTACAAGTCTGACTTTATTGTTCGGGTGTACCTTTTTTGCGTATTCAGGATCTTTTATTTTTATTTCTTCATATAAATCTTCATTTGTTTCTTTTTCTAATTCTGCTCTTAATTCAGGTTTGCACTCTATTTTTGGTAATGCATAATTCTCAAGAAGTATTCTAAAATATAAACCTGTCCCACCTGCAATAATTGGGACAGCACCTCTTGATATTATTTCGTCAATTTTTAATGAAGCATCTTTCTTAAATTCTGCTACAGAATAATCGTATTCCGGCTCTATAATGTCGATTAAATGGTGTGGTACTCCATCCATCTCTTCTATTGTCGGTTTTGCTGTCGCTATATTAAAACCTTTATATACCAGTCTTGAATCTGCTGAGATAATTTCTCCATTATGTTTTTTTGCTAATTCAATTGCCAGTTTTGTTTTCCCGCTTGCTGTCGGACCTGCTATTGCTATTACTTTTTTCTTTTGCATAGTTATTACCTTATAGACAATATTACCATAATAAAAATCTGCATATTAGTTGTTTTTGTTTTTGTAAATTTTTGTATACATAATAAAAATAATAATTAAATTTTGATGTTGAGCTACTTTAAATGTACATACTAAGTATAAGGAGTGTGTTATGAAAGCAATATTATTGTCAGAACGAGTTGGTGCAGGTGCAGGTGCATTTAAAGATGGTTATAAATCTATTATCGGGGAAGGAAAAGTTTTAAAAGATTTTTCAAAAAAAGATAAAAAAGAATTAGGAAAAGAAATAGTTGATTTCATAAAATCATTACCAAAAGGTGATAAATTAAAACCGTTAGATAAAGATACGGTATATTTTAGTACCTTTGTTCGTCCGGCAATAAAAAATCCTGCAGGAGAAGTTGTTCTTCCTGAAGAAAGAGTTCTTTATATGGATAAAGTTTTGGATAAAGGTGTGGGATGCGGCGTTACCGCTTCAACTCAGCCGTTAGTTTTAGGTGATGGACACGTTTGTTCTTATCCTTTAACTATAAAAGGCGTTAAAGATGCAATTAAAAGACTTGAAAACTCTGCAAAGTTAATTACTAAAGAAAATTTGAAATAAATAGGTTTGTCTTATAAAAAACAGGTTAATGAGTTTAACCTGTTTTTTGTTGCTTTTATAAATTCTATTATGCTATCCATTCTCGTTCATTAGTATCTACATATTTGGATTTGTAATATAAAAATACGGTATAAATATTATAAATCATCCAATATATAAAGATTAAACTTCCAACATAGAGCATTATACTTGTTTGAGGGAATAATGCACAAATCAATGCTACTATAAAATGTCCTAACATAATTATTATATATATGCATAATGCATTCCAAAAATCAGAGAAAAGTTTCTTTATAGATGTGAATAATGCTACAAAAACATTTTTCCCGCTATACATAAATTCAGGTACCCACAGCATTAACATAAATGCAACAATCCCTGGAGTGATAATATTAGTTATATAAAATAATTCCAATAAATGGAATATCTGTGATTTTGTCATTTGTGATGCAAATGTATTTAATGCGTCTTGATTTGATAACACCAGTTGTAATGTATCTATATCCAGTCCCATTGAAGATAACGGACAGATAAATTTGTTCGCAAAAAGTAAGGCTAACATCATGCTAACGATTAATATTATAAAAAATAATACAAATCCGCCAAGAAATGATAAATAATGTTTTCCTACCCCTGTATAAAATATATCAAAGGTGGTTCTAATATTGAATTTATTGAAATCTTTGTCTGAATCTTTTTGCTCAATGGATGTCTTTACTATATAACAAAATCCTGAGGCAATTGCAGATGATAAGAGTGCTAATACTAATGTTATTATAAGTATATTAACTCCATACTGCATTGAAACACCAAAGTATAAGGTGTTAAAGGTTGCCATAAAAAGACCTAATGTAATTAGCAATAAATTATTTGCAAAAGGGAAACCTTTTATAAAATATGACATAAAACATCTGTCTGATTTAAACCAGTCTAAAAAATTCTTACAAAAATTTGCAACTTTCTCTATCATTTATTATTACCTTTAAATAAAATTCTACTATTAATCTATTAGTTTTTTGCAACTGCTTCCATTTTAGCTTTTCTTTTCTTTCTTTTCATTAAGTCAACAAAAGCTTCTAATCTGGTTATATAACCGGCTCTTCCGGTTTGTTCATCCATGATTAATGCTAAAATAGGAACTTCGCAATCTTCTCGCATTGCAGGGAATATGTTTTGTGACATTATCTCAGGCATACAAGTGAAAGGACTAACATGAATTATGCCATCTATTTTCCTTTCATCAGCATATGCCACATCTGATACACATTCAAGAGCATCTCCGCCTATATCACGCATAAGATACGGTTTTGCTAATCTTTCTGCTCGTTGAAGGTGAGTTTCACCTTTTCTAAATGCCTTTGGGATAATTGCATCCTTCAAGAAACTGCTTACAGTTAAGCTTCTTCTCGTTTCTACTCCCATTCTTCCTAATTCTTTTTCAAGATTTTGGTTTGAAAATTCGTCATTTACTAAGAATATTTCACCGGTTATATCTACATGCAGAACTTCTCTGTTTTCGTCTATTTTTGTAGAGCGAATGAGTTCAAGTCCTTTTTTGTATGCTTTTTTTAAGTCAGATGTTTTATCTGCTGTTTTTACAAGATTAAGAGCTTTTTTGTAATTCTTTTCTGCTTCGTCTTGTTTAATTTCTCTTGCTCTGTAATATGATAATTCTTTATCTAAATCATCAATAACGAATATTTTTCTAATACAGATATTAAGAGTTCTTATAATTTGTATAGGATTATTTTTCCCCGTCAATTCTACTAAAAATCTGTATAATCCTTTGAAACCGTCGTAAAGCGAAAGTTCAATATAATTAGCTTTATATCCTAAGTCAGTTAAAGTTTCTTTTATGTTGTTACCATATTCACCAAGTCTGCATATCCCGGGTGATGTTATCATAGCAACATAATCAGCTCCATTTTCTATTGCTTCAATGAAATTCCCCAAAATTAGTTTATATGGTAAGCAGATAGCTTCAGGAGAATGCTTCGTCCCTAATGATAAAGTTCTTTTGCTGGTATAAGGCGGAACTAAAGGTTCTACACCGATTTTTCTCAGAGCAGATGCCCATGCTATTGATATTGTTCCCATATGTGGGAATGCTACTTTTATTTTTTTCTTTGTTTTTGCCATTTTTATTTCTTTCTGTGTTTTATATTTTGTATCTTAAATTTGGTTGTCTTGCTGCAAGTGTTTCATCTACTTTTTTGATTGGTGCATTGTGTGGTGCTGAATTAACAATTTCAGGATTTTGTTTTATTTCTTCTGCAATTTTAACCATTACATTAACAAATTTATCCAATCTTTCTTTTGTTTCTGATTCTGTCGGTTCTATCATAATTGCCTCATGTACAATCAATGGGAAATACACCGTTGGCGGATGAATTTCATAATCCATAAGTCGTTTTGCAATGTGTAATGTTGAAGAACCTTGTTCTTTTTGTTTTTCTCCACTTATTACAAATTCGTGCATACATTTTTCATCGTATGCTAAATCATAGACATCTTTTAATTTTTCTTTTAAGTAATTTGCATTTAAAACTGCATCTTCTGTTGCGTGTTTCAAGTCTTTACCCATCATAAGAATATAGGTGTATGCTCTTACAAAAATTCCAAAATTGCCGTAGAAAGAACGAACCTTTCCTATGCTGTCAGGCATGTTGTAATTTCTGTAATATTTACCATTGTTATATTCAATAATAGGAGTTGGTAAGAACGGTTTTAATTTTTCAACAACTCCGATAGGTCCTGCTCCGGGACCGCCTCCGCCATGTGGTGTTGAGAAAGTTTTGTGTAAGTTGATATGACACACATCAAATCCCATTATTGCAGGGTTTGAATAGCCCATTACTGCATTAAGATTTGCCCCGTCATAGTACAATAATGAGCCGTTTTTATGCATTAATTCAGATATCTCTAATACTTGTTCTTCAAAAATTCCAACGGTATTAGGGTTTGTCATCATAATTGCGGCAATATCATCATTTAGTAACGTCTTTAAATCTTCTATATCAACTTGACCGCGCTCATTTGATTTTACTTGCACAATTTCAAAACCTGCCATAGAAGCACTTGCAGGATTTGTCCCATGCGCAGAATCAGGAACAATTACTTTCGTTCTTTTTTGACCTAGCTTTTCAAAATATTTTTTTATTACTAACATTCCTGAAAATTCACCATGTGCACCTGCTGCAGGCTGTAAACTAATTGCACTCATTCCTGTTAGTACTTTTAATGCTTCTTGAAGTTTGTACATTAGCTCAAGTGCGCCTTGTGAATCTTCATCTGATTGTAAAGGATGTAAATTGGCAAATCCTTCTAAACTTGCCATAAGTTCATTTACTTTTGGGTTATATTTCATTGTGCAAGAGCCTAGAGGGTACATTCCTGTTTCCACGCAAAAATTCTTGTCGCTGAGTTCCTTGTAGTGTCTAAGAACTTCTACCTCGCTTACATTAGGTAAACCTATTGAAGATTCTCTTATATAGTTTTTATTTATCCCTATGTTTTTGATGTCTTTTTCCCACTTGTTATTTTTTGTGGAACTCCCCTTTTCAAATATTGTTCCCATTTATAACCCCTGTTTCATTAATTCTTTTCTTACTTTTGATAGTGCGTTTTGTATTATTCTCGATATTCTGGATTGTGATATGTTAAATTCATCAGATATTTCTTTTAATTTTTTATCTTGGAAAAATTTGGCTTCTACTAACGCCCTTTCTCTTTCCGGAAGGTGCGTTATTGCAACTTTTATCCTTGATTTGAGTTCATCAAATTCTGCGTTTTCAGACGGAGTCATTGATGTATCTTTTACAATTACAGGGTTTTCTGCTTCCGCCATTGCTTCAACAGATACTATAGTTTTGTATACAACTTCTCTTACCTCAGATGAGCTTGTAGGTTGAGTGTTTTTCATTGTGTACCAGCGATATCGTCTGCGAATTTCGTTTCGTATTTCCCATTTTATTGCTTTTGTAAGATATGCATTGTTATATAAATCCGCTGAACCATTTTTTAATACAAGGTAAATAGTATGTGTTGCTAAATTGACAATTTCAGGATACTCAATAAGTCCGTATGATGAAACTTTTGAGTATTCAACTTTTGATACTGTTTCTATTAAATCAGAATATTCTTTTAGATTAATACTCTCGTCTTTTGCAAGCTTGGTCATACTAAAATCATATCAGAAAAGTGTGTGTATTACAACAGAAAAACATATTTCATTATAAATATTGTTGAGAGTATTTTATTTAATTTTATTTTTTTATTTTGAAGAATATTTTAGATTTTTTTATGAAAATCATTAAATATTTTACAGTAAAGATTTGATAGTAAATTTAAAAAATTTGGTGTTAGATTCTTTATGTTTTACTACTCCAAAAATATGAAAAATATTATTATTCGGTAAAGAATATTAAAATTTTGTCGAATAATCAATGAAAAATACAGGAGATACCCCCTTGTACACGAATGGAGTTAACACTTATAACAAGGTACACGATGAGAAACCTCAAATGACCAGCCAAAATTTTAATTTTGACGGTGAAGCTTTTTCTGACCTTATGGAAAAAGAAGAAGCTGCCGGCGGTGGTCTTCGTGAAACAGCTCAAGAATTGGCTGAAGATGAGTCTATTTTGTCTACCGATGAAGAAAACAGAGCCATGATAAAAAGAGGCCAAGCTCAGAGTGAGGAAGCTCCTAAACCTCATTTTCCTGAGGATAAAGCAAGGTTATTAAAGTTAATGGACATGAATAATAAAATAAATATGTCCTCAATCAATATAACAAAAAGTAAAAAAGAATTAGAAAATACTGTTGGTTCAGGTAATGATGAACAAGATGAGCCTGAAGATATTACATCAGTTGTCGCTAAAATGATTGCTCAAAAAGAAAATGAGGGTGAGTCTAAAAACGCAGATGTAGAAACATCGGTTTCTATGGATAAATCCAAAGAAGATTTAGAAGATAAGAGAAAAAATAATTCTCAAGTTTTGCATGAAACAGAAGAAGAATTGCTTGAAGATTTGTCTATTTTATCTACAGAAGAAGAAAACTTGGAAATGGCAAGAAGAAATGCTGCCATGAACAGGCTTAGCGATGATGATTACAAAACAAATGAAGAAGATATGATGTTCTTGAATGATATTGTTGCTTTAAATAATCAAATTCATGTAGAACAGTCTGATATAGTTAACAATACCCAAAATGTTTTGAGTGCTTTAATGAGTCAAACTAAAGCTATGGATAATTCAAATAGAATTGACCTTTCTGATTTATCCTCTGAAGATGTTGATTATATTATCGGATTGTTAAAGATGGGTACGGCAGATTCTTCAAATTTAATGAATAATAATGATGAAATGCATATCCTATCTGAAAAATTCTTTGCCCTTTTAAAGGATTCAATAATAAATAAAAAAGTTTTCAGAATAGATTTTGACAATCAAATTTCTGTCATTATAAGAATAGATAAAGAGGGAAAAATAAGCGCAGAGTTCTTAACAAATGATGATGCGTTAGAAACCTTTTTGAAAAATAATCTTCATGTTTTAAAAGAGAGATTTGAAGAATTAAATGTGAGTTACGGAGATATAACTTACAAAAAAACAGACGAAGCGAATTAGTAAAATAAAGGAGAGAATCAGATGTATGATTCGTATACAACCGCGATAAATGCGAGAGTTGCAACTACACACTGGATGAATGTTTTAACGGACAACATGACAAATATGTACACACCGGGGTTCCGTGAAAACAAGGTTAATTTTGATACTTTTTTAGGCGGAGCAGTTGTTGATAACCCTATTAAAAATCAAGGACAAGGTAAATCAACTCCGGGTACTTCTAATGAAAATGTGTTTTATGAAGGAAACGGATTTTTCATAACAAGAAATGATCAGGGTAAAATTATATATACTCGTCACGGTGAGTTTACTTTCGATGCAGAAGGCGTTTATAGAGCTAAAAATGGTGATGCCGTTCAAGGTTATATTTTGAATGATAATGGCGAAATCATGGCGGGTACTAAACGAATAAGCCAAGATTTATATGAAGAAACTGCTATGAAAGGTGGCGCTCTAAGTATTCCAACTACTAATATTAAACTTTGGATTGATCCTAATAATGGTAAATTCATGGGAAAATATGACGAATATGAAATTAAAGAAGACGGTACTATATATGGTAAAGCTGATAGCGGGAAGCGTTCTGTTCCATTATATAAAATAGCTACGGCTAATTTCCATAATAATAGCGGATTGTTTGAAATTAGTGATGGTAAATTCGTTGAAACAGAAGAATCCGGTAAGCCTGTCATAGGTAAAGGACAAATTAGAGCAGGGTTACTTGAACAATCAAATACTGACTTCAAAACAAATATGAGTAATTATCAACAGGCTAAAATGCAAATGGAATTAGTTAATGCCTTGATAAAATCAAATAAAGAATTGCTGGAAGAAGCAATGAGACTTGTTTCTTCATAAGGATAGCGGATTGCGATAGCTTCTTGAATAGATTATGTGTGTCTATTCACTATTTGCAATTCACTATTTATTCAAAAATTAAGTTAGTGTTAGTTAAACTCCATTTATTGGGAACAGAAATGTTCCCTTTATTTTTTATGTTGAAATAAATATTATATTTCGAAAACTATTACTTCTTTTTACTAAAGGGTAGGAGAGGAAATGAATTATTCAGACTTGTCTATTCATTTAGTTTTTTAGTTATTATCTATAATTTATTTAAAAAGTGCAGTAATTAGAAAAATAAACGGTCTTTGCTGTAAAACTCTCGTTACAAAAGATTGACCGAAAACTTTTATTTAATAAAATTAAAAAAGAGGAAATGGAGTGAATATCTCCAGCTGTGTCGCAGCCGTAAAAGCCGGAATGCTCTAATTTAACAATGTTTCGACACAAAACATTGTCCAAAATATCACAGGAAGGTAAAAGAATGAGTGTTGGTGTATCATCATCAATGAATTCCGTTCGTACGGGAACATGTCCGCACGGACTATCACCGGGGGCTTGCCCTATATGCTCCAATATGGGCGGCGGCTCTAAAGTTCAAACTGCCGATTTTTCCGCAAAACCCGGAGAAATGAGCTGGAATGAATGCGCGGCAATTGGTGCATTTCTAAAATCCTTACAACAAGCAAAACAAGCTCGTGAATCCGATTTTCAAAAACATCTACAAAACATAGCTCAATTTGAAGCCAATATGACAAAAGCATCAGAAAGACTTAACCAATTTATTCAAACAATGAGTCAAAATATACTTACAAAACCTGTTGCTTTTATTGCTCAAAAACTTGTACTTCCTGTTGTTAACGCATTAAAGAACATGCCTGCTAATGTGCTTAATACACTTGCGCAAATAACCGGAAAACTGGCCGATATCTCTGATAAACTGGCGGCTGTCTTTGGTGAATTAAAAGCTGCCATTAATAAAAAAGTTTCTGATTTAGCTAAAAAAATCACAAAAAAATTAAAATCTATATTTGAAATATTCTCAACAGATAACGAAGAAGACGACAATGAAGTAATGGTTGCTTTTGAAAAACAACTCAATAAATTAAAAGGATTACTTGAAAAAATATCGGACAAACTCAAAGATGAAAATATCCGAAAGGAAATAGAAAATGTTAATAAATAATGATTTAGAAAGTCAAAGGATAAAAAGGAATTTGACTCAAACACAAAAAAAAGTCGCAGATTCCGTAAAGGAAGGTGTTTTAATAAATTCAAATTTACCATTAAATGAATCGTATAATTCTCTAATGATAGCAGATACTGTAGAGTTACCTGAAAAATTATATGAAAAAAACACAAAAAAAGAAAAAGGTTTACTGCCAATAGCCGCTGCAACCGTTGGGTTTATGGGAGTTTTAACAGGTATAACCGCTCTTATTGCAAAGTCTGCTAAAGATGCTATTGATGTTGATTTAGCAAAAAAACTACCTTCTTTAACAAGAAATGTTTGTATAAACAAAGAAATGGACCAAGCTATATATAGATTAGTAGCGAATCCTAATAAAAAAACAGTTATGGCAGCATCGGGACTTGCTGTATTAAGCTCTATGGCCTTTATGGGAAAAACGTTCTGTGAAGGATTTAGAGATGTTTGGATTAAGAAAAAAGAAGCTGACATCCATAAAGATTTACAAGAAAATTTGATTAGTGTAGAAACACAATCTTTCTCCGGCAAAATGCAGATTATACGAAATATGCTATCCGAAAAAGCAAAAGAATTTAACGGGGCATTAATGCCTGAAACCCCAGAAGCTTCTAAAAACAATTTTAGCAGCCATCAGATAAGCTTCAAAAATAAAGGGGTAAATAAAGGGGTAAACGAAGGGGTAAATGTAGAGGTAAATAATGTAAAAAAATATCCTCCGACAGATTCTCCTAAAAAAGGTCACGAATTTTTGAAAAATTTAGGATATTTGGCTCTTGGGGCAATTTCTACTCTTGCCATAACAGGTTTAGGGTATAAATCTATGAAAAATTTGAGAGCAGGAAACAATGAAATGAAACGAGGTCTTAATAGAGTTAAAGAAGTTATAACCGAGATTGCAGAAAATACTCAAAAGAGATCAGTGGAAGAAATGGGAGAAGAAAGCTTTAATAATGCAAACAACTTAGATAGAGAAAAAATCAAAAATTTATTTGTTGATATATCTGCAGATGAAGATTTTGTAAAATCAATTGCGGAAAAAATGAAATGGAATTCTCAAGAAGAAAAGGAAAAATTTGTAGAAGAAAATCTGTTTAATATTAACAAATCAACCGAAAAAGCAGATAGAGCGCTTGGCGGCTCAGGTCAAGACAGAAATACTTTTTATTCTCACGTGTCAGATTATAAAGCATTTTTCTATAATTGGCTAATTGATTCTGATAATAAGCAGTTCAAAAATTTATTTTTAGGAATAACAGGGGCAACAGCATTCGGGTACATTGGACAATTAGCAGTAGATGCAATTAAGGATGTTCAAGTAAAAAAATATAATGCACAAACAGAATTGAATTTACAAAAAAGATTAGTTGCGACAGAATTAAGAAATTTCAAATCTAAAAAAGATTCTTCAATTCAACCGTTGTGTGATGAATTTTATCGTCAGAAAAAAGACGGAAAACCTAAAGAAGAATTAAAAATTGTTGCGGACAATATTTTAAATGAAATTAAAAATGGTGCGCCGTACGTATATTCATAATTAAAAGAAAGGTTAAGATGGATAATTTAAGCGTAAATGTTCAAATGCCGAATAACAGTACTAACCATTGTCGTTTTGATGGGGTAAAAGTACTGTATTATTTGAGCAAGAAAGAGGAAGCACTTCCTATTCTATACGATACACTTAAAAAATCCAACGATGAAGCAGAAATATGCGAAGCATTATACATCTCAGATAGAATGATAGAAAATGGCGTTCAAGGTGTAGATAAAATGTATCCGGCATTTTCAAGGTTCAATGATACCCGCTCTCCAAATATTCAAACTTTTCTTGCGGGAGTATACAGAAAAACAAAAGTTCCTGATGCATTCGGGCCATTAGTTTCTATGCTAATAAAAAACACCATCAACCCAATAGACCCCAAACCGCCTTTTGATCCGAATGAAGAAATAGGTGGAGCTATATTAGATTATTTAGCATAATAAACATAAAAAAGCGGTACAATGTTGTACCGCTTTTTATTATGTTCTTATAATTTATTCTGCGTCTGCAGATTTTTCTTCTTTTTCTTCAGCTTTTTTATCTGCTTCAACTTTTCCTGCTCCGGATTTCTTTTCAAAGACAATCTTTTCATCTTTAAGCTTAAGCATAATAACATCACCCGGTTCATACGCATTAGTCAAGATTTCTTCTGCAAGTTGATCTTCAATCTTACGTTGAATTAATCTTCTCAAAGGTCTTGCACCATATGCTTCTGAATAACCGTCTTTTGCCAAGAAATCTTTAACTTCATCAGTAACTTCGATAGAAAGTTCTCTTTCAGACAATCTCTTGAACAAGTCTTTCATCATCAAGTCAACGATTTGACGGATTTCTTCTTTTTGTAAGTGGTTAAATACAATGATGTCGTCGATACGGTTAAGGAATTCCGGTCTGAATGCCTTTTTCAATTCCTCATTAACTGTATCCTTAAGCTTTTCATATTTATCCTTGCTTGCATTTTCAGCAGTCGTAAATCCAAGCTTACCTTGAGTAGTTATCATGCTGGCACCAACATTAGATGTCATAATAATAACAGTATTCTTAAAGTTAACGTGTCTGCCTTTAGCATCAGTTAAACGACCGTCATCAAGAATTTGCAACATGATATTGAAAATATCAGGGTGTGCTTTTTCAATTTCGTCAAACAGAATAACTGAATAAGGTTTCTTTCTAATGATTTCAGATAAGTGACCGCCGTCATCATATCCGACATATCCCGGAGGAGAACCAATCAATTTGGCAGTTGAATGTTTTTCCATAAATTCGGACATATCGACACGAACCATATTATCTTCAGAACCAAACATTGCTTCAGCCAAAGCTTTTGCTAACTCAGTTTTACCAACACCTGTAGGACCTGAGAAAATAAAACTACCTATAGGTCTGTTTGGTGCTTTTAAACCAACTCTTGCACGTCTGATTGCTTTTGAAATAGCAGTAACCGCATCAGATTGACCAATTACACGAGCGTGAAGGGTGTCTTCTAAATGTAGAAGTCTTTCACTTTCACCTTCAGTCAACTTAGTAACAGGAACACCTGTCATAACGGAGATAACTTCTGCAACATCTTCTTCTGTGACAACAGGCTTATTTGCTTCGTTATCTTTCTTCCATTGTTCGGTTACTTCTCTGATTTTCTCTTTCATATTTGCTTCGTCATCACGAAGTGAAGATGCTTTTTCAAAATCTTGATTTCTAATCGCTTCTTCTTTTTCTTTAATAATCTCTCTTAATTGTTTATCAAGTTTCCTACCTTCAGGGCAAAGCGAACTAACTTTCAATCTAACTTTTGAACTTGCTTCATCAAGAACATCAATCGCTTTATCAGGTAAGAATCTGTCTGTTACATACTTTGATGATAATTTTGTTGCAGCAACTACAGCTTCATCAGAGATAATTAATTCGTGGTGTTCTTCATATTTGAACTTCAAACCTCTAATGATTTCAATAGTTTCATCGATTGTAGGTTCATCAATAATAACAGATTGGAAACGTCTTTCGAGTGCAGAATCTTTTTCAATATATTTTCTATATTCATCTAAAGTTGTTGCACCAATAACTTGAATTTCTCCTCTGGAAAGTGCAGGTTTAAGAATATTTGCCGCATCAATAGCGCCTTCTGCCGCACCAGCCCCGATAAGGGTATGCATTTCATCGATTACAAGAATAACATTTCCTGATTGTCTGATTTCGTCCATAATTTTCTTTAGACGTTCTTCAAACTCACCTCTGTATTTAGTACCTGCAATCAAAAGTCCCATATCTAATTGAATAACTTTTTTACCGTCTAAAATGTCTGGAACTTCACCATTAACAATTCTTGTAGCAAGACCTTCCGCAACAGCGGTTTTACCAACCCCCGGTTCACCTAAAAGAACAGGATTGTTCTTAGTTCTTCTTGCCAAGATTTGAATAACTCTTTCGATTTCCTTGTCACGACCAACAACAGGGTCTAATCTTTGTTCAGAAGCGGCAAGTGTTAAATCAGTACCATATTCATCAAGACTAGGTGTTTTAACCTTTGAAGAACTTGATGAAGATGATGAAGAACCGCTTGAGCTGCTGCTTCCTGCGCTTGCTGTAGATTTAGATTCTCCAAGCATCTTAACGACATTAGTTCTGATCTTATTCAAATCAACTCCAAGATTTTCTAAAACTCTTGCAGCTACACCTTCACCTTCTCTAATAAGTCCTAATAACAAGTGTTCGGTACCTATATAGTTATGACCTAACTGTCTTGCTTCATCCCAAGACAATTCCAAAACTCTTTTTGCTCTAGGGGTGAACGGAATTTCTACGGCAACAAAACCTGAGCCTCTACCAATAATTTTTTCAACTTCCACACGAGCATCTTTTAAGTTAACACCCATAGATTTTAGAGTCTTAGCGGCTACACCTGTTCCCTCACCGATTAAACCTAAAAGAACCTGCTCTGTGCCTACAAAGTTATGACCAAGTCTGCGAGCTTCTTCCTGAGCAAGCATTATGACTTTTATAGCTTTTTCTGTAAAACGTTCGAACATTACTCTCTCCTATTTATATGCATATAGGTTTATAATAACACAAATACTACAAAAGTATCAATAGTCATTACAAAAAAATAGTGATATTAAACTATTTTTTTATTTACATTATTTCTTTATTTTATTTATTTCTAAAAGTGCTGTATATGTCGGTAAAATTGTTATATCTCCATCAGCTTCACGAGTTATTGTATGAATGGCTGTGTGAATATTAGGGATAACTTTTACATCTTCTACCCCTGCATATTTTAGTCTTGTTGCCATATCATATGCCCTTGAACCGGAGGTTATTATTCTTTTTTTACTGTCTTTTAACAGTTCGAAATCTGCATCCCATAGCCATGATACATCTCGTCCATCCGCATAATTATCATTTATAACAATTAAAATGTCATTTTCTAAATCAACTGTTTTTAGAACTTCACTTGCTCCTGTCGGATTTTTTATTAATTGTATTAAGGTTTTATGACCTTTTAACATTTTTGTTTCGCTTCTGCCAAAAACAGATTTATAGTTGTATAGCGCATCTTGAATATCTTCATATCCTAATTCTAAAACTGTTGTTACAGCAGCCAAAACGTTGTATGCGTTGTATACACCCGCTAAATATGTCTTAAATTCATACTCTTTTTCCCCGTGAGTGATGTTGATTATTGAGTAATTTTTGTATATTTTTGCATTGGCTGTATAATCGCAAACAGGTCTTTTGTACCCACAATCACAATAATAATGACCTTGTTGTGCATAAAATCTTTTTGAATATTTTAAAACCTCTCCGCAATTAGAACAATTAAATAATTCCATAGGTGCTTTTGAATCAATATTTTTATCCATAAACTCTATGTTTTCAAATCCAAAATATATCGGCTTTGTGTCTGATTTTGTTCTAAAATTAACAACAATCGGATCATCAGCATTCAAAACCAGTTTTAAATTAGGATTTTTGTCAATTGCTTCTTGTATTTTTTTAGCAGTAGTATTTAATTCACCGTATCTGTCTAATTGATCTCTAAATAAATTAGTGACTATTAGATATTCTGTTTCAATATAATCGTAAAGTTTAGATAAATAAGCTTCATCAGATTCTAAAACCGCATAGTCAAAACGTTTAAAAGGATAAATAGATAATGCCATAGTATTTGCAATACCGGATAGCATGTTTGCACCTTTTTCGTTGTGAATTACAGAGTTTTTTTGCTCCTCTAAAATATGAGATAATATTCCCGCAGTTGTGGTTTTTCCATTAGTTCCGGTTACAGCAATTTTTTCTTTTTTAAAATAATTAGAGGTATATCTTAGGAAATTAGGGGAGATTTTTAACATAATCATGCCAATAAAAGAAGTTCCGGATGATTGTCCTCTCATATTTATAGCTATTTTTATCAATCTCGCTATTAACAATAAAATATAAAATCTAACTAATTTGATTATTAAATTCATAAAAAATAATACTCCCTGCGTATTTTCTTTATTAAAAAAATACAATATACTATTTATAATAGTACAAAAAACAAATATTAAAATAACAACATGATGATTTTTTTCACTACAATAGTATTTATTGCACAAATAGTAATACTCGTTAATATAGTCACTTTTTTACTTAAAGCTGATAAAAAAGTTTGTGTATTGACAGAGCAAATTAACAAAAGGCATGTCAAGTTAAAATGGCGCATGGGTGCAATTGTAGAAATAACTCAAGGAATAAATGACATTTTCCCAATCATTTTGAGAAAAATCGAAAAAACTAAACTTAATTTTCTTCTAAGAATTTTGAACGAAATGTTACAAGGTACAATTCTTTTATTTTTTAAACCAAAGTACAAAAAGATATTGCTGGGCTTAAAAACAGGAATTGGGGTAACAAAAAAGTTGTTAAAAATATAAAATATGTTATAATAAACGAACTTATAAAGAGGTAAAAATTATGTGCAAAGAAAAAACATCAATCGGTTTTGGCGTAGGATTAATCGCAGGTGTAGTCGGCGGTATAATCGCAGGTGTATTATTAGCACCTAAATCAGGTGAAGAATCAAGAGAAAAATTGAAAAATGCTGTGTGTGAATTGGCAGAAAAACATTCACCATCTATTCAAGATGCAAAGAAAAAAGCATTTGAATCTATTGATCTTCTCAGATATAAACTGGAAAGGCAATATAAAAAATTTAATAACATGTTAAAATCTAAAAAAATGCAAAGGGCAAAAGAGCTTGAAGGTCAAGCATATCACGTATAGTAAAAATAGAAGGATTAAATAATGGAAACAGAATTATCTCAAAGTTTAACTTTTTTAGCTTGGACTTCAGCAGGATTTTTAATTGTTGTTGGTATATTTATTGTTAAACTGTTATTTGATTTATCGAGATTAACAATGTCATTGAATAAATCTGCGGATATAGTTAAAACAGAATTAGAGCCTATTATGAAAAATGTGTCTGAAACAGTTGTTACAGTGAATAAATTGGTACAAACAACTGATGAAAAAGTTAGTAAGGCTAAAGAAATTTATGATAGAGTTTCGAAAGTGGTTATTAATACCGCCGCAAAAGCTTCTGAAATTTCAGGATACGTTTTAAAAGAAGTTTTTAAAGGTCTGTGTGCCGGTTTTAAATCTATAATTATAAAAAAATAACCATTACATATCTGATTGGCTAATGAAAAAAAGAAAAAATCTTAATAAAATAAAATGTAAAGTAAAGGAGAATTTAATATGTCAGTAGGAAAATTTTTTACAGGTGTTGCAATTGGTGCAGCAATTGGTGCTATAGCAGGGGTTTTATTGGCTCCTCAATCAGGCGAAGAAACAAGAGAAAAAATTGGTGATATGGCTAAAGATGTAGCAGGAAAAACTGAAAAAACCGTTCGTGATATTCAGGAAAAAGCAGATTCTATTGTTTCTGATATGCAAGAAAAAGGTGATGAAATTATTGGTAAAATTCAAGACCTAATCAATCGCCAAAAAGAAGGTGCTGAAGCGTAGTTTCTAAATAAATTATTACAAAAAAATAAGGTGCATTTGTACCTTATTTTTTTATGCGTGAGATAAATTCATTTCTCGTATTACACTATTCTTTTCAGCTAATTCATTATATGTTTCCAGTATATCATCAGGAACATGTTTAAATGCTTCTTCTTTAGTTTTTTTGTAGTTCTCTAAATTCAAATCAATCATACCATCTGATTCATTATACAAACGTTCTTTGATAACGTAAGGGTACCAGTCACAATCTTCCAATAATCCTTTATGGATAGCTTTTATAATATCGTTTATATACCTTTGAGTATATTTAGGGACATTAGGATGTTCTTTGATGAATTGTGGCAGTGGAGTGTTGCCCCTTCCGGAGTTCCAATCTCTTGAGGCAAGCATAAAATTGGATAAATCATTAGCACCGGCTTCTATTTTTGAAGAATTAGGATTTGCAGGTCTAATGTGCTCAATAGATGCAACTGATGGTCTTAATAATCTTGCAGCAATTTCTTGCGGAGTACGATTTGCATACTTAACTACAAACGCATTAAAATCATTCGTTGATTTCGGTAAATTATCAGCTGTCGCCCACATTTCTGCAACAACATCTTGCCGCGGGTGGTCTTTTGTTATGTCGTGAATATTTGCCAATAAGTCTTTACGTTTAAATATTTGATCTTGTTTATCTTCTATAATTTTTGTTCTGGCATCTGTTGTTGCTTTTCTTATTTTATAAGCAGTTTTTGAATCAAGTTTATTAGATATTTTATCAACATCATCTAAAACTTTGAATTGATCTAATCTTAATTCTGTTAAACATTCCGGTTTTAATACTTGCAAACATTCATTTATCGAACCGTTAGGATTGTTTATTTCATATCCTTTTAATACTTGAAAAACTTCTTTCTCCAAGTTTTGCATACAAGGTCTATATACTTCTAATACGTTCATTCTTTCGTGGATATTAGCGCATTTAGCTAAGCGGGCTTCAATTCTATCCATATTTTTAGACGGTATCATTTTAATTCCACTGTACGGACATGTTATATTATCCAACTCTTTTAGAACGTCACCTTTTTTAGTAGAGCCGTTTCCTCGTCTTCCCGTAAAACATATTTCAGATGGTGCTTTTGTTTTTTGAAAAGTATCTTTATCCGGTCCCTGCAATGCTGTAGAGTAGGAATAACTACTTTTCGACAACATCGGAAGCGGTGTCACGGGTATGTTTGATAAAAGCTTGTTAATAAATAAGTTCATTTCTGGTACCTATTTATTAAAAAACATGTTTTTTAATTTTTTTGCTTTGTAATCAAACATTTGTTGCGAATTGTAAACATCTGTTTTGGTACATTATTATTGATTATTAAAGAAATTAAAATTAAAATAAATATTATTTTTATTTTCTTATTTCTGATAATTTTTTGTATAGTTCAATTTCTTTATCTGTTAAATTTTTTGGAATAATTATTTTCATTTTGACTTTTAAATCACCATATTTTCCATTTTTGTCAGGTAACCCCAGTTCTTTTAATCTGAGTGCTTGTCCTGTAGAAACCATTTTAGGAACTTTTATATTAATTTTCCCATGCAATGTTTGAAGCTCTTTGTTTGTGCCTAATACTGCTTCGTATGGTGTAATTTCAAGTTCTTTTGTTAATGTTGTGCCATCAATTTCATATTCTTTATCTTGAATATGAATAACAAGGTATAAATCTCCTTTTCTGCCATAAGCATCAGATTTGCCTTTACCTTTTAATTTTATTTTTTGTCCTTCTACAGCATTTTTAGGTAATTTTATTTTTGCAGAGGATGAATTATTAACAAATCCTGTTCCGCCGCAATGTGAACAAAATCCTCCCGGAGGACATTGAGTACATTTTTCCATATTAGAGAATTTAACTGTTACAGGTTTATTTTCAAAGAGTTCTTTTGCGGAAATATTAAGAGTTTTTGTTATATCTAAATTTTCTGCTTTATTGGAACGTTGGTGTGCATTAGAAGTTTTTGTTTGTCCAAAATCAAAATTATTAAATCCGCCTTGAGTACCACCTCTTGAGAAGGATTGTCCGCCTGTCATAAAGTCGCCAAATAACGAGCTGAAAAAGTCAGAAAAACCTCCTGCTCCTTGATTAAAATTGAAACTTTGACCACCTGCTTGATTGAAATTAAAACTAAAGTTTTCAAATCCTGGAGGAGGTGTATATTCAGCACCACCTTGCCAATTTGAACCTAAGCTGTCATATCTTTTACGTTTTGCATCATCACCTAATACTTCATAGGCTTCATTTATATCTTTAAATTTTGTTTCTGCTTCTGCTGTTTTATTAACATCCGGATGATATTTTCGTGCAAGTTTTCTGTATGCAGATTTTATTTCATTTGCACTTGCATCTCGTTTTACACCTAATATTTCATAATAATCTTTGTATTGCATAGTATTCTCCTAATAATACTATAATATAAAATTTCACTATATTCTTAAAAATTAACTATTTTTTAATTATGTAGACAGATTGTTTGTAATAAAATATATGTATTATGGTAGCTGATTTACATATACATAGTGATTATTCAGATGGAAGTGATAGCATTCAAATTTTGGCAGATAAAATAATATCTTCAGGTTTAAATGC
Organism: uncultured bacterium; assembly: GCA_902797985.1. Taxonomy (GTDB): domain Bacteria; phylum Cyanobacteriota; class Vampirovibrionia; order Gastranaerophilales; family Gastranaerophilaceae; genus UBA2883. The sequence goes on from CADBUZ010000003.1 coordinate 119,601, forward strand.
TGTTGCATTAACAGATCACGATACAACTCGCGGAATATATGAAATAGCAAAATTGCTGCCAAAGGATATTGATTTTATTAAAGGGATAGAGTTAACTTGTCTTGCGGAAAATATAAAATGTCATATTTTAGGATATTATATTAATCCTGATAGCGAAGCTCTGATAAATTTGATATCAAAAGGTAAAGTTCTAAGAAAAATAAAATTGGAAACAAGAATAAAATATTTAAAAGAAGTTTGGAATATTGAACTTACTCCAAAAGAAAAAGAGTGGTTATATTCCAGAGAAAGTGTTGTCAAAACTCATCTTGCAAATATTCTTGTGAACAGAGGGTTATCTGATAATAATCTATCCGCAATGAAAAAATATCTCGATGGTTGTAAAGCAGGTGACACAAGATTTGACGGAAAAGAAGCAATTGACGCAATAAAATGTGCAGGAGGGGTTCCTGTTTGGGCACATCCCCTAGGCGGAGAAGGAGAAAAACATATATCCCAATCTGATTTTTTACAAAAATTGAGTACGATGATAAATCTTGGCATACAAGGGTTAGAGTGTTATTATTCCAGATATACTCATGAAGAAATAGAGTTTTTGGTAAAAACCGCTAAAGAAAATAATCTATACATAACCGGAGGAAGTGATTATCACGGTAAAAACAAAGATATTCCGCTGGGAAAATTAAACTCCGATAATACTCCGATTGATCAGAAATTTCTATCTATTCTGCGTTAAGTTTCGCAATTAAATCGCAATTTTGTATTTCTTTTGCAATATTATTGAAATCTAATTTTTGCGGGATATAGTCCAGATCTTCAGGAATATGAAGAAACTCAGGAGTCTTTTTGCCACGATGCTTAACGACTTCTATATCGCGCTGAGCCATATATGCTCTTCTTGTGTATTCTTGATATCCGCTTTGTAAAATCTCATCATCATCGTTAGTTAAAGGTTTTAACATTTTTTCTAACGGTGCATATTTTTTATCAACGTGTTTGCCGTTTTTAATTTTGAAACAAATATCTTCTACATCTTTAAATCTTTCAACATCAACGCCCATTAATTGGATTTCACCTGTAAATCCGTTAGGTAATTGTACTAACATGTGAATTGCCATATAACCTGATGGCATATCTTCATCCGTTTTCTTTATAACTTTGCCTTGGTTGTCACATGCTTGTTTTAAGTCTTTTAAAGCTTTTGTCGATGAATAATCATATTTTTTGATTATATTGTCGAATTTATCAACTTCAGGTTCAGGTCTATAGTTTTCTATTTCTAAAATTCTTAATTGATTATTTTTAACTGCTTCGGTTAAACGTTCAAGAACACTGTCAACAGCTTCCACAGAAGTGTCTGCCATAACAATTCTTGCTCCTGCAATATCTGTCATTTTTTGTTTAACTTCATCTGCGCTATACCATTTACGAGTTGCTGATTTTTCAACAACAGATTTTGGATCTTTTAAACGGCATCTTATTGCTTCAATTGGTTTAGAAAATGAGCCTTGTCCGGATTCCGGTCTAACCATATCGCCTAAAATTTTGTTCAATTGCCAGTTTAGATATTTATTTGAATCTTTTGCTTCTTCACATAGTTTTTTTGCTGTAATTAAATTTATTCCATGTGCATTCGGTTGTTTCTTTTTAACCGTAGCACCAAAGGAAACGGTATCTTGTTTCAAAGGTGCTAAATTTGAATAATTACGCACAGGCAAAGATTGATTTTGTCTGGTATTTATAGCCGTATTATTTAATTGTGGAATAAATGATGATATTAACATTACACTACCTTCTATCATGTAAAAGGTATATAAAATGAAAAATTGCCTAATCTTACAATAAATATTCACAAAAATTAACGTATAAATAATATTATAAGTAGTAAATGCTTACTCAGTGACAATGTGAATGAAAAATCGGTGGACAGTTCATCCTATTTCATCAAATATTCTCCTCTACTATAGGATGGTAGAGGAGAATTAATTATTTAAAACCGATATTATCCTTTTATATCAGCTTCTATTTTAAGCAAAATTTCATCAACTTTAGAAATATCTTTAATACCGCCTTGAGCAAAATTAGGACGGCCGCCGCCGTTTGCACCTGATGCTTTAGCTATTTCTCCGACAAATTTGCCTGCATTCACACCTGCTTTTACAAATTCATCAGATACTTTTACAAGCACCATTCTTGGAGATACAAGGATAATAATGCTTTCGCCTAATTTACTTGATAAAAATTCAACTCCTGCTTTAATACTGTCATTATCCATCTGCTCAATCTTAGAAATAAATAACTTACCATTTACTCCGTTTACCTCTACCCCTTGAGCTTTTGATAAGAAAGTATCAAACTTGGCACGGGCATTTGCACTTTTTAATTCAACTATTTGCTTTTGTAAATCTCTGTTTTCATCAGATAATTTTTCAACTCTTTCAGAAACTTCATCAAAATGTACTTTGAAACGAGCTGCCAATTTGTCTATTTCTTCAGCTTTTGAATTCAAATAGTCAAGAGCCGCATCACCGATAACAACTTCAATTCTTCTTGTTCCTGCAGCAATTGCACCTTCAGAAACTATCTTGAACAATCGCAAATCAGCAGTATTTCGTGCGTGAGTACCTGCACAAAATTCTTTAGAGATACATTTATCGCCTTGTCCGATTGAAACAACCCTTACAGTATCGCCATATTTTTCACCAAATAATGCAGTTGCACCTGTCTGATTTGCTTCTTCAATAGACATAACATCTGTATGCACTTCAATACCTTGTTTTATCCAACCGTTGATAAGTTTTTCTGTCTTTTTAATTTCGTCAGGAGTCATAGCTCTTGAGAAAGTAAAGTCAAATCTCATACGGTTTTCTTCAACCTGAGAACCTGCCTGTTTAACTTCATTACCGACAACTTTAATCAAACCTGCTTGTAACAAGTGAGCTGATGTGTGGTGTAATCTGATTTCTTCACGTCTTTCTTTATTAATTTTTGCTATTACTTCTGTACCATTTACCCCTTCTATATCACCATTTAATAATGTACAACGGTGAACATAGAGTTCATTTACTTTAAATGTAGTCAATACTTCAAGTTTAAGACTATCATTTTCTATAATACCGCTATCGCCAACTTGCCCACCACATTCGGCATAAAATGGAGTTTTGTTTAATACAACATCGACAAATCCTTCGCCTTCTATTGTGCCTAATATTTTTGCTGAACATTCGGTTTCAGTATATCCTACAAACTCGGTTGAACCAACTTGTTCTTCCATTTTTGCATATTTCATGTCGCCTGTTACAGAGATTTTAGCAGTCGCTGCTTTGGCACGCTCTTTCTGCTCTTGCATAGCGGCACGATAACCTTCTTCATTTATCCCCAGTCCATTTTCTTCTGCAATTTCTTTTGTAAGTTCAAATGGGAAACCGTATGTGTCGTATAGTTTAAATGCACTTTCGCCATCAATATCTTTTTTGTTATTGATGAATTCTTCGAGCATTTTATAACCTCTGTCAAGAGTTTTATTAAATCTTTCTTCTTCTTTCTTTATTGTATCTATTATTTTACCCCTGTTTTCAACAAGTTCAGGATAAGCTTTGCCATAGTTTTCTACAACAACATCAACCAATTTGTGTAAGAAAGGAAGTTCCATACCCAAGATTTTTCCATGTCTTAAAGCACGTCTTAAAATCATCCTTAATACATAACTTCTACCTTCATTCCCCGGAATAACACCGTCTGAGATTAAGAAAGATACGCATCTTGCATGATCAGTTATGATTCGAAGAGAAACATCTGTTTTTTCTGATTGTTTATAAGGAACTCCGCTCATTTCAGATACTTTATCTAAAATAGGTCGTAAAAGGTCAGTTTCAAATGTTGAAGCAACACCTTGGCAAACCATGGTGATACGTTCTAGCCCCATGCCTGTATCAACATTTTTCTTTTCAAGTGGAGATTGGTTTCCTTCTTCGTCTTGATACAACTCTGTAAATACAAGATTCCAAATTTCAACCCAACGGTCACATTCACAAGTATCAATCCCACAATTTGGATGATTACATTTGTATTCTTCACCTAAATCATAATGGATTTCGGAACAAGGCCCGCATGAGCCTGATGCTCCCGGAGGTCCCCAAAAATTATCTTTTTTACCTTTTCTTTTAATACGTTCTGCTGGAACACCTATACTTCTCCAGATGTCGTATGCTTCGTCGTCGGTTTCAAAAATTGTTATCCAAAGTCTATCTTTATCTAGCTTTAAAACTTCTGTTACAAATTCCCAAGCCCAAGGAATAATTTCTTTTTTATAATAATCGCCAAAAGAAAAATTACCTAACATTTCAAAGAAAGTATGGTGGCGAGGGGTTCTTCCAACATTTTCAATATCAGAATCTTTTCCGCCCGCTCTTGCACATTTTTGACAAGAAGTGGCACGAGCCGGTTCATATGGGCATGGCTGAATACCTAAAAATATTGGTAAAAATTGAAGCATGCCTGCAGTTGTCAACAAAACTGTAGGATTATCCGGAACTAAACTTGAACTTTCTACCACAGTATGCTGACGTTTATCTTTAAAATAATTCAAATATAAATCTCTAATCTCATTTCCTTTTAGCATAATAAATTCCTTATATATGTAATTATAAAACTATTTTACATCAACCAAAACGAATAGTACACAACAAAAAAGAGTCGGACGAAATGTCCGACTCTTAAAAACATGTAGTTTAAACCGATTTATCGGGTGCAACAGTCATAGCAGAATGCTCAATACGATCATCGTGTTGTGCTTGTTGCTGTGCTTGTTGCTGTGCCTTAGCTTTAGCTTCTGCAGCAGCTTTAGCTTTTGCTTTTGCCTCAGCCTGTTTTTGAGCTTTTATTTTAGCATTATGTCTAATTACTGATGGATCAGTATGTGCCTTTAATTTGTAATATTCTGACATAATCGCTGCAACATATCTTTTTGAGCAAGGAGCCGGCTGTTTATGTTTAATAACATAGGCAGGTCCTGTATGATATGCTGCAAGGGCAAGCTCTGTAGAGCCAAACATTTTGTATAACATCTTGTAGTACATTAAACCACCTTTGATGTTTCCATCAAGATGATAAGGGTTTACACCCATTTTTTTTGCCGTTGACGGCATAAGTTGAAATACACCAACTGCACCATATGGACTCTTTGTTGCGTGACTATAACCTGATTCGGCTTTTGCAAGAGAAAGAGCAAGCGCAGGATCTACACCCATTTCAACTGAGTGTTTCACAATTGTGTCTTTTACGTGATTTACGGGTATTTCTGATGCTTCGACTCTCATAGCCAATAGTATCACTAATACAGTGAACATCGCTAGTTTTCTAATCATCTAAATCCTCTTAGTTTGTACATTGCACTCCGCAAAAAATTCGCTTCTTTCAGTTAACTACTCTGTCCGATTTGAATTCAACGGAAAATTTATATCTTTATGTTAACTCAAAAAGATTTAAAATCAACCCCTAATGCATATTTTTAAACTCGGTGACCTCTTGAAAGCCTGTCATAGTAACACTATTAAGAAATGTTAAGATAAGTAAAAGATACACACCTTGTATCAAAAAAGGTGTATATATTAAATTTATTTGTAGTACAATTGGATGATTTTTTAAAATAAATGTTATAAATTTTTAACAAATTAATAATACATAAAAATAATACTTGATTTTTTTAAAAGACAATGATATATTTTAAATGTAAATATGTTAAAAAGGATATAAAAACCCTATTGATTATTTTTTAATATAATTAAGTATAACATGGAAAGATTTAATTGTACATACCTATATAAGTTTTGTAAATAAAGTAATACATAAAATATGATTTTTTATACAGTTAATTATTATATGAACATATCAATACATATACCCCAATACTTTTTTTAAACTTTATCCCAATCCTGCAAAGCTCTCATGACATCATCAACAGTCGGGAATTTACGACAAGGTGCTTCATCAGCCAGACAAATGTCTGAATCACATGGTTGGCACTCAATTTTGCCATATAATGCTTTATATTTGTCTTTGTTTTCATCATCAAAAGGACTATATTTTTCAGGACTTGTACAAGTAAATATCGTAATAATTTTTGGATTTTGAACAGCCCAAGCAAGAGCAGATGCTTCTGTATCACTCGTTATTACTATATCTGCGCGTTTTAAAACATCAATAAAACTTTCTATTCTCGTATCACCACATAGATTAATATATGCTTCTCCACCAATTTCTTTTATGAAAGGTTTGTCTAAAATGCTTCCGGTAAATATTAAATTATATTTACTATTTATTTTATCTATTAATGATTTCCAATTTGATACAGACCATCTTTTATTTTCATTTCTTGAACCCGCACAAATAACAAGATTTTTCTTTGTCTTATCAAGTTTTTCAAATGTTTTGTTATGTATTAATGTATATGTATAATCAATTTCCGGCATAGGAAAAGTTATACTATTATATTCTAATTTTAAAACCTTTAAGAAATGAAGGTATTTTTTAACCATATTTTGGCTTTCATCAGCCGTAGAAGGATTAATTATTTCGTTCCCGCCAATAGAAGAAAAACTTTTTGCGTCAGAAAACGTAAGTTTTCTTCTTCCGTTGCACATAGCAAATGTCAGTAAACTTCTAATATCTTGCTGACAGTCAATAACAATATCATAATCAACAAGTTTAACACGTTCAATTTGTTTAAAAAAAGCTTCCCACGTATCAGGACTGAGCCATTTACCTGTCCATCTTTCCATAGACATCAAAAATACCCTGTCAACTTTAGGGTTTTTGTTAATCACACTAAACCCTTTTTCTGATACAACATAATCAACTCTGTAACCGTTATCTTTTAAAACACATGCTAAAGGCAGAGTATAAACAGTATTAGCAATATTTCCTAATGATATAATAAGTATTTTTTTCTGTGCCATAACATACTATATAACATATTTCTAATACTGTTGTAAAGTTTTGTAACAATCTTTTTCAAAAATCTAAAGTTTGCCGAAAACCTGCCGTAAACATGATTACAAGAAAATTTATAGGAGAATTTAAAATGGAACTTAACAGACTTAACTTATTCGCACAAAACGCAGCAGCATTAAATAAAGCACAAGGACATGAAGAAGTAAAAAAAGAAGAAAAGGCTCAACCGGAAGTTAGAGATAACAAACCGGCAGAAAAACAATGCACTGCAGATGATGTATTTGCATTCTTGGCTGGTACAAACACAGCTTACAAAGTAAAAGCTGCAAAAGCAGAAAAAGCTGAAGGTCAAGAAGCAAGAGTAGCTGGTTTTATGGCTGACTTTGAAGAAGCATTTGACTTTGCAAAAAGCTTAGGTTTATCTGACGAGGCAGCATTAAAAGTCCTCGAAAAGATTTAGAGACGAGTATCAATAAAAGCGAGATATTTAAAGCACCGTGTGAAGTCGGTGCTTTTTATTTTACAAATATTATATCTTTATATTAAGAACTCTAAGTGAATTTATAACAGCAAGCAAAGTCACCCCGACATCAGCGAAAACAGCACCCCACATAGTTACCAAACCGTAGGCACCGCCTATCAAAAATAAAAGTTTTATACTTATTGCAAAAACAATATTTTGATTAACTATTTTCATAGTGTTTTTAGAAATATTAATTGCTTCGGAGATTTTTTTCAAATTATCATTCATTATAACAACGTCAGCTGCTTCAATTGCGGCATCTGAACCTAATGCGCCCATTGCAATACCGACATCTGCCTGTCTTAACACAGGTGCATCATTAACGCCATCGCCCACGAACATTACGCTGCCATTTTTAGCACTATTTTTACTTTGTTCTAAAATTTTTACCTTGTCCTCCGGTAAAAGTTGGGTATGCGCCTCATCTACTCCCAAATAATTAGCAACAGTTCTTCCTATTACTTCTGTATCACCTGTAAGCATAACAGTTTTTATTTTTTTAGATTTCAGATTTTGAATGGTTTCATAAGATTCGTCTTTTATCATATCGGTTATTACGATTTGACCGATATATTGACCGTTTTTAGCTAAAAATATAGTTGTCCCTGGCATAATATAATCAGGAGCAGATACATCATTTTCTTCAAGCATTTTTTTACTGCCAATAATTATATGTTCACCATCTATATCTGCTTTAACTCCACGTCCTGTTTTTCCTTCAACATTATGAATTATTTCAGGGTTAATTTCTTTTTTACATGCATATTTTATAGCATTTGCAATAGGATGAGTAGAATAATATTCTGCACATGCTCCATAATATAATAAATCTTCCTGCTCAATACCTTCTTCACATATTACTTGGCTTACTCTAAATTCACCTTTTGTTAAAGTACCTGTTTTATCGAACAAAATAACGTTTGGTTTTGACAATTGTTCAATAAAATTACTACCTTTGATTAAGATACCTTGTTTTGAAGCTTTTCCAATTCCCGCAAAAAAGCTTAGCGGAACAGAAATAACAAAAGCACAAGGACAAGATATAACAAGGAATGTTAAAGCTCTGCCAAACCAAACATTAAACGATTTTCCCCATATTAAAACAGGAATCAATGTTAGCAAAATTGCACACAGGATAACTATCGGAGTATAATATCTTGCAAATTTTGTAATATACTTTTCAGTTTTAGCTTTATTAGCACCTGCATTTTCGGCCAAATCCAAAATATGTGCAACAGTTGAATTTATATATTCTTTTTCAACCTCAATTTTTAAAATTCCATCCAAATTTATACAACCGCTAATTGCTTTATCACCTACATTTACAAATCTCGGAGCAGATTCCCCTGTTAGCGCAGATGTATCTAAAGAAGATTCACCTTCAATGATAACACCATCTAACGGTATTTTTTCACCGGATTTAATAACAATGATTTCCCCTATTTTTACTGTTTCCGGAGATACCTTTTTTAATCCGTTCTCTGTTTCTACAAAAGCATAATCAGGTCTTATATCCATAAGAGATGCTATAGATTGTTTTGAGTTTTCAACAGCTCTATCTTGAAAATAATCTCCAATCCTATACAGAACCATGACCATAACTGCTTCTGGATATTCTCCAATTGCAATAGCCCCAATAGTTGCTATACTCATTAAAAAATTTTCATCAAAAGTAACACCATTTTTTATACTTTTAATAGAATTGATTATAATTTCAGCACCGGAAATTATATAAGCAGTAATGAATAATATAACTTTTATTTGAACATCGTGCACAAAGAAAGCACTCGTGTAAATAATTAAACAAAAAATGATTTCAATAAAATCTTTTTTTTCATGTATATTATCACAACAATTGCAACTATTTTTATGCATATTATTTCAACTCCTCAATTTCAATATTATACTTTCATACAACATATTTATCAAGTTAAGATTTCAACTAAACCCCTTAGAATAAAAGAGTTGTACACATATTATTAAGTTTTGTAAAGCTAAAAATTTAAAAAAGTCAATTTTCTATAACAAAAAAACTTTATATAAATGTAAGCGGGATTTAAGGGTTCATTCCATTTGAAAAAGTAAGATAGTAAGATTAAAGACCGTTTATCTGATGGAAATCAGGCAAAACTAAGTTGGGAATTAAGTTGAAACTTCTTTGATATTCATATTTTACTTTCGCTTTTTAAAAAATTAAAAAGAGATTGTCTGTATTTTTAGGGACAATCTCTTTTAATTATTTATATTTAAAACTATTTTAATCTTACAGAAACAGATCTCATTTTCTTAGTATATTCAAGTTTGTCTTCTCTTGATAACCAACCTAAGCCCATTTCAGTAAAATTACCATATAGGTCTAAATCTTTTTTCATTTTAGAAATTGATACTTCACCTTTGTCAGATAAATAATTGTAGATTAAACCTGCTGCGTTAATAATTTCTTGTTGAATATCAGCATCTTGTGCTAATGTTGCAGTACTTTTTCTTAATAATGCCATTTTTTTCTCCTTTTTGTTATGTGAAAACAAAACTATATTCATATCATATTTAAAAAAATAAATTTACGCAAGATTATAATAATGATAAAATAAAAAACAATATGATATTAAGTAAAAATTCTGACATAAATAATACAAAACTTATCGCCGAAAAATACCTTGAATGGCTAAATGCAGGGATTTCTCCATCTGAAATTTTAGTCTTAACTTTTAATTCAAATTCAAAGAAAAATATTATAAAAAATATACTAAACTTAACAAATCAAAATACACTGGATGACATAAAAGTATACTCGTTTAACGGACTTGTTTATAACACAGTTTTAGACAATTGGGGACTATTAGAAAATAAAATATATTCAGGAAATACCCATATATCTCCCAATTTATCAGGATTAGAAGTCTCTCAATATATATTAAAACAACTTATAAAAGAAGAAGATGTAAAAGGATATAATTCTAAAAAATCATTACTTCATCAAATTTTCAGACGTTATTCTTTAATTACTAACAACAACCTGACATCTGATGAAATCAAACAAAAATCTGAAATAATTGGTGAATCATTTTATGATGATGCTAATAGAATAATTCAAAATTTCAAATCTAAGACGATTGATTTAAGAGCATTTGACTACATTAGACAAATACCATTATTTATCTACATATTTGAAAAAACAGATTATTTTAAACAAATAAACTATCTTATTGCAGAAGATGTTGACGAAATGCCGCCAATATATTTTGATTTTTTAAAATCAATTTCAAAAAACTTAAAAGATAAATTAATATTAACGGATAATGAAGGTGGTACACGTTGCGGATATTTATGTGCTGAGCCGATGGCTTCCGAAAAATTAAAAACAATTTTTAATGAAGAAGTCTTTATAAAAAACGAAGACAATGATGACGTGAAAACATTAGTAAATAACATTCTTCACAACGAACGGAAATCTCTTACAAATTTATCTGTACATTCGTTATCGAAACGATTAGATATGATTGAGCATACAGTACATTTAGTCAACACTCTTATCAAATCAGGGACAAGTCCTAAAGAAATATCAATCATTACACCTATTCAAGATAAAATGTTAAGATATACCCTGCAATATGGTTTAAAAAATTGTAATCCGATTTTTATATCCGGTAATGAAAAATTGGTAGAAAACCCTCTTGTAAAAACCATATTAACAATTTTGAAAATATCTTTAAATAAAACCGTAGATGAATATGAATTAAGGGTAATTCTTTCTAAAATTTTACATATTCCGATTAAAAAATGTAAAAAGATTTTAGAAAGTTATAAAGAAAATGAAAAATTACCAAATATTGACTTAGCAGAATATTCAGAACCATACAAAAATTTTAAAACCTTAGTAGAAGTTTTATCAAAAAATAAAAACAATCTTTCTGATAAAGCATATTATATATATCAAAACTTAATAGATAAAGTAGAAAAAACAGATTTAGAAAAGTTTGTTTTTTTCTTAAAGGAATTGCAAGATTTTGAAAAAGTTTTTGATAATAATAAACCTGAAAATCTGGAAGAAGATATCATTACACAACTTGAAAACTCAATAATTTCAGAAAATCCATATTCGACATTAGAAATTCATGAAGATGATTTAATCATATCAACCCCGCAAAAAACAATAGACAATAAAATAAAAACAAAATACCAATTTTGGCTTGATATATCATCCTCCGAATGGATAAAAGAAGACATTGGCCCATTATACAACTCATGGGTTTTCCAAAAAAGCTGGAGTAAATTAAGTTATTCAGTAGAGGACAATATAAATTGTTCAAAACAAAAAATAGCTAAAATCCTTAGAAAATTACTAAACAACACAGAAAAAGTAATAGCATTATCAAGCTTATTTGATACCCAAGGTGTTGAGAATTTTGGCGGGATTGAAGAATATCTTGTTGCCGAAAAAAATACAACAGATACCAAACAAATAAAGACATTCAAGATTATACCTCGTGATGATCAAAAACCTGTGCTTGAATATCAAAAAGGGCAAATGGCGATTTCAGCAGTCCCCGGAGCGGGGAAAACAACCATTTTACTTGCATTAATCATTGAATTAATGAACAAGGGAATAGAACCTGAAAACATATATGTTTTAACATATATGGAATCTGCCGCACGAAATTTTAAAGACAGAATTAAAAATATAAATCCTGACAGCACAAAATTACCAAATATTAGTACAATTCATGGGCTTGCCCTTAGAATATTAAAAGAAAATTCAAATTATGAAAGAATTGGTCTTAACCCCGAATTTGAAATTTGCGACGATACTCAACGAGGAAATATAATTAAATCTTTATCAGCAAATTTAAAAAAATCTGATTTAGAAGATTTTGACAGAGCAATTTCTGTATTAAAATTTAGTGGTTGTGATTTGAATGTTGAAACAAATCCAAAAATAAAAAAACTTCTAAATCTTTCTCAAGGTAGCTATGAGGATATGAAAGTTTCCAGATTTTTGAAATTCTTTTATAGTTATCAAGATAAACTGTCACGTAATAATTTAATAGACTATGATGATATATTAATTTCTTCTGTAAAATTATTGGAAGAAAATGCAGACATACTAAAATACTATCAAAACATTTGCGAATATATTATAGAAGATGAAGCACAAGATTCATCTTCTATCCAACAACGATTGATAAATCTATTAAGCCAAAAACATAAAAATCTTATTAGATGCGGAGATATAAATCAGGCTATAACGACGACATTTACGAATGCAGATGTAGAAGGATTTAAGAATTTCATTGAAACCTCACAAAGAGTTGACATGAACCGTTCTCAACGATGTTGTGAAGGGGTATGGAAATTGGCAAATAAATTAGTAAAATATGGTAATTCAAAACTAAAAGAACCGTTTTATGAAATATATATGAATCCTGTTGAGGGAAGAAATCCTGTTGAAAAGACTCCTATTAATGTCAAAATATACCAAAATATATCTGAGGAAAAAATAGAAACAGTAAAAGAGATAAAAAATATTTTATCAAATAACCCAAGTGCAACAATAGGAATATTACTGAGAAACAACTATCAAGTAAACAGATGGGCAGATTATATTAATAATTCAGGATTGGTCGCAATAACAAGGAATGAGTGTTTAGGTCAGAAAAAAATCTTTAGAGTAATTTTTTCTATTTTAAAATTTATATCTAATCCGTATGACAACATTTTATGTGCAGAAGCATATCAAGCATTGGCTGAATGTGGAATTTTAAAGTTGCATATGGACAAAGTTATTTCAAGTTATGAATTTGATTTTATATCACAAGACAATGATAATATTATTGATGCTGATTTATCAAGATTTCATTGGGAAATGAATTATTGGCTATCATTCCCTGAGTTAACAATAGACGAGCTTGCGTTGATGATTGGTTTAACATACTTTTCTGAAAAACTTGAAAAATCAAATATATATTTAATTTCAACATTATGCGCAAAACTAAATACAGGTACTTTTTCAGAAACAGTACAAAAATTAGAAAATCTATCAGAAAGACCTACATTAAGCGGATTTAAATTCTTTTCAGAAGATGAAGAAGACTTAACATTAGGAAAAATTCAGATAATGACGATGCATAAATCTAAGGGCGATGAATTTGATTATGTATTTTTACCTGAAATGAGCGAAAAAAATCTTACTTTAAAAATAGATTCATTAAAATTAAAGAAAAACTGAACCCACAATATTCTACAAAAAGCGAAGAAGAACTAAAAAGTTTTTTAATTAGCGAAAATTACAGATTATTATATGTAGCGATTACGAGAGCAAAAAAACGATTATATTTTTCATCCTCAGTAACAGAAACATATTTTGGCAAACAACGAGAGATAGAACAGAGTGTTATTTTTGAGGATATACTAAAATAAAAATAAAAAGTTGACTTAAAAACATGTTCTTGATAGACTAGGGGGGTAAGTATATAGAGTGTTGACAAAACAGCATTTTGTATAGCCGAAAACTAAATATATTATGCGCTTGTAGCTCAGCAGGTAGAGCACTCCCCTTTTAAGGGATAGGTCGCGCGTTCGAATCGCGCCAAGCGCA
>CADBUZ010000004.1:0-678 GCA_902797985.1 uncultured bacterium
TTCCATCTCATATTAATTCCTAAATATGGTTGCCATCCTTTTGGAAGGTTAAATATGAATTTTAATCCCGGAGCTACTTGAATAGCGTGTAAAGGACTTGAGCCTACGTGAGTACCTCTGCCGTTTTTATGAGAGAATGTGTGTACAAAAGAGTATGATAATAGTAAACTTGGTTGAATAATAAATTTACCGTTTTTAAATTCAAAATTGTACCCAGTCTTAGAAGCAATCCCCGCCATAAGCATAGGGAAGTTTTCATGTCCTAAATCAGTTTGAGCATTAACTGCGTTAGCCCCAACATTTAGAGTTAAACCTGTGAAGAAGTTATTTTTATACCATACTTCAGTAATACCGACAGTACCGCCGTTTTGGTCAATACTTTGTCTGTCATATCAGATATTTAATATCGGCGTCACCCCCGAAGAAGTTACCATATCCGATATTACTAACTTTAGGTCCGTGACTAAGGTTTACTCTTTCAAATGTGGCATAAGGTCTGGTCCATAAACCTTTGCCATTTTTATTTATACCATTATCAAATTGAGGATTGAAAGCCAATTTAATATCAGAATTATTTTAATTTTGATAAGCATATCTGTTTGAGTTAAGTGCTTCTCGTTCTTCTCTTGTTAGAAGCATATTCATATCCATATTCATAAATGCTTGGTCATATGAATT
>CADBUZ010000004.1:781-52843 GCA_902797985.1 uncultured bacterium
AGAAACAAGAGAATCTTCTCCTAAATTAATAGTTACGGCATCTTTGCTGTTAGAGGTCAAGTTAACGGAAGATACGTTTAGGGTACCTGTTCCTTCAACCTTCTCTGCTGTAATTTTATCACTTGTACCGCTTTTTAAATCTGCGTCTATTGCTATGTTTGATACTGTGTTATTTGGTAATACTAACGATTTTAGAGAAACTTTACCTAACTTGTTATTTGCAACATCCATGCCGGCACCCATTGACACAATGTTTGCAGAATTTAAACTATTTTCATTTTCTACGCTTAAATTACCATTTTCTAATTTGAAAACAATCTTACTATCATTCTCCAGTTGTGTTTTGTTAGCAATATAAACATTACCGGAAATAGAAATAGTACCACTTCCACCAATATCATCATTTATTGTTATTTTATTATTTCCGATAAGATTCAATTCAGCATTATTTAAATATATAGAGCTTGATTTACCTTTAGCAGTATTACCTTGAAATAATACTTCACTATTCTGAGAAACAATAGTAAGATTACTATTTTCGTCTGCAAATACAGCCCCACCTAATTTTGAAGCTTTATTATTGATAAAATTAGTATCTACAATAGTTGCTTTTGAATTTTGTCCCAAATACAATGCTCCGCCATTTTCTGCACTGTTATTCTTGAACCTTGTCCCTGAAACAAACAAATTATATTTATTTGATACATGAAAAATCGCCCCGCCGTTTGTTGCCGAATTATTTTTAAATGTTGCATTTACTATATTAGTAGATGCACTTTCACTATCAATAGCACCACCATCACCACGTGCAGAATTGTTTTCAAACACAACCCCATTCAAATAAACATAACCTGTATTATAAATAGCCCCTCCGTGCTGAGTTGCTGAGTTTGAAACAAATTTATTAACTTGTTTTTCATAATCATAAGGCACAAATTTTAGATTAGTAACTACATTTCCATCATCATCTGTAATTTGTTCTGTCTCTTTTTCACCGAGTACAAAACTTGTATTGTTATTCACAAATACGGCACCGCCTCCGCCTGCACTATTATTCTCAAAACGGAGCTTATCACCGTTAAAAGTGCCTGATACATATATAGCACCACCTGCAAAAGCTTTATTTTTATAAAAATACAAATTTTCACCATTAAAAATACCATTTGTTAGAATTGCACCGCCACCTGTCATTGGTTCTTTATTTATACTCATATGAGATGTGTAAGATACATTTTCAATAAAATCTGCATTCTTAATAACAGTATCAATATTTTCTAAAAATAATGCGCCACCACCGTAATAGCCAATATTACTTTCAAAATATGTACCATCAATATTTACTGCTTTTATTTCTTTATTCCTGTCAACTCCAATCTGAGCATAAACACCGCCACCATAATATGCAAAATTATTCTTAAATTCTCCTCCTGTAATATTTAGCAATTTTGAATCTGTTTTTGCTTCCGTGAAATAAATAGCACCACCTTGATATCCTGTATTAGAATAAAAATTAGATTTTTCAATATTTGTAGAACCTGTACTATATATAGCTCCGCCAAAAGGAGCAGAATTAGCCGTAAAAGAAGTTTGAGAAATATTTAATTCCCCATAATTAGAAATAGCACCGCCGCCTGTCCCAAGATACTCAGAATTTGTTTGGGTAACAGTTTTTCTTCCTTGTTTTGTTATTACTTTAGTAACCCGTATACCGCTTACTTTATTTTTTTCAAAGGAAGACTTTAAAACCTCTATTTTCCCATTTGCACCAACTGCAACAGCACCACCGGATGTTCCGGCCGTATTAGAAGTAAATGTCGTATCTTTTATTGTTATTTTATGATTATCAGAAGCTTTTGGATTTTCACTTTCATCATTTATATCAGTTCCAACATATACAGCCCCGCCAGTTCCGATATAATCAATTACTTGCGTTGTTTTTCCATCTTTTTCAGAAGTTTTTACATTTTCATTATATGCAGAATTAGATTTAAAACTTGCATTACTTATATTCCCTACAGAATTTGTACTAAAGTAGATTGCACCACCTGCAGACAAAGCGCTATTTGAAACAAATTTCGGATATTCAACACCGGTTTTTTCTTTTTTCCTTTGAATATAATTATATTCTTTTTTATCTATATATAAATAACCGTCAGAATAAATAGCTCCGCCTAAAGTAGCTTTATTTGATGTAAATGTAGAACCTAATATATTAACAGAACTGTTTGAATCAGGTTTATTATAAAGCACCCCCCCTGCCAGTGCATTATTATTAGTAAATATTGATCGTTGAATATCAAGATTTTTTGTATTATATATAGCACCATACTCAGAATTATGATAAAAAATATTTGATTTAGTTATTTTTGTATTTCCTGCATTAAAAATAGCAGAACCCATTTTAGCAAGATTAGAATATTTATCTTTCTTCTTTTTATTACCAAATGTCACACTATTTAATGTAAGTTTTCCTTCATCGACATATATTGCACCTCCGGATGTATATTCTTGACTTGTCACACCATCTTTTGTGACATTTTCATATGCTTTATTCGATATAAAAGTTGATGAATTTAATTCAACATCTCCGCCTGATTTAACAAAAACAGCGCCACCCGCTTGAGAATAATTCTCTTTAAAATTAGATTTCGTATCAACCACTTTCCCGCCTATAGCATATATAACGCCACCCTTGGCAGAATAATTTCCATTAAATGCAGAAGATTGAACATCTATTTTCCCGTCTGAATTATATATTACACCACCTTTGTCACCGGAGGAATTATTACTGAAAGTAGATTTTATAACATTTATTTCACCTTTATTATATATAACCCCACCTAATGACTCGGAATCACTTTCCTTATCAGAATTTTTTGCGCTTATACTATTAAACTTTGAAGATTTTATTAATGAAATAGTTGCATTTGAGTCATTATATATAGCACCTCCTTCTAAAGCTGACAAAAAATTAAAGTTTGAAGATGTTATTTCAGATATTGTCCCTTCATTATAAATAGCACCACCTTTCAAAGCAGAAGATGCATAATTTACTTTTATCGGTTCCCAACGAACAGGTCTTTCTACGATTGGTTTATATACGCAAGTTTCGGAATCAATCGTAATTTCACCGGGATTTTTATATTTATATATCGGACGAAATAGAATATATGTTGTTTTTGGAATATATCCAAAATTAGATTTTTTAATAGTCAAAGTCCCTTTGTTATAAACATCCCCGCCTTTTTCGGCATAATTATTTAAGAATTTAGAAGAAATAATACTTGTATTATTACCACTATTGAAAACAGCGCCGCCTTGAACTGCTGAATTTGAATAATCACTTCCATATAATCCAAAATCATTATTTTTTAAATTGACATTCCCGGACTCGATAAAAACAGCTCCGCCTTGACCATTTTCACCTTCTGCAACATTAGCTCTGAATGTGTTTTTTTGTATCAAGATATTGTTTAATACGCTATTCTCTTTTATATAAACAGCTCCGCCCCTATCTGCTTTATTACTATATAAATTTGATGACTTTAAGGTTAACCTTCCGGAACTGTACAACCCGCCGCCATCTTTTTTAGCTATATTATATTTGAAAGTAGTCCCTGTTATAGAAGCATTTCCTTCACTGTATATTCCCCCTCCGTACTCTGCTTTGTTCCCAAGCGGATATATATTCACCCATTCGCTATCATAATGAAGCATATCTCTCCATTCAGGAATCAAATAATAATCTGTTATCCAATTATCATCACCTAAATATCTGTCTTTTATATAAGTAACTTCTGACTCTGTTTTTATTGATGAAAGAGAATTATTAGAAGATTCCGAATCAAGATTTGAAGCATTCATTATATGATATATATATTCGTTATGCTGACCGCCTATTGTCGAATTTTTAACAACTAACGTCCCTTCCTTTCCATTATAAATAGCCCCGCCTTTATCTGTAGCCAAATTATATGTAAAGGATGTTCCTTTATCTAAGGTTAACTTGCCGGATTTATTATATATAGCACCACCGTCATTGATATATGATTTATTTTTTATAAATCCTGTATTTGAAAGTGTAACATTCCCGCCGTTATTTGTTATTGCTGTCAAAAAATTCGCAAAATTAACATTTTTTGTACTCAAATACTTTGGTTTATTATTAACTTCATTAATCCCAACAACAATCCCCTGCATTTGAAAATTGTCTTTATACTCATTGTTTTCAAAGTTAACTAACACCATAACAAGATCTTGTTTCGGTTTAAAATAAATGGGACTATAACTATATTTAGGTTTACCTGTAATAACTAACTTCGATGGAATTTGAATATTTAAATCCTCAAGCCAATTTTCAAGAATTTGAGACTCTTTAACTATCCATGAATAATTCCCTGTTTTTTGAAGAACTTCTTCAAAAACAGAAGAATATGTATATATTTCCTCGTTAGGGTTTTGTATAACACTATATCCAAAGGAAGGAATCCCCAATAAAATAATAGCCAAAGCTAACAAAAATCGGCTTTTCATACGTTCCTCAGCAATACTCTAAAATAAGCACCATATGTACCCAATAACATTATAATTCATGAAGATATATTATACAAGGATATAAAAATATAGTTTAAAGGTTGTAAACATTCTTTGTTTATAGTACCTTTAAACATGCGAATAGTAGTATAAAGAAGGAGGCTTATAATGAGCGAAAGAAAATTAGTTGGAACTAACGAAATGTTCAAAAAAGCATTAGCTGGCGGATACGCTATCGGTGCATACAACGTAAACAATATGGAAATTTTACAAGGTATAGCAGAAGCAGCTGAAGAAACAAGATCACCTATTATCTTACAAGTTTCAGCAGGTGCAAGAAAATATGCTAACCAAACATATCTAATCAAATTAGTAGAAGCAGCATTAGCTACAACAACAGTACCTATCGCACTTCACTTAGACCACGGTGCAGACTTCGAAATTTGTAAAGCATGTATCGATGGTGGTTTCTCATCAGTTATGATTGATGGAAGCAGATTCCCATTCGAAGAAAACGTTGCTGTTACTAAGAAAGTTGTTGAATATGCTCACGAAAGAGGAGTTTCAGTTGAAGCTGAATTAGGTAAATTAGCAGGTGTTGAAGACGATGTTAATGTAGATGCTAAAGATGCTAAATATACAAACGTAAAAGAAGCTGTTGAATTTGTAAAACAAACAGGTTGTGATTCATTAGCAATTGCTATCGGTACTTCTCATGGTGCTTACAAATTCAAAGGCGAAGCTAAATTAGACTTTGAAAGACTTAAAGAAATCAAAGATGCTCTTAAAGAAGCAGGTTTTGGCGACTATCCAATCGTTCTTCATGGTTCTTCATCAGTTCCTGCTGAATTTGTTGCTAAATGTAATAAGTTTGGCGGTAACTTGCCTGATGCGCAAGGTGTTCCTGAAGATATGCTTAACTATGCTTCAAAACACGGTGTTGCTAAAATCAATATCGATACAGACTTGAGATTGGCTATGACTTCAACAATCAGAGAATTCTTCATTGAACACCCTGAAAAATTCGACCCACGTGAATATATGGGACCAGGAAGAACTGCTGTTAAGGAAATGGTTATGCATAAAATGAGAGATGTATTAGGAACTGCCGGTCACGCTGACGACTAATCTAGTCTCTTTAATAAAGAATAAAAAAGCCTTTGTAATAAACAAAGGCTTTTTTATTTATTCATTATTTCGAATAAAGTATTAAATATTTCTTCATTATACCTGTTATCAACTGCACTAAACGGAAGAACAATTCCTCCAAACTGTTTCTTTATATTAGAAACAACGTTCAAAACTTTTGACTTTGGTACATAATCTATTTTTGTTGCTATTGTAATTATGGGAATATTATGAGCATTTACCCATTCTCTCATTTGAATATCATTTTTTTGCACATCATGTCTTGAGTCAATTAATTGAACCAAAGTACAAATCTGTTTTCTATTCAATAAATATTCTTCTAAATTTTTCTGCCAACGATTTTGGGTTTCTTTTGAAATTTTTGCATATCCATACCCCGGCAAATCCGCAATTGTGAACTTGTCAGAAAAATTAAAAAAATTAATTAATCTGGTTTTCCCTGGAGTATTAGACGTTTTTGCCAACTTCTTATTATTTGCCAAAGCATTAATAAAAGATGATTTACCAACATTTGATCTTCCCAATAGCGGGAACTCCGGTAATACATATTCCGGACATTGTGAAAGCTTCTCAGCACTAATTAAAAATTGCCCTGTCAGGTTTTTCATTCTTTTAATTCCAACAAAGTTTCAGACTTAATAGGTTCCGGCAAAACCTCTTGTTTTTTTTGTGCTCTATGTGTAACCATCTTCAAAAGTTTGTATACTTTTTCATTATTCACAACCGTGATTTGTGCCTTATCTTTCAACATATCAACATTTATTGCTGTCTTTGAAAACATATTTTCAGCCTTTAAATGAACAATACTAACTAAACCGTGCTTCAATATACTCATCGGTTTTTTCAAAAACAATTCAAATGTTTTAAATATGTTCATAGTTGTCATAAAACCCGTAAAGAATAAAACTTGCTATAGAAGTTTACTTTATTGTCTTTGGTGAATAATCGACAGTAGAACCACTCTTTTGGGTTGCATTAGTCTTTTTAACATTTACAGGATGGATTTTACTATCGTTTTTCTTTACAGCACTACTTGTTTTTGTAGTTTTGTATTGTTTATCGAGTTTAGTCTTCATCTTGTTTAAACGTTTTGTATAATTATCTAAAGTCTTAGAATCCTTTGCTTTAGCGACAACAATTGAATAGTTGTTGTATGCCGCAGCATAATTTTTCTGTCTTTGATTTAAACGTCCCATCAAGATGTTAGCATCTAAATTATACGGATCAGCCTTTAATGCTTTATTCAAATATTCTCTTTCAAAGAACATGCTGTTTCTTATTCTGAAATAACGAGCACTTTTTACCTGTGCATTTGCATATTCTCTTGATTTGTTAATATAAGCTAAATCGTTTTGTGCAATTGTATTAGCAGAATCATATCTCAACAAATCAGATAAGACAATTTTTGCTTCATCAAATTGCTTATTAAAGGTAAATATTTCACCTAAGAACAATTTTTCATTTAATGTTTTTGCTGCATTGATAGCACAACCATACTCAACACCAGCAGCTTTATAATTACTCAATGCAGAATAAGCATCACCTTTTACCAAAAAGTCATCAATAGATTGTCCTTTTTTTCTGACAATTTGATTCAAACTATCAGCAGAAACATTAGGTTGATTAATCAATGAAGAAATCTTAGCTTTTGCAAGATAAAGTTCTAAATCATCAGGATTGATTTTGATAGCTTTTTCTAAATAATCATAAGCTTCAACCAATCTTTTATCAGACGAGAAAGTAGCCTTATTAGCAGCATCCATTGCTAAACCGTAATAAGCAGATGCCACACCTTTTATACCTTCCAGTTTAAGATTTTTATTAAGTCTTGTATAATATCCTAAAGCGTCATTATATTTACCCATTTCAAGATAAATATCACCAACCTTCAGTAAAGATTGTTCTGAATATGGCTCAACAGACAATATAGTTTTATACAAATCTAATGCCAATTCATAATCTTTTCTTGATTCATAAATAGCTGCCAAATTAGCATAAGGAGCTAAATTTTCAGGTGAGATTTCAATAGCTTTCTTGTAAGCAGCCATAGCAGCGGCTTCATTACCTTGTAATCTGAACGCATCACCTCTTAGATTATATGCATAGCTCGAATAACCTTTCCATGCCAAACATTTATTCAAATAAGTCAAACACTTAGAATAATTACCTCTATCACATTCTAATTGTGCCATATGATAATAAGCTGCAGCAGAATTTGGATTCATTTCAATTGCTTTTTTAAAGCAATGTTCAGCCTTAGAGAAATTCTCTTCAGCTAAATATACAGTCCCTAAATTATCAACAGCAATTGCATAATTAGGGTTCAAACTTAGAGCCATTTCAATATTTTCTCTTGCAGAATCAATCTTACCTTGTTTCAATTCTAGCACACCAAGAGCGTTGTATGCTTTATAATTTTGAGGATCAAGTTGAATTGAATATTTAAACTCTCTGTATGCTATATCAAACAAAGAATCTGCCTTTGCTCTATATCCTAAGTCTGATGAAGTCATTCTCTTGTAGAAAACAACCCCTTGTGCAAAATGCAAATTTGAATTTTTAGGAACAATATTTTTTAATCTGTCTATTTGGTCCTGAGCCAATTCCAATTTGGATTGCAAAGCCCAAGACACAGCAGCAAGTGCTTGCACATCATAATTATCTTTATATTCAGTTAACGTTCTATATATAACATCATCAGCTCCTCTATAATTAGCTTTTTCAATAGAACTGTTAATCTGTTCAATGTTCTTTTCTAAATTAATAGTAGCAGAATGGGCAAATGTTCCGCTCATCGCAAGCGAAAGAACTAACGCTCCTATAACGGTTTTTTTGTTCATAATATACCTCAATACTTTCCAATTAGCATACTTGTTACTATTTATTGTATAATATTAAGAAATAAAATACAATACAGGTGACTGGATTTATGGCAAGAAATAATTCATTTGATGTATATATAAAAAGTTTTGTTGGTTATCTGGGGGTAGAAAAAAACTTCTCAAACTACACTATTAGAGCCTATAAATCTGATGTAGTGAGTTTTTTTATCTGGAGTAAAAATATAAGTCCTGATAAAGTAACTTTTAATATGCTAAGAGAATATCTACACTTTATTCAACAATTTAATTATAAAAAAACTACGGTTGCGAGAAAAATAGCCGCAATCAGAACATTTTTTAAATACTTGCACAAAACACAATTCCTGCAATCTAACCCCGCAGAAAACCTAACAGCACCAAAAAAACCAAAATCATTACCAAAATTTTTAACAGATGATGAAATGCTAAATCTTCTGGATAATGCTGATATAAATACACCTGCCGGACTAAGAAACAAAGCTATATTAGAACTCCTTTGGGCAACAGGAATGCGTGTATCTGAACTTAGCGGGTTGAATTTTGAAGATCTTAATTTAGAAGAAAATGAAATTACTGTTTTTGGTAAGGGTGCTAAAGAAAGAATAGTCCTTCTATCAGAACGAGCAAAAAAATATTTAATCCAATATATAGATATAGCCCGCCCGCTTATTGCAAAAGATTCTAACCAAACAACTACGAACAAATCCCCTGTTTTTATTAACAAAACAGGATACCGACTTCAAAACAAAAGTATTAGAAATGCAATAAACGATATTGTCGAAAAAATACAACTACCAAAACATGTAACCCCACACGTATTTAGACACAGTTTTGCAACTCGCATGATTGAAAATGGTGCGGATTTAAGAGTTGTACAAGAACTATTGGGCCACGCCAGCATATCCAACACACAAATATATACCCATATTTCTTCGCAACACCTAAAACAAGAGTACGATAAGGCCCACCCTCATTCATCCTTGAATGAGGAATAAGTTGTTTTTAATTTGTAACTAATTGTTAACATACATCATATTAATTTGTCAATTTTCCAATAAATATATACTTTATATATACAAAGGATATTAGGAAAAGGACATATCATGGTTTGCTACGATAAAAGCATAACACCGGCTATTGAAGCACAAAAAAATTATATCAATAATCTTCTTGAAAAAAAAGAAGAATTAACCGATAGCTGCACAAAAGCTGAAAATAATATGACTCTTCAATTTGGAAATTTTCGTACAGCACAAAATATATTTGGTGCATGCAGTGACGATAAGGCTACACTTGAAGCAAACCTTAAAAAAACTGAAGAAGCTAAAGCTCAACAAATCAAAGAACTTGAAGAAGAAATGGAAGCAAAAATCTTACAAGCCAAAAGAGATGGCAAAGGCGATACAGAGATTGACGCAATAAGAGCAGAATATGCTACAAAAATTTATAATGTTGAAAATAGTTATGCAGATAAAATAGCAAACTTAAAATATAACATAACAATAGCAAATACAATGGCTCTTACAAAATACAAAACACTTGCGCAAGCTGACTTAAACTATAGAAATTCAAGATTTGAGAACATTTTTGCTACAGGGAACTTCTTAAACAATCAAAGTAGTCTGTTCACAGCATACTTAGATTTAGGGAAAATGCAAAACAATCAATTTATTAATGAATACAAATTAAATTTAAACGGTTAATATGACTTACTCATCCTTAACCAAACCTTCAGCTTCAAGAGAGCGAACGGACTTCATCAATAACAACAACGGTATTGTTATAAATGCCGCTGCTGCAAAAATTCTAAAAGTATCCATATATGCCCAAAGTGTAGATTGTAGCTGTAATTGTTTATATAAAAGTCCTTGTGCCGCCTGATTAGCTGTTGCCGGATCAACAAAATTTGGCAAAAGACTATGTGCATAAGCACTGACTCTATCAACAAATGCTTGATTAGTATCCCTTAGATAACCCACCATCATCATTTGATGTTTTTGAGAGAATCTTGATATAAATGTCGTTACTAAAGATGTACCAACTGCGCCACCAATATTCTTAAGCATGTTTTGAACACCTGCTGCATTGGTTAATTGTGAGTTTTTCAATGTAATCATTGATAAATTGATAATAGGTACCATTGCAAAAGTAAGACCAACACCAAATAAATAATTTGGCAAAGCAATATCCACCAGCGCAATTTGAAGATTTAACTGTCCAAACAATAAACCACCACACCCAATTGCAAATAATCCAAACATTACCATAGCACGTTCACTAACTTTGTTTGCTAAGATTGCAGTAATAATAATACCTGTCAAACAACCTGCACCTCTAGGCATCATAGATAGTCCGCTTAAGAATGATGTATATCCCATCAACCTTTGAAGCATTGAAGGAAGAATTGCAGCAGATGCGAGCAATACAGCCATCAACACAATCTGAATAACTGTTCCGAAGAAAAAGTTTTTATCACGCATTATACTCAAATCCACAAGAGGATTTTCTTTATTCCTAACTTGCGAAATAAAAAATGCAATACAAGATATAACAGAAACCGTTGTCATCCAACATATCCAAGTTGAGCCAAACCAATCTGCATCATTACCTTTATCAAGCACGATTTGAAGAGTCACAATCCAGAAAACGAGGAATGTAAAACCCCACGTATCTAATTTTATACCATCAACCTTTTTACCAAACGGAGATTCTTCTAACAACATTTGAGAAATAAAAAAACATAGAATCCCAAAAGGGAGATTAATAAAATATATAAACGGCCATGACCAATTGTCAGTAATCCAACCACCGACAACAGGACCAAGTATAGGTCCCATTACTATACCGAACCCAAATAGAGCCATTGCCCGACCTCTATCCTCTTTAGGGAAACATTCAAGCATTATAGACTGAGATAATGGTAACAACGCACCACCGCCTATACCCTGCAAGAACCTTGAAATAATCATTTGACCTAATGATTGGGACAAACCACACATCACAGAAGCAATGGTAAATAGTGCAACACTAAATAAATAATAGTTATTCCTACCAAATTTTTTACATAAAAAATCAACAGAAGGAATAATCAAACCGCTTGCAATTAAATAACTGGTCAAAACCCAAGTCGATTCATTATGTGCAACAGAAAAAGTTCCTGCCATGTATGGCAATGCTACATTTGATATTGTTTCATCCAATACAAACATAAACATCGCTAACATTAACGGTGCTGAGATTAACCAAGGATTTTTACTCGGTATCCATACTTCTGCTGTAACAACTTTTTCTTCCGGCATAATAACTTCCCTTTTATTAATTATTATACCTTAAAAACATATAGCAAAATTTTTATCTGATTTAAGAATCTTGTTTAACTACTTTCTTCAAGCCCTTTGGTTTATCAACATTTCTATGTAAAATAGTTGCTATTTCTAACGCCAACATTTGGCATATAACCGCATTTGAGAACATCTGTAGAATTTCATTATCGCAATCTACTGTAATATTAAAATTAGAAATATATTTATTATTATGCTTCCCTATCACATACATAGACGGATTATATTCTTTTTTTATTTTATCCAAATTATCAGCCGCATTGAGAGATATTCCATCAACGGATATATATATAACAGATGCTCCTCTATTCAAAACTGCAAGATGTCCATGCATAAATTCTCCTATCAGTGCAGCATTTATATTCATATAAGAAGTTTCTTTTATTTTCAAAGCCCCTTCCTTAGCTATTGCATAAGAAATTCCTTCCGCAAGCAATACAACAACTTTCTGCTTTGCTAAAAGTTTTGCAAGCTGATGTACTTTTCCTCTAATATTTAATGTTTGTCTAACGACATCCGGTAGTTTTTTCAAAGATTCTACATAATTAGATGTATCATGTCCGTTATTTTGAGCTATCTTTAAGGCCACTATTAACACACATAACATTTGTGCCGTAAATGATTTCGTAGCAGCTATACTCATCTCAGTACCGGCTAAACAATTTATATGATACTTTGACTCATTCCAAATAGTAGAACCTTCTTTATTTGTTACACACATTGTATCCAGCCAATATTTTTCGCCATCTTTTTCAAATCCATGATTAACACGTCTAAGAGCATTTACAGTATCAGAAGTTTCTCCTGACTGAGTTATAAAAACATACAAAGTATCTTTATCGTGAGGAACTATCTTTTTAAGCAAAAATTCACTTGAATAGATTGCACGAGCCTCAATCCCTGCTATCTCGCCTAACAAATCCCCTGAAAACCTCGCACAATGGTATGATGAACCGCTCGCGACAAAAACTATTTTTTTTACATTTTCAGGAACTTCTATATTATCAACACCCTCATTTTCTAAGATACCTGCCAAAATATCCGGCTGTTCATAGATTTCTCGTTCCATTGCAGTTTTTAAACTAATTTTTAATAGACTCATAAACAAAATTCCTCATTAGGATAAACGATTAATGCATTTACTTTATTTTAACATTTTTTTATAGAAATTTAAAGGGGGGGACAAATTTATTATTTTGAAGAACGACTCCTTGAGTTTACATTTTCCTCAAACTGTTTAAAGGTTTCGGTACCAACGAGTTGTTCAAGTTGAGAACGTTTTTCAACGAAATTACTCTTTGCTTTCTTTTGCAAATCTAACGCTTCTCTATAATATGCATCTGTAATAATTATAACTTCTTTTGAAGCTTTTTGTGCATTTCTGTAATTATAATACCTGTTTTTTGCTATTTCTGAACGCATATTATAAATTTCTCTTGTTGTCATATAATCATAATACATTCCAACTACTTTTTGTTGTAAATTATCAATTTTTCGAACAAGAATAATCATATCAGCATCATCAACCTTTGTATATTTATAATTCAAGGCTTTTGTATCTTGAGAGAGTATTCCGAGAGTATTTCCCCCAATCAAAGATGTACAATACAACAAAGGATTACCACTTCCTGCACCTATTAATGTTGACATATTAGCAATTGTTGTCAAAACTTTTCTGACAGTAGAATGATTCGGTTTATCCTCATCCGGATTAGATAATTTATAAAGTGCAAATTTTATGGTATCACTTTTGGTTGCAGCACCTTGCCACAACAAGGAAACATCTGCTAATATCTCATCATAGTCTATTTGCAAACTTTGAGAAACTTCTTTAGAAATTCTTTTTATACTCAAATCAGCATACGTTAAATTAGCATCTTCTACACTACTTTCGGAAAGAATTGCTTTTGTATCTACAACGTTAGGATTTATGTCCAGTTTATTTTCAACATCATCTGTTGTACCCAGTCTGTACATTGGATCTTTAACAGTATTTAAATCATCATAAGATAATGCCAGTGTTGGCATTGCAAATATTATTGATAATAATAATCCTAATAATATTTTTCTCATTTTATCGAATCCTTAAACAATGCTGCATTAAAATCATAATGATATAACGTTAACCTATCTACTGCACTTTTTCCTGCTAATCTTTGAAGTTCGGCGTGATATTTTTTTGCATTTTGAACCTCCTCAAATTCTTGTACAATCATATTGTCATACAATGTAGAAGAAATTGTTAAATCCAGAACATCGCCATTTTTTTGTGCCTTATCATAATTTTTTGCATACAACAACATACGTTCTCTTGTTTCTTTTATCATTATTAAGGCATTTTTGTAATTATAATAAGTTGCAATAATTGTATCTTGCAAATCCTCTATTAAACCCGCAAGCTCAATAAGCTCCGTATCAGTAAGAGGTATTTCTTTAGGAGTATTTTTCTTGTTCAGCAAAGATTGCGCTAACCTTCCCACAGAATACGACGCTGTTTGAATAGCATAATCTCCGCCAACCAAACTTGGCACTAATGATGCGCCTGATATAACAGCAGATAATGTTTTCGACATAAGAGAAGAATGTATTCTTCTTTGACTTTCAGGTGTCGCTAATTTTTTCAAAGCAAACTCAATAACTTTATTATTTTCTATCGTTCCTTTCCAAAGAGCTTCTATATCAGCTAAATCTTTTTCTTTTTGTAGCTTTATTAACTCCTCCATCACCTGTTTATCATTTATCAAAAGAGAACCGGATATTTTTGTCTTAGGAGGGGTTGTTTTATAATTATCTTTTTGAACACCTTTTAAAACCACTTCAGGGGCTGCTAATACCTGAAGTCCGAATAATAATAAAATAACCAGTATCCCTAATCTTTTCATATTAAATTTATAACACATTTGGAAATATAAATCCAATGGTCTATTAATATCGACCATTTGTAGGTTATCTCACCATGCTCGGTCATGTAGAATAAAGAAGGTGGAGAGAGATGAAAAATAAAAATAGCAAGGACTATACTTCTGCAGTAGTCCATAATAATGGTAAAATCAATAATATCGTGTCTATGTCGAAAGAGGATTTCTTAAAATATACCTCTAGAGCTGACTATTTAAGAACTGTTGGACAATATAAAGAATCAGTTTCATGCTATTTGCAATCTATTATGCTTGATAGAAATAACCCCGCTACATATCTTGGACTGGGAAAATCATACAAATATTTAAACAGCTATGACAAAGCTATTAAAAACTTGGAAAAATCGGCAGAAATAAATCCCGAAAATTACGAAGTATATTATGAAATGGGAATTTGTTACCTGCTAAAATCAATGCCCGAAAAGGCTATACAATGTTTTCAAAAATCAATTATGTTGGATAGAACACAGCTTGATGTGCAACTACAATTAGCATTAGCGCACGAGATTGTAGACGAACCGGAAATGGCTATGAAAATATATGACAAAATAATAGAAGAAAACCCTTCCTATCTAAAAGCTTCAAGCCATAAAGCTGCATTGTTAGTTTGTCAAGGAAAGTATATAGAAGCAAGTAAACTGTTTTTTGATATCCTTAAAAAGAACAAAGATTTTCACAGAGCATATTTTGGAATTGGTGTTTGTTTTGACAATATGAAAAAAATTTCGGAAGCTAAAAGATACTACTCAAAATTCCTAAAATTAAAACCAAACTCATCACACGCTGATTATGTAAAAACAAGACTTAACTCATTAAAAGAAAAGAGTTCAGCTCACATAAATCATTTAGAATTAGTTTAAAATTATATAACCCATTAACCTATACAAAAACACTCAATTTAGTGTACAATAATTGTGTGAAAACATTAGAAATAAACGGATTAAATTTGTCATTTAAACTTGAAACGGGAATTTATCCCACGCTTTTTGACGTTTCATTATCTCTAAAAAAGGGAGAAATACACGCACTTGTAGGAGAATCCGGATGCGGTAAAACAATGACGGCAATGAGCATCATAAGATTACTCCCTAAAAATGCTGTAATTACGAGCGGATCGATTATATATAACAATACAAATTTACTAACCGCATCAGAAAACGAAATAAGAAATTTAAGAGGACGAGAAATATCCCTTATACCTCAAGATCCGATGACCTCACTCAATCCTTTATACACAATAGAAAATCAATTGTTAGAAGTTATAAACAAAGATAAAACCTTATCTAAAAAAGATGCAAAAAGAAAAGCCAAAGATGTACTAGAGATGGTAAAAATCCCTAATGCACAAGATAAATTAGACTCTTATCCACACGAATTATCGGGAGGAATGAAACAAAGAGTTATAATCGCTATGGCACTTGCTTCTAATTCAAAAATAATAATTGCAGATGAACCGACAACAGCACTTGATGTAACTATACAAGCTCAAATAATGAAAATACTTAATGATATAAAAAATGAATTTGGAACATCAATTCTTTTGATATCACACGATTTAGGGCTTGTTGGAGAATACGCAGATGAAATATCTGTTATGTATTCAGGACATATTGTCGAAAACTCCTCAAAAACAGAATTTTTCACAAATATAAAACACCCTTATTCAAAAGCATTAATGGAATCACTTCCTGCAAATAATACAGGTTCATTATTAAAAACCATTTCCGGTCAACCACCTAATATTCAAGAAAAAATAGAAGGCTGCAGATTTTCTCCAAGATGCGAAATCTATGACAAAACAATTTGCAACAACTGTCCGAAATTAATAGATATTGGAAATAATCATAAAGTTGCCTGTTGTAGAACTAATAACAATTAATAATCATCCCTAACTTTATATTTTTAATAATTTGTTGTAATATAAATTAGTGTTATAAAAAAGAAGGGAGCATCTTATGGCAAAAGATTGCAGTTTTGATATAGTATCAGAATTTGACAAACAAGAATTGGTTAACGCAATTGACCAAGTAAAAAGGGATTTACAAACCCGATTTGACCTTAAAAATTCAAATTCATCAGTTGAATTAGAAGGTGACAAATCAATTACAATAACAACTGCTGACGAAATGAAACTTAAAAATATTGATGATATTCTTCAATCGAAACTTATAAAAAGAGGATTAAGTATAAAAATTTTAGATGCTCAACCAATGGAAAATGCATTAGGTGGAAATGTAAGACGAGTTTATAATTTAAGAAAAGGACTTACTCAAGATTTAGCAAAATCAATCGTTTCGGAAATAAAAGGAACAAAACTTAAAGTCCAAGCCTCTATTCAAGGAGAACAAGTAAGAGTAACAGGTAAAAGCAAAGATGATTTGCAAGAAGTGATTAAATTTTTAAGAACAAACGAAGATAAATTTGATTACCCGCTTCAATTTACAAACTACAGATAAAATATTATAAAATAAAAAACGTAGCCACCTATTAAATAAGTGGCTACATTTTTATTTATATTAAACTACTTTAATACATAATTAATCATTGCACGAACGCCGGCACCTGTAGAACCCTTAATAAATTCACCTTGCGGCTTATCAAAATAAGCAACGCCTGCAATATCAATATGTGCCCATTTTGTTTTATCAACAAACTCTTTCAAGAACAAACCTGCCGTAGATGCACCGCCCCAACGAGAGCCGGTATTTTGCATATCTGCAACATTACTCTTTAAGCTTTCTTTATATTCTTCATACATAGGAAGCTCCCAATATCTTTCGCCACAAGCATTTGCTGTATCTATAATAGCTTTTACTAATTTATCATCATTTCCCACAATTCCTGCAGCCTGATTTCCTAAAGCTACCATACATGCTCCTGTTAACGTTGCTAAATCAACAATTTCATCAACGCCCAATTCATCTGCATAACAAAGAGCATCTGCTAATGTTAATCTGCCTTCTGCGTCTGTATTGTCAACCTCAATCGTTTTACCGTTTTTAGCAGTCAGAATATCACCCGGTTTATATGCAGAGCACCCAGGCATATTTTCACACGCTGCAATAATGCCGTGAACTTCGACATCAGGGGCAAATTCTTTTACTGCACTCATAACACCTATAACGCATGCTGCTCCTGACATATCATCCTTCATAGTGAGCATTGATGAGGCAGGCTTAATATCTAATCCACCGCTATCGAAACAAATTCCTTTACCAATAATTGCAATTTTCTTTCTTGGATTAGGAACTGAATATTTCATATGTATAAATTTTGGAGGCTGAGCACTTCCTTTGGCAACAGCTAAGTACGCACCCATTCCCATTTTTTCGCAATCTTCTCTTTCATATATTTTAGTATCTAAACCTAAACCTTTTGCAACTTCTGCTAATTTTGTAGGTGTTGCATACTGTGCAGGCTCATTTGCTAAATCTCTTGTTACTTTCATTGCAGATGTAATTTTTTCTGCTCTGCGTAACGCATCTTCATTTGCATTTACATAAACTGTTTCAACATGTTTATCTTTTTTGGTTTTATACTTATCAAAAGTATAATCCGCAATTCCGACACCATAAGCAAATTGTTCAGCATAACAAAAATCTACACCTGTATATTCAAATGCAACTGTTTTTGCTTCCATTTGTGCTGCTTTTTTCAAAGCTTTTCCGGTTGCTTTTCTTAACTTATCAGGACAAAATTCGTCTTTTTTACCAAAACCAATCACTAATATTTTTCTTGCACTTTGTTTACCATAAGTAGGCAAAAGATAAGTTTGTCCAAACTTTCCTTCAAATTTATCTTCCTCAATAGCATATTTATTAGCTAACTCTTGAGTTGTTTTCTCACCTTCAAAAAGATTTACAACAAGAATATCACATTCTTGATTTTGTAAATCAGAAATAACTTTAATTTCCATTTTTCTCTCCTTGTTCTATGGTGTATATTCACCCTATAAATATAGCTCAAATTATAAAACACTTTAGAAAAAAATACATTATACAAATATATTATTTTTTAAATAATCCGATATAAACATACTAAAATTTATAAAGTTCTACACTTTAGACATAACTTGAGCCTTAAAATTATTTAAATCCTCAATAGTGTCAATACCAATAGGTTTATTATCAACTATATCAATTTTTATTTTCATCCCCATTTGAAGGACTCTCAACTGTTCTAAACTTTCAGACAATTCAAGCGGAGTTTGTTTCCCATGTGTCATTGCAAATAAAGCATCACGCTTATATCCATAAATTCCTAAATGTCCATAAAATTTAGAATGACCAACATTTCTTTCATAAGGAATTTTTGCTCTTGAAAAATACAAAGCATAATTATTCGAATCGAAAACACATTTAACCAAATTTGGATTTTCAACTTCTTTCATATTCTTAATCTCAGTGACAAGAGTAGACACATCAGCTTTTTCATCAAATTTGACCATTCTGATAACTCTATCAATATTTTCAGGATCTATCATAGGTTCATCACCTTGCAGATTCACAATATAACCAATTTCAGGATGTCGTTCAACAACTTCGGCTATCCTATCACTTCCGCTATTATGACTTTCTAATGTCATTTCAGCTTCTGCACCGAACATTAACGAAGTTTCATATATTTGTTGATTATCAGTTGCTATAATAACTCTATCAGCTAATGTAGCTTGAACAGCCTTTTCAAACACCCATTGAATAATAGGTTTCCCGCCAACCTCTATAAGTGGCTTTCCTTGTAGTCTGCTTGAACCATATCTTGCCGGAATTATTACCGCTGTTTGATTATCACTCATATTTAACCTCGTCTTTTTATTATTATACCTCTAAAAGTGAAAAATAAATATTTATTTCAACTATTTTGAAACAACATACGAAACCCAAGGTTCCATAACATTAGTTTTTAAAATTTTTAAATTATTTTTATCAATCGCCTCTAACACAATATCTTTTTTATTATCCATAATTCCTGATAAAGAAATAACTCCATCGTCTTTTAATATTCTCTTTAAATCAGGCATTATTTCATACAAAACATTATGCAAAATATTAGCACATACAAAATCAAATTTTTCATTAACTTTATCAACTGTACCGAGTTCAAAAACACATTCCGCATTATTTTTTTTGGCATTTTCTATCGCAACATCAATAACTGTTGGATCATTATCACAGCCATATACATGATTTGCGCCAAATTTTTTAGCAATAATGGAAAGAATCCCTGAACCCATTCCTATATCAGCAATATTTTTCCCTTTAACATGTTCTAAATACTGTTCCATTCCGACAACACATAATTGAGTAGTTTGATGAGTTCCTGTTCCAAAAGCACACCCCGGATCTAACGAAATAGTTATTTCTTCCGCCTTTGGCTCATACTCTAACCAAGAAGGTACTACAACCACTTTATCTGAGATATGAGTAACTTCCCAATTTTCTTTCCATTTCTTTGACCAATCCTCATTTTCTTTTTCTAATAAAGCACAGTCCCAACTTCCTAAATCCTCTTCGGAAAAACCTTCTTCAATCAACGCTTGTTTTTTACTTTTTATAAACTCACAAACATCACTCTCATCAGGAGTAGTCAAAGAACGTAAAAACACCTTTAAAGTACCTCTGGAAGTTTCGGTCATTTCTAAATCTTTAAATTTTTGTTCTTCTAAAAGAACACCCTCACAATCGAGATTCTCAAAACAAATATTCGCAACGTCATCTTCTATATTAGGATTGATTTTGATATATAATTCATAATAATTAGTCATAACAGCCTTTCTTATTCAAGACTATTTTACCGCAGACTTTAATATTTTTAAAGAATCCCTTTTTATAGCATTAGAAAAACACACAGTATCTTTTTCTAAAGCAGGTCGCATAGCAGAAGCCGTCTCTGAAACAACAGGACGTTGCACAAATGGTTCACGATTTTGTCTATTGATTTCGGTATGGATTAATAGTCCCATTCCTAAACACGCAGCACCAAAAAGAATTTTGTCGGTTTTCATATAAATACTCCTATATTCACATTAAAGTATCAACAAAAAAATTTTTGCTACATATATTACAAACCGATAAATTGCCCCATTGCTCTGAATTTATCATAACGTTGATTTCTAAGCTCATCTGCACTCATACCCTCAAACTCATCCAATGAATTCAAAATTGCATCTTTCATATTTTGACTCATTTCAGAATAACAAGTATGAGCACCACCAATAGGCTCTTTAATAGCCCCATCAATAACACCTAATTCAACCAAATCATCGGCAGTAATTTTAAGAGCTTCAGCAGCTTCAGGATAACGAGCAGCATCTCTCCAAAGAATAGACGCACAACCCTCAGGCGAAATAACTGTATAATATGCGTGTTCAAGCATAAGAACTTTATTTGCGACAGCAAGTCCTAATGCACCCCCACTACAGCCTTCACCTGTAATAATAGCTACAACAGGGACTTTTAATTTTGCCATTTCTCTAAGATTAACAGCAATAGCCCCGCCTTGTCCGGTTTCTTCCGCACTTATTCCGGGATATGCACCAGGCGTATCTATTAATGTAACAATTGGCATATTAAATTTCTCAGCATGCTTAAACAATCTAAGAGCCTTTCTGTACCCTTGAGGTTGAGGCATCCCGAAATTATACTCGAGGTTTTCTTTTGTAGATTTACCTTTTTGAGTACCGATAAGCATAACTGTCTTTCCGCCAATTTTTGCCAATCCGCCAATAATAGCTCTGTCATCAGTACCTGTTCTATCACCGTGAAGCTCCATAAAATCTTCACAGATTAATCTAGTATAATTCAAGAAATTAGGGCGTTCTTGATGTCTTGCTATTTGCAATTTTTGGAACGGCTTCAAATTTGAATAAAGTTCCTTTTTATAATCATTTGCTTGTTGTTCAAATGTTTCAATTTCCTTATTTAAGTCCATACCTGACTCCGAACTTATTTTACGTAACTCTTTAATTTTTTCTTCAATTTCTACTAATGGTTTTTCAAAATCTAATGTCATCATCTATTACACTCCATGCATGTCTAATATTGACGATAATGTTTTTCTCAAGTCTGAACGTTTTGATACCATATCAACTTGACCATACTTAAGAAGATATTCTGCTGTTTGGAAATCTGCAGGAAGTTTTTGTCTAATAGTTTGTTCAATAACACGACGACCGGCAAAACCAATCCTAGCACCTTGTTCAGCGATAATAATATCACCTAACATACCAAAGCTGGCAGTTATTCCGCCAAATGTTGGTTCAGTCAACAAATTGATATACAACAAACCTGCTTCATCCAATCTTGAAACAGCGCAAGATGTTTTTGCCATTTGCATAAGGCTCAATGCACTTTCTTGCATTCTTGCTCCGCCTGAAGATGTAATTGCTAATACAGGTAAACGTCTTTTTATAGCTTCTTCCATTATTCTTGTAACTTTTTCACCAACGACACTTCCCATTGAACCGCCCATAAAATCAAAGTCCATAACGGCTACTGCCACTTTATGCCCTTCTATCATACCAATTCCGGTAATAACGGCTTCATCCATACCTGTCTTTGCATGAGCTTTTTCAAGACGTTCCGAATACGCTACCGTATCGACAAAATTCAATGGATCTGTAGGTTTTATTTCTGAGAATAATTCTTCAAAGCTGTCTTTATCAAATAGTTGTTGAATTCTTTCTCTCGCATTTATCCTAAAATGGTAGTCACACATAGGACAGACCATCATATTTTCTTCTAATTCTTTTTTTGTAATTTGTGCTTCACAGTGGACGCACTTGGTCCATAAATCAGCTGCAAAATCCTCACTATCCATACGATTTTCCATCTGTCTTCGTTGGATTTGAGCTGCTTTACGTTTATCAAACCATTCTTGTATTGTCATAAGTTATAATATACAGTTAAAAACTGTCCTCCAATTCCATAATATACTAAAATATCCATTTTATTATATTACAAAAAGCTTTTAAGTCTATATATGTTAAGAAATACTTAAATTCATTAAGAGTTGTTTCAATTATATATACAAATATAACAATTTATATTTTTACCCGCATTAATACAGTATGCGCATTTCTCTTATTTCAAACAACGTATATACATATCCCACAGGCATTCAACAAAAAAACAATTCTCACTTAAAATCGCCTGTTCATAATCCTTTTATGGATAATACCTCAGCAACAAAAATCCCTCAAATATCTTTTACGGGAGCTATTTCTTTATCTCCGCAAAGAACACCTTTTTTAAAATCAACTATCAAAACAATAAACGAAGTATATGCTCAATACGAAAAATCTTTAATGGAAACATCCCTAGAGGATATTAAAACAGCTGTTGAAAATATCAAAACAAATACAAATTATTCAGAAAAAGAAATTTTATCGACAATGATTGATATTACCCAATTTGCCAACATGAAATCAGCTGATAAAATTGGAAAAGCACTAACATCTCACGAAGTAGGGATAATTGGGAACAGTGATTCAATGCTTACAAACAAATACGGACTTAACAGACTCGCTGAAATACCCGAAGTATCAGCTATTCTCGAAAATGATAAAGGGATAAACGGAACTCTTGATTATCTTTTAAACAAAAAACTTTTACACCCGCTTGATAATACGGCTAAAAAAAGAGCTATTTTCCTTGATGATGAAAAAATTAAAAATTTAGAAAAACTTCAAGAAAAAGAACCAAAAGTTTTAGAGAAAATAATTTCTATCCCTGATATTGAATATTTTGTTCTCTCCGGATTTGAAAAAGGAATCACCTTTTTAGACAGAGCTAAAAGTCTTGAAGAAAAAACAAAAGAAATTCTAAAAAGCGGTAAAAACACTGATAAACCAATATTAGAAAGAATAGAAAAATTAGGGATAACACCAACTGTAATATCAAACAAACAACCCCCTACAATAAATAATGTTTACAAAAACATGGAAACCTTAAAAATGAGTAAGGATGAACTTTTTACTCTTATTGATGCAAATTCTCAAGAAACTGTTAGCGGTAAAAATAACTTATTAGTTGCAAAAG
This sequence comes from uncultured bacterium, assembly GCA_902797985.1. Taxonomy (GTDB): domain Bacteria; phylum Cyanobacteriota; class Vampirovibrionia; order Gastranaerophilales; family Gastranaerophilaceae; genus UBA2883. The sequence goes on from CADBUZ010000004.1 coordinate 24,622, forward strand.
ATATAACAGCTAACTACCTAAAAGAAAATCTTACAGTTTATTCCCCTGAAAGATTATCACACGATTTAAAAGATTTTCACAATAAAATTTTAGATTATGCTAAAACGAAAGGAAAAACAGATAAGGATATTATCTATATAATTCCAGAAAAAGGCAAAAGCTATGATTATATAAATTATTCGTACAAACGCACAAATAACTTACCTGATGAAGCTTTTAAAACAAGGGAAGAACTCTTTTATGACACAAATTTGAAACATAAAATCATAGTTATGCTTGATGATTGTGCAATCACAGGGAACTCCATAGAATCTGCTCAAATGGCACATTTAACACCTGATGTTGTTAAAAATGCAGATGAAGTACTATTCGCCTGTGTTTATGGTACTCAAAAGGCGAAAGCAAATATTACCGGACTATACAACACAAGACCGAGTAAAATAATTTTCCACAAAGAAACTTCCTTTAAAAATGATATGTACGACAAAAATGACCTAAATATTATTATAGGAAACGGATACAGAAACGGAACACACTGCGTTGCATTTCCTTATATGTCACCTGATAATAATAGCGCATTAGGAGCAAACATTGCTCTTTTCCACAATACAAACTACAGACTAAATAAGAACTATAAAAATCTTTTAAACACAACAATAAAGGTTTATTCTCCTAATACAGTTTTGGTTGATAATCTAAAAAACAGATTAAATAAATGTTCTGAATGCAATTATGATGAAACGGCTGTTGAAAAAACTTTTGTTAATCTAAATAAATTAAGCAAAATAGAAATGTGGGAAAAATATAAAAAATACTCAGAAGAAAATGCTCACCACGCAATATACGATAAATAAATATCTTTGATTAATCCTCTGTCGTTGAATTTTTCAATAGTTCAGCAATATCTTGCTTCATAAGAGATCTTAAATCACCTTTTAATTTAAAGTATTCAGCAAATTTAGGAGTAGTTGAAACATTAAACGATCTGCCATTTTTATCTCTTGTTTTGGCTACCAAACCTTTTTCCACAAGTTCTTGGATATGTTCATAAGCATTTGAACGATATTCTTTCAAAACAGATTGACGAATAGGTTCTTTTAGAGCAATAACAGTCAGCGTTTTTAAAACAGGTTTAGAGATTTCAACAGGACAAAGCTTTTCAACTATATCCATATGCTCATCTTTCACCTGTAAAATATACCCGTTTTCATCATCAATTTCAAGCGCACCATCACGAGTTGCATAATCCATAATCAAATCAAGCATAGCTTCTTCAACAGCTTCGACATCATCTGTTTCTAATATTTGTGCAATATCTTCTATCTGCAAAACCTTTGCAGTAGTAAATAAAACAGCTTCTATTCTTGATTTTAAACTTGCCACTACTTACTATACTCCTCAACCGATAATTTATCTTGAATATTTATAACATTCCCTACTATATCGCTAACATCGTCCGTTATCGCATTTTTTACAATCATTTCATTAACAGTATTGTCTTCTTCAGATATTACTTCTTCTTCATCTGTTTTAATATTTTTAACAACATATAAATCACCATAGAAAGTTTCTTGTTTAAAAGTATAATCACCTTCTGCCACTAAAAACAACAAAGAAATATACGCTGTTATTCTATCCATTCCCAATAATGTTAACTCATTTAATTCAATTTTATCTTCTCTGTTTAAAATCTCAGTTAAATTATTTTTAAGAATAGATGCACCTAATTTATAATCTTCTTCATGAGCAAGATTAACCATATCAGATGCAGTCATTTTAGATAAATCTCTTGTTCTGCGAGCATTTTGTGCTCTCTTTTTTGCATTTTCTATTTCAACTTTTTTGTCTAACTTTGCATAAAATTCCAATTGGCGAACAAGATCTCTCAATGTAACGACTCTATTTCTATTAAGTCTGATACTCGTTCTTCTTTGCAGAACATCCTCAAAAGAAGCAACGTTATTAGTAGGAATATAATCTTCGTACATATCATCTGACTGGAATCCATCATCGAATAAATCATCTTCCATTCCTTCTTCAGGAGGTAAAAATTGCATTGGATCAAGTCCGTTTAAGATATCGGACTTCATTTTTAGCAATATTGCAGCATACAATATTACTCTACTTGTATATCTAAGATTTTGAGCTTTAGATTGAAAAATGTGAGCAGAAAACATATCTGCAACTTCAACAATATCAATCGCCCAAGGGTCAATTTTTCCTTGTCTTGCCATTGTAACAAGTACGTCTATTCCGTCAAATTCCCCTCTGTCGTTTTTCGTAATTCCATCGAAATCTAAATAATTAAGTGACACTTTATTTTCCCTTTTGCTATTCCAAGATTATAATACTTTTTTTAAACAGTTACCTCAGCCTTATGGTGGGTTACACCGGAAACCAGAGATTTTCCTTTTTCTTTTTGAGTTACTCCAATTGAGCGATCAGAAACTTCTATCATTGGTTTTCTGTGGCTCACAACGACAAACTGAATTTGTTTTGCTTGAGTATTAATCATACTGGCAAGTTTGTCGATATTAATAGGATCGAGAGCCGAGTCGACCTCATCTAAAGCATAGAACGGTGCCGGCATATATTTTTGGATTGCAAAAACTAATGCCAACGCCGCTACTGATTTCTCTCCTCCGGACAGACCTTTTAATTTGACTTTAGGCTTATCTCCCGGTTTAGCCTCTATGTCAAGTCCTCCTGCAAACGGATTTGCCTCATCTTCAAGTATCAACGAACCTTCACCACCTGACAATTGATGATACAATTCCTTAAAGTTAGAATTTATATTATTATAAGTTGTGAAGAATGCATCTCGTTTTAACTGTTCATATCCGTTCATTCTCTTTAATATTTCCTGACGTTCATGCGTCAACGTTTCTATTTTATCGTTCAATTCTTTTTCTCTTGCGGAAACTTCTTCAAACTGGGCTATCGCATTCATATTAACAGCACCTAAATCATCCATTCTCTTAGATAATCTTTGAATTTTTGAGTTAAGCTCTTCTATAGACATTTGAACAGGTTGAAGCTTTTCTATCTCTACACCTGCATCAATTAAATCTTGTCTTGCAGATACAAGTTCAGGTTCTATTTCGCGTCTGCGAGCTTTAAATGATTCTATTTGTTCCGCAATTTTTTCCAGTTCCGCAAGTTTTACATTTTGCTTTGTTTTTAAATCTACCAGCTGTTCATTTATTTCATCACGCTGTTTTAACAAATCACCTAATTTTTCTTTTATTTCTTCAATTTGTGTTTCATAATCTTCTAAAGTAACTTTTAACGTTTTTATTTCAGCTTCAAACAACTCTTTATTTTTTTCGCTGTCTGCTATTGCTTTTTTGCAATTTTCTATTGTTTCTAAATTGTTATCAATAGCATTATTATGGAAGGTTATTTCCATATTAAAGGATTTTATATCATTTTCATAGTTACGTTTATTTGCTTCAAGTCTTTCTATTTCAGCTTCAATTCCTGCAGTCATTTCCTTTAATTTTTTCAAATCACTATCATCAAGAAGCTGTTCAATTTCATCAATTTTTGATTTAACTTCTCCCATTTCGTCAATCAAAGAAATATGATTTTCTTCCAGTTTATCTAATTCTTTATTTATTCTTTGAATTTCAGGTTCAGAAAGTTTAATATATTCTTGATTTTGACTATGGTTATTTTTTGAACTTTCAAAAGCTGTTATCAAAGAATTAAGTTCAATATTAGCCTTATTGAGTTCAGTCATTGCAGACGAATAATCAATTCTGACTTTTTCGCGTTTATCTTCTAACTCTTGTTTCTTTCTTTTTAAATCAAAATAGTGTTTTTCCATATCGGCAAGACGCTTTTTATACTTTTCAAGCTCGGTATCATCATTAACAGAGAATTTCAACCCTGTTGTCATTTTACCGCCACCGGTCATAGCACCTGTTTTTTCGTACAAAGTACCGTCAAGAGTAACCATTCTATATTTACGTATAAGTTTTTTAGCAACAGCATCATTTTCAACAACTAATGTTCCACCTACTGCGTAATAAAAAGCATCCAGATACATATCATCAAAATCTATAAGATTTATAGCATAATCAATAACACCCTTTTCTCTTGGTAAATTCAGACTTGATGGAGCTTCAGCTATCTTGTTCAATGGTATACAAGTAACACGTCCGGCACCTGCAGAACGCACTATTTCAAACACAGATGTTGCAGTATCCGGATCATCAACTACAATATGTGACATTCTTCCACCAACAGCCACTTCAAGTGCTGTTGAGTATTCTTTATCTACATTACCTAACTTATACAAAGGAGCATGAACACCTTCTAAATGAGCATTCTCTACTGTTTGAATTGCTCGGTTGCCACTTGACATTTCGCTGGCTGTCTTGGTTGCTTCCAATTTATATAATTGTTTTCTTGCAGCACTAATATCAAACTCAACATCTGTTAGTTCATTTGTCACCTTATCATAGTCATGCATAACGTTTTGCTGAATTAGCTTATAATCACTTTGTTCTTTTGTTAGCTGTTCTATTTGAAGTTCTAAAGAGTCTTTTTTACCGTCAAATTCGACTTTTAACTTATCGTAATCTTCTATACCTTTTTTTGCATCCTCTAATTTTGCATTGATATTTTTTAATTCTGTATCAAGAGGTATTTGTTTTTGAATTAACGCAGTTTCTTTATCTTTTAAGGCATCTAATTGTTTTCTTAAATCTTCTCTGTGTTTAATTTGTTGATCAACATTTTCATTCAAGCCTGTCAAATCTTCTGTAATACGTTTTCTCTCTGCACGTTGTTTTTCTAATTCTTCGTCCAATGTTTTAATATCTAATTCACGTGCTTTTATATTTTGACCGGCTGTATCTATCTTTATTTTATGATTTTCAATCCCATTATTTGAATTTTCAATAGTTTTCTTTTTGTCCTGTATTTGCTTTTCTTCGTAGTTTATGGCATTTTCTTTTCTCGAAATTTCACCTTTGCATTCTTCTGCTTTTTTCTGAACTTCTATTTGATGTGCTTCACCTTTTTCTCTAACAGTAGCACTAATTTCTTCATACTTTTCATTAATAACCTTAACTCTTTCAGTCAAGTCTTTTGCATTGTTTTCTTCTATTTTTTTCTTCTTCTGAAACTCAAGAATATTTTCATGAGCCTGTTCTAATTTTGTTTTAATATCGAAAAATTTAACAGTTGTAACTTGACTTTCAAGATTATTTTTTTCATCCTTAAGCTTTTGATATTTAATTGCGACTTCTTTTTCTTCCTTTAATTGTTCTAAACGTGTTTGAACCTCATTTAGAATATTACTTGAAAACTTAACACTTTCTTCGACCGCATCTAACTTTTCGTTAGCCTGACTTATTTGTCGGTCAAAATCAGCAACGCCTGCAATTTCATCAATAATTTTACGTCGTTCGCCATCAGTTGCTCCAATTATACTGGTAACATCACCTTGCATAACAACGTTATAACTGTTTGGAGTAACGTTATATTTTTCTAACTTCATCAAGATATCTGTATGCGTAGTTACTTTTTCGTTTAAATAATAAACACTGTTATACCCTTGAGAAGATTTTTTAATACGTCTTGCTACGCTAAATTCTTCACCATTCTCACCCTCTGCAAAGGTAACTTTTACAATAGCTTCGTTTCGTTTAGTATATGTTGATATAAAATCTGCTAATTTTTCTGCACGCAAAGTTCTGGAAGTAGACAAACCTAAAGCAAACAACACTGCATCAATAATGTTGCTTTTACCTGATCCGTTCGGCCCTACGATAGTTGAAAAACCTTTTAGCAAGGGGATTTCTATCTTTGTCGCAAACGACTTAAAGTTGTCGATGTCTATCTGTTTGATATACATATCACTACCCAAAACTACGCTATGTTATAGTATAAGCTTAAACATAAAAGCATGTCAAAAATTTTAACTAAATTTTACAATTAAACCGGCTTTTTAAGAAATTTTTGACAAAAAAGTTATATATTTATCACCATACTTTTTTTGTTTTATTATTTCAAACCCGTTAAAATCTATTTCATTTACGTGCTCTAGAACAATAACCGTTGTCTTTTCAATATTTTTATCAGTTATTAGCTTTAAAATGTTTTCATAAATATTACTCATATATGGAGGATCAATGTAAATAACGTCAAAACTATCTTCTGTTTTTTCAAACAATTTTATACTATCTCCAATGTACAAATTAGGACTAATATTTAAAGTTTGATAGTTCTCTTTTATAATATCTGCCACCATACGGTTTTTTTCAAAAACTGCAACTTTGACAAAACCTCTGGATAATGCTTCTAACCCCATTATTCCCGAACCACCGAACATATCCAAAAAAGATTTATTCTCAAATCCGCCAAAAATCGAATACAAAACATTAAAAACACTCATTCTTACTTTTGACAAAGTAGGACGAACAATTCTTTCATCAGGTGCTTTTATTTTTCTTCCGTTGTATATTCCGCCTGTGATATTCACTATAAAATATAACCTCTTAAATCATATAAAAGATTAAAATCGCCTGTAGATACAACTTTATCTATAGTTTCTTTTATTATGTTTATTTCTTCTTTATTAGGAGATTTAACTTCTTTCGGAAGTTTTAAATCAGTATTTTTTTGAACATTAACAAAACCTTCATTCATTTGAGCAAATTCTTTATAAATCTCCAACATTTCCATATCTTCCTGAGAATATTTAAAATCTTGCCCCATATAATACTTTGTATCTTTTGAGAAGGTCAACATAAATTGCATCAAAAATAACAATTCTACAAGAGAAGATTCTTCTTTATATTCTTTCCCTATACAATGATTTCCAACAATATCCCCCTCAGGTTGAGCCTTTAAATATACTGCCCATAAAAGACATCCCAAATAAAACGCTGTGTTTTGTTTTAACAACTTTATCATGCCGGGATAATACTGTTTAAAATAAAACTTTTTCTGATTTAGATTTTTAAATTTATTAATATCAGAATACATATCTTCCAAAGAAAATACCAAACTGACTAAATGCTTACTGTATCCCGGATCGAAAAAATATTCTGTCATAATTAAACCTTTTCTATATTTTTAACAATTTCATCAGTAAATTCACTACATTTTGCACTTCCGCCAATATCAGCAGTTCTCACTCCGCTATTCAATGTAGCAAACAATGCTTTTTCAATTTTTTTAGCAGCATCAGATTGTCCTATATATTTTAACATCTCAACTCCTGACAACAACAAAGCCATTGGATTTGCTTTATCCTGTCCTTGTATATCAGGTGCTGAACCGTGCACCGCTTCAAAAATAGCACAATCTTTTCCAATGTTTGCACTTTTAGCAACGCCAAGTCCGCCTATCAAACCTGCTGTTAAATCGGAAACAATGTCGCCATACAAATTAGGCAACAATAATACATCAAACTGTGATGGATTTTGCACCAATTGCATACAACAATTGTCTACAAGAATTTCTCTGAATTTTACTTGTGGATACTCTTTTGCGACTTCTCTTGCACATTCAAGAAATAACCCATCTGATAACTTACATATATTTGCTTTTGTAACAACACAAACTTCTTTTCTATCATATTTCACAGCATAATCAAAAGCATATTTTGCTATTCTTATAGAAGCATCTCTTGTAATTATTTTTATACTGTGAGCAGTGTTATCATCAATTTTTTCTTCAATTCCAGCATATAAATCTTCTGTATTTTCTCTTACTACGACAATATCGACATTATCAAATTTTGTCTTAATCGTAGGGATATTTTTACAAGGTCTTATATTTGCATAAAGCTCTAATGCTTTTCTTAATTGGACATTTACAGATCTAAAACCTTTTCCTATTGGAGTTGTAATAGGTGCTTTTAGGGCAACTTTATTTTGCTTTATTGAATTTATAACTCTGTCAGGAAGGGGCGTTCCCTCTTTTTCAACAACATCTAAACCCGCCGTTTGAATATCCCATTCAATATCAGCACCGGCTGATTTCATAATTTTTACCACAGACTCAGATATTTCAGGACCAATTCCGTCACCTTTTATTAATGTTACTCTTGTCATAATTTCCCCTTCTTTTTCGCTATAAAAATTTTAGAATAATCAAAACTTTTTGTCCAATTATATATATAAAAAAAAGAAGCTGTTTAAAATAACACAGCTTCTTTTTTACATATTTATCTTAAATTACACTTCTTCCGGCATTATACCACCAGCGAAGAAATCTCTTGCTTCAGCCTTTTCAAGATGTGATATTTTTTCATTTGCATCTTTCATCTTATCAGCAACTTCTTCACCTTTCTTTAAAAATTTTAAACTACCATTTCTGCTTAAAAGTCCTTGAGCAATAACATAGTTTTTAACAGCCATGTCCGCGTTTTCATCAACTACTTCAACTGCTAATCTATTTTTCCCTTTTGCTCTTAAAATCATATTGTTAGCATTATCTGCTTGTCTTTCTTGAATTTCACCTATTGTATTCCAGAATTTTTCATAACCTTTCTTTGATAATTTTAACGCTTGTTTTTTCACAATTGAACCTGCTTTTGCATCAGCATCAAGTAATAAAGCCATTCCGAAATTTGGTTGATTATTGTTAATTCTTAAATCCATTGTATTTACTCCTTATTTGTACTATGTACATCTTAACGACGCTAAAAAAATTTTTTGCCATATAAAAAAATTTTGTTAACAAAAATTAATGGTATAATAATAACTATGAAGATATGCGTTATACCAATCGATAACAGACCTGTCTGTTATAACTTGGTTAAAGACATTACTAAAATTGACAAAAATATAGAGCTTTATATACCGCCACGAAACATGCTTGGCGGATTAAAAAAGAGTGCTGATGTGGTCGGTTTATATAGCTGGTTGTGCAAATTACCGGAAGTTGATGCAATAATAATTTCCTTAGACACTATAGCTTACGGGGGGTTAATTCCATCAAGAAGAAGTGATGAATACTTTGAAGATATTAAAGCACGCATGTTGGACTTTAAAGAAATTCTTGCAACAAAAAATGCTAAAATATATGCAGTTTCAAGTATAATGCGTATTTCTAACAATAATTGCAACGAAGAAGAAAAAGAATATTGGAATAAATACGGGAAATATATTTTTGAATATTCTTACACAAAACACCAATATGCAAGCAATCTCGGATTAGAAAGTCCGGTAAAAAGATTGATTCCACCGGAAATATTGAGTGATTACAAACGAACTCGCTCAAGAAATTTCAGAATAAATCAAATGTATTTAGAATGGGAAAAAGAAGGATTTTTTGATACGTTGATTTTTTCAAAAGACGATTGTGCTGAATACGGATTTAATGTAATGGAAGCCGAACATCTGGTTAGAATGGGCGGAAAAGTTATAACAGGAGCAGATGAAATTCCTCTTAGTTTGATTTCAAGAGCTATAAATACGAAATTGTCTGTAGCACCTGTTTTTATAGAGGATTCATCTAAAAATTTAATATCTAATTACGAAGATGTACCAATTGAAACATGCGTTAAAAATCAACTTAATTTTGCAGGGGTAACGGTAACAGACATTGATAATGCTGACATAATTTTAATAGTTAACAACTTTAAAGACCATCAAGGTGAAATTGTCATGAAAAACCCAACTGAACAATTTAGCGGAGAATTAACCCTGCCAGACAAACCATACATGGTTGCAGATGTCAGAAATGCAAACGGAGCAGACAACAATTTCGTAAACGAATTAATAACAAAATTTAAATATGACAATTTTTACGGATACAGCGCTTGGAACACCAGTGCAAACAGCATTGGAAGTCTAATCTGCGGGGCAAAAGTAAAGTTTGGAGCTGTTAACTATAATGAAACTGCTTTCAAAAAATTACAAATGATTAGATTTTTAGACGATTGGGCATATCAAGCAAACGTAAGACAAGAAATTACGAAACCTTGCGATATTAGAGAAAAAATGAAACCATATGAAAACAAAATTTCTAAAATACTTGATTTACCGATTAAAAATGAGTATTTTTACCCATGGGACAGATTATTTGAAATAGAGGTACAAGATGAATTGTTCTGAAATAATTCTTCTTGCAATAGCCTTATCAATTGATGCTTGCGTTGTATCTTTTTCATACGGACTATGTATAGAAAAAAGAAAACGGATAAATGCCCTATTATTAGCACTAACAACGGGATTTTTTCAAAGTTTAATGCCGGTTATAGGCTATTTATTTACAGATATTATCAGAACTTTTATCCAACCATATTCAAAATGGTTAGTTTTTCTGATTTTTATTTATCTGGGAATAAATTTCATATTAGACTCTCTAAAACCTAACAAATTTAAAAAATTATGTTTGGATTTAAAAACATTGCTTCTTATAGGAATTGCGACCAGCATAGATGCTTTTTCTGCGGGAATCTCACTGTCATTGACGTCAAGCCCAATGATGTTTTCAATAATTGCTATTGGATTAATTACATTTATTGATTCAATATTAGGTTATTCACTTGGGGTTTACATGAAATCATTAAAGGCTAAATATCTTGAAATCATTGGGGGAATTATTTTAATTGGATTAGCTCTTAACAGTTTATTCTAATAATTTTCTTTTTTTGAAAAAACATTATATAATCAGAATATGCTAAAAAAAGAAAACAGACTAAAAAATAAATACGCTTTCAATGCAACGTATAAAGTAAAGAATTTTCATCACAAAAATGGAATCACAGCAAATATTGGGAAAGAAAACAATTCTGATAAGCCTGTAAAAATAGGGTTTGTTGTAAGCAAAAAAACACACAAAAGAGCTGTCAAAAGAAACAGACTTAAACGACTTATGAGAGAAAGCGTAAGACTATATTTAAAAGAAAATAATTCTTTAAACAAGTATATGTCCATAATATTTACCGGTCACACAGGAGCATTAAACAAAAGTTTTGCGGAGATAGATTTTGCAATAAAAAAAATAATAGAGGAGATATTATAATGCTTATTGATGCAGGGACACCGCCAAATGTACGTGTTATAGACGAAACACTTCTCTATCCTATATACCCGTCAGGACTTTTAGAAAACCAAAGTCCGATTATTAGATACCAACACTCATCTTTAAAAGAACCAATTTTAAAAATCGCAGATTACATCTACGATTACAATGGAAATTACATAGCCCCCGGCATGTACGAATTAGCTCTTTCTGATGATAAAGAATTTTTACTATTGATAGAATCACATAATTTAATAGCAGTTATTCCGGTATTTAAACTAGCAGAAAATCAGGCAGAAGTTGAAAGAATTCGAAAAGAACAAAAACAAAAAAATAAAAAAATAAAAAGACCAAAAGTAAGATATAGAGAAAAAATGCAAGCCATTTTAAGGAAAAAATACGCTGAAGAAGCCATAACTCCACCTGAAGAATACACATATATGAATGCTGAAATAGAATATGTAGAAGACGGAGGCTACTATCTAATAACGTACGAAAACGGAGTATACAGGGCTTGGGGTGCAATTAAAGCAAGAAACAAATTAGGTAATAAAAGACAAACAACAAAAGAACCTCCTATAAAAATGAGAGATAAAACTCAATAAATATTCATAAAATATTGCAATAATACAACCGTATGGTAATATTTTATAAAGTATTATGTACATCCAGGGGGTAACATGTTAGTATCACCAATAAAAAATTCTTTAACCTTTAAGGAAATAACCGAAACAAAAAGACATGATGCAGAGAAAATAGATGAAGCCGCTGCTATAAAACCTAACCCTAAAACTGAGAGTAATTCTCAACAGCAAAATCAACCACCTTGCAACAAACACAACAAATACAATCCCGTTTCAATAACTGGATGGAGTGCTGCAGGCTTATTGGGTGTTGCAATGGTTAGCGGAATGACTCATCATAGAACTTTACACAAAATTAGTGCAATGCTTGGTGCTTGTTCTGTTGCAGCTCATGTTGGTATCCTTTATGGAAACCACCCTAAACACCATTGTGACGTTAAAGCATAATTATGATAGAATATCCCTATGAAAAAATTTATAATTTCTATTTTTAATAATGAAATTTTTTTGACAGTTATACTTGCACTATTACTTGGAATGTTTTTAGGAGTTATGTATAATTCCACCTTTTTTACTCCAATAAAAGTAAAACTACATTCGTTGTATTTACAAATAAATCCTGATGCCCAGAAAGATTCACAAACCCTAATAATTGAAAAAGTGACGATAAACACTCCTAATATAAACCAAAAAGACATTTTTACCGAACCTAAAAAACAAGATTGCAAAATTCTTTGCATAATAAAAAAGCTCATTCCGACAAAAGAAACCCCTGCAAATATAAATAGTGACTACATAATCAAGTAATCTGTTATTTTACAACACCAAAATGTCTTAATATACCGGTATAATTAACAAATATAAGACTACTATAATTTCTAACAATCTTACTTTTAACCTATTTATGTTCATGATAGAATTATCTCAACAAGAGAGGATACTATAATGGAAAAGTTTTATGCAACAACGGCAATAGATTATGTAAATGGCGCACCACATATCGGACACGCATATGAAAAAATATTATCAGATGTAATACACAGACATTATACTCAAAGATGCGATAATACATTTATGCTGACAGGTACGGATGAACACGGGATAAAAATTCAAAAAACAGCAGCATCGAGGGGTATAACACCAAAACAACTTTGTGACGAAAACTCAGCACAATTTCAAAATGCATGGAAAGCTTTAGATTTTGATTACTCTCACTTTGTAAGAACAACTGATGAACAACACGTTAAGGTGGTTCAACATATATTTAAAAAGCTTGTTGAACAAGGTGATATTTACAAAAACAAATATACAGGTTTATACTGCAGCGGTTGTGAAGCATTTCTAAGCGAAAAAGACTTAACAGAAGACGGGCTATGTCCTGATCACTTAAAAAAACCTGAAGAAGTTAGCGAAGAAAACTATTTCTTTAAACTAACTAAATACAAAGATGCTATTGCAAAACACATAAAACAAAATCCTGATTTTATAATTCCTTCATTCAGAGCAAATGAGGTTTTAAACCAACTCGAAAACATCGAAGACATCTCTGTATCCCGAGCAAAAACAAATGTTGACTGGAGTATTGATGTACTTGATGATCCTGAACAAGGAATCTATGTATGGATAGATGCCCTATCAAACTACATAACAGCAATCGGTTATGATATTGACGGAGGGAATGAACAATTCAAATCATTATGGCCTGCAGATGTACAAATAATAGGTAAAGATATTCTAAAATTTCATAGCATATATTGGATTGGAATATTGATGGCACTTAATCTGCCTTTACCAAAACATATTTTTGCACACGGATGGATTACTATTGACGAAACAAAAATGTCAAAATCTTTGGGCAATGTAATTTCTCCAACAAGTGTTTTAGAAAGCTTCAATCTCGAACAACCTGATGCCTTAAGATACTATATGGCAACTGCTGCTCCTTGCGGAAAAGACGGCAATTATTCAGATATCGATTTTAAAGAAAAAGTAAATGCCCATTTAGCTAATTCAATGGGGAACTTATTAAACAGAACTTTATCAATGTTAGTAAAATATTTTGACGGAGATATTAAACCTGAATTCAAAGTAAAATCTGATTTGATAGATAATGCATTATCTACCGTAAAAGAAGTTATGCACCATTTTGATTATTTTGAAATTCAAGAAGCAGCTCAAAAAATAATGGAAATTGTAGATGCTGCAAATAAATATGTTACAGATTCAGAACCATGGGCGTTAGCAAAAAATGGGGAAATGGATAAGTGCGGTCAAGTTCTCACAACAGTTCTTGAAGTTATGTGTATTGTTTCCTCTCTGATTTATCCATATTGTCCAAACATTGCAATTTCTATGGCAGAACAATTGTCATACGATTTAAAAGGAACTAAATTAACTGATATAAAAAATGACAATATAAAAGTCGGACATCTTATTGATAAAGAAAACATTAAACCTGTATTCCTAAGATTAGATAGCGAACTGGCTGACAAAACAAAGAAAAAATAATATGGGACGTAAAATTATACATACAAATAGAAAAGCCTTTCACGATTACACAATATACGAAAAATATATTGCAGGAATCGTGCTGACAGGAACAGAAATTAAATCCGTCAGAAAAAATGCAGTAAACCTCAAAGACAGTTTTGCCAGAATAGAAAAAGGAGAGGTATTTTTGTATGGATGCCATATCTCACCTTATGAGCAAGGAAACAGATATAATCATAAGCCCGACAGAGTGAGAAAGCTATTACTTAACAGAAAAGAAATTTTAAAATTAGAAATAAAGATAAAAAAAGAAGGGTATACAATAGTTCCGACAGAAATGTTTTTTCAAAATGGTCTTGCTAAATTAGAAATAGCTCTTGGTAAAGGTAAAAAACTTTATGACAAAAGAGATTCTATAGCGAAAAAAGACCAAAATCGTGATATCCAACGCCAACTAAAGAGGTAATTTTTACTATGATTAAAAAATTTATAATATTCACTATCGCTTTTATAATAACTTTGCCCGTGTCTGCAAAAAACATATCCGGAAATTGGCACAATGACCTTAGATCATTATTCCTAAAGAATAACGCAATTATTTACACAATAAATATAAGGACATTTAACGCAAACGATAAGAACGGAAATGAACTAATAGATGAAAACGAAGAAAGCGGGAATTTCATAAATGCTATTAATGAACTGGACAACCTTACAAAAATGGGTATAAATACTCTCCATATTTTACCAATTACTCCTGTCGGCAAATTAAAAGCATTCGGAACAGCCGGTTCTTTATACTCTATAGCAAGCTTAACTGATGTAAATAATCAATTAGTATCAAAGAAAATTTCTGCATCAGGAATATCGCAAGCAAAACGATTTATAAAAGAATGCCACAAAAGAAATATAAGAGTTATTATTGATTTACCGAGCTGCGGCTCATATGATTTGTATTTAGAGCATCCTGAATATTATATAAAAGATGAAACAGGGAATCCGGTAATACCGCTTGATTGGACTGATGTAAGATTATTCAACAGCGGAGATAATAAAACTATAAACGAAGACCTGATGGCTTATCATAAAAAATTTATTGATTTTGTGATAAATCTTGGAGCTGACGGAATTAGAGCAGATGTAGCAAGATTAAAATCAGAAAAATTTTGGAAAGAATTAATCCAATATACCAGAGAAAAAGACTCAGAATTTTTATTCCTTGCAGAAGCATCTAACTCTTGGAAAGAACCAATTTCAAAATATTCTTCAAACACTTCTGTTGATGAACTGTTTAATGCCGGTTTTGACGGATACTTAGGCAGTTATTTTAACCTTAAAAATATGACAACCTCAAAAGAGTTAATTTCTATGGTTCAAGAGGATTTAAAACTCTTCAAAAAATATAACGAACAAAAAAGTGTAATCGGAAGTTTTTCTACTCACGACGAAGTAAGTCCTGTTTTGATAAAAGGTCCTAAATTTTCTAAAATGATTATATGGTTAAACACAACATTACCAATGAATTCATACTATATAGACGGATTCCCGACAGGAGATAAATATGACTACATCTGGGCGAACAAAAAAGCAGAAAATTCACAAACGGATGATGAATATTATTTCACCCACAAAGGACAAATAGATATATTTAATTTCTCAAGAAAACCTGATGGAAATGATTATACGATATATGAAGAATTTGTTCTTGCAAACAAATTTAAGACATATTACGCACAGGATTTATCCTACGCAAAATTTGTACCTCTAAAGACATCTAATCCAAGCGTTTTTGGTTTTGCCAGAATAACTAATAGTAATGCAATTATTGTATTTGGGAATTTAGACTTTAAGAACAAACAAGAAGTAGTTGTAAAAGTCCCTAAATTTAATCCAAAGAAGAAAGTTCTTAACTTAAGAGTGCATAAAACTTTCAAAAATGAATATATAAAAGGTGGAATAAAAACCACACTTCCTGCAGGAGAAATAGAAGTTTTATCCGTAAAAAATTTGGTATTTTAATATGTTAACAACAATAGCAGTCCTTCTTAGAATTATTTCTAATTCAACGGCTAACCTTTTTCAAAAAAAATCTTCTGAAATATCAAACTCTATAAATACAAACTTATTTTCATATTTGATTATGAGCATTATTTGTATTGTACCCGCTTGTTTTGTTAATTGGAGCGAATATTCCATAGAGTTTTGGATAAATGTTATATTAGCCGGACTGCTATGTACAATAGGAACAATCGCTCTTATTGAAGCCTTAAAAGAAGGTGAACTATCTGTTCTTGCTCCAATCAATTCATACAAATCTGTAATAGGACTTTTTAGTGCTTTTATCTTACTGGGAGAATTACCTGCAGTAAAAGAGTTGATATGCGTAATATTTATTGTTATTGGGAGTTATTTTGTGCTCGACACAGGCATTGAAAAATTTACAATTAAAACATTTCTCAGAAGAGATATAAAACTTAGAATCTTTGCTCTAATCTGTTCAGGGATAGAAGCCGCCTTTTTGAAGAAAATAATTATTATGTCCTCATATAAAATTTCATTAATTTTATGGTGTTTTAGCGGATTTTTATGCTCATTACTAATTCTATTCCTAAAAAAACAAAAATTTTCCATTGAAAAATCGAATATAAATAACTGTATTATAATTGCCCTAACACTTATTATTATGCAACTAACAACAAATTATGTTTTTTCAAAAATGGAAGTCGGGCTGGCTCTTTCACTCTTCCAATTGTCTTCACTTGTGTCTTTATTTTTTGGATATAAATATTATCAAGAAAAAAATATTACAAAAAAAACTCTTTGGCACAATCATAATGATTGTATCTTCTGTCTTTATCTTAATGAAATAATCCCTAAAAAACCGATTCCGGCTCTATAAATGTAAGATAAACATACGCATTAAAATCAACTGAGCCAAAAATAAGTTTCATTTGATGGTCATTGCAAGGGGTAAGTTTTACAAACTGAATACAATCCTGTTCAAAATCATCATTTGTTTCTCTGGCTTTAATTCGAGCCTTCAGTTGATGCGCTTGATAAAAGAGAATATATACACCATCTGATTTTTTCTCACCTAAAACTTTATAAAAACCACGTTCTACAACTTGATTATTGGATATAAAATCTACAGGAATATTAATAAGCTGTGTTTCATTGAATGATTCATCAGGTTGTTCATTCAACATATCATCATTATGTGCATCCATCTCAGGAATAAGACTTGAACCTTTAACTTTTTTTATAGCTTTTTCCCGTTTTTTCTGTTCTTTTTTCTTAGATTTTGCCTGTAAGGCATTCATAGTTTCTTCAAACTGTTTATTTGTGATAGTTTTTTGACCGTCCCAAGCTTTATCAATATTGTTATAATCCGACCAATCATCACCTGCAAAAACATTAACAGGCAAAAAGATAAACAATGATAATACTATAATAAAAATTCGCTTTATCATACACTCATTATTTAATTATTTTCAAAAAAAAGTAAACCTCTGTTTGGATGAAGATTTAACAAACAATATACTAACATTCTTTTCAATAGACACTTTATTCATAAACACTTTTGTGATAACATCAAAATACAAACAGAAAAGAGGGAAATAATGGAAGAAGTAAGAGTAAGAATTGCACCGTCACCTAGCGGAAATCTTCACGTTGGTACCGCTCGTACGGCATTATTTAATTATTTATTTGCAAAGAAAAATAACGGAAAATTTATATTAAGAATAGAAGATACAGATGCTGAAAGAACTTCTCAAGAATATATTGATAACATTTTTGACAGTTTAAAAGCATTAGGTTTAAATTGGGACGAAGGCCCTGATGTTGGCGGACCTTATGGACCATATACACAATCTGAACGTTTTGATATTTATCCAAAATATATTCAACAACTTTTAGATTCAGGTTTTGCTTATGAATGCTTCTGTACACCGGAAGAACTTGAAGCAGAAAAAGCTGAAGCTACTGCTAACAAAAAACCTTATGTCTACTCAAAAAAATGTGAACATTTAACAGAAGAAGAAAAAGCAAAATTAAGAGCAGAAGGAAGAAAGCCTGCTATTAGATTTAATATAGCAAAAGCACAAAAAGCTTTTCACGATTCATCTATTCTTGAATTTGATGATTTGGTAAAAGGAAAACTTCATATGGATACAGATTTATTAGGCGATTTTGTTATCCAAAAATCAAACGGAGCACCAACATACAATTATGCAGTTGTTATTGACGATATGTTAATGAAAATCTCTCATGTAATACGTGGGGAAGACCATATCTCTAATACCTATAAACAAATCCTTATATATGAAGCGTTAGGCGTTCCTGTTCCAAGATTTGGACACTTAGGAATGATTCTTGCTCCTGACAGAAGTAAGTTATCTAAACGTCACGGTGCTACTGCAGTTAGTGATTTTGTAAAAGAAGGCTACTTAACAGATGCTTTGATTAACTTTGTTGCTCTTCTAGGTTGGGCACCTTCTGATGGACAGGAAATTAAGTCTGTTGACGAAATTGCAGCAGATTTTAGAATCGGTGAAATATCTTCCTCCAATTCAATCTTTGAATACGATAAATTAAAATGGATGAACAGCCATTATATCAAACAATTATCCTTAGAAGAATTGGAAGAAAGACTAAAACCATATCTTGAAAAATATGATTTAACAGAACTTTCAAAAGAACATTTCGACAAAATGATAGAAATAACAAGAGAGCCATTAACCTTGTTATCAGATATTACGGATGCCGTTGAATATTTCTTCGGAGAAGACGTAAATATTGATGAGTCAGCAAGAGAAACTCTTGATGCTGAAACATCTCAAGATGTACTAAAAGACTTTATTTCTAAAGCTGAAAACTGGGAATGGACAGAAGAAAACCTTCACGAAAAACTTGAAGTTTTCAGAGGCGAATGGAAAGAAAAAGGAATAAAACCAAAAGTAACTATGTGGGCAGTTCGTGCCGCAACAACAGGACGCACTCGTGGTGCTGATATGGTTGGTATCCTTGAAATTATCGGTAAAGATAAAACTCTAAACAGAGCCAAAAAAGCTTTGAAGTAAAATATTAATTATAAAAAAGAGAGTTACAAATTGTTTTGTAACTCTCTTTTTAATATTTATATATTGAATTACCGTGTGTATCCATCCCGCCAACACTTGGGAAATTAAACTCATCAGAAAAATCTTTTATTACTTTTAGAGAATCCTCATCATTACCAAAATCATCATTATAAGATTGATAATAATTTTCCACATATTGTCTGTGCCCGCAGGAAGACTCATAAAACCTTTTTAATAAATCCATCACGATATCTTTTTTTTCTTCATTAGGTAATGCCGGCGACAAATGTGCTAAAGGATGAGCATATCCAACAAAACAATCCGGTTGCGACTCTAAAATAGAAATTGTATCTTTAATTGAACCTAAACTTCCATAAAAAGGATGTTTCTCATCAATCCTTTTATTTAACTTAGCATTCATTTCATCATCAAAAGGATTAATACTTTGAGCCAATATATGCACCTGTCTGTTTTTATTTGAATTATCCACCTCTGAAGCACTCAACTCAATCCCTAAAACTACTCTCAAATTTTTATATTTTTCAGGATTATCATATATAATTTTAACCGCTTCTTTCGCACCTTCTGTAGTATTATGATCAGTAATTGCAATTGTAAATGGTTCAAAATCTTTTATATTATTATTTTCAAAATAATTAGCTATATTATTTGCATATTTTGCTGAATTATCTAACAACTCTTTTACTGACATCTTCCCATCGGAATATACTGTATGAATATGCATATTAGCCCTATACTTTTTATTCATAACATTTGTTAATACAGTTTTATCACTATTTTCAATTGTAACTTCTCCAGCGCTATATGCATCAGGATTATTATCAAATTTATTTATGACATAACCAAATTCTTGAGGACCAACAATAGAACGAAGAGCTAAATGATTATCCATTGGATAACCTAAATATAAAAGTATTTCTTTTTTATAATCCACATCTTTTGGAAAAGCATTCATCCTATCTTTTTCTATTGGAGTCAACACTATTTTATTAATATCATCGAACTCTTTTGAGTTAATTGTATTATTGAAAAAGGTTTCGACATTTAAAAAATTTTTTTCTCTCGGTTTATATAATTTTTGATTTTCTTGTTGTTCATATATTTTATTTTCTATATAATCGTTCATCTCGGGAATGCTCTTTATCGTATCTGATTTATTACCTTTTCTCTTATTTTCTAATAATTTTTCCGCAATTGTATAAACTTGTTCTTTCTCAAACTCACCCTTAAACAAGTTTTGGAAATTTAAAGGAGGAGTTTTATTTTCTTTATCAATATAATCTGTTGATAACAAAAATCTTAATGTCAATAAATATGACTTAGGATCAACATATTCTTTATTTTTTATTTTAGTCATATATGTTGATTTTGCTGCATTTGTATAATGTTTTTTCATATTATCAACATCATAAGACTCCTCAACAATAGAATTTAATTTTCGAGAAAAATCAGTTTCTTTATACTTTATACTCGAATTTAAAAGTTCATGTGGATTATATTCATCATTTTTTAACAGTTTTACTATTTGACTCAAATCAAATCCGTTTATGTCAAATGTTTCATTAAGTTCATTAGTAATATGCTCCTTTTTAGGTAAATTTTTATAAACATATCTTGGAGAAACATAAATATATCTAACATCATAATCACTATTTTTAGAATCACTACCCCAAGCTTTGCTACCTGCTTCACAAGCATAAATAATCTTTATATTATTTTCTTTCTCAATTTTATCTAATTTTCCTGATATAATCCCTGACATGTCAGAATTTTTAATAACTGATGTATACATCCCTAAATCTTGTGCTGAATACTTTTCATAAGCATTATCTATGTTATCCATACTCTCAAGTTTATTACTTTTAAAAGAAGGAGTGTCTATTCTATAGGGTAATTTATTTAATAATTCAATATTCATAATTATTTTTTAAATTCGCAGTCTAAAAGACCAGATGCAGAGATTTTATCTCCAACATTGATATTCTCAATATGATTCATATTTAAATTTATATCTTCAGAAAAATTATTTATCGCAGCTTTATAGCCTTTTTTAGATATTTCTTTAATTTCTGCAACGACATCTGTTTCGGTTGAAAATGGAGCATTATGATTTTGTTTTATATATGTTTCTGCAGATTTATCCACTTTCGATACTTGATTTATATAATTCAAAATAAAATCAGCATTAAATTTTTCTCTTGAACTAATAGAAGGCGGATTATATATATCATATATGTCATAATGAGCCATCAATTCTTTATCTTTAATTTTTTTTGTATAAAAGGATACATATCCTTCATAATCATCATTCATTAAAAAATTAGCCGTGTAAGATTTTTTATCTTTTACAATTTTTTTTAATGAATCGATATTTTTCTCACTAAATTTAACATTCTTTCCATAGAAATATGTATTATAACTATTATTTACTGATGATACAAGCATAAAAAATCCTTATTTAGTTTACAACATTGTAAAAACCGTAAATAAAAATTTTCATTATTTACACCAGTTTATCATTACAAAAATTAACATAGTTATTTAAAATAAATTATCTATTATTTTCTTTAGAATTAAGTCTTTTCATATACTGTTCAAAAGAACTTGTCATTACTGTACTTATATCATCACCCGTTGATATAACTAAGACACCTAAATCAGAGTCTGATTCTTTAATTTTAATCGGATCTTTTTCATAAATTATAATATTATCTTTTATTTTTGAATCGCCAATCCAAGAATATGTTGTATC
Organism: uncultured bacterium; assembly: GCA_902797985.1. Lineage (GTDB taxonomy): Bacteria > Cyanobacteriota > Vampirovibrionia > Gastranaerophilales > Gastranaerophilaceae > UBA2883. The sequence goes on from CADBUZ010000004.1 coordinate 46,542, forward strand.
AATACCACGGGAATCAGTCTTTGTTGCTTGATATACTTTTCCTGTTTCAGAAGTTATTTTTCCTGTTCTAAGTCCGGGATATTCATTCGTTTCCTGTGTTGCATGTTCTGTTATAAACCTGTGTAAATTTTTCGCTGATTGTGAAAATGTTTCCATACTACTTAAATCAAAACGTAAATTTTCTTCTTTTAACAAAGCTATGAACAAATCAATATTTTCAAGACGAATCGGATCTTCGATAAATTTAATATAATAATGCTTTAAAAGTTGTGCACCTTGTTGGTTCCATCCGCCAAGTGTTTCTGAATCAATTAATCCATTTTCTTTGCAATAATTTAACCATCTTTTTGCTACATCGTTCTTATCTTGTTTTAATTGTTCAGCAAGTTCGTCTAGCTGCTCCTTAGTTAACTTCTTTTTCCCTTTTGCTTTAGAATTTTCTTCTAATTTAGCCTTATATTCATTAAATTTATTTAATAACTCATTATAAAATTCATTAATTTCATGTAATTTTTTTAATTCAACATCGCTCAACTCTGTAATCGGCTTACCCATAAACCTTGAATCTCTTTCAAGAATTTCATAATTCGCTTTCATAGACTCTAATTCGGCTTTTGTTTTTGAAGATATAGGAAGATTATCATTCACAAATTCTTCATTTATTTTTGGCCTGCTATTTTCTATCTGACTTTTTGTTCTTTCATAAATAGCTCTAGCCTCATCAGTCATAGTCATAGGCTCTTTTGTAGAGGCAATTTCTTCAACTGAAGTTGATGATGCTGAATTTGAAACCTCAGAAGTCGGTTTTGAGAAATATTTATTTTTTAAAGTTAAAAATTCTGCATTTGATTTTTTAAAGGCATTTTTAATGCCACCTGTAGATTTGTACCCGACATAAGATAAAGCACCTTCTGTCGCACCTGAACCAACATTTTGCCATGCCTGTTCAGCTTCATAATCAGTTTGAGCATTCGCTGCATTCACAATTCCTGTAAGAATATTTTTTCCACCTTCGAACATGCCATAAGTACACAATGCAGGCATAACCAATGGACCAACCACAGGAACAAACGTTGCTGCTGTTATCAAACCAATCATTCCTAGTGTCTTTATAGTTTGTTTTAAACTAAAGTCACCATTTTCATCTGTAAACATATCAGTAAAGAACTTTACCGCACCTTTACCAATATTTTTTAAAGCTCCTAGTAAACCGATAGAACCATCGTCTTTTCCATCTTCCGGTTTGTAATTGGAACTATTTGTACTTATTTCGTCTTTTGTATCATATATATTTAAATTATTATTTACATATTTTGCAGGCTGATTATTCACTTGTCCATACAAGTATTTATCATAATTATGCTGATTTATAGCATTAATTCCCATGCAAAATACTCCAATATCTAATTCCCGTATTGTATAAAAGTTATTTTTCGTCTTAGAATTGACTTTTATTAACAAATATTTACAGTTTTTATGCTAAAATTATTAAAAAGAGGGAAGTTTTATGGAATTGAACAAATATATTGAACATACATTATTGAAACAAGATGCACAAAAAGAAGATTTCGAAAAACTATATCAAGAAGCGATTGATAACAAGTTTTTTGGAGTATGTATAAATCCTGCATATGTAAAAGATGCAGTAAAAGCTGTTCAAAAATATGGAATAAAAGTTGTAACAGTAATAGGCTTTCCTTTAGGTGCAAACTCTACAGAAGTAAAAGTATTTGAAACACAAAAAGCCATATCAGACGGAGCGGACGAAATAGACATGGTTATAAACGTTTCAAAACTAAAAGACAAAGATTATGATTATGTAATAAATGACATTAAATCAGTAAAAGAAGCTTGTCCTAACAACAATTTAAAAGTCATTTTAGAAACAGATTTATTGACAAAAGATGAAATCGGAACAGCTTGTGAGCTTTGCATAAAAGCAGGAGCAAATCTTGTAAAAACATCTACCGGATTTGTAAAAGGTGGTGTAGGTGCAAAATCAGAAGATGTAAAACTTATGTCAGAAACCGTAAAAAAATATGGTCTTAAAGTAAAAGCATCAGGGGGAATACGTTCCAGAGAGTCAGCAATAGAAATGATTGAAGCAGGTGCTGACAGATTAGGAACAAGTTCAGGTGTAAATATAGTAAAAGAGTAATGAAAGGAATATAAAAGTGTTAAGAGCAGGTATAGTAGGACTTCCAAACGTAGGCAAATCAACATTATTCAATGCATTGACTTCATCAATGAATGCACAGAGTGCAAATTATCCATTCTGCACAATTGAACCTAATGTTGGAGTTGTTACAGTTCCGGATGAAAGATTGGAAATTCTTGCTAAACTATGCAAAACAAACAATATAATTCCTACTGCAATAGAATTTGTAGACATTGCCGGTCTTGTTAAAGGTGCAAGCAAAGGCGAAGGTCTTGGAAACCAATTCCTACATAATATCAGAGAAGTAGATGCTATTATTCAAGTTGTTAGATGCTTTGATGATGAAAATATTGTAAGAGAAAACAAAGTTGATCCGCTTAGTGATATTGAAATCATCAACACAGAACTTATTCTTGCAGACTTAGCATCAATCGAAAAACGTCAAGCAAGAATACTAAAACAAGTAAAATCAGGCGACAAACTTGCTGTTCTTGAAGATAAAGTTCTTAAAAAAGTATCTGACTTGTTATCAGAAGGCTCTTTTATTAATCCTGAAGAACATTTTGACGAAGAAGAAATGGGAGTTCTTAAACAAATGAACTTAATGGCAGTAAAACCTGTCATCTATTGCGCAAATGTAGCAGAAACTGACTTACAAACAGGTAATGAATATACAAAACTTGTAGAAAAATATGCTTCTGAACATAACGCGAAAACCGTAATTATTTCTGCAAAAATAGAAGAAGAACTCGTTGCACTCGGCAAAGAAGAAGCAAAAGAATACTTAGCTGATTTAGGAGTAGAAGATAGCGGTATAGATAAAATGATTAAATCCGTATATTCATTATTAAAACTTTTAACCTTTATTACTGCAGGTGAAAAAGAGGTCAGAGCTTGGACAGTAAAAGAAGGAACAAAAGCGCCTCAAGCCGCAGGAGTAATACACACAGATTTTGAAAAAGGTTTTATTAGAGCGGAAATTACTCCTTATAAAGATTTTGTAGAACTTGGTTCATACCCTGCTTGCAAAGATAAAGGTGTTACCAGAATAGAAGGAAAAGAATACATTATTCAAGACGGTGACCTTGTTCACTTTAGATTTAATGTATAATTAAAACTCTATATCTATCCAAACAAATCATGTTTTGGAGATATTTTTACATCCTTATAATAATATTTTAAAATCTCTATAAACTTTTTTGGTGTTAATGTTTTGTCTTGTGCAAATTCTTCAAGTCCAATATTACCCTGTTGTGTAAATTTGTAATTTGAACCATCTTTATACAAGTCATCCATAAACAAATCCAGTGTTTTACCACACATCATACTATAATCCGCCCGCTCTTTTTCTAACACATTTGCAATACCGGAATACAGCTGAGCACTCTGCATTGATAGATTTGGAGCTTTTCCGCCAATTAAAACAGCAGTTAAATCGCCATGAGTATCCTTTTGCTCTTTTAAAAAATCTGTCAATTTATCAAATAACAAATAATCTTCTCTCTCAGGTGCTAAATGCATCAATGTATTATTGACAGCTAATATACTACAAGTATTTGCATCTCTTGTAAACATAGGCTCTTTTGACGACACTTTTTTCTCGAACCAATATCTTTCAGGAAACCCAACTTCCCTTACACCATTTCTGACAAGATTTTTAAATTCAGATGGCGATGTGTATGATATTCTTGCTTTACCTTGAAAATTTATTAACACAAATAGAACCTTTCAAATAAATAAAAGGCTCTAAATATATTTTTTGCTATTTTTCACAGTAAAAAACAATTCTTTTATGCTACGCACCATAAATATTAGACAGCAGTCATTTCATCAACAGAAATTTTGTTTTCGTATCCTGTTAATTCACAAATTTGATTTGCCCATTCTTGCATTATTTCATCCTCTGGCAGTTCATAAGAAATAGGCACACCTATTTTTACGGTAATATGTTTTTGGAACAATTTTTTGCCTGCATACCCATCAAACCCGCAAATCCCCATCGGAACAATTTCAAGTTTTACTTTTTTAGCTATGGTAATAAACCCTTTTTGGATATTTTCTAAAACACCTGTTCTTCTAATTTGACCTTCAGGAAAAATACCTAATGACCAATTAGTATTTTTAACTATATCAAAAACCGTTTTAAAGGTAGCAACTTCCGGCTTTTCACGATTTACAGCAAACGCACCCAAAATCTTTACTACAAATCTTAACAGCTTATTTTTATCTGTAAATAATTCTTGTTTAGCCATATATGCAACGGTAGTAAATGCAGCAAGAGATACAAATGGCGGATCAAGATAAGAGGTATGGTTTGCAGTATAAAGATATTTTTTACCTTTCACAAGATTTTTCTTACCCTCTACTTTTATATTATATTGAAGTTTTGAAACCACCCAAACTACAATTACTAAAAATACACGATAGAATATAGTTCTCCACCATCCATATTCTTTTGCATAACGTCTATTGTAATTTCTTTCAGCCATTCTTAATCCCTATTAATCTAAACACTAAACTATTTTTTATTTGGAATATACTCATAACCGGTAAGGTCTTGAATAGCATACCCCCAAGCATCAACCATTTCTTGAATATCATCGCTGTATGGTATTAACTTCCCAATTCTAGCAACAATTTTACCTGTAAATGGAATTTTTACTTTTTTATCAGTTCCAACTATTCCAATAGGTAAAATTCCGCATTTTTTCTTCTTTGCGATAGTTGCGAATCCTTTTGTTACATCTGTAATTTTCCCAGCATCTTGTCTTTTACCTTGAGGGAAAATTCCCAACACCCAACCTGTTTGCTTAATAGACATAACTGTTTTTACCGTAGAAAAACTAAGTTTATCTCTATCAACAGCAAACGCACCAAGCCAATTCAACCACCATCTCAAAAGTGGATGGTCAAACAATTCTTTCTTTGCCATATATGCAACGCTTTTGTTAACAATACCGCACACAAGTGGTGGATCAAGCGTAGACAAGTGATTTGCTGCAATAATATAATCACTATGTTCTGGCAAGTTCTCTTTGCCGTAAACTTCCAAACGATACATTATTCTATACATTATTTGATATCCAACATGTGTAACCAAATATTGGAAAATTTTTCTTGCTTTATTATAAAAAGAAGGTTTTCTGTAGGATTCACTACTTTTTTCTTCTTCTTTTTTCACGACTTTTTTTGATTCGGTTAATTCTTCTACAGTCATTATAACTCCTCGTTATTGATATCAAACATTATACACGAAATATGAAAGATATTAAAGTTTTAATAAAATTTAGTATAAACCAATCCCTACTTCTAGGAATGTGAAATATTTTTCCCCTCTCCGAGTGAGAGGGTTTGAACTGTACCCATAAAAGTTGACACTTCCTCTCTCCGTGGGAGAAAATGCACGTTCTTATGTTTTTGCTTTTGCAAAACTTAGAACGGCAAGAGAGGGATGGTGATGATAAATCTGTTGCCGCTCACCCGCCTTTCTAAGAAATCAAAGATTTCTAGAACTGCTCCCTCTCCGCTATCCGCATACGCTTTCCGAAGAAGGAAATCTATTTTACCCCTCACACTTATGACAACCACCGCAAGAGTGACAGGCATGGGCGGGATCAGGGGCAAGCAATTCGACAATATCGAACACATTATTATCAAGTACAGAACTAATCACGATAGGATATAAACGCTGTTCTAGACTATTAATTTCGTCTGCAAGCTGATCAAAGTGGGTGTAATTATCGATTAAGACAGGGTATTGCGCCAAAATCATGCCGGAGCCATCGATGTTTTCGACTTTATGAACGGTAACACCTGTTACTTTAACGCCGAATAAGTAGGCATCTTTAACAGGTTCATTTGTGTTAAATGAAGGCAGAAGCGATGGGTGGATATTTATAATTTTGTAGTTATCAATAATATCTTTAGGAAAACAAGAATTGTGGATAGACGCAATCAGATCAATGTTTTCAAGCATTTTAATTTCGTCTAAATTAGCCACACAAACAACATCGACACTTTTTAAATTGTCTTTAATTACAGATATTAACGTATTTTCCGAGTCTGAGAATATGCATAAACGCTTCATACAACACCCTTTCAGTAACATGGTAACTGATTTAAGTGATTAAAGCAAGACTCGTAT
>CADBUZ010000005.1 GCA_902797985.1 uncultured bacterium
GATACTTGTTTTAATATCCTCGTATGTTTTACCTATTAAGTTGTACCCTGTAAAAATTAATCCTTTTTTATCCTAGATGTATATATAAAGTATATACTCACACAAAAATTGCTTTATTCGGTTTAATATTTGTAATATATCTTAATATATTGAATCCATATAATTTTAATTTATATGTATCACGTCCGAAAATAACAGCACGCCATTTACTACAACCGTTAATACTGATAAATAGTTAATATTATAATGATTTTTACTAACACACAGATTTTTTCTAACTATGAATTTATATAAAATTATTCACCAACAAGACCATCAATATTCATAGGAACGCTGGTTGGTATTCCGCTCATAACTTCGTTGTACCAACGATGTTTTTGTTGTATTTCTTTTTGCACATCGAAAGCTCGTCTTAATTGTTTATATCTTGTTTGAATATTTACATCGTGTATAGTGCCAAAAACTTTTTCTTCTAATCTTGTTATTCGTTCTTCATCACTGTCTGTATTAAATTCTTTGTGTAACCATTCTCTTTCCATTCGGGATAAGGATTGAGAATATCTGCTGTCGTTTGCATAGACTAATTGTGATGTTAGAAAAAATGAAATTATTATAAAAACAAAAATTTTGTTATTCATTGTTACACCTCTCGGTTGATACTAAAATGAATAACAATAAATTTAATCACCCAAAAGAGTAAATTATTTTTTATATTAAAAATTATATCGCTTTAGGACGGTTCGTCATGTTCCCGAAATTACTTTTATTTTTTCCGGTTTCTGCAATGAATTTTTCTTTATCAATAGAACTTATTGTATCAAAAAATGTGGGTGTCCCTACTGTTTTTGATATGTTGTAATGAATAACATTTGCCCTGTTTAAATAGTCACTTAGCATATCATATCTTTCATCGGCTTCGCCATAGGGTGTTTGCATTGTTACTAATTCATCAACATTTTTATTTAATGTTTCAAGCTTATTTAAAGCTGTTTTTATTGTTTTTCCTGAATTAAATTTTTTTGAAACCTTTGGTAAAATCTTATTTGACATAAATGAAACACATGAGTTTATTGCATTAACAAGAAATTTAGGTTTTTTTGTCATAAGAGAAGTTATTTCTCCTGATAATTTTGTTGCGACATCACTATCACTATAATTTTCATTTAATGATTTTAACTGTTTTTGATATGTGTGCTTTCGCATAGTGAGAACATCTACTTTTGTTGAGTCGTTTATTTCTTTTGCTCGTTGAATTTCGTCTTCAGTAGATTTTATTTTTTTCTCCAATAAACTCATTCTGTATTCTTGTTTAAATGTTTCATCATCTATATTTTGATATGCTTCATTTTCTAATATAGTCGAATCAAGTGCATTTAATCTTGCATGCGAATATGCCTCTTGTTGTGTAGGTTGATTTAAAAATTCCGGTAATGTTTGATTTTGTGCAGGCTGACTAATTTCATCATTTACCGGTTGTGAATTGTTTTCACTTTGGGGGGTTCTTGATGGATTGTATGGATTAATATTGATGTTGTAAAAATTATTAGTCATATTAAACCCTGCGGGCACACTACCACACAATATTAATATCATATTCCTTGTTGTATATGAACATTTTTCAAAAAACTTCAGCTTTTTGAAGGATATAATCTAAAAAGGGAGATGTATTTTAATATCACCTACAATTTCATCGTGAAGTGTTTTTATTTTTTTGTCACATTTATAATCAGACCAGCCAAGTTTGTTCAAAGCTTCAAACACAACCAATCTTCGAGTGTCCATATTGCAATCATTTATTTTTACAATTAAAACATCTTCTTCTTTAATATTCACAACAATACAAAGTCCGCCGGCCCCGACCTTAGCTATTAAGCCTTCGCTATTTTGAATGATTTCCGTATCTAATCTGTTTTCGCCGCCGATAATATAAGGATTTTCAATATAGGCATTTTTTATTTTTTCGTATTTTTTATTGCAAAAAAGGTTTATAAAACCTCTTATCATATTTGATAAAGGCATAGATAAAATAGGAACTCCGCAACCGTCGGATGTTATAGGGTATTGATGTTGAACTTCACATAATTCATTTATTTTTCTTTTAACCTCTTGTTGCAGTGGGTTGTCTATTTTGTCATAAGTCTTTATATCCCAATTATTTTCTTTGCACAAAGCTAAAAACAGAATATGTTTTCCCACACAATTGTTATGAAAATATGTAATATTTTCTTTGTTCATAAACATTTCATCCTGTCTTGTGCGAGAAAGAGGTTTATGTAACCCGCATTTTAACCATTCGTATTTTAGTCCGAATTTATTTAGTAATCTTTCTGCAATATCGGTATGGCATTTTTCACCTGCGTGAGAAGCGCAACATAGTGCAATTTCTTCACTTGTAAGGTTGTATTTTTTATCCAGTTCATAATCTATCATCAGACTTGCTTGAAGCGGTTTTGCGCAGGAACGCAAATAATAGGGATATTCTGTTCCATATCCTAGTTTTGTCGTTAAAACATAACCATCATGTTCTTCTTCTATTAGTCCGTTTCGTATATGTTGCACAAGCATTTTAATTTGCTCCAATCAATTTATTCTGCTTCTATTGTATTTATTTCTGAATCATTTACGGGAATAGAGTTTTGTTCATTTAAATAAGAATCTTGAGTAGAAACAGATTGAATAATTGGTGTCGGAGGATTATGTTTAAATTTAATAGATATTTCTTTACCTTCAGGAATGTAACAGTTAACTCCGTTAGTAACTTTTCCTGCAATTCCATTGAATATTGCTCCTGTTGGTGCAATTAAAATTATTCCGACAATCGAAATACTTTCGACAATTATTGCTACAGTTCCGACCGCAAGTGAACAAACAGCGATAGGGGTCATAAGGATTCCTTTACCAACGTTCGCTACAGCAGAACCTTTTACAGTAAGAGGTTTTGTAAAAGCTTTTATTTTATATTTTTCCCCATTTGGCAGAATCATTTGATTTATATAAAGATGTGCTTTTGCACGTCTAAACCCCCAACGACTATGTTTTATAGATTTTATTTTACCTTGGAAAATTGTTCCTTTAGGAATACTATGTCCAAGTGCATCTGTGTAATCATCAGTCGATATAAATTGTACAATCTGACCTTTTGAGGATTTATTAACATTGAGCTCGGTTATGAAATTTACTGATATTTCATCATGCAGATTTTTTTCTTTTGCTATTACCGGCAAAAAAGTCAAATTAAAAATAAATATTGACAAAATTATTGATAATAATTTCTTAAACATTCTTAACTCCAATTCTAATTCATTCATTTACTTATTTTTTAAATTTTCGCTTAATTCTATTAATCAACTTAGCGTCCTCTTTAGCCTTTGCAGCTGCTGCTGCTTGAGCTTCAGGTGTAGTAGGATCGGCTAAAAGATATTCCTCCGGCATATTATCAGTAAAGGTTTGAGCTTTGTCAATATCCGCTTGTGTTGCTAACCACTTAAATGACTTTATCATAGAGAGCGGTTTTGCGGCATCACCTTTTAACACAATTTGGAATTTTGTTGCTGCTAAATCTGAAGTAGATGCTTTTGCAAAATTAGGAATTGCTTTCATTTCTTCTGGAGTTATAGCAACTGTGAACAAAGAAAACGCTTTTGCCATTACAATATTTATTCCCGGAGTAGCTTTAACCAAATTAACAGGGTTTAACATTGCAATTGGCCCTAACATTTCTGATAAAAATGAGCCCATACGACCACGAACTTTCATATCAGCTTCATTTTTGAGCAAGTCATAATCTCCAAATATATGTAAACACATTACATTTCCTTGTGAAGTAATTGGAGATAAAATAGCTTTGCCCTTATTAAATTTAATAGTCCCTTTTAACTCTGAAAAGTGCGCAGAATCAATTGTTGCTATATTGTTTATAATTCCGCCAAGTGCTGTTTGGAAGAATTGAGAATTTCTAATATTTTCTGCAAGGATAAGATTTTCTATTTTACCAATAGGCCCAAATCCGCCATTTATTATTCTGAAATTTGCGCTGCCTTTTAGGCTTTTCATTTGTTCTTCATAAGTCGAACCTTTTAAATTAGCCTTCATATCAAAAGATGTTGTGCCTGAAATAGCGTCTTTTGTATTTGCAGCATCCGCTAGTGCTTGTTCAGCATCAATATTATGACCTTTTAAGTCCATATCGATTTCACCAGTCATAATGTTTGTTGCAATTTTACCTCTGACAACTCCTTTAAACACGTTTGTCATCATTGGTCTGATATTTATTACATTATGTGCAAATGCAAATCTTCCTCTTGTATTTGTTAAAATCATATTTCCGGTTTGTACTTTTTTAAGAAGAAATCTTCCTACTGCCTCCACCGGAATTTCACTATGTTGGGAAGATGCAACATTTGAATTATGCTGCGCTTTAGGTAGAGTCTTTTCTGCTGCTTCAGCTACTTTCATAACCTTATCAACGTTAAATTCATTTGAGTGAACATCTATTTTAAATAATTTTGTAACAGGTGAAAATTCAAAATTAGAGTGTGCTTCCAGTTGTAAATCCGAGCCGTTTAAATTAACATCTTCTCCGAATAATTTCATAGAATGACCATTGAATTTCACCCCACAACTTTTTATTTTTGTTAAAAGTGATGGGATATTAATATTGTTAACGCTCACTCCTCCATAGAAAAACGGATTAGATAATGCCCCAAATATTGCTGTATTACCTTCAATATTTAATCGTGAGCGTTTTAAAGCGTGTATCGTTCCATCAAGAGTGTCAGGGATTTCAAATTTAAACATATTTATTCTTGGAGCAATGGTATCTAATTTTGCTAACGTTCCATGTAATTTTATTACAGGTTTGGAAGAAGCCATGTTAGACGTAAAATCATCGCTAAACGGATTATGAGTTATATATAAACCGGTGTCTTTAATGTTTAGTCTATCCCCTTTGTAGTGAATTTTTACTTGTGTAATACATTGTTTTCCGATTAAAGATTTAAAGTATACAGGTGTTATAAGATTTTTAGGATTAGATAATATTTGCATGGCAAAAAATTGTTTTTTGTCATTCCCTGTAAGTTTGAGTTTTATAGGTAAAACACCTTTTGCGTCAATGTATGGTGTAGCATCAGCTCCTGCAAATCTTCTTAAATCTGCGGCAAGCAATGAACCGTTACCATTAATACCAATAATTGGTGATTTTGCATAATCTGAAATAAGTCCATCTATTTTTATTTGTGAATTACTGTTTATAAGTATTGATGTTGGATTGATTTTTATGTTTTCATTATTAAAATCAACGGACAGAAGGTTATCTTTAATTGTTGAAGTTAAGGCAGGCATGTTTAATCCAAAATTTTTATTTGTAAGATTGCCCTTTATAACATTTTCTTTAAGATCATAAAGTGCGGTTATATTTAAATTTCCGTTATTAATTTTGATAGAATTATCAGCTGTATTAACTCCTAAATCAGATAATTCAAACTTAACTGATGAAAGAGATTTTTGAAGTTTTCCGTTAATTTTTGCATCTAAAGAAACCTTTCCTGATGACATTTTAAGAGATTTTTTCATATCACTTGGTGCAAAAGCATTATATAGACCGACTATTGGCATATCTTGTGTTTTTACGGTGATATTTGCTGTCGATTTATTATCTATTGTTCCATTTATGGATAAAGGTTTTTTCCCTATAAATAATTTTGTATTATTTATTTTAAACATATTATTATCAAATATTAGATCAGAGTTTGTTCCTGTGATTAGAAGTCCTATTGAATTATTGATAATACTTCCGTCACGAATTATAATTTTGCCGTCAGATTTTAGCTTTTTAAAATTAGTTTTGATATAAGTATTTGCTTGAATATAACCTTGTCCTTTTAAGTTATGAAAGTCATTTTGTATTCCGAAGCTGTCCAGTATAGCTTTAGAGAACATAATTAAATTATTAAAATGAATTTTATCGCTATTTATATGAAGATCAATAGCTGGTTTATTTATATCAATTTTACCCAGTATATTAGCTCTTTCATCAGGTGTCACATAGAAGCATGTATCAAGTTTTGCAGTTCTGCCTGATAATTTTGAATGCAAATAACATTTTGGTAATTGATAATTTGCAAGTTTTAATGTTAAATCTTCAACATTAAAGAATCCTCTTGCAGTTACCTGATTTTTACGAGTTTTTCTTATTTTTAGTTTTGAATTAATGTGTGTTTTTAAATCATAGTGTTGATAAATTTGGACAATATTAACAAAAGGTATTTCTATTTTTTTTGCTTTGTCGTCTTCTTCGTCCAATACTTCTTTTTTAGCTTCCGGGAAGAACGTATTCCAATTAACATTGATTGTAACGTTTTCGTTATTATCGCTTAAAAGATATGCATACGTTTTAATTTTAGCAGTTTTACCATTGTTGTATGCCAATTTTAATTTATCCCCTTTTAAAGTCAGGCTGTGATTTGTTTTTTTGTCATTGACTTTAATATTATAATTAGCAATTTTGATATTAGGTATTTTTATTTTTATCCATTCAGGATTGAACCAACCTTGTTCAATTTCTTCTTTTGGTTCTGAATTTATTTTGTTAAGCATAGCTTCTATTTCAGAAACAAGCTTATATTGCGTAGCTTGAGGATTTGTATCAATCGTTATTTTAGGATTATTAATATCAATAGATGAAACCCTTACTGTTAAAAAGGTTAGAGATGGTAAAAATATTTTTGCTTTAATTTTGTCTGTTTCTAAAACAGGTGAGTTATCAGATAATGTCAGTTTAATGCTTTCGGCTTTTAATCCTGCTTCTAACAGAGGAGTTGCAATGAGTCTTGGATTTTTTATTTCCAAGTTCATATTTAACTGCTCTTTAACTATATTTTGAACAAGTGGAACATATTCTTCTACGTTAATAATAAACGGCAGTAACAAAAAAGCTATATAAAGTATTCCAATTAGTCCAAGTATTACAAAGCCCGTAATTTTTAATTTTTTATTCATCTACATAATCCCCATATATCTATATTTATCTGTTATTTTACCTTAATGATAATGATTTTTCCAGTAAAGAAGTAAAGAATGTAACTATTTGAGAATATTTTATGATAAAATAAATAAAAAAGAGGGTTAAAAGATGAGAGTAGCGGAAATAAGTGATAATAAAATTGTTGTAAAAGAAAGAGAACAGATTACACTGGAAGAAAAAACAGGTGCAATAGTAAAAGTTATCGGATGTGGATTATGCGGTTCTGATATCGTGAAATTCAGAGAACATATATCAAATGACGGTACTGTTTTAGGTCATGAAATAGTTGCAGAAATAGTAGAAATCAATTCAAATTCAGGATTTAAAGTTGGCGATACAATCGTTGCATCTCACCATATACCATGCTTTAGATGTGCTTATTGTAAGGGTAAAAGCTATTCAATGTGTGAACATTTTAAAGAAACAAATATAGTTCCGGGTGGTTTTAGTGAATATGTATATTTATCAGAAGAACATTTATTGAATGTTACTCATCTTAAGCCTAAAAATTTATCAAATGAAGAAGTTTCTTTTTATGAACCTTTAGGTTGTTGTGTTAGAGCAGTAAAAAGAGCAGAGTTATCGCCGTTATCAAATGTATTGGTTGTAGGATTGGGAACAATCGGTTTATTGATGGCACAAACTTTAAGAGCATTTGGTATGACTGTTCACGGGTGTGATATAATGCCTGACAGAATACATAAGGCGCAGTCATTAGGAATTAATGCTTTTAATTCTTCAGATTTAGAATTTGCACATAAGCATATCTATGCGCACACAAATAATATAGGTGTTGATTGTGTGTTTATGACATCTGGAGCAGATGCAGCTATTTCTGTTGCATTAGAAACGGTTAGACTTGGCGGAAAAATTCTTGTTTTCTCAAGTACTCCAAAGAATTTAGGATATACGAATAATGATATTTATTATAAAGAATTAACTGTGTTAGGAAGTTATTCACCACGTCCTCAGGATTTGGAAACGTCATTACAACTTCTTACTAACGGTGAGGTTAATGTTAAAAATTTATCAACAGTTTATCCGTTGGAAAAGATACAAGAAGCATTTAACGATACAATTTCTAACAAAATTATGAAAGCATATATAAAGATGTAATAAAAAAGGAAGATAAATGAAAGCTGTATTATATTACGGACCTGAAAACATTAAATATGATGAAAATGTAAGAATAAAACCATTAGAAAAAGGTGAAGTTCTGGTAAAAATCGAATCAGCTCTTACGTGCGGAACAGATGTAAAAACATATAGGAGAGGTCACCCTGTTCTTATAAAATCTATTCCATCAGGTTTCGGGCATGAGTTTGCCGGAGTGGTTGCAAAAGTAGGAGAAGGTGTTACTAATGTAAAAGTTGGTGACAGAGTTGTGGCAGCTAATTCTGCTCCTTGCGGCGAATGTTTTTATTGTAAAAGAGAAGAATATAATCTTTGTGAAAATTTAGATTTATTAAATGGTGCGTATGCGGAGTATATAGTTGTTCCTGCAAGAATTGTAGAAAAGAATATGCTTATTCTTCCTGATGATTTAAGTTTTGACAAAGCTGCATTTTGTGAACCGTTAGCAAATGTTGTTCACGGGGTGGAAAGAACTGATATAAAAGCAGGGCAGACTGTTGGTATTATTGGTATTGGTCCAATAGGACTTATGTTCGCAAGATTAGCTAAATTAAAAGGGGCAAATGTTATTGTTGCCGGCAGAAATCCTTTAAAACTAAAAATGGCTGATGAGTTTGCGCATGCAGATGAAATTGTGGATTTAAAGAAATATCCTAATCCTGAGATGATATTTAAAGAATATACGGATGAAAAAAGAGGATTGGATGTAGCTGTAGAGTGTGTCGGGCTTCCTGAAATATGGGAGAGAATATTTGCTTGTGTAAGACCGGGTGGAACTGTCCATTTCTTTGGCGGTTGTAAATCAGGTTCAAAGGTTACATTTGACACTACTAAAATGCATTATGGCGATATAAAATTGATGAGCGTTTTCCATCATACTCCTAAATATTTTAGACAGGCACTAGATTATATTGCATCCGGTGATGTTGAAGTAGAAAAATTGATAACGGGGACTCTTTCTTTAAAAGAGGTTGAATTTGCTATGAAACAACATATAGAAGGAAAAGCTATAAAATATCTTATTAAGCCGTAGGTTGTTTTTTTAAAGCTTTAGAGCGTAAATCTCTATGATAGGTTATTGCAAATCTGTGTGCTTCATCACGTATTCGTTGAATTAGATACATAGCATTAGAATCTATAGGTATTCTTACAGATTTTGATTGGTTGGGCAAGAAAACTTCTTCTTCCCGTTTTGCGAGGGAAACGAAATCTATACCTTCAATTCCCATATCTTTAACTACTTGCATAACAGAAGAAAGTTGACCTTTTCCGCCATCAATAATAATCAAATCGGGTTTTTCCCATTTCTTTTCACCCAGTCGAGATAGTCTGCGAGTTAAAACTTCTTTCATTGATAGAAAGTCATCCGGTTTTCCTTCTGTAGATTTGATTTTAAACTTTCTGTAATCAGATTTTTTACTCATTCCGTTAAAGAATACAACCATGGATGCTACAGTATTTGTACCTTGTATATGGGAAATATCATAACATTCAATTCTGTTTGGAAAATTATTTAATTTTAATTTTTCTTGTAGATATGCACCAACTTCGTTAAAATCATCACGAATTGATGCAAGCTTTTTAATACGAGCTGTTTCGAACAAGTTTTTTACATTCTTTTGAGCAAGTTCATACAGTTCTTTTCCTTGTTTGGATTTACCGTAATTTATGGATATTTTTTTATGTGAAATAACTTCGAGCCAATCTTGGTAAAGCTGTTTTTCACCGACTTCTTCAAGATCAGGTGATACTATTTTGTTAGGGTATTCAAGCATAAGTGATGAATAATATTCTTGGAAGAAGGTTTTAAAAAATTCTGATTTATCTTCATTTTCAACAAAGTAAGTAAAATCTTTTTTATCAATAAGTCTGCCTTCTCTGATAAGAAGAATAGTTATGGCGTATACTCCTTCTTCGTATATTGTAGCAATGATATCTTCATTAAGTCTTGAATTTTCATAAACAACTTTTTGGTGTTCTAGTGTTTTTTGCAAATCAATGTAGCTATCTCTCATTCGGGCAGCTTTTTCAAATTGTTCATTTTTTGAATATTCTTCCATTTGAGTTTTAAGTTTTTTAATTAGTTCACTTTGTCTGCCTGCTAAAAACAATTCAACTTGTGCAACAAGATTTTGGTATTCTTGCGGAGTTACTTTCCCTTGACAAGGGGCTAAACACTTCCCTATATGGTAGTATAGGCAAGGTCTGTTAGAAAATTTAGGGGTTTTACATTGCTTTAGCGGGAATAATTTTTTTAAAAAATCCAAAGTCGAGTACATTGCTCTGCTATTTGTATATGGTCCGTAGTATCGACCTTTATCAGGGTTTATGTTTTTCTTTCTGACGACGGTTATTCTTGGGTAATCTTCGTCTGTTATTAAGAAATAAGGATACTTTTTATCATCTTTTAACAGAATATTATATCTGGGTTTATGTTTTTTAATAAGATGAGCTTCAAGAATTAGGGCTTCAACTTCAGAGTCTGTAATTATGTATTCCATTTTTTCGATTTTTGACACAAGAACAGCGACTTTAACTCTATCGTGTTTTTTATGGAAATAGCTTGACACTCTGCGTTTTAAGTTTTTAGCTTTTCCGACATAGATAATTTCATCATTTTTATCGTAGTATAAATAACACCCAGGAAGGGTAGGAACAAGCTTTAATGTTTCTTCGAGTTCTTTATTCATCAATCAAATTATATCATATATTAAGTTCTAATAAAAATATAATAATTCATACCAAAGTTGGAGAAGTTTTATAATTTTGGATAGTTAAAAACTTTATGAATACAGAATAAAATGTTAGTATGGAAATATTCGACAAGGATACTCATTACTTATTAAATCCAAATATCCAAACTATAACAGAAAAAGCGGCAAGACAAATATATGATTGTGTAAAATCATTAGACAAGCCTGCTGTTATAGATATGTATGGAGTAGAGGATTGCGTAAACGGATTTTTTAAGATTTTGCAAAAGATGTCAAATATGAGTTTGTTCAATATAGACAGCAAAATATTATCAACGATATTCATGACGGGATATGATAAATACGTGACAATATATGGTGATGAAGTTGCTTATGAAGATAGTTCAAGAGCACTTATAAACAGGCAATTCCATATTGTTTCTTAAAAAATTTCTGTTTTATATTGATAATTATTGTTAGATTTTTGTGCAAAAGACCATTTTTCTTTTGAATTTACCAAAGAAAGTATATAGTCACTTATTTTAGTTTCAATATTTGTGCAGAAATTATTATTTATTTCTTTTATAAAATAGCAAGGGCTAGTTACATTAATTTCGATAATTTTTTCATCAACAACATCCAGTCCAGCCATATAGATACCCATATTGTTAAGTGCTTTTGCGACTTTCGTAAAGTTAGTTTTTTCTGTTTCGGTGAGGACACCTTTTTTAATAAAGTCGTCGCTGTGGGTATTAAACTTAAAATCATCGTTGGTAGGTAATTTAATAACGCATTCATCGAGAACTGTATCACCGAGAGTTAGAACACGTTTATCACCATATTTAACAGCGGGGATATACTGTTGAACCATAACCATTGAATTTTCATCATTTGTCATTCCATTAATTATAGTTCTGGTGTTAGGATCACCTTGATGCAGATACATAACACCGCTCCCAAAACATTTATTAAGCGGTTTAAGAATAATTTCACCACAGTCCGCCAAAAAGTTTTCTATTTTAGATTTAGATGCTGTTACTATGTATTCAGGCATGTATTCAGAAAATAGTGTTGCGTGAAGTTTTTCGTTAAAGCTTCTTATTGCGGTAGGATTATTAATAATTTTAGTATTTTTTGCAAATTCCAGAACATAAGTTGCGTTGATATAGTCATTATCAACAGGCGGATCCGGTCTAAACATAACAAAATCAAAATCATTGATTTTCAGGTCAAATTCTTCTTTGTCATAGATAATATTTTCTTGTTCTAATTGAGATTTAAAACATAGTGAAAAAGCTGTAGAGTTTTTCAGGTATAGTTTATTGTTGGTTGTGATATAGACATCGTGTCCTCTTTTAAGGAAATCTTTAATAATCCAAAAATTAGTAACTAAGTTATTAAATTCAAAATATTTAAGTTCGATTTTATCAATAACAAATAAAATATTCATGTTAACCATCCTTCCGTATAAATTAATTTTATCATGCAGATTGTTTTGTAATCAATAGTAAAAATAGTTAATATAGATTGAAAGTTACAAATATTTATGAGAAAATTCAAGTAATGCCGATATGGCTCAGGTGGTAGAGCAACTGATTCGTAATCAGTAGGTCGGGAGTTCGAGTCTCCCTATCGGCATTTATTATATTTATAAAAAATGAAACATATAGGGTGACGAGAACTCCCTAGGGCTTTAGCCCTCAAAGAGTTCGACGAGGCGAGCAAAGGCATGAGCAACAAAGTTGCGAAAGGTGAAGCACGACTCAGCGGAAACGTTGAGTTTTCGATGGGAGTGCGAACGGTGCCGTTTAATGCGAGCCGAAGCACATAGTGGTCTCCCTATCGGCATTTTTCAAGCCGAGCAAAGGCATGAGCAACAAAGTTGCGAAAGGTGAAGCACGACTCAACGGAAACGTTGAGTTTTCGGTGGGAGTGCGAACGGTTCCGTTTAATGCGAGGCGCAGTCGTGCAAACTCCATAGGGTGACGAGAACTCCCTAGGGCTTTAGCCCTCAAAGAGTTCGACAAGCCAAGCAAAGGAATGAGCAACGAAGTTGCGAAAGGTGAAGCACGACTCAGCGGAACGTTTGAACTGTCCCCCAAAAAGTGGAAAATTAACTCACAAATAAGTTTTCTATTTTCACTAAATACAAAGACATTATACAAATAATCATTTTGTATTTTACGTTTATTTATCCAAAGCAGCTGCACCAGAAACAATCTCAATAAGCTCATTAGTAATTGCACTTTGGCGTTCCTTGTTATATGCAACCGTCAAGTCACTAATCATTTGTTCAGCATTATTAGATGCTGCAGACATTGCGGTCATACGTGATGCAAGTTCACTTGCGTATGCTTCCAATACCGCTTGAAAAATCTCGTTTGTAATATACATTGGCATAATCTTTTTCAAGATTGCTTTATCATTCGGGATAAATTCCATCAACGCATCAAGCTTATTTTCATCTCCGCCACAATCTATCTCAACCGGCAAAACTTCCCATTGTTGAACAGAATACGACATCATATTGTTGAATCTTGTTGTTACAACTTCTATTTTATCAATAATTCCATTTACATAATCATCTGCTATATCTTCGGCAATAATATTAGCACCTGTTGCACTCGGATTATCGATAACAGCCGTATATGTTTTCAAAACTTCGGCATCTGTCTTATGTTTAAGCGAAGAAATACCCTTTTGACCAACTATATACAACTTTGTTTCAATTCCTTGTTTTTTATTTTCTTCAATTCGTTTTAAAACTGTGCGCACAATATTTGCATTATATGCGCCTGCCAAACCCTTGTTCGAAGTAACAACAACTAATCCTTCTGTTTTCACCTCTCTGCGTGTCAACAATTCAGGGTAATTATTTATAGCAAGTTCAAATTTTTCACCATCGTTTTTTATCTCACCAACTGTTGCAAGCATACGTTTGAACATAACCATCAATTCTTCCGTAAATGGTCTTGATGCTTTCACAGTATATTCTGCTTTTTTAACCTTTGCTGCTGCTACCATTTTCATTGCTCTGGTTATTTTTTGAGTATTTTTTACACTCTGTATTCTACTTTTTATGTCTTTTAAATTTGCCATATATAAAATCCTTCTATCTCTTTAAATAAGTATAATACAACGCTTTATAAAACCTAGGTCTTAATAAAAACAACGGTCTATATTGTATATATTTAAACAATGAACATATTTGATTATCAACAGTCCAATGTTTTAAATCTTTATCTGACAACTTCCACGGAGTCATTTGTAAATATTTAAAATACAATCCTCTATGATAACTAAATGAGCCAAAATGCCAAGGTTTTTTTCTTGCTACATAATGTATTGCTCTCGGATGTTTCGTATAACTCGAACGATTAGTAAAATTGCTGGATTGGACATTCCATTCATCATCCACTATTTTAATTTTACCTTTAAGAACTTCATTAATTATTTCTTGATCACCTGTTTTGATAGTATCTTTATGCTCTTTTGTCCACTCTAAAAATTTTTCTTCCAAACCTTGAGCACGCATATTATCTATATCCATAACAAGCATGCCTGCATTAACATAAGTCGGATTTTTTTTCACCATTTTTTTATTAATATCAAGAACCCCGGCAACAGCGAAATCACCCATATCAATATTATATAATTCTTTTAAACTCGAATTTACAACAAAGTCGCAATCAAAATATATAACCCTATCCACATTAGGTAAAAGACTAGGAAGCTTTAATCTATAATACGTCGCAATTGTAATATAATCGTGAGTTTTAACCTTTTTATAATCTTCAAAAAGCGATTCATCAATAGAAACAAAATTTATTTCACAATCCTTTATAGACTTTAGCTCATTTATTTGTGATTTATGTTCATCAGACACACCGCCGTCAAGAATATAAAAAGCTTGCTTTTCATCCTCAGCAGAATTTGCCAAGACTGATGCAATAACGACTCCTGCGTATTTTGAGTAGTTATCATCACAAGCCAAACAAACTTTTATTGTACGGTTATTTTCTGTCAACTATATTACCCTTCTTTAGTTGAAAGTGGAAAGTATTAAACTTTCCACTTTCCATTTTTCACTTTCAACTTTTATAAACTTGCATTGTACTTTTGAAGCTCGGAACGAAGAAGTTCTGCATCCGAATCTTCAAGATTAGAACCTGCATTTAGTTTTTGTACAAGCTCAGGAAGATTAGCTTCTAAGTGTTCAAACCAACCCTTCTTATAATCAGTAATATTTTTGTTATCAATCTCATCTAAAAAGCCTTCATTTGCAGCAAACAAAATAGATACCTGTTTAGCAACACTCAAAGGTTTATACTGAGGTTGTTTAAGAACTTCAGTAAGCTTTTGACCTCTAAGCAATTGTTTCTTTGTAGCTTCATCCAAATCTGATGCAAATTGAGCAAAAGCTTCTAATTCACGATATTGAGCAAGGTCTAATCTTAACTTACCGCCGACTTTTTTAATAGCTTTAGTTTGAGCAGCACCACCAACACGAGATACGGAAATACCCGCATTGATAGCCGGTCTTATACCTGAGTTAAAATATGATGATTCTAAGAATATTTGACCATCCGTAATAGAAATTACGTTAGTAGGGATATACGCTGACACGTCACCCGCTTGCGTTTCGATAATAGGTAACGCAGTAATACTACCACCACCCAATTCATCAGATAACTTTACAGCACGTTCTAACAATCTTGAGTGTAAGTAGAATACATCTCCGGGATACGCTTCACGTCCTGGTGGTCTGCGAAGAAGCAAACTCATTGCACGGTATGCTTGAGCTTGTTTTGTCAAATCGTCGTATACAATCAAAACATGTTTACCTTGTTCCATAAATTCTTCTGCCATTGCTACACCTGCAAACGGTGCAATATATTGAACAGGAGCCGGTTCATCCGCTGTAGCTGAAACTATGATTGTATAATCCATTGCTCCATGGTCTTCTAAAGTTTTTGCCAAATGAGCAACTGTTGAAGCTTTTTGTCCTATCGCAACGTATACACAAATTACATCTCCACCTTTTTGATTAATAATTGTGTCTATTGCGATAGCTGTTTTACCTGTTTGTCTGTCACCAATAATAAGTTCACGTTGACCACGGCCAATTGGGGTAAGAGCATCAATTGCTGTTAAACCTGTTTGTAATGGCTGATGAACAGATTTTCTAGCGACAATCCCAGGAGCAACACGCTCTACAGGTCTTATTTTTTCATATACAATATCACCTTTGCCATCTAAAGGTCTGCCTGTCGGACTAACTATACGACCAATTAACCCTTCTCCCACAGGTACTGATGCAATTCGCCCTGTCGTTTTTACTATCATACCTTCTTTGATATGTTTATATTCTCCAAGAATTACTACACCAACATTATCTTCTTCTAAGTTCAATGTAATACCCAATGTACCTTTTCCATCATCAAATTCTACAAGCTCGTTGGACATTACGTTGCGCAAACCATATACACGAGCAATACCGTCACCAATCTCTAATACACTTCCGACATTGGAAACTTCTGTTTTTGATTCGTAATTCTCTATATTAGATTTTATTATCGAACTAATTTCATCAGGACTTATTACTGACATCTGTTTCTCCTTTTATTTATTTAAATATTTTTCTAATGCCCCAATACCTTAGAGCCCTAGTGTCTTTATACATTGATTTCTTTATTTATTTCTTGTATCTTCTTTCTCAAACTGCAATCAACTATATTATCACCGGCTTCAAATACTAATCCGCCTATAATATTACCGTCAACTGACCAGCTTAATTCTATTTCTTTATTTAAAACTTTTTCTAATTTAACTTTTACCATTGCTTTTTCATTATCATTCAACTCAATCGCTGAAGTAATATTTAATGCTAAAAGATTATTCATTTTGTTTACATATGCTTTGCATTCATTAAATATAGTTTGAAGCATTGAAAATCTGCTTTTATCTACAAGTAATTTAAGGAAATTAATAATTACTCTATCCACTCTGCCTTCAAACATTTTTTCTAAAACAATTTTTTTCTCACCGGATGAAATAACAGGAGAATACATTACTCTTTGAATATCAGAAGATGCATCAATAGATTTTACAACATCAGAAAACTCAGATAATATTTGTTCTTTTGTTAACCTTTTATCATCCGCAAACTCTAATATAGCATTCGCATATCTTTGAGCAACTATTTTATTTTCGTTTTCTTCTGCTTTTGTCATTTATAAATCAATCTCCTTCAATGCATCAATACTTTCATTAATATATCTGATATGTAGAGTTCTATCTTTTTTTAATTCGTTTTCAATATGATTTTTTGCCTTGTTTATAGCTAACTGTGCCGTTTCATTGGTCAAATTCATTCTTAACTTTTCAATGTTAGAATCAATATTCTTTTGAATATTTTTAGAATAATTTTCTGATTCTTTCTTTGCATCTTCAACCAATTTTTCGCCAACAATAACCGCATTATTTGCGGATTTTTCTATAATTTCTAAAGCTTCTTGTTCTACTTTAACGCCATTTTCCTGAGTTTCAAATAGCTCTTTAACAGCATTAATACGATTTTGCTTTGAAGATACTATTTTATCCTCAATACTTTTTCTTCCCGCCTCTAAAACATCTCCTAATTTAAACTTATCAATTATCCATCCTAATAAAATCAACATTAGAACAAAGTTGAACAAATTAGATGTGAGTATCTTATTCCATATTTCTAATAATGTGTCTGTCATATTTTTTAAAAAGAAAGCAGAAAATGTAAGGTAGAAAGTTCATATTTTAACTTTCTGTTTTTAACTTTCAACTTTCAACTGTTTCCTTTACTTCTGTTTTGTATCCTAAAACTTTGCTGGCAACAGCACTTGCAAGGTCATTTATTTGAGAGCTCAAAATAATTCTTGCTTCTCTTTCATCACCCTCCAGCTTTGCATTTGCTATTGCCATGTCTTTTTTTGCTATATCTTTTGCCGTTTCAAGAATCGTTTCTTTTCTTAATTTATACTCAGAAACCTTCTTATTAAAATTTTCTTTTGCTATAGTTTTTGATTTCTCTATAGATAATGACTGCTGTTTTTTTAGCTCCTCTGTTTTTTCAGACGTAATTTTGGCAGCTTCGTTTTCATTCAATATAAGCTCAGCTCTTTCTTTTTGAATACGAGCTAACGGCTTATAAAGAATTGCATTCATTATTACCATAAATATTATAAAACTAAACATAGCAACAAAAAACGTTGCATTAAACTCTAACACTTTTAGTTACCTCTCTTCTTATGAGAATATTAATAAAAGCGCAATAAATAACGCATAGATTGATGTTGCTTCAGCCAAACCTGCACCAATAATAAAGTTTTTGAAAGCTTCAGCTTTAATTTCAGGTTGTCTTGCAATAGCATCTAAAACACCCTTAGTTGCAATCCCCAAGCCTAGACCACCACCAAGTACACCCAATGCTGCTATACCTGCACCCAATCTTGATGCGTCAAAAATTTGTTCTGCTGCCATAATTTTCTCCTTTATTTTTTATCAACTTAACTTTATTTAACCGGATAAATATTATATTTACTCCTATTTACTCCTATTTACCCCTAATGCTCTTCTTGAACTGCCATTGTAATATAGGTTGAAGTAAGAAGTGCAAAAACGAGTGCTTGTATCAACGCTACAAACAACTCAAACAACATAAATGGTAAAGGTAGAAAACACGCTACCATACCAACGAATGTCGCAATCATAATTTCGCCTGCCAATATATTGGCAAAAAGCCGTAGTGCCAACGAAAACGGACGAACAAATAATTCTAAAGTATCTATCAGAGTGATTATTAAATCACCCATTGACCATCCTTTGAAGAAATACTTACCTCCATTAACTTTTACACCATAATACATACAATATATAGCAACGACTATTGCCATTGCTGCCGTCATATTAATGTCATTATTAGGAGATGCCAACTCTCCTTGCGCTAAATGAACAATCTTAAAAGGAATTTGTCCTACAAGATTGGCTGTCAAAATAAACATAAACAGTGTCAATATAAGGGGATTATGTTTTTTCGACTCATTTTCACCCATGCTTCCTGCTGTAATTGTCGAAAAATAATTAATTATCGACTCACCAACATATTGCAATTTCGTAGGAATAACCGAAGCATTCTTAATAATTAAAATTGCTCCAACAAGCAAAATCCCCATTGCAAGCCACATTGTCAATAGCGTATCAAAATTAACGCTTATTGCATGTCCTGCAAATACCTTTGTTATAATCCAATGACTACTTTCACTCATAAAATTCTCTCTTTTATAATATGGAAATTTTAGCATATTTTAAAAGCTTGTGCAAGTTAGTTACTTTAGGCATTAAATACTTAACAATTAATGTCAAATATTTTCATTTAATTTACTAATCTCCTGTTTAATATATAATAATGTTTAGTGAACAGATAGGAGATGTTATGGAAAGAAAAGCGAGTTGTAACCTCGAAAATGAATTATTTAAAAACGTTTTTGATAAAACACCGGATTATATAAAGAACAATAAATTAATGGATTTTTCTAACGAAGGAGAATTTACCTTTAACCTAAAAAAAGAACACTTATATCCTTATGACGAAAAATCTAATCCCGAAGGATTAAACTTGCTGGATTGGTTTTCAAATTATGCAAAAGAAGCAAAAGTTTCTACAGCCGGAATCAGAGGTCCGCAAAATATTTTATTTCCGCAAGATACCAGATTTCCTATCAATCTTGTAGGAATAGTATTGGCAACGTTAGCAAAAGCTCTCGTTGTAAAAGAAAAATATGAAGGAAAAGAAATTATTAAACTTGCAGGTAGTGAAGTTCGATACAATTCACAACTATATCTTGACGCAATTGCAAGAATACAGGCGGCTCAAGGAATAAAAACATTAACTCCGCAAGGACGAAAAACTATTCCTATCTGGTTGGCGTCTTTTTTAGCATTCAAACTTGATCTTGTTGGCGGTGAATATATAACCTCAAGCCATGGAATTTCTGTAAAGACTGCCACAAAAGACTTAAATTCTCAAGGAAGCCAATATCTTCCTGAAGAATCTTTAGAGTTTGTCGATAAAATTCAAATGATTTTTGATAAAGTTGAAAAAGAAGGCAGCTACGAAATCAAAATAGCTTCCAAAGATAACGCACTTATTGACGAAGCTATAATGACAAAATTAGAAGATGGTATAAACCTATACGTAGACTACTTAAAAAATGGCGTTGCAGAAGATTTATCAAAACTAAAAACTATGCAAAACAAAATTGTTATAGAAAGTGTTGGAGGATGTGCATATAGAACGTTAAGCAAAGTTCTGGATAAACTTAATTTGTCAGAAAAATTCACATGGAACAACACAGAAGAAGATCCGTTCTTCCATTCAATAGGTAAGTATGACACAGATCCTAAAGGAAACAAAACCTTCTATGATTACTCAGTAGATGCTACTGTTGTAGCTAAAAGACAAAATGGTGAAAAATTCTTCCCTGTTATAGAATCAATTCACTACGAAGAAGTCCTTAAGAATTATCCTCTCGGGACAGCGGTATTAATTACTGATCCTGATCACGACAGATTAACAATATGTGAATTAGAAAGTGAAGGAAATATTCCAACATTAGAAGAAAACGGTGTATCTTATGTAAAACTTGGAAATGGCAGAATATTGACAGTGTTTACTGCAAATCAAGCATTTTTAATGTTAATGGACTACAGAATGAAACAACTTAAACACAGTCACAGATGGGAAAAACACCCAAGATTTATGATTAAGACAACCGCATCTGCACAATCATGGGATGAATGGGCAGCGGTAAATGGAATAAAAGTAGTCAATGTACCTGTCGGTTTCAAAGAAATTGCTAATATAATGAAAAAAGTTGAGCTTCAACTAAAAACATCTCCTGATAAATCAGTAAAAGTTGATGATGTATTCGGGAATTGCATTGATTTAGGGATACAACCACGTTTAATATTCGGCGGTGAAGAATCAGGCGGAATGATTATGGGCGCCGAAGATACGGTGAAATCCTTAACAGGCAGAGAAGCTATTGCAATGAGAGAAAAAAGTGCTACAGAAGCTATTATTGTAGCATCATCTCTAATCGCTCAACTTGAGGACGAAAATAAAACTCTATCTGAATACTTAATAGAAGTATTTGAAAAAAACAATATTATATCAAGATTTGATACAAGAGAAGATATTGCATACTACAACGAATCTGAACCGGATATTGAAAAACTAAAATTAGCAAAAACCGAAGGTGAAAAGCAAAGAACTAAAAATGATTTATTCTTTTTATCGCTTGCAATAGGGATAGCTAAAAACAAACTCTCTCTTGATGATGCAATTTTAGTTCTAAATGATGCATTCCCGGGGTTGGATTTTGAAGATGTTAAAGATATCAAATTTGTCGGAGACGGGACATATATCCAATTCAAAGACAAATATATTGAAATTCGTCCATCCGGAACAGATGCAAAAACAAAAGCTTATGGCGGTGGTAAATCATTAGAAGAAATTTCTGAATACGCACGAATTTTAGGAAATTATTCAGGAGAAAGAACTGATTTACACAAACAATATGTTTCTGATGAATTTTACAATAATTCTAAAGATATGGCTCTTGACGATTATTTAAAATTTGTAGAAAAAGATGCTAATAATGAAGTATTTGTAATCCCTGATTACAATTTCTAAAAAAAGAAAAGATAATAAAATGACAAATAAAAAAGAGAAAATAGCAATATACGCAGGCAGTTTTGATCCCATTACATTAGGACATATTGACGTACTTAAAAACGGAGCAAAAATGTTTGATAAAGTAATTATTGCTGTTGCAGACAATCCTAACAAAAAATGCATGTTCTCTGTTGAGAAAAGAATAAAGTTTATTAAAAACAGCATCAAAGATATTCCTAATGCAGAAGTTGACAGTTTCAAAGGACTAACTGTCGAATATGCAAAAAAGAAAAATGCAGATATACTATTAAGAGGTTTGAGAACTACAGCTGATTTTGAATTTGAAACACAGCTTTCTCAAAATAATCGTGCAATTTGTGAAGATATAAAAACGGTTTTTCTAATAACAAAACCTGAATATAGTTTTATATCTTCAAGTGCCGTAAAAGAAATACTCATAAACAAAGGGGATATTTCAAAATTTGTACCAAAAGGTGCATATGACCTTATACAAAATCAAAATCAAAAAGGATAGTCATGCCTGCAACAATAAATATATTAGAAATTATAGAATTAAAGAAAACATTAGATGAAAAATTTGATATAAAAATGCACATACATGATGCATGTGGAGGTCAATATTTTTCAACGGATAATTTAAATCCTGCAGGAAAAGAATATATCATTGATTATTTTAAAAACAAAAACTATCAAGTAATCTTCACATCTAACGATACTGAATTTTATTTAGAGGATATTAGAACATGTTAAACCAATTTTCCAGAACAGAATTATTAATAGGAAAAGACTCAATAGAAAAACTTAAAAATTCACGAGTTGCTGTATTTGGAATAGGCGGAGTTGGCGGATATGTTGTCGAAGCCTTAATTAGAAGCGGGCTTGGAAAGATTGATATTATAGATAATGATAAAGTATGTATAACAAATCTAAACAGACAATTGATAGCAACAAGAAATACAGTTGGAAAATATAAAGTAGATGTAGCGGAAGAACGTATTCTTGATATAAATCCTGATGTTCAAGTAAAAAAATACCAAACCTTCTACACCCCTGAAACAGCAAATGAATTCGATTTTAGCAATTATGATTATGTAGTTGATGCTATTGATACTGTTGTAGGCAAAATATCACTTGTTGAAAAGTGCAAAGAATACAATGTTCCTATAATATGCGCAATGGGTGCAGGAAACAAAATGGATCCAACAAAGTTTGAAGTTGCAGACATATCAAAAACGTCTGTATGTCCGCTCGCTAAGGTAATACGACAAGAACTCAGAAAACGGAAAATAAAAAAAGTAAAAGTAGTATATTCTAAAGAAATCCCGATAAAACCTAATATATCAACTGAAAACACTATCAAACATCAAATCCCCGGAAGCAATGCTTTTGTACCTTCTGTTGTCGGTTTAATTATTGCAGGTGAAGTCATAAAAGATTTAATAGGATACAATACAAAAAGTTAGAGTCTGATTACTAAAGAGATAACCAGACTCCGTCCTTTTGTTGTTATTGTTAAATTTATATTCCAAGCATATATCTTGCATTTGCAGCTTGCGCTGTCATAGCATTATATAAACTTGTATTAGATGTAGAAACATCATTATATTGGGATGTTAACCTGGCAAGTTGAACTTGATATGATTGTGCTCTTTGAAGAGCTTGAGGATCATTCGCAGAACGGTTTATTAAATCAGAAATTGCTGAAGATATAGCTGCTGTAATATCTTCAAATGTATCATTAGATGAAATGCTTACACCTAACTGTTCAGCTAATGATTTCGCTTCAGAAATCAAGGATGACTCAGAATTATTAGAAGAATTTTGTTCAACTTTTTGTTCAGGTTGAGCTGTATATACTTCAAAACTTTTTTCAGATTGTCTTGCGGCAATCAATGATAATGCTTGCGTTTCAGAAGAAACCAATGTCGGATCAATTCCTAATGATTCAAGTTTTCTTCTTGTTGATGCAGAAATATTTGATTTATTCTGAACACTTGAATTGCCATTTGATATATTTATTGAATTTAATAATGACATTAGTAACCTTCTTTCATGATTTTTTATAATGATAATTTTCTAAAAATCAATATTAATCATGCTTTACGGCAAATTTAATTAATATTTAAACGATTTTGCAAAAAATCCTCCATATGGAGGAAATAAAATATTATCATATTAATTTCAAAAACAAAAAGAGGATTTATTAAACATAAATCCTCTTTTTTATATAAGTTTATTTTATTAAACTAATTCATGTACTCTGTTTACATTTCTTGAAGCAATTTCAACTAATGATTTAGAAACAGCAATCATAGAAATTTCAGAGTCTAATTTATTAACACAAGAACCACAACCTATAGCCCAAGCACCTGAAGCAAAAGCTAATGATGCTGTTGTAGGGTTAATTCCTGTTGCTGTCATAATAGGAATTTCAACATTTCTTGAAAGTTCAATAGTATTAGAAATTGTTAACTCAGCTCTTTCAACTAAACCTCTAACACCTGAAGGGATTGATTCAGAAGAATAATGACCTTCTGTTTGAATTAAGTCAATACCCATAGATTCTAATTCTCTTGCCATAGAAATTTGTTCAGAAATATCTATACTTCCTGGAATTGTAACGCAGAAGAAAACATCTTCTTTGTTGATTAAACTTAATGTTTCACGAACTAAATCCATAACTTGGCTAGCTGACATTGAAACACCATTTTTATATAATGCATCAAAATTACCCAATTCAATAGCATCAGCGCCTAGTGCAATTGCCATTGCAAGTTCTTGCGGTTTAATAGAAGAAACGAAGATAGGCATATCTGTCATACTTCTAACCATTGAAACAATTTCTCTATCAGCACAAATATCAACTGCAGATGCACCGGATTGTTCTGCTGCTATAACAACATTTCTAACTCTGTCTGCATCAAAATTATCAATACCTGCAATAATTTTTACTGCTCTTTTTTCACTTAATGCTTGTTTGAATGAGTCTATTCTTGACATGTAATTTCTCCTTTTATAAATAATTTTACTTACTTTACGACTACAATTATAAATTAAAATCGTAATATTTACAATATGGGATAAGTGAAAGAGTAAATAGAATGATTTGTAAAAAAAATAAATAGTTAATAGTTAATGGTGTACAAAATATTGAAAGAGGGCTACAAATGAAGAAACTAACAATAATTTTAGCATTGCTTTTATTTACTCTAATTCCTGCATTTGCATATGATAGAGATGAAATAACAAATATCAGTGTTTATGAAAAAATCAATCCTGCAATTGTAGCAATTGACGCTAAAATAATTAACGGTACATCAAGCGGCTCAGGTTGTATTATAAATTCAAAAGGCATGATTTTAACAAGTTCACACGTTATATCAAATAGCGATGACATTACAGTTACTACCTCAAGTGGTGAAACATATAAAGCAAAAGTAATTAAAAAACTAGGTTCTGATAACGATTTAACAATTTTAAAAATAGAAAACAAACACCCGTTAAAAACCATAACGATGGGGAACTCCTCAGAAATTAAAGTAGGACAAAAAGTACTCGCAATTGGCAATCCATTCGGATTTAAAGGAACATTAACACAGGGAATTGTATCAAGAATAGATAGAAAAAGAAACAAAATTCAAACAGATGCTGCAATAAATCCCGGTTCATCAGGCGGACCTTTACTTAATACATCAGGAGAAGTTATTGGGATAAATCAAGCTATATACAATCCTGATAATAACACTTCAAATATAGGTATTGGCTTTGCAATTCCAATAAATGAAGCAAAACAGGCTATTAAATAAATTTTTACACCGTATCGAATCCGTTCTTGATAAAAAGTTCTCTTATTTTGTTTACTTCGTCCTTTTCCGGAATGCGAGTTTTTAACCTGTATGGAATCCCTAACTTTTTATACTTTTCTTTTCCCATTTCATGATATGGTAAAAGTTCAACCTTTTCTATATTATAATTTTTTAAAAATTTTATTAAACTATCAATATACTCATCATCCATTGTCCAATTTGGAGTCAAAACTTGTCTTATCCAT
Source organism: uncultured bacterium (assembly GCA_902797985.1). GTDB lineage: Bacteria > Cyanobacteriota > Vampirovibrionia > Gastranaerophilales > Gastranaerophilaceae > UBA2883. The sequence goes on from CADBUZ010000005.1 coordinate 25,635, forward strand.
ATGGGCTTTTTATTATTTATAAAATTTAAAAAATTAAGCACTTTATCATTTGGTTTACCTGTTAAAAGTTTGTGTTTATCCGCATCTAAATGTTTTATATCAAGTAAAAACAAATCTGTATATTCAAGCAACTCTTTTAAGTCATCCGTAATATCTACATACCCGCAAGTATCAATTGCTGTATGTATGTGATATTGCTTCAATTCTTTGTAAAACTCTTTTAAAAACTTTATTTGTAATAAAGGTTCTCCCCCGGATACAGTAACCCCACCATTAGAAGCTTTATAAAATAACTGATATTTTAAAACATCCTCAACTAACGATTCAACAGATTTTTTATTTAAAAAACCTACTTTATTCTGCTCTACATCTCTTGTTGATGAAAAATTTCCTATAGTATTCCAAGTGTCAGGGTTATGACAAAACAAGCAACGAAAAGGACACCCCTGTAAAAACAAAACATACCTAATTCCGGGGCCATCTAAAGTTCCCATTGTTTGAATTGAGTGTATTGTCGCAAAATTATTACTCAATTTTCCACTTTCCGTTTGACTATATCTTTTCGTGGAATGTACGACTAATTACGTCTAACTGTTGTTCTCTTGTTAATTTTACAAAATTAACAGCATAACCACTAACACGGATAGTTAATTGAGGATAATGTTCCGGATGCGCCATAGCATCTTCAAGAGTTTCTCTATCAAGAACGTTAACATTTAAATGTTGAGCCATATTGCCAAAATAACCATCCATCAATCCAACAAGATTATATATCTTTTCGCTACTTGTTTTTCCTAACGTATCAGGCAATATACTAAACGTATTGGAAATACCATCTTTTGCATTTTTAAATGGAAGTTTTGCAACAGAACATAAAGAAGCTAAAGCACCTTTATCATCTCTACCATTAAATGGATTTGCCCCCGGAGAGAATGGTACACCGGCTAAACGTCCATCAGGTGTATCCCCTGTTTTCTTACCATAGACAACATTACTTGTAATTGTTAATATAGACTGCGTAGGAATTGCATTTCTATAGGTTTCGTATTGTTCTATCTTAGACATGAATCTATTAACTAAATCAACCCCTATAGAATCAACTCTATCATCATTATTACCATATTTAGGATAATCACCTTCTATATCAAAGTGTTTAGCAATTCCATCTTCGTCACGAATTGGTCTAACTTTTGCATATTTAATTGCAGATAATGAATCGACAACGACACTAAATCCTGCAATACCGCAACCTAATTTACGAACAGGATTAGAATCCATTAGCGCAAGCTGTGCTTTTTCATAATTGTATTTATCATGCATATAGTGAATAATATTCAAAGCACTAACGTATGTCTTAGCTAGCCAATCCATTACTTTATCAAATTTTTCCATAACTCTGTCATAGTCAAGAATTTCATCAGTAATTGGTTCAAATTCAGCAACTTGATCACCTGTTCTTTCATCAACACCACCGTTGATTGTGTATAACAAAGCTTTCGCTAAATTTGCTCTTGCTCCAAAGAATTGCATTTCTTTTCCGATTATCAAAGGTGATACACAACATGCAATTGCATAATCATCCCCGAAATAATCCCTCATCAAATCGTCATTTTCATATTGTACAGCACTGGTTTGAATACTAACTTTTGCACAATATTCTTTAAATCCTCTTGGTAAGTTATTACTCCAAAGAACTGTCATATTTGGTTCAGGAGCAGGACCAAGATTTATAAGCGTTTGAAGCATACGATAAGAATTCTTAGTAACAAGAGTGCTTCCGTCTAATGCCATACCGCCAATACTTTCAGTAGTCCAAACAGGATCTCCGCTAAATAATTCATTATATTCAGGCGTTCTCAAGAAACGAACCATTCTTAATTTAATTACGAAATCGTCCATGATTTCTTGAGCTTGCACTTCTGTGATTTTTCCTGCTGCTAAATCTCTTTCTGAATAGATATCTAAGAAAGATGATACTCTACCTAGTGACATTGCTGCGCCATTTTGATCTTTAATAGCTGCTAAATATCCAAAATATGTAAATTGAACAGCCTCTTTAAAGCTTTGAGCAGGTTTGCTAATATCGACATCATAAGACATTGCCATAGTTTTAATATCTTTTAATGCTCTTATTTGTTCGCTAAGTTCTTCTCTTGCTCTGATAGTTTCTTCGTTCATTACTTTATCATCAAGACGAGCCTTATCTTCTATTTTTTCTTGAATAAGCCTATCCATACCATATAAAGCAATTCTTCTATAGTCACCTATAATTCTTCCTCTGCCGTATGCGTCAGGAAGACCTGTTAAAATAGCAGAATGCCTGCATCTTCTAATTTCGTCGGTATAAACATCAAAGACTCCATCATTATGAGTTTTTCTGTATTTTGTGTAGATTGTTTTAAGCTCTTCGTCAACCGGTAAACCATATGCTTTACAAGAGGCTTCTACCATTCTATATCCGCCATTTGGCATTATAGCTCTTTTTAATGGCGCATCTGTTTGTAAACCAACAATTATTTCGTTATATTTATCAATATATCCCGGTTTGTGAGATGTAATTGAAGAAGGAGTAGATGTATCCGCATCTAACACCCCTGCTAAACGTTCTTCTTTCATCAATTCACTAACTTTAGCCCAGATTTTAAGAGTTCTTTCTGTAGGACCACACACAAAACTGTCATCTCCATAATATGGAGTTACATTTTCTTTGATGAATTTTGATACATTTATATCATTTTCGCCATAACCATATGATGTCTCTTTTATTACTTGTGAAACCATTTCTACCCAAATCTCCCAGTCTTTTTTGTAATTGTTGATTTTTATGTATACCTAATCTAAACTATTTTATCACATTGTATTTATAATGTAAAATAAAATCATACATTTAGAGGAGAAATGTTAAGAAAATTTCATGTAACTTCTGAAGTTCAATAACCAATGAATTTTATAGGTTAACAAGCCTTCAAACTCAAATATAGCTACTTAATACTATCTTCTATAACCCCATGTGATATAAAATTCAAATTGTTTCTTACCCAGTAACCGTCAGCATTTTTAAAACTATTATTAAGCATAAAATATGTCGAACCCGAACCTGACATAATTGATTTAGGGTAATCTTTTTTTATTTCTTGCAATTCTTTATAATCATCAAAAACGGCTGTTTCTAAATCGTTGTAAATAAATTGTTCTATATTTGTCCCTATTTTTAAAGCGTCAATAAGTTTATGAGTCATATCATAATTTGGCTTATTTACTAATTGAGAATATTTTGTATATGCTTCTTTTGCACTAATACCAAGATTATTAGGTTTTATTAACGATACTGAATATTTTTTGAATGGTAACGGTTCAATAATTTCACCTCTGCTTGTTGCAAGAAGACAGCCGCCTTCTAAACAAACATTTAAATCTGAACCCAGTCCTCCGCATAATTCATGCATTTCTTCTTTAGATAAAACATCGTTAAATAATTTATTCAATCCATATATTGTTCCTGCTGCATTCGTGCTTCCACCGGCTAACCCTGCTGATATTGGAATATTTTTTTCAATAAAAATATTCGTTTCGTATTGTTTGTCAGAGTCAATATAATTTTTTTGATATAAACAATCAAAAAACACCTTGGCAGCTTTATAAGCTAAATTCTTTTCATTATATGGAATTTCAGAACTTGTCCCACTGAGATTAATGGAATTTTTATCCGCCTTTTTTATTGAAATTGTTAAATAATCATACAAATCTACCATTTGCATAACGCTTTGGATGTTGTGGAATCCATCAGGACGTTTGTTCACAATTTCTAATGTTAAATTTATTTTTGCAGGTGTTTTAATTTTAATTTCCATGCCCAACTCCTGCTAATAAAGCTTCTGATAATTCTCCAAATTTTTCAATAGATAAAGACTCTCCTCTTATATTTTCATCAATATTTAATTTTTCTAATGTTGATTTGACCAAATTTTTATCAAATCCCCCATTTACTAAACAATTTTTGATATTTTTTCTTCTTTGAGAGAAACCTGCTTTTAATACACGTCTAAAATGCGAATAATTGGATAATTCAAGTTTTGGTTTATCATTTATTTTCAACCCTACCAGTGCAGAATTAACTTTTGGAGCAGGATAAAAAGATTTTCTGCCGACAAGACGAATAATTTCACATTCAGTCCAGAATTGAGCCAATATAGTCAACAACCCATACTGTTTAGAAGGGCTTTTTTCTGTTGCAACCATTCTTCTTGCAACTTCTTCTTGTACCATTAAAACTATTTCGGAAATAGAATTTCGATTCTTATTATCCAAATCATCAATTTCTCCTAATAAATGAGAAATTATTGGAGCGGTAATATAATAAGGTATATTCGCCACTACTTTTACTTTTCCCTCATACAATTCTGAAATATCTGTTTTTAAAATATCTTTGTGAATAATTTCTAAATTATCACACTCTATTTTTTCTAACTCTTTAATAGCTTCTTCATCTAATTCAATAGCTATAACTTTTTTTGCATATTTAACGAGTTGTTCTGTAACAAAACCGACACCCGCACCAATTTCAACCACAACATCATCTTTTGTGATATTTGCATAGTCAAGTATTTCTTCTATCACTTCAGAGTTTACTAAAAAGTTTTGACCTAACCTTTTTTTTGTTCTGAAAAATTTTGCTCGTTCAAATAAATTCATAAATTTATAGTAATACAAATCAAAATAATATGAAAGTAAAAAGAGGTTATTAAAAAACAATAACCTCTTTTAAAAAAGAAATATTATAAATAATTAACTATTTATTAATTACCGCATTGATATCAGCAACCATTTGATCAGGATCAAATCCGTGAACTTTTGCGCCGGCTTCTAAATTTTCGAAACGAGCAGCAGCACAACCCAAACAACCCAATCCATATTTTGCAAATATTTCAATACTTTCAGGGTATTGTTGTGCTATATCTAAAATTCCCATTTCTTTTGTAACCATTTTTTCCATGCTTTTACTCCTTTATTAGTTTCTAAAATTTGTCACATTCGTCTTTGACTTTTATAAGAAAATCATTAAATAAATTATATCACTAAAATGAAAGGTTTGAAAATATGGATTTCTTGAAAAAATTTATGAACAATGACAAAACTGTTGTGGGATTATGTGATTTAAAACGCAGAACAGCAATTAATTCTTTTAATTTTGCAAGACAAGGCGGATTTAACAGAAGCTTTGCGCCATCGTTTGCATCTGAAATTCCCGGTGGGTTAGTTTACGCAAAATAAGAAAATTATATATTAAAGCTTTTTCTTGAGCCTTCTTCGTGATAAACACCACCGCCGCAAACGATTTCAATAACTTTTAGCACGAACTCTTTTGCGGAGTCTTGAGAGTTTAAGAAAAATTCTTTATTTGCTAAGTGTCTTATTTTGAATACAGAGTTTTGCATTTTATCTGCAGGGATGTATAATGAAGCGATTTCATTATCAAGAAGTCGTTTCATTGACTCGCTCTTATCGTCAATTCCCTTCATCAGCTCAGTATAGTTACCTTTTATTGCCATTATTCTGCCGCAAAACAAAGGTGGAAGCTGCTCTCTATATAATGCTTGCGGTTCAAAATTACATCTTGTTGTAAGACTGATTGTATGCCATAAAATATTTATTGTTACAATTGTTTTTTGCGCATCATAATCAACGTATATATTTTGAGTTGTAATTCCTCTTGAAGAAAATGATTTTTTGAGCGTTTCTACAATTGATTTTAAATCTAAAATTATTTCATTAAAAACGGCAGTTGTGTTAATAGTTGCATTTTGATAATCAAGAAATTGTTTATACATGTGCGTGGAAACGAGTCCGACACGTTCTTGAATTAGTGCGTCATTTCTGAAATTCATCTCTGTATTATCAAAACTGTCGTATCCGCTTGTCACAATTTCTCTCCTGCATGAATTTTACAACCAAACATGCTTTAGTGTAAAGCATTAATCAGATTTCGTTACATTATAAAAATGTGAAATAATATTTGTAATAATATTGTACACTTAATAATAAAATATTTCTATTATCAAAATGGGTAAATTAGCAAAATTATTAACTTGCAGATAAAATCTGTTCATGATTTAATAAACCTACTGAGATTTTCTCTAGTCTAACGAAAGGGTTGGGGGTAAAATAATAGCCCTCCGCAGTCAGAACAATAAAAACCTGACTTAAATATATAAAAATTGAACACAGAAAGAAATATAAAATTAGCAAAATTTGCAGGCTTTTGTTACGGTGTAAAACGAGCAGTAGATACCGTTAAAAAATTAAAAGCCGATAATCCTGATAAACAAATATATGTACTTGGAGAGCTTATACATAATACTCAAGTCATCCAAGAACTTGATGCAATGGGGATAAAAACGATTGATGAATTGCCTGAAAAAGGAGAAGGTATCTGTGTAATAAGAAGTCATGGTGCATCTCCGGAGGTATTTGAAAATATTAAAAATGCGGGATTTGAAATAGTTGATTTAACTTGTTTAGATGTAAAAAAAGTTCAACAGCAAGCGATTGAACTCGCAAAAGAAGATTACTTTGTAGTTATTGTCGGAAAATCAGAACATCCGGAAGTGGTTGCTATAAAAGCAAATGCTGAATTATGGAGTAAAAATGTTGTTGTTGCAAGCAACCCGGAAAAATTAAAACCATTCGAAGATAAAATTAAAAAACACAAAAAAGTAGGGGTTGTAGTACAAACCACTCAACGATTAGAAAATCTTTTAGAAATAATAAAATATTTAACTCCTATTTCAAAAGAATTAAAAATAAAAAATACAATATGCCAAAGTACTTCAATGCGTCAAAAAGAAGCAAGGGAACTGGCAAAAGAAAGCGATTTAATGATCGTTGTCGGTTCTAAAAAAAGTGCTAACACTACTCATTTAGCAGAAATTTTAAAAGAATATTCTGAAACTATCCACATAGAAAATGATACAGAATTAAAAAATTATAAAAATATTATTGAAAAATCAAAAGATATAGCAGTAACAGCAGGAGCATCCACTCCACAGTCTGTTATAGAAAAAGTTGTAAACGAATTAAAAGGAGGAATATAAAATGGTTACAATGGAAAAAACATTAGACGAATTTGAACAATTATTGGAAGATTCTCTATCAAAACAACACGCAGTAGCTGACATAGTAGAAGGTACTGTTATGAAAAAAGATTCAGATGGTTATCTTGTTAGTGTAAAAGGTGCAAAAATGGAAGCATATTTACCAAGCAAAGAAGTTCCATCAGAAGAAACTCTTGAAATTGGCGACATAAAAGAATTTTATGTGTTAAAAGAAGAAGATAACGAAGATGCTATGATGTTATCACTAAAAAGAATTGCATTTGCTCAAGCTTGGGCTCAACTTAATGATGCAAAACTTCAAGGTGATACTATTCTTGCAAAAGTTGTTTCAACAGTTAAAGGCGGCGTTTTGGTTGACGTAGCTGACCTTAAAGGATTTATTCCATCTTCTCAATTAAGAACCGGTGTTCCATTTGACGGACTTGTTGATACTAAGATTGAAGTTAAAGTTCTTGAAGCTGATCCTAAGAAAAATAAACTTATTCTTTCTCAACGTCAAGCTGTTGCTGAACAACGTGATCAAGTTGTTGATAACGTTTTAAATTCTTTAGAAGAAGATTCTGTTGTTTCAGGTACAGTAGTAAGAATTACAGATTTTGGTGCGTTTGTTGATATTAATGGTATTGATGGTTTATTACCTATATCTGAAATTTCTTGGCAAAGAATTAAACATCCTTCTGATGTTTTAACTCTTGGTGATACTATTGAAGTTAAGATTATTAAAATTGATATGGAATTAAAGAGAATTTCATTATCATTAAAGAGAATGGGTGAAAATCCTTGGCAACAAATTGAAGGACAATTTGAAGAAGGTCAAGTTGTTACAGGTACTGTTAATAAAATCACTACATTCGGTGCATTTATTAACATCTTCCCTGGAGTAGAAGCATTATTACCTGTTGCTGAAATGAGCGATGAAAATGTTAATCCGTTCAATCTTTTCAAAGTGGGTGATGAAGTTAAAGTTCTTATCAAGAGATTTACTCCTCAAGAACACAGAATTGCATTAAGCATTAAAGATATCCCAAACGAATAGTTTGAATATTATATTTTAAAAGGGTTATTCAGTTAGAATAACCCTTTTTTTATTCCTAAGGATTAGCTTATACAGGCTAATCCTACTTATTAAATATAGCGAAATATGGTGATTATTCTTAAAAAAACATCTCTAATAATTAATGTATGAAATTTGTGAAGTTTTTAAAGTTAATAAATAAAAAAGTGGAAAAGTACGATAGGATTACTCACACCAATCCTTTCACTTTTCCAAGACACAACTATACAATAGTGTGGGTTGAAGATACCTTGCGAGATTTCCCTCTCAAAGATACATAATGAGCTGACAGATAATTTCTGAAAGCGGGAGCCTCTTTGAGGCTCTTTTATTTTAACTTTTTTAAATCAATTTATGATAAAATATTTTTTATGTTAAAGAAAATCTGTACTTTTATTATTAATATCTATCAAAAAATATCAAGCTTAACGCCATCTCGGTGCAGATTTTATCCTACCTGTTCTCAATACACGAAAGAAGCGATTCAAAAATACGGATTTTTAAAAGGAGGCTGGCTGGGTATAAAAAGAATCTGTCGTTGTCATCCGTTAAATAAAGGCGGATATGACCCCGTGCCTTAATTTATGCTATCAACCCGAGTCTTATTTTGTTTAATTCCCCTAATTGAGTTGCACCAATCATCCTATCCTGTGAATCTGTTATAGTTTCTTTTGCATCAGAAAATGGAACTACATTTTTATTGTTAAAAACTTCATTTGTTTGAATAGAATTAAATGATGTTTTATTCGTATTACTAATAACAGCAGGTAATTGTTTATTAATATTATCTAACATAGAAGAAAAGTCTTTTCCTGTTCCTTCTAATTTATTCAAATTTTGTTCTGAATTTGATGCCAATGTAATTTGGCGTTTTTGTAATTCAGCTGTTTGAAGTCGTTGTCTGTCAATATTTAAATTTCCCGTAGGAGTAACACCTAGTGACTGAAGTCGTCTGATAACTTCAAGTGCTTCAGGGTTGGGGATATATTGATTTATTGAACTTACAGCCGAAACCATTTTAATACCTTAAATCTTCTTATCTACACGGATAAATCCATAAACATTTGTGATATGGGATAAACTAAATTCATATCTACACAATATACATGTACCAAATTTTTTTGGATTTGTAACCCTATTTAAGTGAATTTAACAACTATTTGTTACAAAACTTAACATTTCACAAAGAGAAAGCAATTTTTTTAATAAAAAAAACTTTATTAAAATGTAAGGTTAGTTTATTTATAGATTGGTAAGGTTATTTATGGTTAACACATCTGTTTCTGCAACTACAGCAGCCACTACACAAAATCAATATTTTAATCCTTTGGGAACAACCAATTCAATGTCAACAGACTTTTTTGGTTCTCAAGTATTTGGTAACGGAATATTTAATCCTGCATCAACATCACCAAGCTTTATGAAAGAAACTCCTAAAAATTCTGCATCAGCTTTATTGCATAATTATTATCAAACTAACGGTGGGGCAAATCCTACAGGAGCAGCAACAATGCAAGATTATTATATTGCAAGCCAAATAGCTAATCAGTTTGCTAACAATTCGTATTTAATTTCACCTTATAGCTCATTTTTCCAAAACGACTTTTTAGCACAACAACTGATTCCTCCGAGTGTTAATTATTCGGCATAAAAGATTTTATTTTTACAAACCTTATTAATAAACTAAACTAAACAACCTTTACATGAGGATTGTAGAGAGAGTGTGAAAAAGAAAAATAAATTTTGATAGTATTTTATTTTATGATAGAATAATATTTATATTAAGAGGGAATTATGGCAATTGAATTAGATCAAAGGCAAGGATTAATAGCAGGAGATGGACTTTTACCTGTGAAAATGGCACAGTATGCAAAGGAAAACGGATTTGACGTTGTATGCATTTCGCTATCTTCTGATAATTATAGAGAACTAAAAAAATACTGTTCTAAGGTGTACTCGTGTGCACCGGGCGAACCGTTAAAAATTGAAAAAATATTACAAGAAGAAAATATAAAACAATTAACATTTCTAGGAAAAGTTAATAAAAGTATTTTATTAAAACGACCAAAATTTGACAGTAAAGCAATAGAATTTTTTAAAAGAGCTGTCAGATTAAACGATGACAAAGTAATGCTTATGATTATCGAAGAATTAGAAGCCATTGGTGTAACTGTTCTTGATCAAACAATCTTTATCAAAAACTTAATGATTCCATCTGGTGTTTTAGGTAAAACTCAACCAACAAAAGAGCAAATTGAAGATGTAAATTATGGCTACGAAATAGCAAAAGAAGTAGGAAAATTAGACATTGGACAATCCGTTGTCATAAAAGATAAAATGATTATGGCAGTTGAAGCAATAGAAGGTACTGATAAGTGCATTCGCAGAGGCGGGAAACTTGCTAAAAAAGGCGGTTGCATAGTTAAAGTTGCAAAACCTCATCAAGATAAGCGTTTTGACATACCTGCAATCGGTTTAAAAACACTAAAAACCATGAGAAGATATAACAACACTCTTATTGCTGTAGAAGCAGGTGAAACAATAATAGTGGACCAAGAAAAAACTATTCAATACGCTGATAAACACGGAATTGTAATTATGGCAATTTAATAAACGGAAATTTTAAAATGGAAAATGAAAAATTGAAAAAGATTTTCATTATAACCGGTGAATATTCCGGCAGCATGCACGCAACTCGTGTTGTTGAATGCATCAAAGCTTCAAATCAAAATATTGAAATAGAAGGTATTGGTGATGATAATCTTGAAAAAGCCGGAGTAAAACTGTTTTCAAATCATTCAAAAATGTCAGCAATGGGAATTTCACCTAAAATTCTTTTTGACCATATTACATTAGGGAAAAAACTTGTCAATTATATTACAAAAGAATACAAACCGGATTTAGTTTTATTAATTGATTATGGTGCTTTTAACCTAAATATTTCTAAATTTTTAAAAAAGGCCGGAATTAAGACTTTTTATTATATTCCACCGCAAGTTTGGGCAAGCAGAAAATGGAGAATTAATGCAATTAAGAAAAATATCGATAAAGTTCTTTGTATATTTCCATTTGAAGTGGAATTGTATAAATCATACGGTATTGATGTTCATTATTGCGGGCATCCTCTTGTTAAACAATTACCACAAAAAGCCAACAGGGATGAGTTTTTTGAAAAACATGGTCTTGATAAATCCAAAAAACTTGTGTCAGTATTTCCCGGCTCAAGAGTTTTAGAACTTAAGTATCTTATGCAATTATTTATAAAAACAGCAAAAATTTTACAAAAAAATCATTCAGACTTACAGTTTGTCATATCACACGCACCAAACCTTAAAGAGGAAGATTATAACAAATATTTAAAAGGAGATTCTTCTTTTAAAATTATTAAAGGTGAAAATCAAGCATTATTAAGTGTTTCTGATGCATTAATTCTTGCCTCAGGAACTGTCGCACTTGAAGCATCATTTTATCAAGTCCCTATGATAATTTCTTATAGAGGACCATGGATTTTGTATTTAATTTACCTTTTAGTAAGATGTATCAAAATGGTATCACTTCCGAATATTATTATGAACAAATTTATTGTTCCTGAACTTATACAGGCTAAAGCTAATACAAAATGCATTTCATCAGAGATAGAAAAGATATTATATGATGAAGATTACAGACAAGAATACATAAATCAACTTGGAGAAGTTAAATCAAGATTATCAGATAAATATTCGGCTCAAGAAGTTGCAAATGTAATTTTAGAAAACATATAAAAAAACACCACTCTTTTCAAGAATGGTGTTAAGATTATAAATTAACCAATTACTTTTTCTTTGCTTTTGGCAATTTGCCATATTGTTCTATTTTTTCAGCTAACATTGAATCGTAAATTGCTTTTTCATCTTTAGCTGTAAAGCGTTCGGTTTTTGTTGCTAAGCTTTTCTTTTTAAGAGTTGTTCTGTTTCCTTCTGCAAGAGTTTCTATAATATCTTTTACAGAGAATTTTCTTGTGCCGTCAGCATTTCTTATTTTCAACATATAATTAACAAGTTTTTTGTTTTTACCATTGATTCTTGTATATAAATCAATAGCATCTTCATTGCTGACTGTTTTAGATTTGCTGAATGTACCATTTGCTTTTGCAGCTTTTCTTGAATCCTTGATTGATGCAAAAATTTCAGGTAACATATTTGCACGCATTTTTGTCGCATTGATTGTATATAAATATTCTTGTTCATCAAGAATTGTTTGACTCTTAATTGATTTTTTAAGAACAGGTGCTACATCTTTTTGTGCTATAGTTAATTTTTTACCCATTGATTTAGATGGTGTATTAGTCAACAATTCTGACAATTTTGCTCTGTTTGCTTTTGCAAGAGAGAATGGTTCTTTTTTAACAACTGTCTTTTCCGGTTGAACATCAATTTTTACAGGTTTGTCAAATACCGGATTAAAATCGATTTTTATCACAGGTTCTTCTTTAAGTGGTGATACAGATGGTTTTACATCTTCCATTTTAATGAAATAATCATCAAACTCAGGTTCTTTTACCTGTTTAGATTTTTTAGAGAATAAGCCTTTAAGTTTATCTGTAAAGCTAAATTTTTTCACAGATTTTTTACCTGAAAATTCATCAAGAAGTGACTGAAGCGGATTATATATATCCGATTTTATCGCTTTAGCTGCACGTTTCACATCAGCTGATAATCTTTCAGAACCAATTTCTTCAAATGCTTTAAGATAACTACCTGCGCCCGTTAACAAATTGGTTTTTTCCATCAATGAAGTAGCAAATTTTCTTGCGTTTTTATCTGTATCAAATATTTTAAATAATTTATTAATATTTTCTATTTCATTATCAGGGAAATTACTTCTTTCTTGTAAATTATGATAATTAGATTCTAAGAAATTAATTCTCAATTCAGCATTTTCGGATGTTGTAGATTTATAAATATCTAATAATGCATTTGCATCACCTTTTTCCAGTGATTCAACAGTCGGATTTAGCTTAATCCTAATAGAAGAAAGGATATCATTACCTTCTTCTGAATAGTTAGGTATAAATTTCTCCATAGAAACAGCTTCTGTTTCTGGGAACCCATAAAGAGCATTAGTTAATTCATCAACCTTTTTAGCTCTATCAGGATCAAATTCCCCTCTTGATACCTTTTTATCTAAAATTTTAATAACATCTTTATTATCTGAATTATTTTTTATAAATGTTTTATAAGAATCGAAGTTTTCAAGATATAAATCTGAATTAGGGGATTCTATAATTTCCATCACAAGTTCTTGTGGTCTTTCATTTCTTCTAAATTGAGAGAAAACATTTTCTACTTGTTCAAGTTTTTTATCATCGACTTCATATTTTTCAATACAAGTTTTAATATTTTTCATATCCATATCGACATTATCGATAAAATTCAAATGACGTACAGTTGGTTTTTTAATTTTATTAAACAAATCTATAACTAATTCAGGACTTTCTTTTTCTTCTGCTTTTTTATAAAAATTAGTTGTATTTAATCTATTTGACAATCTCCCTAAAAAATCAATACGAATTGCCGGTTGTCCCTGCAACATTTCTTTTATTTCTTTATTATCTTTACTAAGGACAGGAGCAATAAAATCAACCAAATCATTAAATCTATTCTTTTGTTCTTTTGACATACCAAAGATAGATTCTTTAATTGGCATATATATACTCCGTAAATTCAAACCGGTAAAATTGACATCATTCGACGTTGGATTTGAACAAGGTTGTGAATTATTATTTCTTACATTTTGTCTATGAGATGCACTTGCAATCATTCTTGATTGATTGGAGTAATTGGTTGAAATATTCATTTTTTAATCCTTAAAATATGTAATATAAACACACACATGTACTAACACCCCTAAAAAAAAGAATTGTTATCTTTTATTTAATTGTTTAACAAAATTTAACAGAACTGTCTTATCCTTAACAAAATAACTACAAGCAATATTACTATTTAAATTTTAATTACTTTAATTGAATAACTTTTAAATTCACACAAAACAACAAAAAGCCGGCTTTATAAGTCGGCTTTTCTTATTTATATATTTCGACTATTCACTTAATACATCATAAAGGGCGCTAACAATAACAGGATCCCATTTTGTACCTGATTCTTGATTTATAATCGATAAAGCCTGTTCTTTTGTCATAGCCTTTCTGAACGCACGATCAGAAGTCATAGCTGAATATGCGTCTGCCACCGCTATAATTCTTGAACCCAGCGGAATTGACATTCTTGCCAATCCTTCAGGCTCACCTGAACCGTCATAACGCTCTTTGTGATAACAAATATATGGAACAACTTCTGATAAGAAGTTTATCTTCATCAAGATATTTACACCTATATTAGAATAAGTTTTCAACTTATCCCAATCTTCTTTGCTCAACTTGCCTTTATTAGAGAACAATTCTTCAGGAAGTGCAATTTTACCAATATTTGACAACAAACCTGCATAATATATCAAGTCTTTTGTCTTTTCGTTCAATCCAAGTTCAGTTGCAAGCTTGCGAGCAAGATCGGCTGTATTTTGTGAGTGAGCAACACTATATTGACCTTTAATATCAACCGCATTAGCTAATGCTTTGATAAAAGTTTCTTGATTATCACCCAAATCACCAATCAAAGCGGTTAACTCAGCTCTCATATGCTGTAATTCAACCATTTCCGCATCATCACTATCAATTAAATCGTTTGCAACGTTTATTGTTTTTTGCATAGTAATCGATGTTCCGAAAAGTCTTGACATAGACTCAACTAAATGTAAGAACTCAGCTCTTATAGTCTTGTCTGAATAATTTTCGACTACGAAAACACCTACAACATTTGCGTTGTTATGGATAGGGATTGCGATATAGCGCTTAGCATCATCCTCTCTCAAACGAGAGAATTTTTTGATAGATTGGATATTCTCAGGTGCTACATCGATAGTTTGTATATTTTTGAGTGCTTGCACAACAGGTTCACTATCCTCATCAAGATTAAAACCTATACTTTGAGAAAATACATCTTTTTCAAAGTCTATAGATGAACCCGCTAATACGATATCTCTTTCTACATTATCTAACCCGCAAGCAAATTCCTTTGTCAAATAAACAAAACAAGCATCGTTTTCTAATATTTGAGTCATTGTTTTTGCTATTGAGTTATAGATAATATAATCATCTTTTGAATTAAAACCAATAACAGATAACGTGTTGTTCATAGAATATACTGAAACAAGCTCTGTTAGCTGATTTTTTAACTTGGAAACTTTATTTTTTTCGCTATTACCAATTTTTTCAGCCAAATCTTTTGAAATAAGATTTTCTGAAATAAAATCTCCTAAGTTTAGGGCAAATATTTCTTCAAGGGGATCGCCTTCGACTAAATCAATAGATCTGCCAAATAGTGAGGCTCCTTTTTCTTCTTCTGTCATAGTTGTATACCTTCTTAAAATCTTTGTTTCATTGGATTTTTGTTATTTGTAATTATGATTACGGCACAAATTTGAAAAACTTTAATAACTTTTTTCAATTATTATACTTTAGTTATAGAAAAGTTAAACTTTTTTATTAAATTTAGCAAAAATTTTTATTTTAATGCTTTAAATAATCAGAAAATAATCAAATATGAATATCCAATCTATAAACATTATACCAACCATAAACCCTATTAAACAAAAACCTCAAAGTATTTACTTTCGAGGAAGGATTGAAACTGACGAATTTTCATCAGAATTTAAAACAAGAAAAAATAAGATTATTGAAAAATTAAACAAACAAGAATTGAAAAACAAAACAGGTATGGATTTAATTAAAAAATCCACAGATGAAATACATCTTGATAACGGGATAAACTATTATATTCAAAAAGTAACAGAAGATGAAGAATACAACCTTTTACATAGTGACATAGATAATTTTCTACAAATCTTCAAAGGGAACTGGACAGATTTTAATGGGGAACAAATATACTATAACAAAACAATTAAAACCTATGACAAACTAACCAATTTATATAAATCTGTACTTGATCCTGATACGAACCCTGAAATAATACAAATAAAAGATATCTTAAAAAATAAGCATGGCGTCAAAGAAGCACATTTTAACAACAATATAGAATCTGCTCAAAACTGGTTATGGAGTGCAGAAACAGCAAAAAAACATAACTTAACCATGCCTGAACAAATCATAGAATGTCCATACGTATATTCACCAGGGACAACTGCAATAACATCAAAAGGAATGACCGTCATAACAAACACAAAAAACTTAGAAATTTTGGACAATTGCTCTACTGACCATCCAATACACGCATATATACACGAAATCGTTCATTGCAATCAACCAAATTTAATAGCATTCAATATCAAAAAAATTCCCGACAAATTCCAAGATACAATAAACGCACTCTCACTATATGCAAAAGACAATTATACTCACGAAATCCATGCAGAATTAAAAACAAAACAAATTCTTGATGACCTAAATCAAGACGAAAACAATCTTCTTGATAATATTGAAAACCAATTATAAAAACTAACAATCAAAATAATCTAACATTGATTCATGGATTGATTCATTAATAATTTTAGCCCCTCGCTTTGCATTATTCTTATCAAACGAACTTTTTAAACTATCTTCATAATTTTGTTTAAGATTTTTCTCGAAATATAACTTCATATCAACTCCCGGAAGCATACCGAATCTGACATTAGAACCTTCTATAAAATCCTTCTCTACTACCATATCCGTTTTTTCTTGAGAATTTATCTTTCTTGTAAGCTTTGCTAGAAAATCAAACATTGGTAAATTTTTATCTTTTCTCTCTAAATTTTTTCCATTTAAATAAAAATCATATTTTGGATATTCATATTCCGATATAGGATTTTGTTTTATTGTATACAAACTAATTTGTCCTGAATAACTGCAATCAGCAACATCTGATTTACTCATTGCTTTTTTAAATTCAGCCAAATCTTTACCTCGAAAATCATCAACAAGCTGTGTTGTGAATACTTGTCCTTCTTGATTTCTAAATGTATCTACTATTTTTATAAATCCGGTGTTTTTTACACCTGTAAAACTAACTGTCATTATTTTCCCTTGTTTTTTATTTATATAACAACTTTAAAAATATTTTTTGCTATTGTATCCATAAAACTTTACAAATAATAGATTATCAGCAAAAAAATAATTTACAGTTATTAAAATATTATGAAAGTTAACTTAGATAAAATTAATTTTGGCGACAGAATTTCTCAATACAATATTGGGAAACATTGCATTGAGGAATATTATAATGATTCCGATATTATAACTAAACGTATTGAATACGATGAGTTTAAAAGAGATGTTGACTCAAAAACATTTGATATACAAGGAAATATAACTGATCATCAACATAAAGAGTATTTCGAAAACGAAACAGAAAAAGGAGTTATAGAAACTTTTAAAAATAGCTCACAAGAATATACAAGAAAAGCCTATACTAAAATAGAAAACGGATTAAAACATCATATTGACAACTACAACTCAAAAACCAATCCTAAATCAAACTATATTAATGATTTTATATATGATATGTCAAACAAACTTATAAAAATAATTTCTAACGGAAAAGAACTTAAATTTTAAATTTATAATTGATCCTGCTGATACTGTTTTAATAATTGGAACGGGGTTGGCATAAAATTTATAGGCATTTCTTCATCATCAATATCAACTTTAGACTGATTATTACTATTATTAAAACTTGGCTTTTTTAAATTATACGTTTTTGCAGGAAGGTTTATATCTAAACCAATCTCTTTTTTTTCAGAGTTATTAACCTCTTGAGCATAACACCCCAAAACAAAAAACAATAATAAAAATAGTAAAATAACAATCTTTTTCATAAATGTATTATATTATGATAAATAGCACGATGCAATTTTTATTGTAAGGCACAACATAGTAATAATAACTAAATTTTAATACCGGAAACATAAATTAACACATCATACATGTGGTTATTATTAATTTAAAAAGATTCTGAAACGAATTTTTAATTATGAATATGACTATTTAGCCACCCATATTTTTATACTTCTTTTTGATAAAATAATTTTCCGTCATTATCAATACTTTTTTTCATACCTTCATGGGTAAGAGCCCTATAATCTGTGACATCAAACATATAAGGGGTAGGTAAATCGTCCAGCTCACCCCAAACCCTCTGGATATTCTCGTGATCATCCGTCCAAACAGCAAAATCAATATCTGAACCGTAGTGATAAGTACCTTTTGCTCTAGAACCATATATACAAACTTTTTCAATAAAAGGTTTTGACTTAAAATATTCTAATAGCTCATTAATTGTTCTTTCTGGCAGTCCAAAATCATTCATTAATCAATTCCTCAACTTTACCGCTGAAAGCTAATAGTTCATCGTAATAAGGGTACGCAATTTTTTCTAACATTATATTAACTTTATCCATGTTGTATTCATGAGAAGTTGAATTTCTAGTTTCAGACATATCTATCCACGTTTGACCATTTTCGATGGTTTTTTTATTAAATGCTTCTTTTATAACCGTTTTAGGGTAATTAGCTTCAATTCCATTCTCATATAAATAATCTTTCAAAACCTTCCAAGCAAGTTCAAAAACAATTTCAAATGACTGCACCATTGCCAACCTGTTTGTATCATTCACTTTATCAGCAACATAGCCATTTCGCATATTTTGATACAACTCAAATGCTTTTTTAAAATTTTCTATTCTTTCTTCTAATCTTGACATTAAATAATCCTCTATACACATAATAACATATAGATTGATAATAACGCAATATTACAGCTATTATAATATCTATGACTCACTCATCATCGCATTTACAACTTTGTATACTTCTTCTAATTCTTCAGGAGAATTTTTAAGCAGTTTTATTTTTTCAATTAATTCATCAGCAAGCGTTTCAGTATCTTTCAGATGCTCTACACAGAATAATTAATCAGGCTGTAGGATGTGGTAATCTATGATTATCGCATCAATATAACAGACCATATAAAAGATGCGGTAGATAAAAATCTACCGCATCCTACTTTTTTATTTCTGTTGAACAGGTACGCCCAACATATATATATTTACCCCTGTCTTGGATTATTGCTTCACGCCTTCAAGTCGTACACTACATTTTGCTATCGCAAAATTGCTGTTCACTCTTTCGGCGTTTCTTCGAGCTAGTTCGTTCCACTCACTTCGCTCTACGCAAAATCCGCTATACGTTTGCAAGTTTCTTGCTTTCAATAACTGCTTGAGCAGCTGCAAGTCTTGCTTGAGGGATTCTGAAAGGTGAGCAAGAAACGTAGTTCAAGCCAATTCTGTGAGCATATTTTACAGAATCAGGATCTCCACCGTGTTCACCACAGATACCGCCAACTAATGAAGAACTAATTGCTCTGCCTTCATTGATAGACATTTCAATCAATCTTCCAACACCATTTTCGTCTAAAGTTACGAACGGGTTAGTAGGTAAGATTTTTTGTTCTACATAGTTCTTTAAGAATTTGCCTTCAGCATCATCTCTTGAGTAACCAAATGTCATTTGTGTTAAGTCATTTGTACCGTATGAGAAGAATTCAGCTTCAGTTGCGATTTCTTTAGCAGTTAATGCAGCTCTTGGGATTTCTATCATTGTACCGAATTTATATTCTACAGTCACCCCTTTTTCTTGCATAACTTGTTCAGCAACAGAAACTAAAGTAGCTTTAGCAGTCTTAAGTTCGTTGATGTGACCAATCAAAGGAACCATAATCCATGGTTGAACTGCGTGTCCTTCTTTCTTCAAATCACAGCAAGCTTCAAAGATTGCTCTAACTTGCATTTCGTTGATTTCAGGATAAGTTAAACCTAAACGGCAACCTCTTAAGCCCATCATTGGGTTAGATTCTGACAAGTTTTCAACGATTTCTAACATTTTTTCGTCTTCTGCAAAATCTTGACCTAAAGCACGTTTTGTGGCAACCTTTTCAATCAATTCAATCTTTGAAGGTAAGAATTCATGTAAAGGCGGATCTAAAAGACGAACTGTCAAAGGCATATTACCTAAAGCCTTAAACATTTTATAGAAGTCATCATATTGCATAGGTAATAATTTGTCTAAAGCTTCTTTTCTAGCTTCTTTAGTACCTGCAATAATCATTTTTTGTACCCAAGGCAATCTGTCAGGATCCATGAACATATGCTCTGTTCTACAAAGACCAACACCTTCAGCACCAAATTTCAAAGAATTTTCAATATCTTTAGGAGTATCAGCGTTTGATTCAACCTTTAATTGTTTAATTTCGTTAACCCAACCGAAGAATGTTTCAAAATCAGCATCAAGACCTGCTTGAACTAATTCGATAGCACCTTCCATAACTTCACCGGTACCACCGTCAAGAGAAATGATATCATCTTTGTGGAATACAGTTCCATCTGAACAAGTAATTGTTTCGTTAGCTAAGTCAATCTTAAGATCTTCACAACCTGATACACAAGGTTTACCCATACCTTTAGCAACAACAGCTGCGTGAGATGTAGCACCACCTCTAAGAGTAAGTACACCTTGAGAAACTGCCATACCATGGATATCATCAGGACAAGTTTCAATTCTTACTAAGATAACTTTTTCGCCAGCTTCACCACGTCTTGCAGCTTCTTCCGTATCAAATACGATTTTACCAACTGCAGCCCCAGGAGATGCGTTTACACCCTTTGATACTTTATGAGAGTGTTTAACTTTATCAGGGTTAAAGCAAGGTAACAATACTTGATATACAGAGTATGGATCAACTTGCATAATTGCTTCTTCTTTAGAAATAATACCTTCATTAAACATATCCACAGCAATTTTAATAGCAGCTTTAGCTGTTCTCTTACCGTTTCTTGTTTGAAGAATCCATAATTTACCACGTTCTACCGTAAATTCCATATCTTGAACATCGTGATAACCTTTTTCAAGTTGTTTAGCGATGTCAACATATTGACGGTAGATATCAGGCATATCTGTTTCCAATTCAGCAATTTGTTTTGGAGTTCTGATACCTGCAACAACGTCTTCACCTTGAGCATTTACAAGATATTCACCGTAGAATTTGTTTTCACCTGTAGCAGGGTTACGAGTGAATGAAACACCTGTTGCGCAGTCGTTACCCATATTACCGAATACCATTGTTTGAACGTTAACAGCAGTACCATAGTTGTGGTCAATTTTGTTCATGTTTCTGTAAGCAACAGCTCTAGGAATGTTCCAAGATCTAAATACTGCTTCAATAGCTTCTTGAAGTTGTACATAAGGATCTTGTGGGAATTCTTTTCCTGTAACTTCTTTAATTACATTTTTGTATACAGGAATCAATGATTTCCAACCTTCAGCAGAGATTTGAGTATCTTCAGTAACACCTTCTCTGGCTTTAACCTTTTCAACTTCTGATTCGAAATATTTTTGTCTGTCCATTTCCCAAGCAACAGAACCGAACATTGTTAAAAATCTTCTGTATGAGTCGTAGCAGAAACGAGGGTTATTAGTTAAAGCAACCATTGCTTCTACTGTTTCATCGTTAAGACCAAGGTTCAAAATAGTTTCCATCATACCAGGCATAGAAACTCTAGCACCTGAACGAACAGAAACTAATAATGGATTAGTTTTATCACCAAACTTTTTACCTGCTTGTTGTTCTACTTCTTTTAAGTAGTATTTAACTTCATCCATCAAACCTTCCGGCATTTTGTTACCGTTGTTGATGTATTCCATACAAGTTTCAGTTGTGATAGTTAATCCAGGAGGAACAGGAAGACCTAAATTAGTCATTTCTGCAAGGTTAGCACCTTTACCACCTAAGAGATTACGCATATCAGCTTTGCCTTCTCTAAAAAGCCAAACTCTTTTTTCTGCCATAATTGATTTTCTCCTTTATTTTTATGCGACACATTTAAAATATGTGCTATTACTAACTAATTACCAATTTTATCGTACCATGAACAAGCTGTAAATCAAGCAAAATACGTTAATCGGACTTGACAAAAAAGCGAGTTTTAAAACTCGCTTTCTTCTATACCCCAATAAGTTGTTTTACTTCTTTTCTTTTTACTTTTCTTGTTGTTGTTTTTGGCAGTTCATCCTTAGTTATAATAATATTTGTAGGACGCTTATATTGTGCCAAATGATCAGATAAAGATTTAACCTCTAACTTAATCATACGATTAATATCTTCTTCAGAATACTGATTATATAATTCAGACTTCGGAACAATTACAGCTGTTACTTCTTCTGTACCGTCTTTTGAACCGCCGGATCTTGACGTACCAAGCACACAAACTTCTGCCACATAACTGCTCTTTTCAATAACAGCCTCCACTTCTTCAGGGAATACTTTCTTTCCGCCATTCAAAACAATCATATTTTTAATTCTACCTGTAATAAAAATATGACCATCTTTATCTATTCTGGCAATATCTCCTGTATGAAGCCATCCATCCTCATCAATAATTTCTGCAGTCATTTCCGGTTGATTATGATAACCTTTCATAACAGAAGGTCCTCTTAACCATAACTCTCCGTTTTCCTCATTGATTTTAGCTTCAAAATGTCTAAGCGGACGGCCGACTGAGCCAAGCTCATGACGTTTATCAGTATTAACAGATACAACAGGACTTGTTTCTGAAAGACCATAACCTTGATATACTTTAATACCGATTCTTTCAAAAAATCTGCCGACCTCTAAATCAAGTGGGGCACCACCTGCGATACAGCCGAAGAACTTTCCACCGAAACTATCATGTATCTTTTTAAACATCATTTTTTTAATTGCGTATGATGGAATAAATTTAGCCAAATGATACATAAATTTAAACATTAGTCTTGTAGCCATTGGTAAAGAATTAATTTGTTTTTCAACACCTGCCTTTAATAATTTTAAGAAAGCCGGTACAACAAGCATAAATTCAATTTGTTTCTCTCTCATTACGCCTAAAATATCTTTAGGTTTAAGACTTGTTGTGTAGTAAACAGTGTGTCCAAAATTCAAGAACATACCAAAACCAACTGTCATTTCAAATAAATGATTCATTGGCAAAATTGATAACATTGTTGTTTTCTTACCCGATGGCAATATTTCATTAATTGCATCTGTTAAATCTTCCAGTTGAGCATTTACATTCTTAAATGATATTTCAACCCCTTTCGGCGCACCGGTAGTACCGGATGTATAAATAATAAGAGCTGTTGATTTAGAACTTCTTTGCCTCCATTTAGCCGTAAATATTTCAGGTAACATATAAATATCAGTCAAACCATCTTTATTGATATGTTCATCCATCAAAATAACATGTTTTATTGAATCAATTTCTTTTTGTAATTCTAACGCAGTATCCAAATAATGCTGTGAAACAAACAAAACCGTTGGCAGACAATCTGACAAAATAGATTTCAACTCATATATAGAAAGTTTAATATCTAAAGGAATTGTTGTACCACCAGCCAATATTGATGCAAATACGCAAGCCCCATATTCCGGTTTCGATTCGGAAAGAATTGCTATACCCTCACCTTTTTTAAATTCTAAATCTTCTATTAGGTATCTTGCTGTTTTTTCTGCTAATAAACTTAAACCTTTATATGTAATTTCTCTCCATCCGTATAGTCCTTTGATTCCTAACGCAATACGTTCACCGTAATCAGAGGTTTTATCCTGCATTAATGATAAAATTCGACTGTTCCTTAATTCCATAATATTATCCTCACCTAAAATCTTTTCACACCATTAAGTAATCAAATGCATTCATATCTTTCTAACTGCACTATAATTTTAGTATTTTCCGCCCGAAAAGTCAATTATTATTAAAAAAAACCGTGATTTTAATGCAAAAAATCTTAATAGAATAGTGAGTAAGTGAATAAGTGACTATGATGTGATTGAGTGACCTTATTAAATGGATAGTGGAAAATTGAAAGTTATTTTTCCCTTCTCCTGCGGAGAAGGTGTCCGAAGGACGGATGAAGGGCAAAATAGATTTCCCTCTCCGGAAAGCGTATGCGGATAGCGGAGAGGGAGCAGCTCTCCATCCCTGCCTTCCTTCTACGGTCCAATTAAAATTTAATAATAAATACTATCAATTTAATTTTAAATATATTGAAGACAATGAAGAATTTGTAAAATAAGGATGTACCATTTCTTTGACCGCAAAGAAACGGTACCCAAAGAAACTCTCCTCCCTAGATTCTCCGCGTCACGCAGCTGTAAGGATTTTTTATAACTAATTATTTTAAATTCAAGTCTTTGTTATGGTTAAATTTAATATTTGTTATTTTAGTTTTTTATTGGACAGTAATACCTAAAAGGAGAGATTGAAATTTCATGAAATTCATATCCTCTCTCATTTTTCATGAAATAATCACGCATGTTCAACTTTACATAATAACACTCAAAAAAAAAGAGAACCGAAATTCTCTTTTAACTTATATTATGTATAAATTTATTATGTTCCATATACAACACATTGTCAAGCTGTTGTAAAAATATTTAAAGTAACACTACCAAGGGATACCAGGAAACGCTCTTCTCATCTGTTGCATAACAATTTTTTGCAAAGAATCAAAGTTTGTTACAGCACCGGCCACATCAAGATACTTATCTTCTCCAAACATTATTTTTATATCACCGCCATTATAATACTCTACAAACATACCATCCTTTGTTGGAGCAACATCAATTCTTGTCACCTTATGATCTTTTGTATAAACTCGAACTCTTGATCCGTCCTTTAACATAAAACCATAATAACTACCAAAAGTTTTATCAGAACCCTGATCTAAATTTCCATTTTTAAGAACAACCGTCTCTCCAAAATTTTTATAATCAAACAATTCTGACAAAATTTTATCGCTTTGCATAACTCTGTTTGTTACCGTGTCAGTATTATATGCAGATGCATCAGCTATTGTAGAAACTTTTTTCTCATCTGACCAGCTAGATATCACATTATCTAACAAATCTTTTGATATTGCTTTTTCTAAATCATCTGACTTAAAAGCATCTTTTATAGTAATATCTGTAGTGTGATCATTATCGGCATTTAATAATAACTCCCCACTTACCTTAAACGCAACATCAGAATGTTTTTTATTATCTGCACCTTTTTTGCCATCTATATCAATCCATATTTCTTTTAATTTTTTATTTTTATCATATACTACTTTTGCAAATGAACCATTTTCAAAATTAACCGTTACAGTATATTCGTCATTATGCTCATCTTTCGATACATTAATACTTTTATATTCTTTTGTTGCAATTTTTTTGAGCACATCAGTTGCAGACTTAACTTTAGATTTTAATTTATCCATATCATATATTTTATCTTTATCTGCAGATTCTATCTTTGACTCATCTATAATAAGTTCTTTATACTCAGACTCAATATTTAACAATGGTAATCCCATTGCTTCACGGACTTTGCTTGATTGTTTGACCAATCCAACAACTTTGTCAAAATCTTTAACAGCACCTCTTATTGCTACATCAAATACGTTATTGCTACCCTCCATTTCAATCCACAAAGAGCCATCGTCATAAATTCCTATCATATCATTCCCATCAGAATCAACGGAATACATGCCATCTATATTCCCATCTTCTGACATATGAATTTTAACTTCTGAATCATCATCAAAAGTTATAGTATACCATTTAACCTGTCCATTATCGTATTTTTCATCCCCTTGTTTACATTCTTTTATACTTGATGGGTTATTTAATTTTGCTAAGATATCACGTCCTTTTTCGACTTTTGCCTTCACATCAGCAAAATCATATTTCTTATTAGGATCATCTGCGTCAACGCAATCATCTTTAGTTATCTTCCCAATAAGTACAATCTTAGACATATCAACAGCTTCTACATCTTCATCTACAGCACCTGAACCGGAGCCGCCACCTGCGAGTGTGCGTTGACCGTTTCTTTCTTCATATACTTTACCATCATCGCCTACTTTATATATGAAGCTTGCGATTTCGCCACTGCGCCATTTTCTATACTTTTCTTCAACCTCAGCTTTATTATCTTTATCTTTTACATAAGCCACACCGGTTTGAGTATCCGTTGGTAAATATATTTTAGCACCGGCTATTAACCATTTTACAGTACCGTTTTCTATCTTCATAGAATTTGGGTTATTATCAATTATTGCCTGTCTGCATTTTGATTTTTGATCTGCAGTAGGCTCTGTCACACCTTGTGATTTCAAAACACGTTCCACTAAATCATCCAACTGTTCACCTAATTGAATAGTATAACCGTTTCCGATATTAGCTTCTTTTGCACTTTGTTCATTAGCGGCAGACATTGCTTTCAGGTATGAAATATATTGAGTTTCTGTTATTCCTTGCGGTTTATTTGTTAATTTTTGCCAAGCAGCTTTCATTTCTTCGTCAGATAATTTACCATTCTTATCAGTATCAATATTTGCTACCGATTTTACTATTTCATCAATCGTCAAAGCATCTTTACTGTCGCCATCATTCTTTGTATTAAAAATAGCATCAAGTTTAGCTTTATCCTCTGACGACAAACCATCAACCTTAATATCTGATAGATTTAGTTTCTTAGCAATTTTACCTGAAAAATTAACATCACCTGTCATGTTAAACTCCTATTCCGCTAATAAGCACTTCTACATATTTACGCATGACGACACTTTTTCTTAAAACTTTAATTAATATCAAATGCATTTTACAAATGTTTACAAAAAAACATAAATTAGACCAATATATCATCCAACCAAGAAATAACATTTTTTAAATCGAAATAATCACATGTTACAAATTCGTAACAAAAAATTTTATTTTATAAAAAAATAATCAATTTAATTCAAAAAAATAACTTTATTAATTCATAGGAATTAAGTTAAAGGATACACACTATGGCAAATGGATTTCAATTTCTTGATCCAATGCATCGTTCTACATACTTAGAGGCTGATTATCCGGGAACGATACAGGAGGCGGTTGAATATGTTGAAAGTTTACCTCGAGTAAATCCAAATGGTCCAAAATTACGACCACAATTACAAAAAGACGGTTATTATAAACAAGATGGAGTCGATGACGGACACATATCCACCTTCGAAAAAATAAAAGCTTTCGTTAAGGGTGGAACATATAATATGGTTCGAGGACTATTCTGTGACAAAGATGGTTTTAGTCTGTCAAGAACATTAACTACAGCAGCAGTCGGAACGGCTATCGCTCTGACAGGTCCTATTGGCATGGCAATAGCAGGCGGAGTAGGATTATTAGGCGGAGTCGGACATTTCCTTAACTCAACAAGTAAAGCCAATAGTGCAACAACAGACCAACAAGCCAGAGAAGCCTACGAAGGAATAGGTGAAGGTACATCAACAATAGGTCTATCTTTGTTTGGCGGATTTAAAGGTTTAAAAGCTATAAAAAATAATTTTGCTTTTGCAAAATCTCATCCAAATCTTGAAATTAGAACAACAGACAAGCTTATAAGATGGGATGCAAGTAAATATGCAAAACCTGTCACACAAAGACAACAAGTTGAAGAAACGGCTTCTGTTACAGAAGAAACAACTTCTGTTACAGAGGAAACTGTAATAGAGAAACCACCTCTAAAACCAAAACGTACACCAAAGAAAAAATCTGTTAAAAAGCCAACAAAACCACGTAAAAAACCGGTTAAAGAACCAACCGTTCCAAAATTAAAAGGATTTGAAGGTGATATTAAAAATATTGATACTACAATAACAGAAGATGCCCTAAGGTCCTATACTTCACCATATAGACCGACAAATACGCACCCTGATCCGATAGGTGAAGCTAATCACTTCTTTGGATAAAGATATATAAAAAAAGGACTGATATTTCAGTCCTTTTTAGTTAGTAAATCTTGCTCTATAGCTGCCATTCCCAAATTCAAAAACAATTTTTATCAATTGTCCGTTATATGAACTTGGAGGAGGACTATATCTTGGAGTCAACATTAGTGCGTGGTAAACTTCATCATTTACTGTTTTGTTCTCCGACTGAAATGTAAATGCCCTGTTTGTGAGCTTACCTGTACTATCAATTGTAAATTCAACCCCACAAATACCGTTCCCTTTCACATTCATAACATTTATATTAGACATTAATCTTTGCCCTAAGGCTGCTTTATAATTAGCAAACTCATATGGGTTTGAAACAGTTTTTTGTTCCTGTTTTTTATTAACTTGCGAATTTATTAGATTAGATTTTGTCTGTGATGTTTGATTTTTCACTGTTTGTGTTTGTGCGGGTTTTTGTATTGTTTGGACTTTTGTCTGTGTTTGCTTTTTTTGAACAGGTCTAACAGATTGTTTGACCTCTTTTGGAGTTGGTTTTGGTTGAAATATCTCTTTTATCTGTTCAACTACAGGAATTGTATCTTCCTGATGAATAGGCTTGTTTTTAATCCAAAAAGTATCTATATCCGGAATATTCGGATTTGTTTCTCTAACAATTTTTGATTGCTGTTTTGTAGTTAAATCCGGTTTTTGCTCTATTTTTGGGAAAAATGCTAAAACAAGTATTGATAATATTATACAAACAACGAAGATACTAATTGATAAAATATCCGATTTGTTGAATTGAGGTTTTATCTTCTTATTATCTTCATGCTTAATATTACCAACTTCATCAAAACTATCATTTCCGCAATCGCAGAAATCAGGTTTGGTATTATATTCAGCTCCGCATTCTTTACAAATATACATAGCAACTTTATTATAGCATTAATTAGTTATATTAAAAAACCTTCCCTTTTGGGAAGGTTCAATTTCTTTTTATACAGAAAGGATAAAACCACCTCTATCTGCATTTTTAAGTTTATCGCCTTCAATTTTTGCTCTAAGATTTTTAATATATTTGTATATATAATCTCTTGGCAAATCAAGAAGAACCGCTAAATCTTTAGCATAAACAGTTGTATTTTTGTGTTCTAAAAGATAATCAAACACAACTTGTTCTCTATCTGTAAGATTTTTCTTTAATACTATATTAACCTCATCTCTAAGAGTGTCCTCAGAAATTATAGGAGCTTGTTCCTTTATAATAGGTTCTGCTTTCTTTTCACTCTTAGCCTCAATAATAGGTTTTTCTTTAACAGCTTCTTGTTTTTTAGGAGCTATACTTTGAATTTCATTTACAGAACTTTCTGTAGGTGCTTTGAAAGAAAATGGTGTATGTGATAATTGACGTTCTCTTTCAAATGCACGTTCAGCAATTTTTGATAATTTGCTGGTTGTATCCATTTTAGCTTTATTAGAAGTAGTTTCACCTCTATAAACTATATCTATTAAATCATTAGTTGGTCTTGAATCTGCAACTATTTTCCCAAGTCTGGCAGCGTACTCTTCTAATGTAATCTTTTCTAATGAACTTCTCCACTGCTTAATCTCTTCTTTGCTTAAATATTCAGCCATTCGGAATCTCCTATTCTCATCCCTATTTGTATAATTGATTTATGACATTATCTACTTTAGCATAAAACAAATCTTTTGAAACCAATTGTTTCAAGATGTAAAAATTTATTTATAAATTTTACAAAAGTAAATATTAACTGGATTTTTAATAATTTTGAATTATTTATATACCCCAACAATATCATCAGTAAGATCTTCAGATTCAAGTACATCCATAAGCTTGGAAAGATGAACCATCAACCTTCTAAATTGAGGAATTGTAAGGCTTTGCGCGCCATCAGAATAGGCTTTGTCCGGATTATTATGAACCTCCATCATAATACCATCCGCCCCTGATACAATCGCTGCCTTTGACATTGGCTCAATCAAATACCGTCTTCCTGTTGCATGACTTGGATCAACAATTATCGGAAGATGTGAATGCTTTTTGATAACTCCGACAGAAGCTATATCTAAAACATTTCTTGTATAACTTGAATCAAAACCCTTTATCCCGCGTTCGCATAATATTACATTAGGATTTCCATTGTACATAATATGTTCAGCTGCAAGTAAAAATTCTTTTATTCCTGCAGCAGGTCCTCGTTTTAAAATAACAGGTTTTTTTGTTTTACCTATAGCTTTTAACATTTTAAAATTTTGCATATTTCTTGCACCGACCTGTATAACATCCGCATAATCACACACAAGTGGCAAGTCAAGTGTATCCATTACCTCAGTAACAACTAATAATCCGGTTTCTTCTCTGGCTTGTGCAAGATATTTTAACCCCTTTTCTTCTAAACCTTGAAAATCGTATGGTGATGTTCTTGGTTTAAAAGCACCGCCACGCAAAAATTTTGCACCCATTTCTTTTGCTGCATGTGCTACTTCTAATAAACCGTCAATGTTTTCTTCTACGCTGCAAGGCCCTGCAATAACAACAGGTCTGTTCTTCCCGCCAATTTTTACTCCATTTGAAAACTCTATAATAGTGTCCTCTTTTTGGCTTTCTCTGCTTGCCAGTTTGAATGGTTCTTGAATAGATTTTATCTCTCTAACTCCGTCAAAAGACATAAGAGAATGCGGCTGAACCAATCGTTTATTCCCAATGGCAGCAATAACAGTAAGCACTTCACCATAGTTTATATTGATTTTAAAATCCAGAGATTCCAAATGTTCAACAACTTTATCTATCTGTTCTTTAGTTGCCCCCGGCTCCATTATGATAATCATTTAAAATCTCCTTTTATACTCTATTATTTTATTCAACTGTTACTGATTTTGCTAAATTTCTAGGTTGGTCTACGTCTTTTCCTAAAAATTCTGCAATATAGTATGCAATTAACTGTAATGGGATAATTGACAATATTGGGGATAAATACTCGTCTACATCCGGTATTCTTATAATATCATCAAACAAATCATTCAATTTTTCTTCTGTAGAATTTGTCAATGCAATCATTTTAGCATTTCTTGCTTTTGCTTCTTCGCTGTTTGATAAAATTTTGTCGTAAACTTTTCCCTTCATCATGATAGAAAGAACCGGTAAAGTTTCATCTAACATTGCAATAGGTCCATGTTTAAGTTCTCCTGCAGTATAACCTGTTGCATTTATATAGCTGATTTCCTTCAACTTTAAAGCACCTTCAAGAGCTGTAGGGAAATTAATACCTCTTGCTATATATATGAAGTTTTTAGCATTTGCATATTTTCTCGAAATTACTTTTACTTGATTTTCTTGAGCAAGAATTTCTTCTGCTTTTTCAGGAAGAACGATTAGTTCTTGTTTTAATTTAGCTAAAAATTCTTTGTCTACTGAACCTTTAGTTTCAGCAATATATATAGCTAGCATATAAAAAGAAATAAGTTGAGCCATATATGATTTAGTTGCCGCAACACTAACCTCAATACCTGCACATACAGATATTAAACTATCCGCTTCACGAGCCATAGTTGAATCAGGTCTGTTTGTAACAATCAATATATGTGAACCACGTTTTTTTGATTGTTTAACAGCTGTAATTGTATCCGCAGTTTCTCCTGATTGAGAAACACCTATAACAAGTGTGTTTTCGTCGGTTACGGTTTTTCTGTAAATATATTCACTTGACGGTTCAACATCAACTGCTATTCCGCAAAAATCTTCAAGTATATATTTACCAACCATTGCTGCGTGTAACGATGTTCCGCAAGCAACAATTTGAATTCTATTCAATTTTTTAACGGTATCATTATCAAGTTTAACTTCACTTAAATTAACGGGATCTTTTAACCCTGTTATTTTACCACTCAATAAATTTCTAATAATACTTGGTTGTTCATGAATTTCCTTTAGCATATAGTGTTTGTAACCCATTTTACTTAATGCCACAGGCTCCCATGGTAGAGTTTCCACCTTACCGCTTATTTCTATATTATCAGCATTTATTAATTTCATAGAATTCTTTGTTAAGGTAACAATTTGATTATCATCTAAGTACATAGCTTTCTTTGTATAATCAATAATAGCAGGCACATCAGATGCAACAAAGTACTCACCTTCGCCTATTCCGACAACTAACGGCGCATTTCTTTTTGTTGCGACAATTGTATCTTTTACATCTTGATGCATTATGCAAAGAGCATAAGCCCCTTCTATTCTTTTTGTTGCAAGTCTGACTGCTTCCGTCAAGTCTTTAACCTTATCAAATTCTTTAGCAACAAGGTGTGCGACTGTTTCTGTATCTGTCTGAGATTTAAAAATACAACCTTGCTGTTCTAATTCTTCTCTTAGTTCTTTATAATTTTCTATAATACCATTGTGCACAAGAACCAATCTGCCACAATTACAAGTATGAGGATGAGCATTGACCGTTGTTGGTGCACCGTGAGTAGCCCAACGAATATGCCCTATCCCGATAGTTGATTTATCTATCTCATCTTTTATAGGCGCTATATTATCTTTTAAGTTTTTTAATTTTCCAACAGCTTTATACATTTCGATATGTCCGCCGTTATTTAAGGCAATCCCGGACGAGTCATATCCACGATACTCTAATTTTGTTAAACCGTTCAATAAAATATCAACGGCTGATTTTTCACCTATATATCCAACAATTCCGCACATATTCATGCTCTCCTTTTTATCAACTATTTGATTTTATCATACTACCATCAACATAACTTAAATAAAACTACTTTATAAAAATTTTATAGTAAATTTTACATAACAAATATAATCTACAATTAAATTTAATATTTAATATTAAATATTTTTATTCATTAACCATAACTTATAATTTAAAATATCCGCAAATATTAACCATAGAAAATAAGGAATATTTAACAAGCCTGAAACAGGAGAAATTTGATAAAAACATATTCCCATATAACCTACTGTTAAAGTGAGTAAAATAGAAATCCAAAAGGCCAACAATATTTTTTTATAATAAAAAAATATTGGACTCCACATAAAATTAAGTGTCAACTGAATTATAAAAACCCAAAACCCGATTGTTTTATAATTGTTTGATTCTGTTGATAAAAACATATAAAAAGATACAAACATCAAAATATATAAAATAAGCCAAACAATTTTAAAAACTATTGCAGGTGGTTGAAATGAAGGCTTGTTTAATTTGTTCAAAAAATCATAATCCATTTATAAAACTCCTTTTTTATAAATATTTTCTGCACAATTGCTGTTATTTTCAATTATCTATATGGGTATTGTTATTCTGTTATAATTATTGTATCTTTTATACAAAAAGGGAGAGAAAATATGACAGTTATTGATAAACTAAATGATATAAATAATGTAATAAAAGAATTATTTGAATTTGTACAAGAAGATGATTCAACAAAACAAGATTTTGCTGAATATTTATCCACAATGGGAGGGCTGCACGCATCTCCTGCTCAAATGGAAAAATTATTTATTCCTTATGCATTTGAAAGGAATTTAGGCACACCGCCAAAATCAATAATTGAAATATTTAATTCTTCAAAAAAATCATCAAGTCCCGATGTGGCTAAAAGTTTATTAAACGCTCAATATTCTGTTTTTCGCGTTGAAAAAATACTTAAAAACGGTTTTGAACTATTTAATTTAACAAATGAAAAACAATACACAGTACTATCTCTTACAAAAATGACAAGCTTCAGAGGGATAGGAATAGGTGAGTTTATTGTTGCTCGTATATTTAAACATAACGACGAATATTTCTTAATCGGTATTGACAATATGCTCCCTGCAAACAGAATTAAAGATGCTATAAGATACGCCATTGTAAAAATTGTACAATCACCATGGCTTGTATATGAAGATAATCACGAAAAGGAAGAAAAAATTAAAAATGATATATCGGAAATGCACGATAAATTCCTTAAAATGTTCGGTTCTGACGAATTTATTACAACAAACAGATACGCTGATAACGTTATAGGGATATTGAATGATGAAGATAATATCGAAGAATTTAATATGGAAGAAGCTAAAAAACCTCTTGAAAATTACAAATTTTTCACAATTCAAGAACTAAACAACGGATATGACAACTTTTTAGAAAATTCTTTAGGCGGTTTCTCCTCTCACAAAGAATTATACGATGTCGGCATAATTTTTGATGATGAATTAGGACTATATTCAATACCGTTTTATAAAACTTTTTGTATGATATTTGAAGATGAAACAAAAGTATCAGATGTAAAAGGATGCGTAAACTACTTCCTGAAAAATGATTCTATCTCCGATAAAATCATTAAACGCATTGCTAAAAAATATCCAAACTTTATGGATAAAATAAATAAAGTTTTAGAAAGCAATTATACTCTTGACTCTTTAATTGAAGAATACAAATCAGAATTTTTAAAACGCAAGATATATTCATCAACTTCTGTTTTGTATCATTCAACCGTATTTTCCAAATCAATTGATTTTATAGAACAAACAGAAGCAGAGGAAGAAAAACAAAAAAAACCAATTCCATCAGGAAAAATAGGCAGAAATGAACCTTGCCCATGCGGGAGCGGTAAAAAATACAAAAATTGCTGTTTAAACAAATAATGTAAAGAAATACAAAGAATAATTTATAACAATATTGCACTAATAGTATTTTGATATTATCATCAATGTACGTAGTGTGTATTGGAGAAAATAAAATGGCAGTTATAAAAGTAACCCCTATAACAGCAGTTAGAAAATCAAAACAAGCTGTTCAAAATGTACAAAACCAACAACCAAGAAAAGTTATCAACTCATTTGAATTTCAAGCAGGGTTTATTCCGCCAAAAACAAAACCAGGACATCCTGGTATATTAGGCAGTCTTGATAATGTCGAACATTATATAGATTCACTTATATAAAATTATCTGAGTTGTTTTTTAATTGAGTTCCTTGTATTTGCCAACGGACTCTTGTTTGGTCTGCGCAATTGCCTATAATATTGTTTAATGAAAACAACAGGGAATTTAGGAATCCACGCAAACTTCATTAAGATAGATAATGTATCTGCTCCTTGAGAATACATAAGTTCGTCAATCGTAGCCTCATAAGCCGGCGAAAAAGACGTGAAAATCTTTAGTATATAATCTGTTAGTGTAACAACCGAATAGCCTGCCCCAACACCGGTATTAACAACCAAATTTGTCATTTTAAAATCAGAGTTCTTTGATATTTCTTCGATATCATATGGCAAAGTTATTTCATTTTCAGAAACACTTTCAATTTTACACCAATTCCCCTCATATTGAACCATCATAACACTCGGAGACGGCATATAAATATCCTCATACTCATTTTGCAAAAG
Source organism: uncultured bacterium (assembly GCA_902797985.1). GTDB lineage: Bacteria > Cyanobacteriota > Vampirovibrionia > Gastranaerophilales > Gastranaerophilaceae > UBA2883. Next base: position 61,065 of record CADBUZ010000005.1, read on the forward strand.
GGTATTACCATCCATATCAACAATACCATATCTAAAATTTTTGCATGTTAAAAACATTCTACCGTACAATAAGTCAATCGACGAATATTCCGGCTGAATAATTGTAAAACCATTTTCATCATACAATCCGTAATCGTTATCATTCCCAAATTTAACGTATCTGTTTGCAATACGCTGAACATTTCTATACTTTGGTAAAATAATATAATCGCCTTTATAATCAATCAAGCCGTATTTATTTTTATATTGAACAATCCAAGATTTGTCACCAAGTCTGATTAGTTTTTTATAAATAGCTTTAGTTATAATCTCACCATCTGATTTTTTTAATCCGAATTTATTTTTTTCGGAATAAGTCATAACCAATAATTTGCCATCTGAATCTCTTGTATTTGCATCAATTTCATTAACTTGCTCATTTTGAGAATAATCCATTTCAAAAGAATTATCAGATGAACTGTTTTCAACCTTCTCAACAGTTGCATTTGATATAGTTTTCGACATATCAGCAGATACATCCTCTGCATAGACCTTAACAGAAAATATCAAACAAAAACTAAGTATAATAACTAAAGCTCGCATAAATTCATAATACCATAAATTAACATCAATAGTAAAAATAGTTTAAATTTTTAATAACAACTTCCCTTTAGAGATTTTTATGATATAATTTCTATCAGGAGAGAATATATGGAATTTGTATTAAAATGTTTAAAAGACCCTCCGGTCTTAATTATTATAACCACTTTTATATCAGGTATGACCTACACTATGACAAGATACTTTAGTGTAGCAAAGAACCTTAATAAACTATATAAAGATTTAGAATCATTTACGAAAAGTAATATGGTATATAGATTTGAAGAATTTAAACAAATAATGTCTTCAAACCCTTGTACAAAACACGCATTTGAAGATTTTAAAGATGCCTTAATCTTTTCAGATACATTAGCATTTCAAGAATCAGAAGATAAAATTGAATACGAAAATGTTTCAGAAAGTGTCTCAGGTATCAAAACCTCAACAGATATTCAATATTATTTCAATGAAGAAACAATGGTATATCCATTTTTCAATAAGAACTTCATCGGAACATTGCCTGAATTATTGACAGGTTTTGGTCCGTTATTCACTTTCTTAAAGATTGCGACAGCATTTGGTCTTTTGGACTTTTCATCACCTGACGCACTTACACATTCTGTATCAGAATTCGTTGCTGATATGCAAATCGCTGCTATTTGCTCTGTACTTGCGGTAGGTTCTTGTTTAACATTCACTATTACCGACAAACTTGTCACAGCACTTGTGGTAATGAGTTCTTGTCACAAAGTACAAGCTAAACTTGCATCACTGTTTAGTGTTGTTACAACTGAATCATTTATGATTGACTTGTTGAAAACATCAAAAATCCAAAATCACGAAAATGGTTCAATTTTAAAATCAATACCGAAATCATTCGCAACAACAATTCAAAAAGATTTAGCAAATGTTATTATGCCATATCTTGATAGTTTAATTTTTGGTGTAAACACATTGAATGATACAATGGCTAAAAAATCAGATAGCGGTGATGAATTAGGCGGATTGTTCTAGGAGTACAGTATGGGAGCAAAGGTAAGACCTAAAAAACATGCGGAAGGCGGAAACATATTCTGGGTAACAATGTCTGACTTGTTCATCGGGATGTTTATGATTTTTGCAACCTTGTTTTTCGCATTCTGTGCTAACACAGGACAAGGTAAAGCAGATGCCGTTAAAGCTACTGAAAAAGCCGTTCAAGAAGTTGTTCAAAAGATGGAGCAACAAAGTATTGCGGTAGATGTAAGGCCTGAGAACGAAGAAATAAAAGAAGAATCCGCTAAAAAAGTAGATATTGTAATTGATCCGTTTAGCGGTATGGCAAAAATTTCTGACTTGGAATTGTTTGAACTAAATAGCGCAGTATTAACACCTGCCGGACGAGTATTTTTAAAGAAATTTTTACCGGTATACTTTGATGCCGTTCTCAACGGAGAATTAAAAAAACACGTTATGTACATTGTTATACAAGGACATACAGACTCACATTTATTTAGAGGTTCATTCTCACCTCAACAACAATATATGAAAAACATGAACCTTTCTATGAACCGTGCATATAATGTTGCTGAATACGCATTTGAACTTACAAAAGGGAAACCATATTATAAAGATTTGACACATATTGTTAGGGTTGAAGGAGCCAGTTTTAGTAAACCAATTAAAATAAATGGCAAAGAAAATTATAAATTAAGTCGTCGTGTTGAATTGAGATTAGTATTAAAAGAACAAAAAATAGATTTAGTATGGGTGCAGCCACATCTAAAACATCAGGTGAAATAGAAAATGAAAAGCTTTGATGAAAATTTAGTTCTTGAAACAATTAATATGATAAGACTTTACAATCTTGATATTCGTACCGTAACCTTATCAATAAGCTTACGGGATTGTATTGATAGAGATGTCAATGTTTTATGCAAAAGAATTAGAGAAAAACTTTTAAAATATTCACAAAATTTAGTCAAGTTTGCACAAGAAGTAGGTGATGATTATGCTATCCCTATTGTGAATAAACGTATAGCAGTAACACCTATTTCTATAATTGGTGAATCGTGTGACGAATATGATTATGTGAAAATTGCAAAAACATTAGACGAAGTTGCCAATGAAGTCGGAGTAGACTTTATTGGCGGATATTCCGCTTTAGTTGAAAAAGGCTGTACAAAAGGCGACTTAGCATTAATAAAATCTATTCCGGAAGCATTATCAACAACTAACAGATTATGTTCTTCCGTAAATGTAGGAAGTTCAAAAGCCGGAATAAATATGGATGCCATTTTAGAGGTTGCAAACACTATTAAAAAATCGGCAGAATTAACCAAAGATACTGATGGACTTGGCGCTGCTAAGTTCGTATGCTTTTGTAACTCAGTAAGCGATAATCCGTTTATGGCAGGAGCATACTGCGGATACGGAGAGCCTGAATGCGCCCTAAACGTTGGAGTTTCCGGACCCGGTGTTGTTAAAGCCGCAATATCAAACCTTGATAAAAAAGCTGATTTAGGAACATTAGCAAAAACAATTAAAAATACCGCATATAAAATCACATCAACAGGCGAATTAGTAGGGAGAAAACTCGCAAATAAACTTGATATTCCATTTGGTGTAATAGATTTATCACTTGCACCGACACCTGCTATTGGTGATAGTGTAGCAGAAATTTTTCAAGCAATGGGATTAGAACACGCAGGTGCTCACGGAACAACAGCTGCATTAGCAATGCTCAACGATGCCGTTAAAAAAGGCGGTATCATGGCAAGTTCACATGTTGGCGGATTATCAGGTGCATTTATACCTGTATCTGAGGATGCAGGGATGATAGAAGCTGCTACAAAAGGTCATCTGACATTTGATAAACTGGAAGCTATGACCTCTGTTTGTTCTGTCGGTCTTGATATGATTGCAATCCCGGGAGATACTCCTAACACTACAATTGCAGGCATTATTGCTGATGAGATGGCGATAGGTATGATTAATAAAAAAACTACTGCCGTTAGAATTATTCCTGCTATAGGAAAAACTGTTGGTGACGAGGTTGTATATGGAGGATTACTTGGTGAAGCTCCTATTATGGCTGTTAATTCTTTATCTTCAGCTGACTTCGTCAACAGAGCCGGTAGAATCCCTGCCCCTATTCATAGTTTAAATAATTAATTGTTACGAATGTAACAAAATTTTTTCTACCTGAAATTACTGTAAACACATGGTTTTTATATTATTAGAGAGATATAACTATGAGTGAAGTGATACCTAGTAAATTAAATGAATTAATAGCTCAAAATACAACTCGACAAGAGTTTATTGAACGCTATAAGCAATTAGCATCTAATACAGATAAGTCATCTGATGCATCTATTTTTGATGAAAATGCTGATGATGCTAAAATTTCAAGAATTTTTGACTTAATAGTTAATGCATCAAATGATACAGAATTTGATAGTCAAACCCCTGATAATATAAAAATTAGCGAAGCTGATGTTAAGAAAATAGCCGGTTATGATGGTGATGATAGTTCTATATCAAATGAAGATTTAATCAAATATTACGAAGAAAAATTAACTACAAGCAATATTAGCAATTCTATTGACTCATCTCAACAGAATTCTTATATTACAACGGCAATGGCTTTAGATTTATATTCAGACTTAAAACAACTAAAAGAAACTGAGGCCGAATCAAAAAAAATAAAACTTAGAGATGAAATAAATGAATTAATCCAAAATGATGAAAAAATTTCTCAAGAATTAAAAGACAATGCAAAAAAATTAAAAGATGACATTGATAAAATAAACAAAGAACTTCAAGCGAAAAAACAAGAAAAAGAAGAACTTGAAAGAAATAAAAATATTGCCTTAACAAACCTTGCAAAAAAAGAAGCACAATTAAAGGATACACAAGACGAAAATCAAAAAGAAACATTACAAGGCGAAATAGATAAATTAAATTCAGATATTGACGGTTATACAAGCAAAATAGATACATTATCTAAAGAACTGTCAAACTTAACAAAATCTTTAGCAAAAGCTCAAACAAAATTTGATAAATTAGTAGCAAAAATAGCTAAAGGAAGCCCTGAGACAGCAGAAAAAATATCAAAAAAACAAGATGAAATAAAAGAAATAGATAGAAAATTAGAAGAAGATATAGCAGATATAGATGAACAGTCTGTAACAATGGAGCAGAGAATACAAGCTGAAGCAAGACAAACAGGTCAAGAAACAGCATATTACAACAATGTAGCAGGCGGATATATAAACGACGGTCACGTTGGTAAAAATGCAGCCCAAGCTTTGAGTAATGCTATAGGAGAAATAGGCGTTCGAGAAGCGACAGGACATAACGACGGTGCTGCAGTTGCCAAATATAGAGGCGGTGTTGACAACGGTGCTGCTTGGTGCGCAAGCTTTGTTTCTTGGTGTTATAAAGGAAATGATGTTTTTGGATATCAAGCAAGCGTTAGCGGAATTATGTCAAAAGCACAACAAAAAGGTTTATATTCAGCAAGAGATGTATACACACCTAAACCGGGTGATGTAATGATTCAAAAGAGTAACGGTGCATCTCACACAGGTATTGTAGAAAGTGTTGATCCGGACGGAACAATCCATACTATTGAAGGTAACTCAAGCAATCAAGTAAGACGTGTTACTTATAGAAAAGGCTCTAAAGGGTACAACCAAATCTCAGGTTGGGTAAGAATGTCTGACAGTCAAAATAGTTAATTCATCCTTGTTAAAGTTTAATATACACGTATAAACTTACATTTCATTTCTAACGTCTAAATTATAGTCAACAATATTTTCTGTTATTATTTTTTCTTCCCAAGTCGTTGCTATATCACAGACAGAAACCCCGTCTTTTTCAACAATGTGAATAAATTGATTATAATTATCTGTTCTACTTGTTGTACAAGTTAGGACATCTCCTAAGAATGTTTCCTTATTAAATTTGATATGCAAATTTTTCAGTCTGTGAGTTTTTCTAAATTCATCTGGTGCAGTCATTTCTGCAAGATTTATATAACTTTTATTATTAACGTGATTATTAAAATCTATATCTGATAAATTAATTGTGTGCTCAATTTTAGTACAAATTTCGGTAGCATTAGGCATAACGAATTTTTTATGTTCGCCTAAAACTAACTCATTATTTGTTTCAAATTTTTCTGCAACAATATCAGATTTAACCGGTCTTTGAGATTCTTTACTAATCAAAAACCATAAAGAATTACCCTTTGCAAAAACTTTGTCTTTATAACAAATATTAAAATCTATATATATTTTTAATTTAGAAATTTCTGAAAACCATAATTCAACAGTTATTTCCTCAGACCAAAAAGGTAACGGCGTAATGAAATCCATATTTATTTCAGCCACAACCCAATATAAATTTTTAGCAAATAAATCATATGCTGCCATTTTTTGTGTTGCAGTATATCTTGCAAAAGCATCTTGTAGATACATTATTGCAGAAATTGGTCTAAGTCGATACTCAAATAGATCCATATTATCAAGTATTATATTATATGATTTTTTATATTTGTTCATAATCATTTTCCATATTTATACATAAAATCAACAACTTAATATTAACATAAACGGGCAACTAAATATATTACTACACTATTATCTTGATTAAAATAAAACCTGTTATTATTTATAATCACAAATATTTGAATAACGTTATAATTTATATATATTAAATTTATGCTATTATTAAAATAATGCTTACAAACATTTTATAAAACAAAAGAGGGAAATATGATATTATTTATAAATGCTTGCGTTAGAAAAGAATCAAGAACAAGACTATTGACAGAATATTTACTAAAAAAATTTAATGACGAAATTAAAGAAATAAATTTAGAAAAAGAAAATATTCTTCCTTTAGATAGCAAAACTCTTGATTTAAGAACAAAACTTGCTGAAGCCGGAACTTTTGATAACCCGATTTTTAATTATGCAAAAGATTTTGCAACTGCAGACACTATTGTAATCGCAGCACCATTCTGGGATTTATCATTTCCTTCTTCTTTAAAGTGTTATATAGAAGCCATAAATATAATAGGTTTAACCTTTGCATATTCATCAGAGGGTATTCCTTATGGGTTATGTAAAGCGAAAAAACTATATTATGTAACAACCTCCGGCGGTAAAATCTTTAATGATGAATATAGTTTTGGTTACATAAAATCATTATGTAATAATTTTTACGGCATAAAAGATGTTTCTTACATAAAAGCAGAAAATCTTGACGTTATAGGCTCTAATATAGAAAGCATTTTAAGAACAGCAGAAGAAGAAATTGCTAAGCAAATTCAATAGTAGTCCATTCCCCGTCTGACAGACAAACTACCTGCTATAAATAGTTGGTAGGATAGACTTTAGTCTACCAATACTTTATTATAGTTTTATGTCAAATTTTAAATGATATTATCAAGATAAAAATATTGTGTTTATTACGATTGTTACTTATAATCGCCAACAAATTTTGGTTAAAAATATCGAATTATCAATCATTTAAAAACGTTAAATTCCGTGAAACATCTGAATATTTATCATTTTAAAATATTATGTAACAAATTTGTAATATTTACTGACAAATATATTAAAAAATTTATATAATTTTTTTATGAAAAGAGTTATATTATCAATTATCATTATTTCAATTTTATCAGTTGGATGTGTTCAAAAGCCCCCTTTAACTTTTGATAAAAATACAATAAAAGTTAATGCTCAAAATGAACAAAAATATTCTATTGATAAAATGGAAGAGATTTGTTTGTCAAATAAATCATCTACACAGGAAATAAATGAATGCACCTTTAAGGCAATGGATGCTTGGAACAAAGAAATAGAAAAATATTTGGCATTACTCAAAAACATTAACTCAAAAGATGATTTTGAAAATATACAAATATCCCAAAAGAATTGGGAAAAATTCAGAGATAGTGAAATTATTGTATATAATTTAATTCAACAAAAAGAAGGTACGATGTTTCAAAATGTTTCAACAGGGTTTAAAAGAGAGTTGATTAAACAGAGAGCAATAGAACTAAAATCTTTGTATGAAACATTAATGAACAAATAACCTTTTGTGTAATGCAGTTTAAATGAAAAGGAGATTTACCCCAATGAAAAGAGATGAAAATTTTCAAAAAATGCTTAAATTTGTCTTGGCACGCGAAGGTGGTTATGTAAATAATCCAAATGATAAAGGTGGCGAAACAAATAAAGGTATTACTCATTCAACGTATGATGCATATCGAAAATCACAAGGCTTGCCTGTTCAAAGTGTAAAAAATATTACGGATAAAGAAGTTGCAGATATTTATTATAGCAATTATTATAAGGCTTCAGGTGCAGACAAAATTGATGATCCACAAATGGGGATGTATGTGTTTGATACTGCAATCAATATGGGTGTGTCAACCGCTAAAGATATTCTTAACAAAAGTGGAGGAGATGTTGATAAATATGAACAACTTCGCAGAGAAAAATATCAAAAATATGTTGATTACGACAAATCACAGGAAATATTCCTAAAAGGTTGGAATAATAGAGTTGACCAGTTAAAAGATTATGCAAGTAAAACATTTCCTAATAAAAAATTTGACATAAGTGTGGAAATGAACGTAGATAGGAATGGTAATCCCGTAGATTATTATGATTTTGAAGATTTAAAGAATATGGACAAAGAAACTTTTAGACAAAACTTTCCACAAATTTTAAAACAAATAATAAACAAACTATTAAATCCTTCGGTAAGTACATCAAAAAAGTCATCCAATTCTCAAAGAGGTTGTGTTGGTTCGTATTCTGTGTCAGGCTACACTCGTGCAGACGGGACAGAAGTCAAAGGTTATACTCGTACGTGCGGGGCAAAACATGCAGGCATGAGTGAACAAGAACGACTTGCAGGACAGGCAAAATATAAAGGTAAAAAGTTTCAGGATATTCCGCAAGATGAACTTGAACAAGCAATATCTTTCTTTATATAAATTTTTGATTTAAAGTTTTTATTCCAATAGATAAGAGTCGCTTTATTTAGCGACTCTTATTATAATTCATTATAATATATTATAATGGGGCGGGTAGTGAGATTGTTTTCAACAACTGCGCCCTCGCGTTAAACGGCACCGTTTCAAAATTAAAATCAAAAGCGTGGTTTTGATTTATAATTTTTCAACTCTCCTTACAGGGCTTGTCCGAACTTAAACAAAGCTTCGCTTTGTGGTTCTCATCCCAACAAAATAAAAAGGGCAATGACTTATGTCATTGTCCTTTTTATGGGCGGGTAGTGGGATTGTATCGGATTATTCGGGTACGCATAGCCTTTCACTTCGCTATTAAATCCTGACGGATTTAGTCGCTTCGTCAGGCTATTTGCTCTTACGGGCTTGCTCGCTATTGCTCGACATCGCCCTACCGAAAATCCTCTCGAACCCATATAAGACTTCGTCTTATTGGGTTCTTTGAATTTCCAAACTTTTCACAAATAAAAATACCGATAACAAAAGTTATCGGTATTTTTATGGGCGGGTAGTGGGATTCGAACCCACGCATAACGGAACCACAATCCGTGGTCTTAACCACTTGACGATACCCGCCATCTTTATCTATTATACTTACTCAAGTTTTTTTGGCAAGATACATAATCAAAAAGGCATGAACAAATGTTCATGCCTTTTTTTATATTTATTTCTTTTCTTAGTTGATTCTTTGGAACATATATCCTATTCCGCGTGCTGTTAAGATTAACTCCGGATTTGTCGGATCTGTTTCCAATTTTGAACGTAATCTTGAAATATGAACATCAACCACACGTGTATCAATTCTATGATCTGCAGGATATGACCATACGTGTTGCAAGATTTCATTTCTTGAATATGCTTGACCTGAATTATTGACTAACAATTCTAATAAGCTAAATTCCATTCCTGTTAAACGAATTCTTTCGTTCTTTCTATATACTTGTCTTCTTGCTGTATCAATTTTGATATTTCCTGTTGTGATAACATTCTTGGCAGTTGCCTTTCCACCAGTCGGAACAACTACACTCTTATCACTTGTCCTTCTCAATACAGCTTTTACACGAGCTTCTAACTCTTTTGGGCTGAATGGTTTAATTACATAATCATCCGCACCTAATTCTAATCCGGTAATTCTTTCTGAAACATCTCCTAACGCAGTAAGAATAATTATAGGAATATCAGAATTTCTTCTAATTTCTCTCGTTACACCATAACCATCCATCTTAGGCATCATTACATCCAATACCACCAAATCAGGATTTTCTTTATTAAATAACTCTACTGCTTCTTCGCCATCTTCTGCTAATACTACATCATAGCCAACCATTTTTAATCTGGTTTCAAGAATTCTTCTGATACTAGCTTCGTCATCAGCTACTAATATCTTTTGGCGACTTGTTTCTTCCATTATTTCTTCATTCTCAGACATATTACCATCCTTTATTTTATTTTTAAATTTATTACAAAATATTTAATTTCATTGAGAAATTTTAATAATTATAAACATATCTTAATATAATTAACATGAAAAATCAAGCAATTTTTTGAGATAATTCAACATAATCGTCTAATTTACTGATTTTTTGAAGTAAGACCTTTTCTTCTTAATATAGAAGCTAATTGCATATATAATTCTTGATTTTTTGCTGATTTATCTATATCACTTGCTTCTTTTATATATTCAAAAGCATCTTCATATTTTCCTATTGCTTGATAAAATTCGCTCATTTTTACATATAAATCAGCATTATTTACATCCTGCATTATTGCTTTCTTCAAACTTTCAATCGCAAAATTTATATCTTCTTTTTCAAACAATGCCAACGCATTATAATAATATCCCTCATAATGATTTATATCCAACTCTATCAAATCCTGTGCCGAATCAAACAACGCATCATAATCTTTCTTTGCTAAATTTACCTCTGCCTCAAGAACTTTTGCATAATAATAATTTGGATATTTTTCTACCATTTCTGAAGATTTTTGTTCCGCTTCACTTACCAATCCCAATTTTAACAACAATCTCACATTAAACATTTGATACTCAAACGATTTTGGATTTACTTTTATTGTTTCTTCTATCATCATTTTGGATTGTTTGTACATATCCAACTGATAATATATTTTTGCTAAAGAATACAATATTGTTTCATTTTCAGGGTTATCTTTCAACATCTTTTCTAATTCTATTTTTGGAGTCGCCAAATCACCCTTTTCTGCTTTTATTACTTGTTGTAATACTTTTGAATCTCTATAATCAGGATTCAAATGAGCCTCTGCTGCTTCATACTCACCGCATCTGTATAACATATATGCCAATGAATAATGATACTTTTCTTCCATTGGATTTAAACATATTGCTGTATTGAAACATTTTTTTGCTTCTTCAAACCAACCCTTTAGATAATATGATTGCCCCATATTATAATGATACTGAGCATTTTGATTATCTTTATCTATTGCTAATCTGAAATATTCTACTGCTTCATCTAATTGCAAATTATCCAATTTATCTAAGCCGATATTATTTAAACCTTCAGCTGTTTGTGCATTTGTTTCTTCCAATTTTTTATATACCTCTTTTACTCTTTCTGTATCGTTTCTTTTATTTAGAATTTCTGCTTTTAAATTTAGCACATCTTCTTTTAATTTTAAATCAATATTTTCACTTAATACTATTTTCCCCAATATATCAAGTGCTTCATCATATCTGTTTATATTACACATTGCAATTGCTGACTTATATTTGCAAAATTCGTCATCAGTTTCTTGTGCATAATCAATAATTTCCTGATTTTTACCCTGATGCTCTAATATTTCTAACAACTCAAGCAAATCATCATCCTGACCTGTTATATCAAATATTTGTTTTGCAACGGTTTCTGCGCTCTCATATTTCTGCTCAGAATTATATACGTTTTTTAAAACCCTTAAACTGCTTTCATGATTTGGAACAATCTCCAACGACTTATTTACATAGTGCATCGCTCTTTCATTATTTTTTAACAAATAATATAAATCAGCCAATTCACTAAGAATTTCCACATCATCTCCAAGTGAAGATAAAAGCTTATAATATATTTCTATTGCTTGTTTATAATATCCTTTACGTTTAAATTCAAACGCTTCTATCATAGATTTCTTCATTATTTTTTAAATCCATGTTTTTTATGTTTATCTTTATCAGACTTAGGTATCTCTTGCTTATTCACAATGACTAACACTTCGTCTTTACCTGCCATTTTCAAATTATTACGAGCTATAGACTCCATTGTAGCTGTAGTTGAAAAGTTTTTTATATCCTTCTTTAGTTCAGCGTTCCTAGCTTCTGCCGCGATTTGTTTTGACTCAAGAGTAGATAACTTTCTTTGATATGCAACAATTTTGGTTATATTTAATAATGCACTAAAAGACATCTGTACAAGACATACCAATAATATTATTGTTAAAAACGAATAATAAAACTGTGTATGATGTCTGTTCTTTTTATTTTTTTTTCTTGCTTTATCGACTAAATTATTGTCTTCAATATTTTTCTTTTTCATAAAATAATTATATCTGATTTAATACCTTATTACAACCTAAAACAAAAGATTTACAAACGAATCCTTGTAGAAAACTCAACCGCAGAACGAACCTTCCCTCCCGTATAGTACGTATGAGAAAGCCCCAATTCAAATCTCAACATATCAGGATGTTTTTTTAACTGAGGAGTATAAACAATCGAAATTTTATTCTTCTTATAAGTTTCGTTAACATACGCTTGAATAGTATCCCTCAACACAAACGATTTTGACAACTTTATCTCAGGTGATATCTGAATAGTTCTCTCGTCCACCGTTCCTTCAACATTACTCTCATTTGTGCCTATAGCTCCTGTTATTGCAAAATGTTTAAAATCATATCTGGTATAAATATTCATTGTAGATTGCAACTGAGTAGTATCTAACCCTGAAGAATAATACGTTCCATATGAAAAATTCCCCATTCGTTCAGTAACATAAGACCATACAGGAGCTACCATATATTCTTCACCCGTCAATCTTGTTGCATACGACAAGGCTCTCCTTTCAGAAATCTCCAATCCCTTTGAATATATTTTCTTATCTTGAACAGGAATAACCATATTCGCTGTTTTTAAATTAATTCTCGGCTTTTCAATATTTTTATCAAGTTCAATCTCTTTTATATGTTGAACTCCCTCGTTATATATTACACTACCTTTCAATTCAACTTCATTGGGAAAACATAAATCATCCGAATTTTCTTCCACCATATGTATATCAGCATTATCCTCATCATTTATTGGAATAACATGATGAATAGTCTGCAGTGCATCAGGCTGTTCTGAGCGAACATCAAACTCCTCTGAATATACAGGCATACTTATAATTATGAATAAAAATAGTAGTAATAATTTCTTCATACCTATATTGTATATCAACAAAAATAATAGTGAAGGGGTAATATAAAAATAAAAAAGGCGACACCCAGATTCGAACTGGGGGTAAAAGCTTTGCAGGCTCCTGCCTTACCACTTGGCCATGTCGCCTTACCCTTCTTTCCGTATATATATCCTATTTTAGATATACTAAAATGTCAAGTTAATAAAATTATCAATTAAAAATATAAATTTATTTTTCAGTTACAATATACATATGAATATTTTACAAGAATTTGATACAATATCAGCAATTTCAACTCCCATTGCCACAGGCGGCGTTGGAGTTATTCGTATTTCAGGAGATAAAAGTTTTAAAATAGCAGAAGAAATATCTGACAAATCTAATTTTAAGCCAAATTATATAACACATGCTTGGATTATGGACGGAGAAAAAAAGGTTGACGAAGTATTAATTCTTCCTTTTAAATCTCCAAAAAGTTACACAGGGGAAGACGTTATAGAAATTCATTGTCACGGCGGAGTTAATATTGTAAAAAAAATTCTTGAACTAACTTTTAAGCACGGCGCAAGACACGCAGAAAAAGGCGAATTTACAAAAAGAGCTTTTCTAAACAAAAAGATGGACCTTTCACAAGCAGAAGCCGTTGCCGATTTAATACATTCAAAAACAAAAGATTTTGTAATAACATCTGCCAAAAATCTTTCAGGAGTTTTAGGCAGCAAAATTGCTAAAATACGTTCTGATATTTTTGAAGTTTTATCCAAAATTGTTGCAGGAATAGATTTTCCTGAAGATGTAAAAGAACCTGAATACGATTATTTAATTTCAGAATTCGAAAAATCCATAAAAGAAATTGATTCTATTTTATCTACTGCAAATACCTCTAATATTTTAAGACAAGGTATATCTGTTGCAATAGTAGGTCGTCCTAATGTTGGAAAATCTTCATTATTTAACACTTTACTTAATCTGGATAGAGCAATTGTTACTGATATTGCAGGCACAACTCGTGATGTCTTAAAAGAAACTTTAGATTTTGGCATCCCTGTTACTCTTGTCGATACAGCAGGTATAAGAGAACATAAAGACGTTTCAAAAGTAGAAGAAATCGGGATAAAATATTCTAAACAATCTCTTGAAGAAGCAGATTTAGTTTTATTTTTGTATGACGCATCAGAAGGAATGACAAAAGAAGACGAAGACATTTGGGAGCTTGTAAAAAACAAAAAAAATATTAAAATAGCCAACAAATGCGATTTAACAGATATAAAAACAAATGATTTAAAAATATCTACAAAAACAGATTTAGGAATTGATGAACTAAAAACCGAAATAAAAAATATTGTCTGCGATGTAAACCCTGAGACTCTTGAATTCACGACAAATCAACGTCAACAAAATTGTTTAACTCAAGCAAAATCATCTTTAATGATTGCACTAGACGGCGCTAATAGAGGTGAACTTCAAGATATGATTTCTATTGATGTTAAGTCAGCACTGCTTGCACTTGATGAAATTACGGGTGAAGTTATTACTGACGATATTTTAAACAATATTTTTGAAAACTTTTGCATAGGAAAATAATTAACTAAAACTTTCAAACTCTGTATAAATTCTACTTTTTTTATTATCATGATATAATCAAACTATGATAAATCTTCCCGAAACAATTAAAATGGTAATTACTGATTTCGACGGAATTTTAACTGATAATTTCGTCTACATTAGTGATAATTGTCAATCAACAAGAAGAATTAATTATAAAGATGTTATGGGATGTTTTATGCTTAAACGCAACGGAATTAACATCTCGATAATTTCCGGCGAAAAAAATCCTGCTATAGAATGGCTCAAAACAACTTTTGAACTTGAAGACGTTCACCAAAGAATAAGAGAAAAATTACCGGTTCTAAAATCAATCTTAGAAAAATATAATTTAAATGAAGAAGAATATTTATATATTGGTGATGATATAAATGATACAGATTGTCTGGAATACGCAAAATACAAAATAACTGTACCAAATGCAGCTAAAAGAATTAAAGAAATACAAAACATCCAAATAACGACTGAAAAAGGCGGTGAAGGTGCTTTTCGAGAGGTGGCAGATTGTCTGACAAAAATGTAAACAAAAAAAAGAATTTCATTAAAAGAATAGTGGAAAAAGTCACAAAAGCGAATACCTTAGTAAATGATTACACAAGACTGGGTATAACACCTGCTATGCCGGGTAATGCGTTTATCAATATGGCAAACTCAATGTATATGATTGGTTGTTTTAAAGAGGCTGAAGATATGCTTCAAAGTGCTGTTTACTTCCCTTCGCAAACATCAAATGCCTTAATAAATTTAGGAATTATAAAACAAACAACAGGTGACTTTAAAGAAGCTATTAAATATTATCTTGCAGCGTACAAAAAAGATAACCATAATGTAAAAGCCCTCGGACTATGGGGTAATTGCTTAGCAATGATGGGAAAAATGGACGAAGCTATTCAAAAATATGAACACGCTATTCAAATAGATAATGAAAATATGGAAATTTACCTTTCTTGGGGCGCACTTCTAATCAAAAATAAACAATATACTGAAGCAAAGGAAAAATTGGAACTCGCTAATAAATATAATAATAAAGATGCAAGACCTCTATATATGTTATCTATTGTTGAAATTGAACTTGGAGAGTATGATTCGGCCTTAGAAAAACTCACATATATAGTAAATACAACCGAGAATAATTTTGAAGCTTTGCACAATATTGCATACATATACTTCAAGAAAAAAGACTACGACAATGCTATTTCTTACGGAAAACAAGTTCTTGCAATATTCAGACAAAAAGTTGAGACCTATTTGCTATTAGGTGATATCTATGCAATGCAAGAAAAAGAAAAAGAATCTCTTCAATTTTACGAAATGGCAGAAATGAATGGATTAAAAACGTTCTTTCTTTATATTTCTTGGGCAGTTTCCCTTCAAAAATTCAATCATCACGAACAAGCAATTGACAAACTGTTAAAAGCAAATGACTGCCTACAAGCTAAGAATATTGACGAAGTATACTCAAGATTAGCCCTTTCATATTACAAAATTGGGAAGGTAGATTTGGCTGTAAAAAATAAAGATAAAGCACTTGAAATCAACCCGCACAATTATATGGCAAACAGCGTTGCCGCTGAAATTGAAGTTGATAAGAAAAACTACAAAAAAGCTCTTGAACATCTTGAAAAATGTAAAGATGATTTTTCTAACAAAGGTTTTAATTATTCTTTAATGGCTCAATGCTACGAAGGTCTCGACCAATATGATAAAGTCCCTGAATTGTTTGAAAAAGCTATTGAATATATGCCAAATAAAAAAGAAATTCTTATTGCATATACTAAATTTTTAATAAAACAAAACGACTTTGAAACAGCAAAGAAAAGATTAAAAAACATAGGTGAAAAAACAGACGATATAGATATTTTAAATTGGTACTTTATAATTTTATACAGTCTTGCAAAACAAGATGGGTACAAGTATAATGTAGAAAAGGCAGTTGAAATAGCTAAAAAAGCTGAAGAAATCAACACAAATTTATTTTTATACAAGCGAGAAAAAGAAGAGTTGGAGGAGCTCATAAAGAGCCATGAGTAGAGATATAATAGTACAAAAATTTGGTGGTACATCTGTAGCAGATACAGAAAAAATTAAAAATGTAGCGAATACGATTTTACGAGAAAAAAATCTCGGGAATGACGTAGTTGTTGTTGTATCAGCAATGGGACACACAACAGACCATCTTGTAAAAATGGCAAAAGAAATAACTCCAAACCCATCAGGAAGAGAAATGGATATGCTTTTATCCACAGGGGAAGGAATTTCTATTGCATTATTAGCAATGGCGATACAGACAGCAGGCGGTAGCGCTGTTAGTATGAATGCTATGCAAGTTGGTATTATCACAGAAAACGTTCACACAAAAGCAAGAATTGTTGATATCAAAACAGATAGAATAAAAAAATATTTAGATGACGGCAAGGTCGTTGTAATTGCAGGCTTTCAAGGTGTAACACCTGATGGAGAAATTACAACACTTGGACGTGGCGGATCTGACACATCTGCTGTTGCACTTGCTGCTGCATTGGAAGCTAAAAGATGCGATATTTACACAGATGTTGAAGGAGTTTATACAACAGATCCAAGACTTGTTCCAACCGCTTCAAGATTAGACATGGTTTCTTATGAAGAAATGTTGGAATTAGCAAGGGTTGGTGCTAATGTATTACACCCAAGAGCCGTAGAAACTGCTAAAATGTTTAAAGTCCCTCTAAGAGTTAGAAGCAGTTTTAAATTAGAAAATTTAGGTACATTAATTGTAGGAGTAGAAGATATGGAACTTCAAAAACCTGTTACTGGGGTTGCTTCAGATTTATCTCAACTGAGAATTGTTGTTTGCGACATTCCCGATGTTCCGGGGAGAGCAGCTCAAATATTCTCTAAATTATCTGATGCAAATATTTCTGTTGATATGATTATCCAATCTTATGCAAGAAAATTAGAAAATACTAATGATATTGCATTCACTATTGATAAAGCTGATTTGGATAAAACGTTAAAAACATTAGATAATATGAAAGATGAAATTGGAGCCAGCAGATTCCAAGTTGATGATAAGATTGCTAAAGTTTCAATTGTTGGTGCAGGAATGATTGACCGCCCTGGTATAGCTGCCTCGATGTTTAATACTTTAGCAGCTCAAGATATAAATATTAAAATGATTTCTACAAGTGAAATTAAAATTAGTTGTCTTGTAGATGAACTCGATGCCGATAAAGCTGTAATTGCTTTACATAAAGCTTTTAATCTTGATTGTGATGAAATCGCTGAGGTTAAAGGTACTTTACCGGATGTTTAAAATATGAACAAATTATTTTTTAAATCGTTATATACATGTGTAAAATGTAAATACAAAAAAGGATAACTATATGAAAAAAATATTACTTACTTTTTTAGCCATTATGACAGTTGCAACTTCTGTGTTTGCCGCAAGCACTAAAGATGAAGCATTGGCTTACTTTAAAAAATACGTTAATTTAGCTAATAATTATGATCCTATTATTACGACTATGTATTCTCCTTCTGCAAGAATTATTAGAGAGGTCGTTAAACCTGATGGTTCAACTGTTACAAGAGTAACTAATACTCAAAGATATATTAGTGAAATGAGAAAAAGTCAAATTGTTGCTAAAATCAGAAATTATAAAAACAACTATTCAAATATAAAAGTTGAACGCACCGGAACAGATACTTACAAAATTTCTTCTTTAAGACAACCTTCAGGTGAAACATATAAATTAAAAGCTTATTTTGTTGTAAAAAAACAACCTAACGGTAATTGGATAATTATTGAAGAAATGATGCAAACAAAAGTTCAACTGTTTATAAATGCTAAATAAAAATACCATTTAATATAAAAAAAGACTCCAAATAAATTTGGAGTCTTTTTTTAAAAACCTGTTCTTATAGAATTTCTTCCAAACCGCTTTTCTATATTATCTATACATTTACTTAAATTTATCTCTTTTTCATCATTTTCACTAAAAAGTGACAACTGTTCCCCGCCAAAAGAAAGATTTTCTAACACAATCCCTGTACTTCTATAAGTTATATTTTTTGAATATATTTTTTCTAATATAATATTTACACTTTTTTGAAGTGTTAATTCAAAGTCCGTTGGCTTCACCAAAATCTCTTTATCATAATAAGTAACAAAATCTTTACCCTTAAGCATAACCCCAATAGAAGAACATTTGCCGTTATGATATCTTAGCCTTGAACAAGCACCGTGTAAATGTCTTGACAATTCCATTTTTATTACATTTATATCATTTGAAAATGTTCCGTCGCAAATTGTCGAAGTATCTTGAATTGACTTAGGCGGTTCATAAACATTACTAACTTTTGAAACAACTTCTCCAATAAGTTCATGTCTTAACTCAATCCCATTAATACCTAATTTCGTTTTCAACCATGCATCATCTTTTTGTATAAGTTCATATGCTGTCAGAACACCATTTTTTCTAAGCGTTAAGGAATTTGCACGTCCTATTCCACATATTTCATCAATATCTGTTTTTAATAACACAGGAATGATATCATCTTTTCCTATTTTAAAAATACCACCGGTCTTTTTTGCCTTGTCACTCGCAAGTTTTGCCAATGTTTTTGAATAACTCAATCCGATAGAAACAGGAATGTCTGTTTTTTCAAGAATTGTTTCTCTAATCATTTTACAAATATCAACGTAATCTTTTTTAAAAAGTCTTTTTGTTCCGGTCAAATCTACATACGCTTCGTCAACAGAAACAACTTCTATATCAGGACTAAAATCTTCTAAACATTTCATAACTTTTTTAGAATATTCGTGATATTTATGATGATCAGCCACTATATAATTTGCTTCGGGAAACTCTTTGACTGCCATAAACATCGGCATCCCCATACGAACCCCTAACTCTTTCGCTTCCTTTGAACGAGATATAACACATCCATTTCGTCCGGAAATAACACAAGTCGGGGTATTTTTATATCCCTTATCGTCTGCTTGTTCACAAGATACAAAAAAGGAATCACAATCTACCAATGCAATTACTCGTCTTTTCATAATAATATTATTCCATATCAGTTTTATTTTTCCAATACATATTTATTATGCACTAAAATACCTGATAAAACCTATTAACACCTTTTTAATTCTATTTTTTAGAAGTTTGTAAAGCTGTATATGAACAAGCTAAACCTGTTCCCTGTCTTGATGAATCAGTTTCTAACATAATAGGGTCATAATTTTTACCAAAAGGTTCTATCTTGTTTGTGTAAATATTCATTCCAAAAACGTCCTTGCCCCATACATTTGGTCCACGTTTTCCATTTACATCATACATTAAAATACCATATATTTTATCTTCGCCTTTAGAATCCGAATTATCAAACCACTTAAATGCTATAGATGCACCACTATCTGTGTTGTATATTTCAGAAAATGTGTATTTTTCTTCCGGTATATCACCATTCAAATACTTAATCTTATATTTTTCAACATTTTGTAATGGATGAACTTTTATTAAAGCTGCAATAAAATCTTCTATAGTTATAATTCCTTTGTCCTTATAATTTTGACTATTCATCATTGTAATCGGAATACTTGCAAAACCACTTTGAACATGTTGCCATTTTGCATTATTTTTAGCGGTTACGGCATCATCAACCGACAGCGGTACAACTAATACAGCAACCGTTAAAAATATAACAAATAATATTATAACTTCTACTAAAGTAAAACCGTCTTTCATAATTACGCCATATCCAGTCGTCTTTTTTCTTCCACAAGCTTACCATAAATCCATTCAGGTACAAAATTCTTACCCAATATTATTTGACCATTCATAATATTTGGGGCGTGAAAATCCGAACCACCTGTAACTATTAATCCATATTCTTCTGCTAAAGTAGAAAAATGTTCAATATAAGGTGCTGAATGCTTCCTATGATACGCTTCTATCCCTCTCAAACCGCAATTTACTAATTCCGGAATAAGTTCATCTGCCGTAGGGACATCATACGGATGAGCGATTACAGGAATACCC
This sequence comes from uncultured bacterium, assembly GCA_902797985.1. Lineage (GTDB taxonomy): Bacteria > Cyanobacteriota > Vampirovibrionia > Gastranaerophilales > Gastranaerophilaceae > UBA2883. The sequence goes on from CADBUZ010000005.1 coordinate 81,713, forward strand.
CCTGCATCATAAATTATTTCAACAACATCAAATGGTGACACAGTCTTTCTTTCCACATATACAGGCGAGTCTGCATGTATGTATTTATTATATGCTTCTATAACATTTGCTGTACCACCTGCATTAGTAATCGCTTTAGCTATATGCGGACGTCCTATACTACCACCTTCAGCTACCATATTTTTTACATCTTCAAACTTAATTTTTATACCTTCTTTTTTCTTTAAAAGAGCTAATATTTCTTTAGTTTGAACAATACGAGCCTGCTGCTGAGTTTTCAACATGTTTTGAAAATCTTTATTTTCAACGTTCATAAAATAACCTAAAATATGAACTTCCATGCTCTTATATAAGGTATTAATTTCAACCCCTCTTATCAATTCTAAATTGATATTATTATCTTGAATATATTTTTGTGCAACATTATAAGATAATACGTTATCGTGATCCGTAAGAGAGATGACCTCTAATCCGTGCTCGACAGCTAAATCAACGATTTTCTCCGGTGAGAATATACCATCTGAGTAGTAAGTGTGAATATGAAAATCCGATTTCATCTCACCCTCCCCGAATCTTTATCATACGCTATTTCCAACGTCGACCTCCAATTCTTCTTGTGCTTCTAACTTGATATTAATTCTTTTTATTTCAGTTGCCTTTCCATCAATTAACGAAACTTCAACTGCATTAATTTGTGCAGGGTAAGATGCTGATACTTCATATCTTTCAGGCAAAGATGTCATTAATCTTTTTATTGAAGTTTGATACTCCATCCCAATAATACTATCAATTGAACCGCAAAAACCGACATCTGTAATATATGCCATTCCATTGATAATTTTTTCATCAGCGGTTTGGACATGAGTGTGCGTTCCGACCATTGCGGAAACACCCAATTCAGATAGAAATCTTCCAAAACACAATTTTTCTGCAGTTGCTTCTGCGTGAAAATCAACAATAATGTTTGGAGTTATTTCTTTTAACTTTTCTACCTCAGATTTAACAATATCCCATGGAGAATCCAATGGTTGCATGAATACACGACCAAGAGCATTAATAACAGCAATTTTTGCCCCATTAAATTCAAAAATTCTACTGCCAACACCTTGTGTTCCTGCGGGGTAATTGATGGGGCGGATTAGTTTATCCGCCTCGTCGATGTAGTTAAAAATATCTTTTTTATCCCATATATGATTGCCGGAAGTTATACAATCTACTCCTGCATCTATGAGTTCATTATAATTCTTTGGTGTTAAACCGAAACCGTGAGAAGCATTTTCGCCGTTTATAATAACAAATAAATTATCTTCATATTTTTTTCGCTGACTAAGGTAGGTAGTGACAGCCTGACGGCCAACCTTACCTACCAAATCACCAAAAAATAAAACTTTTATTTTGTTATTTAACATTTCTAATGCCTTGTCTTAAAATTTCTTTGTGTTCGGGACTGTCATTCCGGTGGCTATAGTCAGATTTCATTTCGTCCTATGCTTACCGATCTATACCGTCCGAAATTTCGATAGTGCACCGGTATCCCAGTACCCTTTAATTTACACCTATTTTGCTATTTCAACTGCTCTAAACTCTCTTACCACAGTGACTCTAATTTGTCCCGGATAATCAAGTTCAGTTTCAATTTTATTTGCAACATCTCTTGCAAGTTTTTGAGATGCAAGATCATCAAATTGTTCAGCTTCGACAATAACTCTAACCTCACGACCAGCTTGAACAGCAAACGATTGTTTAATACCTTCATAGCTATTAACAATTTCTTCAATTTTTTGAAGACGTTTGATATAAATTTCTAAAGTATCACGTCTTGCACCGGGACGTCCTGCAGAAATAGCATCTGCTATTTTAACTAATACAGCTTCAATGGTATTTGCTGTAACGTCATCGTGGTGAGCTTCGATTGCGTGAATAATTTCTTCTCTTTCACCGAATTTTCGAGCAAGTTCAACACCAAGCTGAATATGTGTTCCTTCTTGAGTTTGGTCAACCGCTTTACCGATGTCGTGCAACAAACCTGCACGTTTTGCAGTATAAACATTCGCACCGAGCTCAGCTGCCAACATGCCTGCTATATGTCCAACTTCTATTGAGTGATTAAGAACATTTTGACCGTAACTTGTTCTATAATACAAACGGCCTAAATCTTTTATAAGCTCTTTGCTTAAGCCCATAACACCCATATCCAATGCAGCATTTTCACCTTCGCGGAAAATTTTCTTTTCAACTTCCGCCTTAGATTTTTCAACAACTTCTTCTATTCTTACAGGGTGGATACGTCCATCTTGAATAAGTTTTTCTAAAGCAAGTTTTGCAATTTCACGACGAACAGGATCAAAAGAAGATAATACAACTGCTTCCGGAGTATCGTCAATTATCAAATCAACCCCCGTTAATGTTTCCAATGTTCTGATATTTCGGCCTTCTCTACCGATAATTCTACCTTTCATTTCATCGTTAGGCAAAGAAACAACAGAAACTGTTGATTCTACAACTTGCTCCATCATACAACGTTGCATTGTTGTTGATAATATATCTTTTGCTTTTTCTAATGCGTCTTCTTTTATCTTTGCCTCATTTTCTCTTATTAATTGCATTTGTTCTTGAGCTAAACTTTGTTTCAATTGTTCTAAAAGCATATTTTTCGCATCTTCTACAGAAAGCCCTGAAATTCTTTCTAACTCAGACAATTGTTTTTGTAAAGCTTCATCTAATTCTTTTTCTTTCTTATCTATTTCATCTTCTCTTTTATCAAGATGTGATTCTTTATCTGTAACCGATTGAATTTTATTTTCTAATTCATCTTCACGTTTAGAAAGTTTATTTTCGAGATTATTTAACTCTCGTCTACGTTCTCTTTCTTCTTCATTAAACTTTTCTCTTTCATTTTGAAGAGCTTCTTTGGCACTAATAATTGCCTCTTTTTTAATAAGATTTTCTTTTTCTGCTAAATCAGCAGCACTAAGCTTAGATTGTCTTGACAGTTTACTGTACATAATAGCAAGTACAGCCAGTCCGAGTGCCAATACCACAATCAAAGCGATTGAAATACCAGTATTCATCTGCTTAATCCTTTTCTACTGTTTTTTATTATAATATATACGGCTGTCAGCACATATAACCTACTGACACATTATTTCGAGGTTTGGCAAATATAAGCCCTTAAATATTATATATTCAAGCTTAATTCTATATTTACACCTGTCGCATATATTTTCCTAAAAATTTTTCTACTACATCTGACTATATTGTATCATGGTTTTTGTGTTTTGTATATAGTCAAAAAAAAAGGAAATGTTTGCAAACTAAAACTCAGTTGTTGTTTTAATTTTATTTTTAAACTTAGTGATATTATTTTGGAATATTAAATTAACAGTTCCGACAGGACCGCTTCTTTGTTTAGCAATAATAATTTCAGCTTCACCTTTGTTTTTAGCAAGTTCTTCCGCTTCTTCACCATCACCATTTTTAGCATAATATTCGCCACGATAAATAAACATAACAATGTCTGCGTCTTGTTCGATTGAACCGGAATCACGCAAATCTGAAAGCATTGGACGTTTATCTGTTCTTTGCTCAGTTGCACGTGACAACTGTGAAAGAGCAATGATAGGCACATCTAATTCTTTCGCTAATATTTTTAAACCTCTGGAAATTTGAGAAATTTGTTGAGTTCTTTCCATTTCTCTACCGCCTGTTTCCATAAGTTGTAAATAGTCAATTACAATAAGGCTCAAATTTTTATCAGCCATTGCCAAACGACGGCACTTAGCTCTTATATCAGTTAACGTACAACCGCTTGTATCATCAATATATATAGGGGCAGATGACAACGCATCCATAGCTTGCGCGAGTTTTTCCCAGTCACTTGATTGCATATTTCCGGATCTAAGCCTTTGTGAATCTACTTCTGCTTCAGAACACATTAAACGTTGTACGAGTTGATCTTTTGACATCTCAAGCGAAAATATTGCAACTGTCTTTTTATATCTCAATGCAGCATTTTGAGCAATATTCAATGCAAAAGCCGTTTTCCCCATCGCAGGACGAGCTGCCAATATTATCAAATCTGATTTTTGAAATCCGTTTGTCATATCATCCAAATCATAAAAACCTGATTCTACACCAGTTTTTTCATCTCTGTGTTTGTACCTGTAATCAATTTTTTCATAAGTATCAAACACCAATGACTCTATTGGTACTAAATCAGAAGATGTTTTTTTAGATGAAATATCAAAAATGAGTTTCTCTGCCTTTTCCAATGATTCACCACTTGGGGTTAAATCATAACCTGAAGTTGTTATCTCGGAACCTGCTTGAATCAATGATCTTTTAATTGCTTTTTCTTCTATTACATTGGCATAATACGCAACATTTGCAGTCTGAATACATTTTAAACTCAAATCATTAATAAATGCTCTACCACCAACCAATTCCAGCTTCTGATTTATATTCAACGTGTCTGAAACTGATACAATATCTATTACTTCATTATTATTAGTCAGTTGAATAATAGCTTCATAAATATATCTGTGCGCAGGTTTATAAAAATATTCCGGTTTAAGAATACTAACAACTTTATCTAAACACCTCGGATTAACAAGTATTGCACCTAAAACAGCTTCTTCCGCTTCAACATTTTGAGGCATTAATTGTGATAAATCAGATGGTTTATTTTTTACTGCATTCGTTGCCATTCTTCCTCCTTAGATGTCCTATTATAGAAGTTTATCATGAGCAAATCCTATTTTGTACTGTTCATTAAGAATTTTAAAAATTTATTTTGTAAATTATTTTTACACAAGCTTTTTTAATAGCAAAAATTTTTTATTTCATGCATTTTTTAATCCACACATAGGAGTATTAAAATGAAAATATTAGCCACAAATCAAATTACTTATACCGCAAACAAAGATAATAATAAAAAGACATATAAAAAACCGCAAGTCACGCAATACACCCATTTAAGCAAAACCGGTGATGAAACAAAATATTTAATAGGTGCTACAATAGGTGCCGTTCTTGGTGTAGCTTCAATAAATATGTACAATGACCACGTCACAAAACATATGCTTGAAAATCTAAAACAAGAAATTAAAGCTGATGATAATAAATCTATAAAAATAGAAGATATAAATGACGACAAAACTCCTGAAATTATTCTTGAAAAAACTGATGGATTTGAATATGTATATGATATGAAATCAGGCAAAATTTCAATCAAAGACGGAGATGAATTGATTGAATTGTTGGATTAATAAATAAAAAAATATTCGATAAAAGAGTTATTATGAATATAATAACCCTTTTCTAATCTCTTTTTACAACCATAATTTCATTAGGATGAAGCACACGGAAAAATTCTTTTTGCGCTTTGTATCCCCAATTATCTAAAATTTCCTGAGCTTGTTTGCGTTTTGCTTCAACTCTTTCATTTTCTTTAGTCACATTGTCTTTATTTTTTACATGAGTCAAATCTTCCGGTTTATAATTCGCTAAAGCTTTTGCTATAATCTTAAATTGTAACTCGCTTGGCAATCCTTCAATAGACTTAAAATTAAGTAATGAAGCCAATTCACCTTTAGATAAAACATAGTCACCGTCATAATTTCCTGAAACATTTGCTCTTGTTTTATATCCGTCAACTATTTTATCAACAAGTTTTTGCGCACTTTCAACGGCTTTTTGTTCTTTTTCGGCAGCTTGAGCATCATCTCTGCGGATTTTTTCTCTTGAGAAATTTATTAAACCCTTTACAAAACTAATATCTTTTTGATAGTATGCCAATTCTGAGAAATCAACTTGCTCAAGAATTTCTCTATCAGTAACATTATTCATAGCATACTCAAAAGCCTCTTCATAATACGATTTCATCGGATGATTTTTAGCTTCTTCTGCTAAATGATTAATTGACCATTGTGCTTTCTTATATTCTTCAATTATTTTTCGTTTAGCATCTGACTTGTGCATATTTATAGGAAGAAAAGACACTCTTGAACAGATTTTTATATTTTCTCTTGTAGTTCTTGGCAGTCCATCTAATGCTGAATAATCCAACATTCTATAAAACTCATCAAACTCAAGTACATTACTGTATCTTCCTTCTTTTGAAAGGCTATCTGCTTTTTCTAAAATAGCTTTATTTTCTTCATTTTCTTCTACATAGGTAGTAGATGCACCTATCGGATAATCATCAGAAGCTTCTTCAATACCGGTGTAAACAATAGGCGCTGACATTAATCCGAGAGCCATTAAAGAACCTAGAACCAAATTCCTGCCTGTATTGTCCTCAATAGCTTTTGCAGTACTTTCAAATGTATATTCTTCCTCTATTTCATTCTCATCAACCTGATTATTTTTATCAACAGAAGAAATTTCTTTCTCTTTTTGAGGAAATTTATCTAATTCTTTCTTTGGAGTAGAATGCCAAAATTTATCAAAAATCATAACACACCTATACTTCTTTCTCATGAAAAGTAATGGAAATAATAAAAATTGATTAATTTAAAAAGTTTATTTACATAAATTAATGTTGTTTATAAAACAATTTTATAATATACTAATCATGTGCCTAAAAAAGGTACGTGGCAATATAAAATAAAGGAGACAGAAAATGAAAGTAACTATTGAAGATTCATGTATAGCTTGCGGCGCTTGCGAATCAATTTGCGACGCAGTATTTTCAATCGAAGATAAAGCAGTTGTTAACGAAGCTGCAGTTGCAGATAACGAAGACAGTGTTCAAGAAGCTGCTGATGCTTGCCCTGTTCAAGCTATCGTTGTTGAATAATTTTTAATAATTTAACGAATAAAAGGAGTGACAATAAACGTCACTCCTTTTGTTTTATTAATGAAATTTTACTATAATATCGTATATTTTTATTTTAATTTATTCAAATCGTTTGATAATTGATTTAATATTTCTTTGGTTGTTCCTTTATTTAATAAAATAGATTGAACGGCAGTATTTACCAGTAAATTTATATCCTTTTGTCCTTGTTGTTGTCTTAGGGCAGGAGTTATATGCTCAAGCTGTTTTGCACTATATTTTCTCGCTCTTGCCATAACATCCTTATCTGAATTATAAAATTCATCTTTTAACGAATATCTGTTAGTTGATATAACATTTGTCATTTTTGCCAATTCTAACTGATTTTTTTGATTTGTTAAATACAAACAAAAATCAAGGGCTTCTTTTTTATGTTTTGCTCTAACAGGAATTATAAAATTCATTAAAGAAAAATCATTTTGACCAAGCTTACCAACAATTTGTGGCGCAACTTCTGTATTTTTATAAACATTAGGAGCATTATCTTTTATCATAGAAAGGAAATTTGCACCTCCTTGATAAAACACAACACTTTCTGACATATATTTTTCTAACGCTTCTTGATGAGTTTGGGTAATGCTTTCTGCAGGAATAAGTTTTTGTTGATATAACTTTTTATACATATTAAATACTTTTTGACTTTCTACAGAATCAATATTATTAACCCCTACTCCGTATTTATTTAATATTTTAAGCATAGTGTCATTTTCAGTTATAGTAGGGAAATAAGCATACGCCCCCGTTTTTATTTTTATTGCTCTTGATATATTTGCAAGTTCATCATAAGTTTTTGGTATTTTATTCCCGCCCAGCAATTTTTTATTATAAATAGTTACTGCTGAGGTTGCATACCAAGGTATCGCGAAAAGTTTACCCTCATACTTTAATGATTTCACCACATCAGTATTAAATTCAACAAGCTTATCTTCAGGAATTTCTTCTAACGCACCCTTTTGCGCCAAAATTGCTGAAAAATCCGGATTTAAATTAACCAAATCAGGTGGATTATTACTCAAAATAGAAGCCAACGTTCTTTTCTCACCCTCTGAAAACGGTACATCTATCCATTTTATTTTAATATTAGGGTTTTGTGCTTCATATTCTTTGATTATTCCGTTCATATAATCAGAAAAATTAGCCATTTGTAAAGTCCATACAACAACCTCTGTTCTATTGTCAGCTAATTTTTTATTAAAAGAAAAAATACAGAATAAACTAACGATAAAAAGAAAAATTATAAATATATATTTGAATAACTTTCCATTTCCCATCTTTCACTTTCCAATTTTATTAGTATTACTCTTCGTTTAAGCTCAAAACTGCCATGAATGCTTCTTGTGGCACTTCAACCTTACCAACAGCCTTCATACGTTTTTTACCACGTTTTTGTTTTTCTAACAATTTACGTTTACGTGTGATATCACCACCGTAACACTTATCTAACACACTTTTTCTTAATGCTTTAATGTTTGTTCTTGCAATTACTCTTCCGCCGATTGCTGCCTGAATAGGAACTTCAAACATTTGCCGCGGAATAATTGTTTTCAACTTTTCTGTTAGTTTTTGACCAACATAAAAGGCACTATCTTCGTGACAGATAACGGATAATGCGTCAACCACTTCGCCTGCAAGCATTACATCTAACTTGACAAGTTTTGAACGTTTATATTCCGCAAACTCATAATCTAAACTTGCATAACCTTTAGAACGTGATTTCAATTGGTCATAAAAATCAGTAATAACCTCAGATAAAGGTATGTGATATATTAATTCTGCACGAACCTTATCTATATAATGCATATTTATAAAAATACCACGTTTTGTTTGAGATAAATCCATCAAAGTCCCAACATAATCATTTGGAGTAATAATAGAAACTTTCACATAAGGTTCTTCTATATAATCTCTATATTGAGCTGGGGGTAAATTAGCAGGATTGTCAATCTCAACTATTTCACCGTTTGTTTTATGCACCTTATAAATTACGGAAGGAGCCGTTGTAACGATAGATAAATCGTATTCTCTCTCCAATCTTTCTTGAGCAATTTCCATATGAAGCATACCCAAAAATCCGCAACGGAAACCAAATCCTAATGCTGATGAGGTTTCTGGCTCAAATGTAATACTACTATCGCTTAGTTTAAGTTTTTCCAGTGCTTCTTTTAATTCATGATAGTCCTCATTATCAACAGGATAAAGCCCTGAAAATACCATTGGTAAAGCTTCTTTATATCCAGGTAGTGGTTCACTTGCAGGATTTTCTACATTAACAACAGTATCCCCGACAAACCTTGTAATCTCTTTTATTGAACCCGCAAAATAACCTACATCACCACAAACAAGTTCTTTTACTTGAACTCTATTCGGAGTCATATAACCGAGTTCAACTATCTCATATTCCTTACCTGAGGCCATAAATCGAACTTTGTCCCCAAATCTCATTTTGCCATCAACAATTTTAAAGAAACAGAGTGTTCCTAAATATTGATCGTACGCACTATCGAAAACCAATGCTCTAAGCGGTTTTTCAGAAGTATCCTCTGGCGGAGGCATAAATTCTACAATAGCTTCCAATACTTCTTCTATATTTTCACCGGTCTTAGCACTCACAGGAATTGCCATAGAAGCATCTATTCCTAACACTTCCTCTATTTCTTGTTTTACTCTTTCAACATCTGCAGAAGGCAAATCAATTTTATTAATAACAGGTATAATTTCAAGATTTTGTTCTGCAGCTAAATACACATTTGCCAATGTTTGCGCCTCAACCCCTTGGGTTGCATCAACAATAAGCAGCGCACCTTCACATGCAGCAAGAGAACGTGAAACCTCATAAGAAAAATCAACGTGCCCGGGGGTGTCTATAAGATTTAGCACATAATCTTTTCCGTTTTTAGCTTTATAGTTCATCCTTGCAGCATTAAGCTTAATGGTAATCCCACGCTCACGTTCGATATCCATTGTGTCTAACAATTGGTCTTGCATATCACGTTGTGCAATTGTTCCTGTTGCCTCAAGCAACCTATCTGCAAGAGTTGATTTCCCATGATCGATATGTGCTATTATACAAAAATTTCTTACATTCTCTCTGTATTTCATAGTTTTATTATATTATAAAAATAAATTATAGTTTAGCGACGAACGAAGTTCGTCGCTAAACTATGGTCGTTAAGACGTTAAGTCGTTAAGACGTTAGGTTCATTTAGTCGGCAAAGCCGACTATTTTATAATAATATACTATCTGTTTAGCTCGCTAAACTATAATTTACCTTTTGCATATTTATCTGTTATCATGTATCATGTAACTTGGGAGTATATTTATATATGAATTTAACACAATATGTAAACACAGGATATGAAGCTTTGTTTGTCGCACTAACAGTTCCATTAATCGCACAAACAATAAAGTTTTCACTCCACCTTATTTTTGATAAGAAAATAGATTTTAGATTATTTACAACTACAGGTGGTATGCCTAGCGCACACTCAGCATTCGTTGTAGGTTTATCCACAAGTGTAGGTTTAATCTGCGGGTTTAAATCTATTGCTTTTGCAATAGCAACAGTTAATGCTTTAGTTGTAATGTATGATGCAGCAGGTGTTCGTCGAGCTGCAGGCAAACAAGCTGCTTGCCTTAATAGAATAATTGATGATTTCTACAAGCACGAAATTCAAGAAATAGGCGGAAAACTAAAAGAATTACTCGGACACACACCTCACCAAGTATTCTGGGGTGCAATCCTCGGTATTATATACGCATATTATATGCACCAATGGTTTCTCGGTAAAATCTAATAGTTTTCTGACTTAAGCGCAAAATATTCCTGTGGATGTGAACACGCAGGACAGCTTTTAGGTGCTGTTTTCCCTTTATGAACATATCCGCAATTCATACATATCCACTCTGCATCTTTTTCTGATTTAAACACAGTTTGATTTTCTATATTTGATAAAAGCTTTTTATATCTCTTTTCATGTTCTGCTTCTACCTCAGATATTTCTGTGAATAATTTTGCGATATCGTCAAAACCTTCAGCTTCTGCTTCTTTTGCAAAACTTGGATACATTTCTCTTGCCTCATATCCCTCCGTTTTTATTGCTGATCTTAAATTTTCTTCTGTTGTTCCTATTTTATCTATAATTTTAAACCATACTTTTGCATGCTCTCTTTCATTTTCAGCTGTTTCTTCAAATATTTTAGATATTTGTATATAACCTTCTTTTTTTGCTTTTGAAGCAAAATATGTATATTTATTTCTTGCCTCTGATTCTCCCTTAAATGCCTCTTTTAAATTTTGCTCTGTTTTTGTTCCTTTTAATTTTTTCATTTTTTACTCCTTTCTATGGAGTTTACAAAATTTATATATTTTTTTCATCAATAAAAAAGACATCCAATAAGGATGTCTTTTTTTATATATAAATAATAATAATTAGTTATTACTCAAAACAATTCTTAAAGTAGCCAAATTCTTAATTGACAACATTTTATGTTTATTACGTTGTGCTCTTGCAATTTCAAATATTCTAATTATTCTTTGTATTTCATCTATATCTTTTTGTGATTCAATTTTATAAACGTTTTCGATTGGATCTGCAACAACTGACATCATAGCGTTTAATTCTGTTTCTTTCATTATAAATTCCTTATAAAAATATATCCTATATCCTCTATATTTTTATAAAGTATTTGTTAATCTGAGAATTGCCTTTTATGTGAAGAAATGTTACAAAAGGAATAATATCCGGTTAGGTTATTAGAATAATTTTTTATATGTTTCAAATAATTTTTTATGCATTTTAACATTATGAACACGAATATAATCAACATTGTGTTCAATTGCTAATGTATTAAGAGCCAATGTATAAATATCTTTTTCTTCATTTGAACTATCTTTTAAATTAAGTAAACTCTTTCTGGAAATTCCTGTCATAACAGGATAACCAAGAGAAAAAAATTCTTCAATTCTATTTATAATAACAAAGTTTTCTTCTAAATTCTTATCAAAACCAATTCCCGGATCAATTATTATAGACTCTACGCCATAATGTTTTGCAAGTGTTATTTGTCTATTAATATCGTAGAACACATCATCCATAATGTTTTCATATTCGACATTTTCAACCATATTCACTTCATTCCCTAAAGAATGCTGAATTACTAATGTCGCATTGTGCTCAGCCACAACCTTTGCTATTCTGGGATCATATTTTAACCCAGAAACATCGTTTATTATAGATGCACCCTTTCTTAAACATTCTTGCGCAACAAGAGAACTTCTTGTATCAATACTAATTGGAATATTGTACTTATCTTTTACGTATTCCAAAACAGGTACAATTTTCTTGATTTGTTCTTCGGATGAAACACCTTTTGTATTAGGTTTAGTTGATTCTGCCCCAATATCAATAATATCAGCACCGTCTTGTACAAGCTCATCAAAATGTTTTACGGCCTTTTCAAACGAATTAAATTCTCCGCCATCCGAAAAGGAATTATCTGTAATATTTAAAATACCCACTATTTTTGTTTGTATTTGTTTTCTATTTAGCTGTTCTTCTATCTTATCAGCCAATATTTTCAAACCGAACGGCTGAAATCTCAATTTTTGTGCTATTTTACGAAGTTGAGAAAAACTACCCGATAAAATAGCATCAGATATTTCTTGTTTTCCTGTTATTACTTCTTTATGAGTGGCACAATCTGCACCTACAGACAATGCGACTTGTTTAAGAATATTTGCTTGCGGAACAGTTAAACTGTATATTTTTAAATTCTTAAAAATTAATTTTTCAACGGCTTTATGTTTATATGAACTGTCAAAACCGATAAGTTCAAGCTCTTTTTCATAATCATCAGTATTTATGGACTTTATTAAAAAATCACTACTCACTGTTCCCCTCGAATTATCTTATTTCATCTTTATGAAAAAAATGATAAAATTTTGTATTTTCATACCAGTAACAATATTTATCAGCAATAGGCTCAAGTGTCGCAGCAGTATATGCTAATACCTTCAACAAAATACCTCCGATATGAATTACCCCTAAGCCTAAAACATAAATCAATAAAATTTTAGCAATGGTAACTCCGAATAATGCAACGATATTTACCCAATGCATATACAACCAATATGCGACAGAACAACCTAAAACAAGATAAATCAATTTTTTCATAAACACAAAACCCCTATTTATCAGATAGAACATTTCATTTATAAATAAAAACCGTGCCACTACCTATCGGCAAATGAAAGAAATTATCTCCAAAGATAATACCTCCTTCTTAAAAATACAACACCCGTAAAGGTTGCCTTAGTGCTGCTATGTTTCCATCCTGACACGGTTCGACAGATTACGCCATTATATCTTAAGTTATCAACGATACTATAATCTTCGACAACACTCACACAAGCCTCACAGTAGGCCCTGCACCTCGCTAAGCGTTCGAGTCGAGAGGTCCGCTATGTCCCCGTGGAGCACGGTCTGGTTTAAGTTTATCATGGGGATAACAATAACGCAATAATAAAACAAAGATTATTAAACTATTTTTATACAATTCTATTTTCTTAAATTGCTTGCACCTTTGAGATAAACAAACTCAGGTATAAAATCTTCCTCACAATTGAGTACAACAAGAACTCTTAAACATTTTTTTAACGAATCAGGTACATTTAATTCATGGAAACACATCATTGCAACAGTATCCCAACCCAATTCAACTCTGGCATATTTTGCGGGGGATACTGCGTTTAAATCATCCGTAAGAGTGAAAATTGCATGTGAAATTTTATTTTTATCAATATTATTTTTTTTAATCATTTCTTTCAGAAGCTCAAGAGTAGCTTCTTTAATGCTTTCTTCAGTATTTTCTTCTACTGTAATTGCACCTCTAATACCTTTTGTAATCATTCTAGCTCCTTAACCCGTTATACCAGTCACGAGCATACATTTCCCCTTTGCCCTCAGGTTTAACTTTTATTAAACGTAAACAACCCTCTCCTGTTTGCATTACAACACCGTCTTTGTCTGTTTTTACAATTTCTCCGATTTGACCTTGAACATTAGTATCCTCTACCCTTGTTTGCATAACTTTTATAATTTTTTCGTTATGAATAAAATATGCACTCGGAGATTTATACACACCTCTAACAAGGTTATGAATATCTTTTGCTGATTTATTCCAATCTATAAGCGTTTCTTCCTTCTTTAATTTATCCGCCATACATACACCATCTTCACACTGCGGACAAGGAGATAATGTTTTATTATACAATCCAACTAATGTCTGTTCTAAAAGCTCAGGCGAATCCTCAGATATCTTAAGCCATAAATCTTCACATGTCATATCATCAGGGATTTGAATTTTTTCTTGCATACATACATCCCCGCAATCAAGACCTAACTCGGTTATCATTGTGCAAATACCTGTTTCTGTATCACCATTTATTATACATCTTTGTATAGGATTTGCACCTCTATATTTTGGCAATAAAGATGCGTGCAAATTTATTGTTTCATATTTAGGAATATCAAGAACTTCTTGTGATAATATTTGACCAAAAGCAAAAGTCACAAAAAAATCAGGCTCATACTGCTTTAGAGCATCAATTATATCAGGTTCTTTTCTAATAGATTTCGGCTGATATATAGGTAATTTTTTTTCTAATGCATACTCTTTAATTGGAGAAGGTCTAAGGTGCTTCCCTCTGCCTGCCGGTTTATCAGGCTGTGTAACCACTGCCAAAACCTCAATTTTATCTGAATTATACAAATAATCTAATGATTTTACCCCAATATCAGGTGTTCCAAAAAATATTACTTTAATTTTATCCACTATTTACCTAATTCCTTATCTAATTCAGGTTCATCAAGAAGTCTATCTACCTCTACAGGAGGAAGATTGTGTTCTGCCATCACCTTATCAGCTTCAAACCTATTTGTAGTATGGTCAATAAACAAAATTCCGTCTAAATGGTCATTTTCATGCTGTATACATCTTGCTAATAATGTCCCGTCTTTTGCTTCCATCACAAAAGGTTTTCCGTTTCTATCTAATGCTTTCACCATTACATCTTTGTAGCGTTTCACTTCTGTATAAGCTTCAGGAAAACTAAGACATCCTTCCTGAGACAAAACAGCTCCTGTTTTTTTAATTATTTTAGGATTAATAAACACCATTGGCTTCAAAGGTTCATCACCACTTGAACAATCAACCACAAAAACTCTTAGATTAACACCTATTTGAGGTGCTGCAAGTCCAACACCATTATTAACATACATTGTATCAAACATATCTTGAATAAGTGTTTTTATTTTACTTGAAACTTTATGCACTTCCTTTGAAGGTTCTCTCAATGATGGTGTGCCATATTCTAAAATCTTTTTTACTGCCATTTTCTTTTCCCACTTAGTTTTTACTCTTAAATATTATAACATTTAAAAATTAGTATTGACAATCTTAAAATTTTAATTAAAACATAATCGGAAGGATTAACAAATTGTTTATAAAATCAGAAGAAAAAAAAGAAATAAAAAACACCACAACAGATGTTATTGCAAAGGATAAGAAATTAATAAAATACAAATCTTTACTAAGGATAATCGAAAGCATCCATATTTTGTTTTTCCCAAAAGCAAAAGAAGAACAGACATCAAACAATTCATAATATCATATCTACATAGGGAAAATAAAGAAGAAAGACCGCTCTTTACGGGCGGTCTTTTTTATAATAATTACTCATATTATCTAACCTTTATACTTTCATCCATATATTTAATCAACGGATAGATAAAGAATTCGATAATTCTACGTTTACCTATTTTAATTTCGTTTGTTGTAGACATACCGAATTTAATAGATTCTTCTTTGCCTTCTACCATAAGAGTAGTATTTTCCGGTCTGATATAAACTTCATAAACAGGTCCAAGTTGTTCATCAGGCACACTATTTGGAGGGACAATAACGACAACACCATTGATGATACCGTACTTTTGGAAATTATAAGTATCAACCTTTACAGATACAGGCATTCCCGTTTTTACAAAACCTACATCTTGGTTCAAAACTTTTGCCTTAATCATCAATGGCGCATTTTTATCAACCATTGTCAATATTGGTTCGGCAGGCTGAACAACACCTCCTACTGTATGAACCATTATTCTGTTAATATACCCGTCCATTGGTGCTTTTAAAATTTGTTTTTGTTTTTCCAACTGAACTTTTTTGTTATCTAACGCTGCAATCTGTGCATTTAAACCATTAATTTCATGAATCAGTGCAGTTTCCTGATTCAACGCCTCATGATATCTTGACTGAGGGATAATATCACGAACAGCCTCTAATCTGCGTCTGTCAGAAGATGCTGTCACAAGTCTTGCTCTGTCTGATGCAAGCTGAGATGCTACTCTTGCTCTTTCTTCTCTGATATTATTCAATTCAAGCCCCGGTTCGTATTCAGCAGGCTGTACAATTGCGACAACCTGATCTTTATGCACATAATCACCCTCTTTTACAAAAAGTGACTGAACTACGCCCTTATCCAAAGACTGTATAACTTTTTCTTCTCCATCAGGGATAATCTGACCACGAGCCGTGATTACAATATCAACTTTACCAAAATACATCCAAAGCGATGCTATAACCATAAAGATTATAATAGTCCAATACATCTTGTTCCCGATAGGGTTGAGAGGTCTGTCCTCAATCTCAGTTAAAAGCGGTTTAAACTCATGTGCATCATCCTCTTTTGGAATAATTAAATCTATAAATTTTTGTTTGATATCACTTAATTTCATATTTTTCTCCTATTACGTCGTTAGGACGTTAAGTGCTTTGCGCCATATACAACTTCTTGAAGTAACCGTCGTGTTTCAGAAGTTCCTGAGGAGGTCCCATTTCAACCACTTCACCATTATCGAAACATACAATTGTATCACAATCTTTGATAGTAGAAAGTCTGTGAGCAATGATGATTGTTGTTCTTCCTCTTGATATTAATCCCATATTATCTCTGATAATCTTTTCTGATTCATAGTCAAGAGCTGATGTAGCTTCGTCAAAAATCAAAATTTTAGGGTTAGAAATCAAAGCACGAGCGATAGCGATACGTTGTTTTTGACCGCCGGAAAGGCTTGAACCACGTTCCCCAACCTCTGTATCATAACCTTTTGGAAGTTTTGAAATAAATTCGTGAGCGCCTGCAATTTGTGCTGCCTGAACAATGCCTTCCATCGGCATATTTGGTCTTGGAAGTGCTATATTTTCTTTAATTGTTCCTGAGAACAAATAATTTTCCTGCAATACAATACCGATATTTGTTCTTAACCATACAGGGTTAATATTTCTAATATCAATACCATCAATATATATTGTACCTTCAGTGGTATAATACAATCTTTGGATAAGTTTTGTAATCGTAGATTTACCTGAACCTGAACGACCTACAAACCCGATTTTTTGTCCCGGTCTGATTGTGAAATTGATATTTTTAAGTACCAAAGGTGCTTCAATGTTATATTTGAAAGACAAGTTTTCTATTCTTATTTCACCTTTTACATCACTCAAAGTAATTGCTGTACCTGATTGCATTTCGACAGGGCTATTCAAAATATCACCAATACGGTCAACCGCCAAAAGTGTTTGTTGGAAATCGTTCCATAACCCTACAAGTCTGAGCATAGGTGCTGCAAACTGACCTGAGAACATTTGAAACGCAATCAACTGACCTATTGTAAGCTTGTTTTCAATAACAAGCATTACACCAACATAAAGAATTGCGATTGTCATACCTTTTTGAATAAATCCGCAAATAGAACCTGTGAAGTTACCCATAATAGCAAGGTTGAAACTTGATTTTAAATATTTGCCAAGTTTATCTTCCCATTTTCTAAACATTGCACCTTCAATAGCCAAAGACTTAACTGTCTGAACACCTGTAACAGATTCAACAAGATATGAATTTTGGTGTGCGCCCATTTGGAATTTTTCTTCCAATCTTGCACGGAGTTCAGGAGTGATTGCAAGATAGATTACCGCAATTATTGCCAAACAACCTAATGATATAAAGGTTAATTTTACGCTATATACAAACATAATCGCAACAAACACAAGAGAGAAAAACGCATCAATCAATACTGATACTGATTTGTTTGTAATAAACTCTCTGATACGGTCTAATTCTCGAACACGAGCAATAATGTTACCGACTTGTCTGTTTTCAAAATATACATAGTACAAATGGAATAAGTGACGGAAAAGTTTTGAACCTAACTTTGCATCAATCTTATTCGTTGTATGAATAAATATATAGTTACGAGAAAGGTTAAGCAAAAGTTCAAACACCGCAACTACGATAAATGCAAAAGCTAATACATCAAGTGTTGCCAGCGTACGGTTTACAAGGACTTTATCCAAAATAACCTGTGTGAATAACGGTGTTACAAGTCCAAATAACTGAACAACAAATGAACCTAATAACACTTGACCTATAATCTTTTTATATTTAAAGATTTCATTAAAGAACCACTTAAACCCGAATTTTACATCATCATCAAGCAGTTTGTGAGCAAGCACGAGGATAAAATCCTGCATTTTTTCTTGAACTTCTTCATATGTATGTGCTTCGGGATGTTTTGCAAGAGGTGTTAATGTCAAAACTTTATTTTCATCAGGTTTAACTGCAAGTAATACCCTATATGTACCATCTTTTAATTGAATAATAGCCGGCATTGGATACTTATCTGTCAAATCTGTAAGGGCAAATTTTTTCTTCTTAATTTTAAACCCTTTAGATTTTGCTATACGCATCAATTCTTCAGGGGAAGTGTCTGCCGTTTCTATACCAAATTCACGAACAACTGAACGCATATCTATATCAATTTTATTCATACGGGCAACTATCTCTAATGAAATCAAACCTGAATTAACATTCTTTGGTAAAGAACGTTCTTGTTCTTCTTGTTCCTGTGAGTTTTGAGAGTCATTTTGAGATTCTTCTTTCTCATCTGAACCTGCATTCAAGTGTGCGTTCAATTCTTCTTCATTTTTCTTATCTTTGTATTCGTCTGTCATTTTATCCTCTCCTAGTGCCTTAGTGCCCTAGTACCTTAATATCCTTTATTGTGTAAGTATCTGTATTCCTCTCTGAATAGCACATTCGGTAATACTATTCTTTTCAAGTTCTATATGTTGCTCAAGAAGTTTTATTCTTGCTTCATTTGCCTCGATTGGTGTAACCAACTTCTTCGAAAGAAGTCGTTTCATAGAAACATCTTTATCAGTTAACTCATCAATGATTTTGTTTGTATCATCAATTTGTTTATCCAAATACATCAAATTAGAACGCATAGTTGCCAGTCTTGTCATAAGCTGAGCAATCGCTTTGTCACGTTCTACTTGAAGTTGTTTATATTCTAAAGCAGTTTTATGGATATTGGCTCTGTTTTTCATACCGTCAAAAAGCATCATTGTGACATTTGCCCCAACCGTAAAGTTTGATGGTTCAATATGACCTATTGAACTGCGTAAACTATTATGATTTGAACCGTATAAATAATATCTGCCGTATGCGTTAACTTTTGGATAATTCATTCTTTGAACAACTTTTAATTCAAGTTCTTTTTTCTTCAAATGTTCTTCATATACTTTCCAAGTTACTGTTTTTGTATAATCATTACCTGCCATAACATCATAATTAGGCTTCTTTATATCAGAAACCTGCAATGCATCAATATCGTACTGTTCTCCTGTATAGAATTGAAGCCAGTTTACTGATTCAACAAGAATTTGTTGAAGCTCAAAAATTTTTCTTTCCACCTCAGAAACCTTAACTTCTTCATCATTTAATTCTGTTTTTGCAATTTCTTGCGCATCAAATAAACGTTGTTTATACTTCAGATTTGTTTTGGATAAAGCTAAAATTTCTTTATTAATCTCTATTTGACGTTTTGTCATAAGGATTTTAGCGTATGTATCAACAAGAGTAAGATTTAATTCTTGAAGTTTTTGTTCATTTTCCAGCTGTTTTACAATAACATCTTCTTTAGCAATTTTTAAATTACCGCCACGAACACCGAAGTCAAAGATATTATAACTAAGTGTCACACCCAAAACAGATTGATAACGTGTGTATGGATTAATGAACGCTTCCCCGATTGACATTACTGTTGTTTCATTAATATCACGAAAATTCTTTGTATATTCTAATCCGGCCATTGCAGCAAGTTTAGGGAAATATTCAGCTCTTGCACCTTTAATACCCTGTTTTGCAATCAAAACGTTATATTCACCTATTTGTAAATCGTATGCGTGATCTTTTGCTTTAATCAATACATCATCAAAATTTATTTTTGAAATCAATTTTTTATTTTCAGCTTTTTTTAGATTAATATCACCTTTAACCTTTTGATAATCCTTGTTATGTCTTAAAGCTCTTTCTACATATTTATTATCATTTTTAGATATTTGTTCATTTTGCTGATTATTTTCCTGTTTGTTTTTCTTTGATTTTTTTACTTTTTTAGATTTCTTATCAACATTGACTGACACTTCGCTTTTTATTTTTGGCGATTTTTTTGTTCTCTTTTTAACATTTATATTATCAATATCTGTTTTTTCTATTGCAGTTTCATCTGATAATTTAGCTGTTTTAGCCATAACACTTAATGTATTTACAGAAATTTGCAAACACATAATCAACAATAATGATGTCAGTTTTTTTATATTAAACATCTTTCTCTTACCAATTTTACATATTTGATTTGGATAATCAGCCAGTTATATAAACAGATTACCCCATACAATTGTATCAGTCAAGCAAAAATAGGCAATCCTTCAAAAAGAGTAATGTATTTTATAATAATTTTATATAAATTTTTACAGGTTTGATTCTATCTTTATGCCTAATATCTAACCTATTTTTACAAGGTGGTGTAAACGTAACAATATTCAACTCTTTAGGTTTAATATATTGAGAAATATCTATTTCTGCTCTTTTTGAATAATTAACTAAATCTATATCAACCACATCGTCATTAATTTTTACTTGTAAGGTATTCATATCTTTTTTGTCCGGAACAACAATTATAGCTTTCTTTTTAGGGGCATAAAAAGATTGAGGGATATATTGATTTTTCAATTCAATAGGTTTTGTCCCCAAACAAATCCCATTGTAATAATGTTTTAGTATAGTTTCAAAAGACATTTTGCAATCTTTTGCCATATACATTGCACCATATTGACTAAGTCCGCAACCGTGTCCAAATCCGCCGCCATATGCTATTATTTCATCCCAATTATTTTCACTGTCATCTTTATAAATCGGCTTAAATACCACATTTGCGCTAGGCAATGCCTTCCCATCTTTAGTAAACAATCTTCTGATAACGAGTTCTTTTCCAACCGTGTATATTTTTTTATCAGTTTCTATCTCCAAAAAAACTATTTTGCCGGAAACCCCTCTTTGAATAACTTTAATATTTTGCAGCTCCCCAAAATCATCCGAACTTAACAATTTAGGCTCAACGAATCCTGTTTTTGACTGTACAACAAGATTCTTCTTTAAAACACTTTGCAACTCACTTTTTGTCCATCTTCTCGTCCATCTGTACAGAGGAGAATGGATATCATAAGATAAAGGTTTTGTTGAGTAGAATTTAAATGCGTCTTCTTCGTTATCCAACGGCTTAAAATCAGGCAAATCAGGTTTTGCAATTAAATAACCTTTTTCAGGGGAAGGGAATTGTTGAGTCACAGGATCAGAAAACGTTTCCGAATAACATTCTGTATAACCGCCTGCAGTTGATGAAAACACTGCAACAATCATTTCATCATTATAAAGTGCAACTATCCCATGTGTTTCATCGATAGCTTTATTAGCGATATCAGATTCTCTGCTATACCCATTATAAACTTGACTTGCCACACTATCTACCACATCAAATTCTCTGGACATTTTCGTCCTTGGGGTAAGTGAATAAACCCTAGCTGCGACAGCTTGTGCTTTTAATGCTTCCAGTCCAAATGTAACAGGCATTTCACAAGGAACAACACCTTTTAGGTAATACTCTACGTCCAACACATTCACTAAATAAAATTTATCAGATTTATTAAAAACAGGGCAAATTTTAAATTCACCACGATACATTGCAGGCTTTCCGCCACGAATAAAATCTTTTATTCCAATAACACCATTCGGACATATCAATACAATTTCATTTGGATTATCAATAATAACCGTTTCACCTGTTAGCGTATCCACATAAGACAATATATATCTGCCATTATTTCTTGAAATTGTTATATATTTCCCGCCTTCAAGATTCAAAATCCTATCTTTTGTTTTTATATCATTTACAAAAACTTCATCCGTTCCATACAATGTAACTTCCGATTTTTCCACCGTCGTATATTTTTCATCCATTATTCCGACTCTAACCATTGCATTAGACGGATAAGAATAGGTTGTAACAGGATTTAATAAAAGAATAAAACCTAAAAATAATATAAAAATAAAATATTTTCTTATTTTAAAATTTTTCATATCATCTATTATACATAAAATCAAACTGATATTATAATTTAAATAATAATGTCCTCGCTATTTTTTAAAAATAAAAAATACCGCAAGCACAATAAATAAAAATCCAACGAGATAATTCCACCTAAATTCTTCTTTCAAATAAAACACAGAAAACACAGAAAACACAACAAGTGTAATCACTTCCTGAATAGTTTTTAACTGTGCGGCACTATATATACCGTGTCCTATCCTATTTGCAGGAACTTGCAGACAATACTCAAAAAATGCAATGCCCCAGCTAATCAAAATAACAATCCATAGTGCAGTACTTTTAAACTTTAAATGACCGTACCATGCAAACGTCATAAATATATTTGACAATGTTAATAAAATAATTGGTAAAAATGCTCTAATCATATAAATATTATAATATAAATTAAAATTTATCGAGCTAAACAGATACTAGGACGCTAGGACGCTAGGTCGTGAGGTTCAATTTTACAGCCGGCTGTATATTATTATAAATTAGTCGGCTTTGCCGACTAAATGAACCTAACGTCTTAACGACTTAACGTCTTAACGACCATAGTTTAGCGATGAACTTCGTTCATCGCTAAACTATAATTTACAAATATTAAGACATGTTACAACATGTTCAATGACTGAAATTAAAGGATTTTCACATACTTTATATATTTAAGAGAGTAACTATATAAGGATTGTCATGGATTTAAAAATAGACACTGATGACTATTTAAAGAAGCTGCAGCAACAACAAGATGCTGGGGTACCTACTGTTCAAGTAAATCCTCAAGGAGGTAATGGACAAGATGGTACACAAGGTGCCAATGGGCAATCTTTTGAAGAACAATACGGTTCAAACAATATTTTTGGAGCAGAACAAAATGCCGCATCAGGCTCTGCCGCTCCGACATACCAAAACGTAGGAGCAGCAGCAGGTTCAACAAATGCACCTGTAAATACAAATGACAGTGGTCCACAGACATTCAGTTTAGCTGATGCAGTACAAATGGATAACCTACCTGTAGCAGCAACATCAGTACCAACACAAGCTCCTGAATTATCCAGCGGAATAACCGCTGGCGGAAATTCCGAAGGAAATAATCCGCAAGGCGGTGCAACAGATAATGGTGCCGGTGAAAACGGACCAAAATTTGGTGCCGGAGATGTTATGAATTTAACAGGCGGTTTAGGTACTACAGAAGTAGCTTCTAATAGCACATCAGATGGTGGATACGTTAGTGTATTCGGCAATAATGACACAAACGGCACAGGTGGTGCAGGAATGATTGGCGGTGGCGAAGGAGCAGCCGACGGTGTTGGCGGAACAAATGATGGTGGCACAACTAACGGTGTTGACGGAAATAACGGAAACGCTAACGGCGTTGGCGGCACAAGTAATGGCGGTGAAGCTGACGGTGTTAACGGTGAAAACGGAAATGTAAACGGCAGCGGCAACGATGAAAACCCTGAAGATTCTGCAAATGGTGACGTTAATAAAAATGATCCGTCTAATCCACAAGCAGGTGCAAATCCGGAAAACGATCCAAATTCAAACGTGAACAACGGCAACAATGGTGAAGATTCAGGACAGCTGGATCCGAATAAAAAAACTGTTAAAGAAGAAGACGAACAATAATAACTATTTTATTTAGTTGTTTGCTAAACTTTTTAATCGTTTATATTCTTTTTTCAAAATCTCTTTTGATGGTTTTATAGAAACCACATCCCAAGGCAACTCACTATCAAGCGTATATTTATAATTTGTTGTATATTCATCTGTATTAATACCGAGTTTTTTTGCGGATGATTTATATGCCCCAATTTTACCGCCCTGTTTATATACTTCAATTATATAATCTGTTAGACTGCTATCACCACGGGATAACAACGTTTGATAATAATCCCACTTAGGACTTGAAAACCTCGCTTCAACCCCAACTTTGTGAAATTCCTTTTGTAAATATGATATTTTCTTTTCTAATATTTTCGTGTCTTCTCTATTTGACCATTGTAGAGGAGTATGAGGCTTTGGAACAAATGTTGAAAAAGAAAATGTAAGGTTAAATCCCTTAAATTCAGTTTTTAAATCTTTTGCCAAACGAACAAATTCTTGAACATCATATTCTGTTTCTGAAGGTAGACCAAGCATAGCATAGATTTTCATTCCCTTTAATCCATTTTCTTTTGAAACCCTAACTGCGTTAAAAATTTGTTCTTCTGATATATTTTTATTTACAACTTTTCTTAATCTTTCTGTTGCCGCTTCAATTGCTATAGTAATATTTCTTTGTCCTGTTGCAACAAGAGTTTTTATAACAGTTGGAGTAAGAGTATTTGCACGCATAGAAGAAATACTCATCTCGATTTCACTACCCGCCTGCACTTTATCATAAATATATTTACAAATATCCTCAAATCTTGGATGTGCACTAACTAACGCACCTAATAATGCAATTTTATTGGTATATTTTAGACCAAACTCTATTTTTTCAATTATTTTTTCATAAGACACAAATCTTACAGGAAGATTTAAATATGACGCTATACAAAAACCACAACAGTTATAACACCCTCTGGATGTTTCTATAATAAATGTATTTGAAAAAAAACTGTCTTCACTCAATATTGGGGTATAAATTGGCTCATTCAGTTTTTTATAAGATTTTTTTACAGGGTTGTGCAAATTATGTATTTTCGGCACATATACTCCGTCAAGTTCCGACAATTTTTTAAATAAAATATTATAATCTTCATCTTTGTATTCAGAACAAATATTAATTGCATCTACCCCTAATTCCTCGCCATCACCTATAACCATAAAATCAAAAATTTCTTTATATAGCTCGGGATTAGCAGTAATAACAGGTCCGCCTGCAAAAATTATAGGATGTTTTCCTGTTCTGTCTTTTGATTTTAAAGGTATATTATATTTTTCTAACATTGAAAAAATATTTACAAAGTCCATATCAAAAGTAAAAGAAAACCCGATAGCATTAACCTCATCAGGTTTAAGAACCGTTTTTTGCGTATCAGTAGCTATTCTTTCTACAAAAACATTCTGTGATTCATCCAACTCTTTGTATAACCATAAATATCCAAGCGAAGAAAGAGAAAAAGAGTAACATTCGGGGAAGGCAAACCACACATTATAATCACTTTTTTTGTTCAAACTTCTCTCGTACAAATATTTTTCAGGCATATTAAATTGATTCCCTATTTATTGGTTTAATATACAATTCATCAACTAAAACAGCAATCGTTGCAGCAATAGCAGGAGCAAAAATAACTCCAATTATACCCAAAAATTTAGCCGTTACAAATAATGAAAACAAAATAATTAACGGATGTAAATCCATAAACTTACCAAATATATAAGATCTCACAAAATTATTTTCAACCCATTGTGCGAGTAGGAAAAAGAATATAACCAACCCTAAGGTCACAGGCCCATAACTGTAACACATTAACACAAATATAACACATGCAATAGTAGGACCAATAACAGGTATTAAATCAAGCACAGCGGCTAAAACACCTAACAAAACAGCACAATCTATTTTCATAATCAATAAAGGTATCATAACGCAAATAGCTACGCCGGTAATAACAGTAAGTTGGGCAATTATATAATTCCCTATCTTTTCTGATATTGTTGTAATTATAGAATCTGCTTTTTTCTTAATATGATTAGGGAATAACAACATAAACCCTCTACGAATAGTATCTTTATCAACTATGAAATAATACGTTATTACACACATTGCAAACATATATACAATAGCTGACGCAAAGTTTAAGGTTATAGATATAGATTGATCAACCAGTTCTTTCATAAACCCCGAAACAGGTTCAACAACAGATTGAACATTTATCATTGAAACCAAATTTTGTCCAAAAATTTGTTTATGTAATACGAAAGATTTTATAAGAGCAAAATGCTTCGGCAGAGTCATAACAACGATTTCAATTTGTTTTACCGCTACAATCACCAATGGTAAAAATACAGCAAAAAAGATAAGAATAACACCGCTCATAACTATACCTGCGGCTAATGGTCTGTTCATTTTTTTGCTAAACTTATCAACAAGCGGATTTAGCGAGCAAGCAAACACATACGACGCAAAAAATAACATAACGGTTGTGGTTATTTGAGAAAAAAACTTAATCAACAAAATAACCATAATTACAAAAATAATATTTTTAACTGTTATACTATTTCTACTAAACATATACACCTTTTTTTAAAGTCACACTATAAACTATACTATCAAAAATTATATATAAAATAAATAGTAAAATGCGGTAAAATAAATTTACCGCATTTTTAAAAACTTATTCATTATCTTATGCTACTTTATTATACCTTTGAACTGCCTCAGAAAGAGGAACTGACTCGCCGGACGGCAAAGTACAAATAACCATTGCAGGAATACCACCCATAGCAGGACGCTTTGTGTAGGTTATATTATCCGGTAAAATACTTCGTGCTTTATCTAAATCATACGTCATTCCATCATTATCCTGTTTTGCACCTTGCAATCGTGGCATTGTTAAATATTGCAATTTATAAGTTTCACTTTGAGTAAAAGCATCAGGATTTTCACCTAATCTCTGAGGTATGCGCAAATCTAAAAAATCATTACTACGTTCATCAACTTTTACATCACCATAAGCATATAGACTAAACATTGCTGCCTGATGTCTTGTCGGATCTGCGATAAAACTAAACGTAGCATTTGGTCTAACAAAAGTATTTTGTATTTGCTTACTACTTTCATTAAACACAACATTAGGAGTTGAATCCTCATTATTATGAACATCACCTATAGTTGGCTTACTCCAAAATTTAGAAACTTTATATGCAAAACTTTCTGTTGATGCTGTAGCTGGTCCGTTTTCACGCATTTAAAAATCCTCGTAGTTTCTTCTTATATTTATATAAAGTCCTTGAGTATATACTAAATTGCCTTTTTTGAACTATTTTTGTAATATTTTGTTACAAAAGTGTTGAACCATTGATAATAAACTACAAAATTTAATTTACCCATAAACAAACCATAGACACAGATTGATAGGCATTTGAAACTTTGATTTTTAACGACATTTATTAAAAAATGTTACAGATAATGTTATATACTTTGTATATACGGGTACATGATATATATAACTAATCTAATCTCTTTTCTTTATTTTCTCCTCCACTATTAAAAAGCGTGAGTATGTGCCGTATCAATAGATCGGCATTTTTATTTTTTAGCAAAATAAATAGATTGTAATTGATTGTGTAATTAAGTGACTGCGTGACTAGGTGACCTTATTAAATGGAAAGCGGAAAGTGGAAAATTGAAAGTTATTTTTCCCTTCTCCAGCGGAGAAGGTGTCCGAAGGACGGATGAGGGGCAATAAAAAATTCCCCTCCCTTGGGGGATGGGTTAGGGGAGAGGGTTGAATATTTTTAAATTAATAACATATCCTCTACCGCCATGTAAATTTCGTGAAACTCAATAACAATAGCTCCTTCACCAAGTCGGGGAAGGCTGAGATGGGAAGTGATTGAAATTTTAAAATTGCCTTACAAAATATAAGAACATGCTTTCTCTCCCTCGAAAAGGGAAATATTACATGAAGCTCGGAACCACACTACTCAAATCCTGTCTTTTTGCAAAAAACAAACTATTAAGAATGTCTTAATTGTTGAAAAGTTTGACTGGAATTAATATTCTTAAGTTTAGAATAATCGATTTTGTTGGAAGCAACTTCTTTAGCTTCAGGTTGTTGTTGTTCTTTTTGTTGAGCTAAATATGCTTCTTTTGCAGCTGCTGCTTTTGCTTGTCTTTTTTCGGTCATTTTGTAAACCATTTTTGGAAGAACCATACCTAAGAAAGCAGGTACAATCAAGAATGTTGCGGCACAAGATACAAATGAGTTCAATGAACGAGCTCTTTTTAGGATTTTGTTATCTTTACCTTTTGCCGGTTTAATTGCTTCTACCAATTTTTCGCCAAATTCAGAACATTCATTCAACTTGTCCAAAATAGTTTTATTAGCAGCTGTTCTATCATTTTGTTTTGCTAATGATTTTAAATATAATCCGAATTCACTGAATACGTTGTTAACTTTCTTTTCTGTATCTAAAACTTTAGCAACACTTCCACCGTTTTTATCAATGAATTTAGACATATTTGTCAATTTTTCGGTGTTATCAATGTTACCATAAATCTGGTCAAGGTCATTGATTCCATAATAACCGAAAGCGCTGAACGGATTAAGCATGTCTAAAACTTTTTTAACGGTAGACATTGGTTTATCAGGTCTGTTTTTAAGAACAAAGCCTGAAGCATGCTCATAAGAACTGATTAAAGCTTTAGAAGCCATTGGCACACCGAAAGTAACTGCAGCAGTAGAAGTAATATCTCTTGTCAATGCTTCCGGAATTTCAGAATAATCTTTTTTATGAGTAATTGGATCTTCAGGTGCACGTTTAGCAGCTGTTAATACACGAGGAGTCATCAATCCCCCAACTGCTAATGATGTCATCAATGCAGGAGTGAATTGATTACCGTTAAATTCCAATGTTTTAGCAACTTTATCCCATTTACCAGTAAAAGAAACTTGACCATTATTATTTGGTTTTGTTTGAGAGTCAACAGGTGCTTGAGCTTTAGCTGTCATAGCATCTGCATTAACAGGATCACCCAATGCTCCGGGAGGTACAGGGTTAACTAATTTATATAACATTGGAACTAATGACAACGATCCGATTGTTGATGCTATTGCAGAAGCATTAACAATACCTCTTTTTATCATTGCATTATTTTTAGTATTTTGTGCATATTGTTCTGTAACTTCTGATGGATTTTTGATACCTTTTAGTGCATCTTCTGCATATCCTCTCAAACCATTGATGGTTTTTTCAGTAGAATAAACTTCACCATCAAATTTAACTTTGTTAACCATATCGAGGTCAGCAGAATTTTCTTTGTGGAAATTGTTAAATTCTTGGATAAGCTCTTTTTGAGTTTTTTCTAAAACTTTTTTAGCTTTAGATTTTCTTCTTCCTGATGATTTTGCAATGTATTCAGCTTGTTCATCAAGGTTCATTAAACCTTTTGTTGCTTTCTCAATAAATGCGGACTCTACAGCTTCATTTTTTGTGTTGGTTGTTGATTTTACTATATCTGTAATGCTCTTTCTATAAAAATCTTCTTTTAAATCTTTTACATTATCAAAATTAGCAGATTTAACAGTTTCTTTAAGTTTGTTGCCTAAACGTTTAATCATGCTTGAGTTTGTGAATGTTGATTTTCCAACGAATTTCTTACCTAAAGCAAGAACTAACATTGGAGTAAACATCATAAATGGTCCTGAAAGACCTTCTCTGATAGCAACTTCTGTTCCTTCTTTGAAGTTCAAGTCTTTAAAATGTAAACATTTTTTCTTATCTTCTTCAGATGGTTTTTGGAAAGTAAGTTTAGCTTTCAAAACTCTGAAAGTAGCGTCAACTCTATCTTTATCAATACCTCTAATAAGACCTTCACCGGTACGAGGTGCCGTCATGCCTGCTGTATCTTGAATAAGGAAAGATGCTGCAAAACCACCCTTTTCAATAAAATTCATTGCAACACCAGGAGCATCTAACAAACCTTTGAAATTTGGATTAGACTGAGCATTCTTATTTTCAGCCTTGTTATTGATATTGTTTACTGTACCTACAGAATTTATTTTCAAAATTTAACCTTCCATTAAAAAATGTACATAATCATACAACCGTACATGATAAAAAAGTGTCTTTATAGAAAAAAATTGCTATTTTTGTAAATAAAACACTTATTTTCTTTACAAAAGTTTAGATAGATTGAATAATTGTCACACCCCTTAATTGATTTGATTGAACACGTTCAATTATTATAGAACATTTTTCGGGTTTCGACAAGTGTATAGTTTACAATTATTCATAATTACTTAATGTTATTTTTTCAAACAAAAGATATGAAGTGGAAAATTATTTTTTTTAAAGACAAGCGATTATATAACTATGACTACAGTTATAATTAGCTACAAACACAGCACAACAAAAAAGCGGAGTAAACACTCCGCTTTTATAATAAAAATATTTATAACTGAAAATCAGGTTCTGCCGGTAATATAATAGGAACTTTCTTAATCCATGCTTTTACCTCAGGATTAGCATGTGTCCAGTTAACAGAAATCAAACCTCTTTGAACCCAAATAAGTTCTTTGAAAAACTCATACTGAGAATTTAAAGCATCTAATTTAGCCTTCATATACAAATTCTGAGCATCAGTCAATTGAGTAAGTGAAGATTTTCCTACCAAATATCTGTCCTTAACCATTTGATAATTTTCAGCTTCTGCAAACATAGCCTTATATGATTTTTCAATCATAAAGTATTTAGCAATTGCGCGGTTAACAACTGAACGAACTTGCATCTCAATTTCAGTATTAACTTCTTCTAAATATGCTTTCAATTCATTCAACTCAGCTTTACAACGTGCGATTTCGGCAATTTTATGGCCGCCTTCAATTGGTTTCCATTGCGCACCAATAAAGAATCTGAAAGAATTTTTATCCAATCCGAGATACGGAGAATTATAAAAACCACTTTGAAACGCATTTGCACCAGCTTCTAACGCACTATTAGCCGCAGCATCCATTGTTGCTTTTGCACCGGCCATATCTCCTGCAGCAGCTTGAGCTGCTGCAGTAGCAGCAGATGTGCCATACGATTTTGCTTGAGCTTCTGCACCTCTTGCAGACGCAGTTGCTGCTCTTAATTGATTATGTCCTGAACTTTCATAAGGCAAATGTCTGTCAAATACGGTTGTATACTCTAAAGACATTTTAGCATTTGGCATAAAGAATTTTTGAGCATAATTAGACATTTCTGCCTTCTTCATCCCTATTGCTGCTTTTAATTTTGTAGTTTCAGGAGATAAATATATTACCTGTTTTACGAGGTTATCCGTAAACAAACCTAATCTTTGAGGGTTTCTTACGTGATCAATAATATTTAAATCAGATGTAAAGAAAGCAGGATCAGTCGCTTTCAATGGCACAAACGCAAAATCAACTTTTTGGTCTTTAAACAAAAGTTTATTTATATGAATTTTTGCATTTTTATATTCAGCTTGCATACTAAGAAGCTTCTTTTCTGATTCAGATACTTCACCTGCCCAGCGAAGAACTTCTTCATATCCGCACTTACCTGTTTTTTGACGTACACGAGCAATAGCTAAGTTTTCTCTTGATTCTTGTACAAATTCTTGTTGAACCTTAATCATATTCTCAAGCATCAAAGTATCTATATACAAGTTACCTGTTTGATACTCCATATTTGCTTTTGTAAGAACAGCTTCTGCCTTATCGAACTTAAGCTTTTTATGTTTAACAATAATGTTTGTAACCAAATCAGGAGAATATAAAACTTGATCCATCGCAAAGGTAAATGCACCTGCCCTTGTTGGAACATCCGAATAAGACTTTGCATAGCTACTGTTAAATGTTTGATACCCTAAATCAAGTCTGAGAGTAGGTAAATATCTCAAATATGCACTTGCAACAGACCTTCTTGCAGCACTAACAAGATATCTTTTTCTTGCCATATCAAGGTTGCTGTCGTCTAATGTATCTAATAACAACCCTAAATCATATTTAGGCAGCTCTTTATGAGAAATAACCGTACTGTTATTTAACAACCTTAATGGAGCAACATATCCCACAGCTTCTGCCGTATCAGAGTTAAAGAAAATTACTTTATCATCAAAGAAAGGTATTTTTTCATTTTTTACTACATTACCTTTTAATACCCCATAAATATTAAATGAAGTTGATTCGGCAAGCTTTTTATCTACATCAGCGGCAGATGTACCAAGCATTGCGCCCATGTCAACATCTTCTTGTCCAACAGTTGAGAATGAAGGAAGCTTCTTATTATTAATATATTGATAAAGCTCTTTTCTTTGTCCCTTTGTAATATTAAATAACGGAGTGACAAATACAGAATCAACATCATTAGGAATCTTAGACAAAGATGCTTTTATGTTGCTATTAACAGGAATTACAACAAAATTTAAGTCACATTTCTTTTCTTTTAATTTTTTTGCAATACTTGCATTCCAATTATTATTCATTCTGTAATAATTTTCGTTCATCAAAATAGCTGTCTTTTTCATAGTTGGAACTAATTTTTTGAACATAGTCAAATCAATAACATTTTGAGCAATTGGGTTAAATGTTTTAGAACCAAAATCTCTTAACCCGTATTGATCAATAGTCATAACAAATTTATTTTTATTCTTTTTACTATTGTAATACTCACTTGAAATTGCCCCTAAAGATATGACCATTTTTGCCCTTGAATTTAAAGCTTTATCCGCGGCAACTCTTGCACTTTGTTCAGTCCAATTACCTGTAAACACTAACTCTTTTGGAAAAGATGCCTTAAAATCAGGCAACAAAGATACTCTAATAGTTTTTTGAAACATTTGTAAAACTTCTGCATTTTTATCAGAAGGTCCGTCAAAAACAAACGCCAATTCAATTGTTTTAGCGTTAGGCAAGGGTTTTAATCTCGCCTGTGCAAAAGGTGATTCACTAATAGCCCACGCGCAGCTAACATTCATAAACACTAACGTGCATGCCAAAAATGCACACAGAATCTTTCTCATTTTACACTCCCTATAAATAATTCACTAAACTGCAATAATATGTTTGATTATATCAACAATAAAAACATATGGCAACAATATTGTTACATTGTGCTACAATTAATATATGATTCAAAATGGATACTCTGAAAAAATAACTGTTAAATACTCTGAAACAGACCAAAATCTTGCAATGAAACCTTATGCGCTTTTAAACTTTTTACAAGACATAGCTAGTAAAAATGCAGAAGACAAAGGTTTTGGATATTCATTCATATATCCTAAAAACTATGCATGGTTTTTGATTAAATACAGAATGGAATTTTCTGAATATCCGTTTGATGTACAAGATTTAACCCTTTCAACGGAAGCAAGAGGATATAACAAACTATTTGCATATCGTGATTTTGAATTATCAAAAAAAGACAAAATAATTGCAAGAATATCCAGCATGTGGTCAATTGTAGATATAGAAAATCGTTCAATGATACCTATAGGAACAGCTTTGGAAGGCTGCGAAAACATGACTACCTACACAAAAAGAGAAGACGACCTTAATTTTTCTAAGATAAGTGCAATTACTAACCCGACAATAGAAAAAGAATTTGAAGTCAGATATAATGACTTGGATGTAAACGGTCACGCAAACAACGGGAATTATATAGTATGGGCATTTGAACCTTTAAGTTTTGATTTTAAAAATACCCATAAAATTAAAGTTTTAGATATGGTGTTTAAAAAAGAAGCAAAATTTGGAGAACAAATAATATCACAAGTTGAATTTAAAACAGAAGATACAACAATCCACAAATTAACCAACAAAGACGGTGACGATTTGTGTTTAATTCAATGCGAATGGACCTAAATTCGGTCACATCTTTACCTAAAAATTGCATCTTAAGTGACTAAGTGACTGGGTGAATAAGTGACTAAGAAAACATTTCCTAATACCCCCTATATCGACAACAAACCCCAACAAAAATCGTACTAAGTTGTCACAATTTACAATTAAATCGTGACAAAATTACCAATATTAAGAATTGTGAAAATAGAGGTTTTTAGGTGTTTGACTTACAATTATTTTTGTACTAAACTGAGAAATAAGGAAATAAATCACAATTAAAAAGGAGATATAAATATGCCAAAACTTAAAGAAAGACCTGCAGTAAAAGAAACTGCAAAGAAAAATACAAGCGGACTTGTAGACAGTATTGAAGCATTAAATGAATTGATTGCAAGAGTGAAAAAAGCTCAAACAGAATATTCAAAATTTACTCAAGAACAAGTAAATAAAATTTTCAAAGCTGCTGCAACTGCTGCTGACAAAGCTCGTATCCCATTAGCAAAAATGGCTGTAGAAGATACAGGAATGGGCGTTCTTGAAGACAAAATTATCAAAAACCACTTTGCTTCAGAATATATTTACAATAAGCACAAAAACGCAAAAACTTGCGGAATTATAAAAGAAGACAGAATTAATGGTACAAAAATTGTTGCTGAACCTTTAGGAATCTTAGCAGGTATT
This sequence comes from uncultured bacterium, assembly GCA_902797985.1. GTDB lineage: Bacteria > Cyanobacteriota > Vampirovibrionia > Gastranaerophilales > Gastranaerophilaceae > UBA2883. Next base: position 116,285 of record CADBUZ010000005.1, read on the forward strand.
ATTCCTACTACAAACCCTACTTCAACGGCAATATTTAAATCACTTCTTGCTTTAAAAACAAGAAATGCAATTATCTTTTCACCACACCCAAGAGCAACAAAATCAACTATAGAAGCTGCAAGAATTGTTCTTGAAGCTGCAGTTGAAGCTGGTGCTCCAAAAGACATTATTGGTTGGATTGATACTCCTACAATGGAATTATCTGCAGAGTTATTACACCACCCTGACATCAATTGCATTTTAGCAACAGGCGGTCCGGGTATGGTTAAGGCTGCATACTCATCAGGTAAACCTGCTTTAGGTGTTGGTCCTGGTAATGTTTCTGCAGTTATTGACGAAACGGCTGATATAAAAATGGCTGTATCATCAATTCTTATGTCTAAAACTTTCGATAACGGTATGATTTGTGCTTCTGAACAATCTGTTATCGTTGTTGAGGATGTTTACGAAGAAGTTAAAAAAGAATTTTTATACAGAGGTGCATATTTAGTAAGTAAGGCTGATGAAAAGAAAATGATTGATTTACCTTTCATTGACCCTGCAAGAGGCACAGCACATCCATCAATAGTTGGTCAATCAGCATGCAAAATTGCTGAATTAGCAGGTTTCTCTATTCCGTCTGATTCAAAAATCTTGTTATGCGAAAGACCAAAAGTAGATTGGAATGACCCGTTCTCAAGAGAAAAACTATCTCCAATCTTAACTATGTATAAAGCTAAAAACTTTGAAGAAGCTGCTGAAATGGCATACGAATTAGTTTTAAAAGGCGGAGCAGGACACTCATCTGCTTTATACACTGACGAAAGAAAGTCTGACAGAATTAACTACTATGCAGAAAAGATGCCATCTTGCCGTGTATTAGTTAACTCTCCATCATCTCAAGGTGGTATTGGTGACTTATTCAACTTTAAACTTGAACCATCATTATCTTTAGGTTGTGGTTCTTGGGGCGGAAACGCTGTTTCAGGTAATATTGGGGTAGAACACTTACTAAACTACAAAACTGTAGCTGAAAGGAGAGAAAATATGTTATGGTTCAAAGTTCCTCCTAAAGTTTATTTCAAAAGAGGTGCTATTGATTTAGCATTGAAAGAACTTCAAGGTAAAAAACGTGCATTTATTGTAACTGACAGATTCTTATTTAACTCAGGTGCTGTTGACACAATCACAAACGCTCTTGATGAAATCGGAATTGATCACCAAGTATTCTTTGATGTTAAACCTGATCCAACCCTTGCTACAATCAAGCAAGCTATGGAAATCGTAAGACCATACGAACCTGATGTTATTATCTCGTTAGGCGGCGGCTCTCCAATGGATGCAGGTAAGATTATTTGGTTATTATATGAACAACCTGACACAGATTTCTCTGATATCTCAATGAGATTTATGGATATCAGAAAAAGAATCTGTCAAATCCCTGACTTGGGCAAAAAAGCTACAATGGTTTGTATCCCTACAACATCAGGTACAGGATCTGAAGTTACACCGTTTGCTATCATTACTGATGAAAAAACTCATTACAAGTATGCAATCGCTGATTATGCGCTTACTCCAAATATGGCAATTGTTGACCCTAATTTCGTTGACGGTATGCCTAAAGGATTAACAGCTGCATCAGGTATTGACGCACTTGTTCACTCAATTGAAGCTTATGTATCTTGTATGGCAACTAACTTCACTAATTCAAATGCTTTAGAAGCTACAAAATTAGTATTTAAATACTTAGCTCGTTCATACAATGAAGGTGCTAATGATCCTATCGCTAGAGAAAAAATGCACTATGCTGCAACAATTGCAGGTATGGCATTTGCTAACGCATTTTTAGGATTATGCCACTCTATGGCTCACAAATTGGGTGCTATGTACAGCATTCCTCACGGTGTTGCTAACGCACTATTAATTCGTCAAATTATCAAATTCAACGCTGTTGATAAACCTACTAAACAAGCAATCTTCCCTCAATACAAGTTCCCTTGTGCTAAGACTAAATATGGTCAAATTGCTGATGAACTTGGTTTGGGAGGTAAGAATGATGATGAAAAAGTTGAATTACTTATCAAAGCCGTTGATGATTTGATGACTGAAATCAATCTTCCAAAATCAATCAAAGAATTTGGTGTTAAGGAAGATGAGTTTATGGTAAATCTTGATGTCTTGGTTGAAAGAGCATTTGATGACCAATGTACAGGTGCTAACCCAAGATATCCATTGATGACAGAAATTAAACAAATCTTCATCGATGCATACAATGGTGTTGTCTAAATTGATTAAGGGCTTTGTACAAATCAAAGCCCTTCCTTTCTTTATTATAAAAGGTGATTATGATTCATGTGAATAAGTGTTTTTACTTATTCACACAATCACCTGATAAAAATGAGGTAATTTATGAATATTCCTGACAAGGCAGTTAATCGTTTATCTTTATACCATTTTATACTTGATGATTTAAGAGAAGACGAACAATATATATCAAGCACTAAAATAGCTCAATTATTAAATATAGACGATTCTCAAGTAAGAAAAGATATAAAATATTTAGACAACTCAGGCAAATGCAGAGTAGGTTATGATGTAAAAAAACTCAAATCTGCAATTGAAAAAAAACTCGGTTTCAAAGAACAAAGAGATGCTTTTATAATAGGTGCAGGAAATTTAGGTTCTGCACTGGCGAAATATGATAGTTTTTCAGATTATGGTTTGAAAATATTAGCAATGTTTGATAACGATCCTAAAAAAATAGGAACTGTTATAAACGGAAAAGAAGTTTTTGATTTAACAAAAATTGGTAATCTATCAAAAAGATTAAATGTTAACATGGCAATATTAACCGTTCCGAGAGAAACAGCAAAAGGAACGGCTTTATATCTTGCGGGGGCAGGAATAAAATATATTTGGAATTTTACTCCAAGTGTGTTAGATTTACCTAAGGATGTAAAAGTCTGGAATGAAAATTTGATAGGTAGTTTTTTAAGATTTAAGAATAATGATGAGGTATAAATAAATAATGACAACTGAAATAAAAGTATGCATGGGAAGTGCGTGTTTTGCTAAAGGAAATCAAGAAAATTTAGCATTCATACAACAATATATAGAAGAGAATAATTTAGATTCTGAAATAGAGATAATTGGTTCATTGTGTGAAAACAAATGCTCAGATGGGCCAAGAATAATAATAAATGATACTGAATATAAAAATATTACGCAAGAAAAAATTATAGAAATATTGAAAGGTTAAAAATGAGCAAACTGTATCCTGTCTACACATTAAAAAATGAGTGTAACGATTGTTATAAATGCATTCGTGAATGTCACATAAAAGCAATCAGAATACAAGGTGGAAGTGCATCTGTAATGGATGACAAATGTATAGCATGCGGACATTGTGTTACAATATGTCCGGCCGGAGCAAAAAGAGTAAGAAACGATATAGACACAGTAAAAACTCTTTTACTTGCAGGGAAAAAGGTATACGTATCATTAGCACCAAGCTGGGCAGGAGTATATAATATTTCTAAAGAAAAAATGATTGCAGTTCTTAAAAAATTAGGATTTGCAGGAGTAAGTGAAACTGCACTAGGCGCACAAGAGGTATCTATTGAAACAGCAAAACTGTTAAACAAAAAATCATCAGGTCTATTCATATCATCAGCATGTCCAGTTATTGATGATTATATCAGATTATATAAACCTGAATTTGCAAAAAATATTACACCTATAGCATCACCTGCATTAACTCATGCCGGATTATTGAAAGATATGATTGGAAACGACATTGAGGTTGTTTTCATAGGTCCTTGTATCGCTAAAAAAAACGAAGCAGACAAACATCCTGATTTGATTAGTGTATCATTAACCTTTGATGAATTAAATTATTGGATAAAAGAGGAATTTATAGATATAGATAAAGTTGAAACTGACGCCAGTTGTCATTTTGTTCCCGAAGGGGCATATGAAGGTGCTTTATACCCAATAGAAGGCGGGATGAATGAAACAATAAAACAAGTAGGAATAGATAAAAATGATGTTACATTCATTAGTGTAAGTTCATTAGACGCATTTGACAAAGCACTAACAAATATAAATCCACAAAAAGTAGAAAATAAAATTTTTGTTGAAGCACTTGCTTGTACAGGCGGATGTATAAACGGACCGTGTTTATCAAGTGAAAAATCAAGAATTTTAATAACATCAGATATATATAAAAATACTAACTATAGAGAAACCGTACCAAAAGAGCCAAGAAAAGTTGTTCCTATAGAATATATACCTGATCCTATAGAAAAAGTTGAATTTTCTATTGAGCAAGTATCAAAAGCACTAAGAAAAATCAGCAAACATTCTCAAGAAGACGAACTTAACTGTAGCGGATGCGGGTATGCAAGCTGCAGAGAATTTGTAAATGCTCTTATTGCAGGTAACGCAGAACCTTCACAATGTGTTTCATACATGAGAAAAATAGCAGTAAGAAAGGCAGCTGCAATGCTAAGATGTATGCCATCTGCAGTTGTAATAGTTGATTCCAATATGGAAATTGTTGAAACAAATGATTCATTTGAACATATGTTTTTAAGTGAAGAAATGTATGAAATTTTTGCATCACGTCAAGACGGTCTTGCCGGTGCTTCAATAGACAGAATTGTACCTTATAGTGAACTGTTTAAATCAGCTCTTGAAACAGGTAACGACATTCATCAAGAGCATTACGCAGTAGACAACAAACTATATGATATTAGCATATTTACTATTGAAGATAATGAACTTGTCGGCGCCGTTATTTCAGACGTAACAAAATCAGAAATGGATAGAAGTAAAATTGCACAAAAAGCAAGAGAAGTAATCACTAAAAACATTACTACCGTTCAAGAAATAGCAAGTTTATTAGGTGAACACATGGTAGAAACAGAATTGTTATTAAATTCTATTGCTGAAGGATTTGATTCTAACATTAGCGAAGGAAAGAACTAAAATGTTTATAGATATAGACTGTTCTCAAAAGAAAAAATATAACCAAAACGCATATGGAGATTTCTATTTATCAGGAAGATTTCCAAATATGAATCGTGTTGTGGCAGTTTTATCTGATGGACTAGGCAGCGGGATAAAGGCAAACATCCTTGCTTGTATGACCTCAACAATGTTATTGAAATTCCTTGAGAATAACTCTGATATAGAAAAATCTTGTGAAATAATTATGAACTCATTGCCGGTTTGTAAAGTCAGAGGAATTAGCTATTCAACTTTTTCTGCTATTGATTGCTATGAAAATGGGAAAGCAAAAATTGTTGAAGAAGGTAACCCTGATTTTATATGGATTAGAGATGGTGAAGTCCAAAAACCGGAATACCAATCGATTCAGTCAAAAACCTTTAAAAACAGAAAAATGAAAGTCTATAATATCCACCTTGAAAAAGGAGATAGAATAATCTTTTGCTCTGATGGAGCAACACAGGTTGCTATGGGTTCGAAAGCATACCCTCTGGGATTAGAAAGAAAAGGATTAATAAAAATTATTTTAAATAAACTTGAAGAAAATCCTGAAATTTCATCAACAGAATTAAGTAATTATTTGGTCAAACAAATAGAACTTATTGCTCCAAACAGAGAACTAAAAGATGACACGTCAATATTATCAATATATTGCAGAGATCCCAGAGAATCTTTAATATTTACAGGTCCACCGTACCATCAAGAAAAAGATAGCTATTATGCTAATACATTTAATAAATTTAAAGGTAAAAAAGCTATTTCTGGGGGAACTACGGCAAATATTATATCAAGAGAATTAAACATTCCTGTCACAGCAGACATGTCATTAAACACCGGTAAATTACCGGGATTATTAAAAATGGAAGGCATCGATTTGGTAACAGAAGGAATTTTAACATTAACTAAAACTTTAGAATACTTAGAAAATGGAAAGAGTGAAAAAGACGCAGCAGAAGCACTAATGAAATTTATGTTAGATAGCGACTGCATAACATTCTTAGTCGGCGCACAAATGAATAAAGCTCACTATGATCCAAATCTGCCTATTGAAATTGAGATAAGGAAAAATGTAGTAAAACAAATTGCTAAAGTTTTAGAAGAAAAATATTTAAAAAAGGTTACGGTACAGTTTATATAAAGGAGTTCAATTATGGAAAAAATCAAAGTGCAAGTATGTTTAGGTACAACATGTTTCGTAATGGGTGGAGCAAATTTACAAGAATTAAATGATATTATTCCAAGAAAATATGGAGACAAAGTAGAAGTTGTTGGAAGCAATTGCTTGGGCTTATGTTCAATTCAATGGGAATATTCTAAAGCACCTTACGTAAAAGTTGATGATGAAGTTGTTCATGAAGCAACTGTTGAAAAAGTTTTAGAAATGATTGATAAAAAACTAGGCAAGTAAATATATTATTTTTAAGATATAATATATTATGAACAGAGGAAAATAAAATAAAATGAATAATGCAGGACAAGCAATACACTTAAAAAAAGAGATATTAGTCAGAATTATAAAAGCATTTTTTTCGGATAATTTTGAAGAGAACACACGTTTAATTCCGTATGCAATGCGTCCAAAAGGAATGGAAGTTCCATACAGATGTTGCGTATATAAAGAAAGAGCAATTATCAAGGATAGAGCCATTGCAGGATTAGGGTTCCCTATTGAAGAAGATGATGAAACTGTTTCACTGGGAACTTATGCAGAAAAAGCAATAAAAAGAGACGAGCTTGACGGAAGGAATTTAACCGTACTACAAGCCGCTTGCAAAGGCTGTTCCACAAATAGAATATATGTAACTGATTTATGTCAAGGATGTGTTGCACGACCTTGTCAATCAACTTGTAAATTTGGTGCAATCTCAATTATTGACGGTAGATCAGTTATAGATGATTCTAAATGTAAAAAATGCAAAATGTGTGTAAATGCTTGTCCATATAATGCTATCGTTAAAATTACTGTTCCCTGCGAAGAAGCATGTCCTGTAGGAGCTATTAAAAAGGATGAAACAGGATTTGCAAGTATTAATCATGAAGAATGTATCAATTGCGGAAGATGCATCTCTGCATGCCCATTCGGAGCTGTACACGAAAAAAGCCAAATTATTGATATTTTAAAAGCAATGATATCAAAGAAAAAAGTTATTGCAATGATTGCGCCATCAATTGCAGGTCAATTCCCCGGAGATATATACAAATTAAAATCAGCAATAATAAAAGCAGGATTTGATGATGTATATGAAGTAGCTCAAGGAGCAGATATAACAGCAAATAACGAAGCCAAAGAATTTATGGAACGTATGGCTAAAGTCAATGAAAAGAATTCAGAATGGCTTAGCGAATGGGCAAATGCGGGTGGATACGGCGAATCAGAAGAAACAAAAGATGAAGAAAAAATTCAAAACTTTATGACAACTTCTTGCTGCGCAGGATACAATCAACTTGTAAAAAAACATTTACAAGAAATTAAACCTTATGTATCTGATACAGGAACACCTCTTTATTATACTGCTGAGATTGTTAAAAAAGCAGAGCCAGATGCCATAACTGTATTTATCAGCCCTTGCGTCGCAAAACGTGCAGAAGGGTTCGACAACAAAAATGTTGACTATGTAATGAACTATGAAGAACTTGGAGCACTATTTGTAGCTAAAAAGATAGAAATTCTTGAATGTGATGGCGAAAAATATGTGGTTGAGGCTTCAAAACAAGCAAGATGTTTTGGTTATTCAGGCGGTGTTGCAGACTCGGTTAAAGCATCATTGCAAGATGAATCTGTCATAAAACCTTGTATAATCAATGGCTTGAATAAAGATAACATAAAACAGTTAAAGAAATTCGCTAAAACGGGTGAATGTGAAGGTGGATGTAATTTAATAGAAGTTATGTGCTGCGAAGGAGGTTGTATCGGTGGAAATGCAACTATGAATAATCAAAAAACAGCAAAAAAACTTATCGATAATCTTGCAAACAATAGCAAAGATATACCAAAAATATAAAAGGATAAAGTTTTGGCAGGAATTTTAAATATACAATTTCAACCTACAATAGGTGACAAAAAATGTAATCTCGAAAAAATTGAACGTTACTTAAAAAACAATCCTCACCAAAATCTTGATTTAGTTGTTTTGCCGGAATTTTTCTCTACCGGAATTCACCATGAATCATTCATTGATTCACCGGAAGATATTAACGGTGGAGAAACGATAAAATTTATTTCAGAGCTTGCAAAGAAATATCACACAAATATTGTTGCTGGTACTGTCATAGAAAAAGAGGAAAACAAACTTTATAATACCTCATTTATAATCAACCGAAACGGCGAAATAATAGATAAATATCGAAAAATTCATTTATATAATTATATGGGTGGAACAGAAGGCGAACGAATAACAGCAGGCGATAGACAAATAACAGTTGATTTAGATTTTGCAAGAATTGGAATTGGAATATGCTACGACATAAGATATCCGCTTCATTACAAAAATTTAGTTAAATCAGGTGCAGAAATTATCGTTTTACCAACAGCGTGGGTAGTGCCAAATGAAATATATACCGATAAAACAGCACTCAAAACAGCACAAGATATGTGGATTGCTATGAATAGAACCCGTACGTTTGATAATCTTGTCTACACTATCTCCTGTAATCAAATAGGGCAATGTAATAATAACGTTTCTTGCATCGGAAATTCAATGATTATCTCACCAACAACAGAAATTCTATCCAATGCAAAAAATGAACAAGGATGCTTCTTTGCAGACATAGATTTAAATATTGTAAAATTTTACAAATCAATTTATCCAATTGCAGAAATTGATTAGTTATAGCAACTTTTCTGTTTCTATTTTATCTAACACGCTTTTAACGGAAACCGTTTCAATACAAGGAGAATATATTTCACCTTCTTTTAAATATTTACACTTCTTTTTCCAACAATATCTACATTTGTTCGTTGGCTCAACGTAATAACCATTTTTCCCATATGGTTTGATTTTATCAGGTGAAGTTGAACCAAGAATAGAAATTGTATTAACCCCATAAGCAGCTGCTATATGCGCAGGACCTGAATCAACGGAAATTACGATATCTGCCAAAGATAAAAGAGCACAACTTTCCTTCAAAGAAAATTTACCTGTAAATAGTACTAATTTCCCATTATTTAATTCTTCATGAAAACTGACTTCACCTTTACTCCCATTTACAAATACAGTACCACCGTATCTTTCAATTAATTTTTCAGATAACTCTTTCCATTTTTTAAGATTCCAAACTCGCCCCTGCCTTGCATTATTAGACTGCCTGCCGGGATTTATTACTATATGAGGCTTAGGATATTCATTCAAAATATCTGATATTTTTTCTTCAATTTTTTCGTCATTTGATAAATACAATCTATCCGGTAATTCTATATCTTTTATAACTCTTTTTGCAGTATAAAAATAATTTTCTACCCATAAATCACCTTTATAACCCCTGAAAACAGCCCTCTTTGGGAAACTTAAATAAGAAAAAATATAATCTCGTAAAGTTCTGCTTAAAGAAATAATTATATCATATCGCTCTTTATATAATATTTTTAATGTGTCAAAAGTTTTTTCATCATATTTTATAATTTTATCAACATATGGACAATTCTCCAATAAACTTAAAGATGCACCTCTTGATAAATAATGAATTTCATATTCCGGATGTTTTTGTTTTATAGAATAAGGAATGACAGATGTGTGGACGACATCTCCTATAGCCCCCATTCTTATAATTAAAATTTTTTTAGACATACAATCCCTCTTATATAGATAAAATAATTATCTTATAAATAATAAAAAAAATAAATAAAAATTTTAACAATAAAACACTTGAAATTTAAGCGTGGTTATGTGATAATCAACTAAGACAATTGAATATAAAGAACAAATATGGCAAGGTAGCTCCCGTGAGCAAAGCGAACAAAAGGTTAAAAAGTGAGAGCAGCGCTCGAAGCAACTGAGCCTCGAAGCAACTGAGCCAAGACAATTGAATATAAAGAACAAATATGGCAAGGTAGCTCAGTTGGTGAGAGCGCACGGCTCATACCCGTGAGGTCGAGAGTTCGAATCTCTCCCTTGCTATTTTATTTTGTTTACCTCACGAGTAATCGCCGTATGCTGGCTCCCCTCTCGTACAAACAATACTTAATTGTTTGTACTCGGCACAGTCCGTGAGGTCGAGAGTTCGAATCTCTCCCTTGCTAATAAAAAAGAGATAATTTTTATTATCTCTTTTTTATTTGTTGGGTATGATGAGAACTCTTTCTAGTTCGAGCGACCTGTGAGCAGAGTGCAGAGAGTTTTTGACGAAAGAATTTAATTCTTAAAGTCAAAACTCGCAGACACGTTTAACGCGAACAGGTCAAGACAATCTCTCCCTTGCTATTTTATTTTGTTTACCTCACGAGTAATCGCCGTATGCTGGCTCCCCTCTCGTACAAACAATACTTTTAATATGTCTAATTAATAATATTTAAAAAATATAATTTTTGCATTCATTAATAAAAGTTCAATTATATATTATATTTTAAATGTTTATGCTAGAATCATGATAACCAAACTTAAATAAGCTTATTCTGCACAAATTAAGTTAAATTTAAGCGAGGTAAATATGAACATTAATGAAAATTATAAAAAATTAAACGAGAGTTATCTTTTTTCAACTATTGCTAAGAAAATTAGCGATTTTTCTTCAAAAAAACCAAATATGGAAATAATAAAATTAGGCATTGGAGATGTTACGTTACCTCTTTGTCCTGCAGTAATTGAAGCTTTGCATAATGCTGTTAATGAAATGAGTTGTAAAGAAACATTTAAAGGTTATGGACCAGAACAAGGATATGATTTTTTGAAAACTTCAATTCAAAATTATTATAAAAATTTTAATGTTTCGCTTAAGCTCAATGAAATCTTTATATCGGATGGCGCTAAAAGTGATTTAGGAAATATTTTAGATTTATTCACAAAAAACAATATTTGTTTAATACCAGATCCTGTTTATCCTGTTTATGTTGATACAAACCTTATGGCGGGAAGAAAAATCGTTTATATAGATGCAAACGAAGAAAATAATTTTTTACCCTTACCTGATGATAAAATTAGAGCAGATATAATTTATATTTGCTCCCCAAATAACCCGACAGGAGCGGTATATAATAAAGAACAACTTAAAAAATGGATAGATTATGCAATTTTAAACAATGCTATTATTCTTTTTGATTCTGCTTATGAAAGTTTTATCTCAGGAGATAGATTTCCAAGAAGTATTTATGAAATAGATGGCGCTAAATCTTGTGCAATAGAATTTTGTTCTTTATCTAAAACGGCAGGTTTTACTGGTACAAGATGCGGATATACAATTGTTCCTGATAATTTAAATTATGACAATATGAATCTCAATAAAATGTGGCTTCGCCGACAAACAACAAAATTCAATGGCGTCCCATACATTATACAAAGGGGAGCAAGTGCAATATTTACAACTGAAGGTCAAAAACAAATAAAGAAAAATCTAAATTACTACAAGCATAATGCTAAAATCATAAGCAATACTCTTGATAAATTAAACATAAAGTATACAGGCGGCAAAAATTCACCGTATATATGGTTAAAGTGTCCAAATAATATGAATTCTTGGGATTTCTTTGATCTATTATTAACTAAAATCGGTATTGTTGGAACTCCGGGCAGCGGTTTTGGCAAAAACGGTGAAAATTGGTTCAGATTAACATCATTTAATACGACAGAAAAAACAACTGAAGCAATGGAAAGATTTTATAATTTTTTTAAATAATTACTTCTCCTATGAAAGAATAATCAGCTCTTCCTGTCATAAAAACAGAATGTTTTATGTCTGCAGTGCATTCTCTCCATTCGATTTTTAGTACACCACCTGGTAAATTTGCTTTTACACAATTATTTAAAAAGCCGTTTAAAATTCCTACAACAACTGCTGCACAAGCACCTGTGCCACAAGCCGATGTTATTCCGCATCCTCTTTCCCAAACATTTATAACCACTTCATCTTTTGATAATATTTCAACAAATTCAACATTTGTTTTTTCAGGGAATAATGTGTCTACTTCAATTTTTGCACCATATTTTGTGGCAAGGCTTTTGCTATCCTTTTTTACAAAAATAACGCAATGAGGGTTCCCCATGCTTACTGTGTTTAGCAAAAATTCTTTATTATCAATAGTATAAGGTATATTTAAATTTGTTTTGGTTTTACAAGGAATTTTGTTTGGCTCTAATATTGGTATTCCCATATTTACACAAACTTCGTTTTCTGAAATTATATTAGGAATAATAATTCCCGCTTTTGTTTCAACAGAAAATTCCTTTTTATTGGTGATTTTATTATCATATACATACTTTGCAAAACACCTCATCCCGTTTCCGCACATTTGAGCAACTGAACCGTCAGAATTGTAAAATATCCAAGAAATATCAGCTTTATTACTATTGGGATTAACTATAATCAAACCATCAGCCCCAATACAAAAATTTCTATTACATAATTTTATCGCTAATTCATCAGGTGCAAGTTTTGTTTTTTGATATTCCTCAAAATCAAGAATAACAAAATCATTACCAAGACCGTTCATTTTTGTAAATTTTATATTTGTCATAATTATAATAATAAAAAAATATTTCTAATATTTAAACTATATTAATTTGTAAACAACTGTAAAATGAAGAATTTTTGGGAAGTTTTTATTAAAATTAAATTTATTTTTAACTAAAATCTTAAAAAATACCCAATTTTTTAATTAAAATACTAAAAAATCAATAAAAAATCATTTAAAAATATTCAAAAACAAAAAACTTTAGAATTCTTAACAAACCGTCAGAATTGACGGTATTGCGACACTGATAGATAATTGAAACATGTGCAGAATAGGTTCAATTAAGTCGAAACATTATATACACCCAAGCCTTGCTCTGAAATTAATGCGTTCGCAACAAAAGGGACACGACAATTCAGGGTTTGCATTTATTATGCAGGATTTAGGCGGTATTTTTGAAAATTACAAAGACTTGCCAATTTTATCAATGGCTGTAACGGATGAGGGTATGAAGTATGCAGAAGATTTACTTCATCAAATAGGTTTTGTAAGAATTTTTCAATATACCCCAGAAGTTTATCCTGATAAATCATTAAAAATAGAAACAATGCCAAACTACGTTTTTGAGGTGTTTCAATATCCAAAAACCTATAAAAATGCAACTCAAGAAGAAAAAGAGGAGTTACTTCTTGATACAAGATTAAAATTAAGAGCTTATTTAGAAAAAAATGAAGAAGGTTTTGTATATTCTTTTTATCCTGATGTCATTTCTCTAAAAGAAATAGGAGATCCAAATGATATTGGTACATATTTTAAACATATTTTAACCTCTGGAGCGAGGACGTTAATTTAAAATCTAAAATTATAACAGCTCAATGCAGACAAAATACAAACTATGATATAGTCCGTTATGCGGCACACCCATTTTTCTTACAAGGATATACGACGCTAACAAACGGTGAAAATACCTTTTACGAAAAAAATAAGTTAATACAGCAAAAACTTCATAAAGGATATATTGGATTTGAAAGTGATTCACAGTGCTTTTTATACACACTTCATTATATTCATAAAATTTTAAAGTGGCCACTAAAATATTATAAGCACGTTTTAACACCGCTTCCGTTTGATGAAATGGAAACTGGAAAGAATCAAATCATCTTTGCAAAATTTAGAAATAAATGGGCCCAATACAACTATTGGAGTTTTGCCTGATGGCACAATGTTTAATGTAATAGATTCAAAAAAATTAAGACCAACAGTCATATGCAAGGGTAAATATAATAATGATATTGAGATGGTAATTATGACATCAGAAGTTTGCGGCGCTAATGAAATATTACAGAATAGAGATATGACTAAAGATATCTACACAAATGAAAGAGAACTGGTTGTAGTAGATAATGATTTAAATATTCAAAGGATTGCTCAATGACAGATATAAATATAAATAGCATATCAAAAGATGATTTGCCTTGGATAGTTGAATACAATAGTGATAAATGTATGCTTTGCGGACATTGTGTAGCAGCGTGTTCTTTCGGCGCTATTAAAGTTGATGTTCAAAAAAGAAAAAAAGTTAGAGCTATATCAAATGAAGAAGGTTTTCAAATCGACGAGGACCAAAAAGCAATTCCTGTAATAAGACAAGTCATTGATGCCAATAACTTTTGCAGGGGGTGTGGAATTTGTACAAAAGTTTGCCCAAACGGTGCTATAAAAGTTACCCGAAATCAAACTGAAATCTTTGGAACAAGATACAGAGCAAAAACTTCTCAATCAGTAAAACGTGGCGGTAGAAGCAATCTGCATACAGAAGGTAGAACCTTAGACAAAATTAAAGTCGGTCGAATCTCTCAAATGACAGACCCTTCACTTGATGCTATTAGACATACTTTTGATTTAAGAACTAATTTAGGCAGAGTTGTAAGCGCAGATAGTCTTAATTTTGATTTGGTAAATGGAGAATTGCAGGAAAAGGGAAACGAGAAATTACCGGTTAATAAATCCATTTACCCAATTATATTCTCCGATATGTCAATCGGAGCATTATCTCCAAGAATGTGGGAAGCTATAGCTATAGCTACTGCATACTTAAATGAGATTAAAGGAATCCCGATAAGAATGGCAACAGGTGAAGGAGGAATACCTGACAAACTTTTACGTTCGAAATATTTAAAATATATGATACTTCAAATAGCTTCAGGTCATTTCGGTTGGAATAGAATAATTAATTCTATGCCATATATGCAAGAAGATCCTGCCGGAATCTTAATTAAAATCGGACAAGGGGCAAAGCCGGGTGACGGCGGACTTTTAATGGCAGAAAAGAATGTAAAACTAATTCAAGAAATAAGAGGTGTTCCTAAAGCAGATTTACTTTCTCCTCCTAATCATCAGGGACTTTATTCAATAGAAGAAAGTGTTCAGAAGATGTTTTTATCTATGAACTGTGCTTTTAAGTTTAAAGTTCCGGTTGCGATTAAAGTTGCGGCATCTTCAACAAGCGTAAGTGTATATAATAACTTGCTTCGTGACCCATACAATATCGTAGGCGGGTTCTTTATTGATGGTCTGCAAGGAGGGACTGGTGCTGCTCATGAGATTTCTTTAAACCACACAGGACATCCGATTGTGTCAAAATTAAGAGATTGCTATTTGGCAGCAGTCCATCAAGGAAAACAAGGCCAAATACCGATATTTGCAGGAGGCGGTATCGGAATGAACGGAAATCTCGCAGCAGACACTTTCAAAATGATATGTTTAGGTGCAAGCGGAGTGTTTATAGGAAAATTGATACTCCAAATTGCAGGCTGTGTCGGAAATGATTTTGGTAAATGTAACGGATGTAATACAGGCAAGTGTCCAATAGGAATAACAACTCAAAATCCAAAATTAATGCAAAGACTTGACGTTGATAGAGTAGCGGAAAATATCGTTAATTACATTTGTGCAACAGATATTGAACTAAAAAAACTCCTTGCGCCTGTCGGTAATTCAACCCTGCCGATTGGACGATCTGATGCTCTTGTTTGCGTTGATAAAAATGTTGCGGAAAGGTTAAATATTCAATATGTGTGCTAAAAAAATAATAAATACAATTGAAAATGATAAAAGAACTTCTACGCAAAATTTAATGCAAGAGATTTGGAGTGCAGTTGAAGAAGGTGCTACTGATTTTGAGATAAATGCATGCGGACAACATAATATCGGAGGTTCTGTTTGGTCTAAAAATGGTGAAAATTTAAACTTTCACGTTACAAACCCAGGTCAACGAGTTGGTGCAATGGGAGCAAGTGGCACAAATATTTATGTGGAAGGCTCCGCTCCTGCTGATACAGGTTGGTTAAATAGTGGCGCAAAAATAGTTGTAAACGGTGATAGTGGAGATACAACTGGACATTGTGCTGCATCAGGGAAAATTTACATAGGCGGAAATGTTGGTACACGTTCGGGTGCTTTGATGAAAAAAGATCCTAAATTTACTGCTCCTGAATTATGGGTGTTGGGTTCAACAGGCTCATTTTCATTTGAATTTATGGGCGGCGGAATTGCCGTTGTCTGTGGTTTAAATTGTGAAAATATGCAATCTGTTTTGGGTGATAGAGCCTGTGTCGGTATGGTTGGCGGGATTGTTTATGTCAGAGGTAATATAAAAAATCTTTCTGAAGATGTTTATTTACTTGATTTAGATGAAAACGACAGGGAATTTTTAAGGGCAGGCTTAAAAACATTTTTATCGGAAATTCACAAAGAAGATATTTACGATATATTGAGTAATTTCTCACAGAAACCAAACACATTTACCCCATGGCATAAGATTGTAGCAAAAACCTATGAAGAAAGACAAAAACATAATGATATTTCTTTAAAAACATTTAGGGTAAACAAGTGGTTTGATGAAATTGGCGGTTCAATATTTTCTGATTTAATTCAGGATGATTTTAAATCGTATGATTTAGTGCAAACAGGTGTTTCAAGATTGCGTAAGCCGAACTGGAAAAATTATGCGTATTCAGCACCTTGTGAATACAATTGCCCCATTAAAATCCCGACACAAAAAAGATTTTCGCTTCTTCGCTCAGGACGTGTTAAAGAAGCACTTGAATTGGTTTTAGATTACAGCCCTTTTCCTGCAAGTGTTTGTGGTCAGGTTTGTCCTAATTTGTGTTTAAACCACTGTTCAAGAGGCAATTTTGATGAACCGTTAGATGTTAAAATGCTCGGTTCTTTATCTAAAGATATAAAACTGAATCCCGTTGAAATTACGCATAAAGAATGTATTGCAATTATTGGTTCGGGTGTGGCCGGTATTTCTGCCGCTTGGCAATTATTAAGACATGGTTATAAAGTTGAAATGTTTGAAGCGGATGACAAAATCGGAGGAAAATTATCTCAAGTAATACCAACTGAAAGA
>CADBUZ010000006.1 GCA_902797985.1 uncultured bacterium
CATCATTATACCCTTTAAAGCGGAGTTTGGGGACATTGCGTGCGTTGGCACATGTATTTTTATTACATTTACCCCTGTCTTCAAGATGATAACTTGAGGTCAAGAAATCTTATAAATACCTTAATAAATAGATATAAGGAGGTATTTATTATGACAAAACTAACAAAAAACACTACTTTTAAAACATTGACACATTTATGGTTAAAAGAAAAACAGGCTATGGTTACCCAATCAACTTATGCCGGATTTTTACTTATTGTTGAAAATCATCTGATACCGTATTTTGGGACACAAAAAATATGCGATATAACAGAACCAAAAATTCAGGAATTTATTTTTTATCTTTTTAATAATGGACGACTTGATAATTCCGGCGGTCTTACAGTAAAAACTATAAGGGATATCATTCTTGTCTTAAGGCTAACATTAAATTTTGCATATAAATCAAGAGTAATTGCCGCATTAAATTGGGATTTAATAGACTACCCAAAAGATTCGGCAATTAAAAAAGTTATAGCATTATCCAAGGACGAAGAACAAATGCTGATACAAGCAATTTATTTGAATTTAACAAGAAAATCTGTTGGAATATTACTGACGCTATTTACCGGATTGAGGATAGGAGAACTTTGCGGTTTACAAATGTCAGATATATCTTTGTGCAATAATACTATAACTGTTAACAAAACTGTACAAAGAATTTATGATAAATTAAAGAAAACATCATATATTCACATCGGCGCACCCAAAACAAAAAGTTCGCAAAGAACTATTCCCGTACCATCATTATTAATGAATATTATAAAAAAGTTTTATACAAATAATCCTAATCACTATTTTTTAACAGGGAAATCAACCCCGACAGAACCAAGAGTTTATAGACAATTTTTTGCAAGATTTGTGAAAAAACATGAACTAACACCGGTAAAATTTCATGAACTTCGTCATACATTTGCAATTAGAGCAATAGAAATTTCGGATTTTGATATAAAATCCCTGTCAGAAATATTAGGACACAAAAATGTATCATTCACTTTAAATGTTTACGGAAGAGCAAACCTTCAACAAAAAATCAAATGTATGAATTTGTTGAATGATTTGCTGTAAAGGTAAAACACTCTTTCAAGAGTGTTTTACCTGCCAAATTTTTTAAGTGTTTGTTTCAACTTTTTAAGACTTTTTTCAACTTTTTGCGTTTCCCTATCAAACTTACTTGTGTCAGCATTTATTTTGATATCATCACCACAATGCTTACAATGCAAAACGGGATTCGTTCTTAATTTTTTGACAGTTGTTTTTAGTTTATTATCGCAATTTGGACATGGTATATCTATTTCGATTTCATCAAACATTACTTTTCTCCTTATTCTTTTGTATAACTTTTTATTTCATATGCATATACGTATATGGTAGAATCATCTCCACCGCCAGGTCCACCATGTGTTCCTAAATTGTCTATAAGAGCATTTTCTACCTCTCTTGCAGAAGAGTCACTATAACATTTTGCATATATCCAACGCCCATTTCCTTTGTTAACTTCGTGTTCTTGAAATAATCTGCGTTCCGGATCGTTTGCAATTCCTACATACCAAGAACTGTAATTAGAACCTAATGTATTTGAAGTAATATAGCTTTTAATTTCATCATATGCACTTTGTTTTGTTAATGTGTTTAATGCCATTGCTTTGTCTCCTTTTTGACTTTTTACTGTATCTCTGCCACAATTCTTGCATCACCTTTCCACTCACCTCCTCTTGCTTTTCATAAGTTTTTCCTTTATACTTATGTAACAAGAAATTTGTGACATGAATAATGTAACACTTTTTTTGTTACATGTCAAGAGGTATTATTATGGAAAATTCAAAAAGTGCTATAGGACTAAGAATAAAAGAACTTAGAGAATCAATTGGACTTACACAAACGGAATTAGCTCAAAAATCGAAACTAGCAAGAACAGTAATTCCCATGATTGAAAACGGCCAACGTTATCCGTCAGAAAAAACTCTTTCTAAAATTGTGGAAGCATTGGGAGTTTCTATGGATGATATTTATACAGGCGAAGTAAGAGAGCAAGCAATTAAAAATTTACAAGAATGTGCAAGTAATTTTACTAAAAATGCGACAACAGATGAAATTATCAAAGTTTATAGGAAGATGATAAAAAATGACAACTAATCCCTATTTTCTTCCAAATGTAGATGTATCTAATTATGCAACCAGATTGTTATCCGATACAATTGGGACTGAAACAATACCAATAGATGTATTTGAAATATTGGAATATATTGAAGAATTAGGCATTACTTGTAAGTTTACAGATAAAAAATTTGAAGATAATTCTGAATATGCAATTACAGAACTATCAAAAGACGGTCAACGGCGAATTTATATAAATTCAAAATTTTACGGAAGATCATTTCAAGATATAACAGATATTACAAAAAGAAGGCATTGTCGGTTTACGCTTGCACATGAGTTAGGCCATTGTTTTATTCCTGCTCATGCTGATTATTTAACTCAGCAGTTAATGCTAGATAAAAGCAATTTACATGCTAAGAAATATTCATTTACTAAAGAATATGAAGCAAATACTTTTGCCTCTGAATTATTAATTCCATCAAGTACTATTGGTAAAATAGAACAGTACGGTTCGGATTTTAAACAGATAGTCGAAAATATATCGAAAAAATACGATACCTCTTTCACAGCAACCGCTTTAAAAGTTGTAAAACTTCTCAAAGATATTAACTGTATATGTATCCAATTTGATGCTGATACTAAACAAATAATACAGTATAAATACTCTGAAGCCTTTGGAAGTTACAAAAAGGGTTTATTTTTTAATCGTGATTCAAAAATATACGGTGGTTCTGTTACAAGTTCATTGATGAAAGGTAATGATAAATCTTATTATCAAAAATATAATGATCCAAAAGATTGGTTTCCAAACTTTTATGGTAATGATAGTGCATATCTTAATGAATGGGCTTTTAAGGTTGGCCCAAGTATAATTACTTTTTTAGAACTTGTTGACACAAGTGAATATGCTTTATATTTTTAATCTCCATCTCATAGTTAATTACATCTTGTTCTGTATGTTAAATTACACCAAGCGGAGCTTGGTTAGGTTCGAGCGGGAGTGAGCTGAGTGCGAAGGTTTAATCTTTGAAACAAACGAAGTTTGTAAAAAGATAAACCGAAGACACGTTATAAGCGAACGACCAAGACAGTCCCATCTTCGACAATAAAAAGAGGAATGACATTTGTTATTCCTCTTTTTATATTGAAAAGGTGAGGGCTTTAATCTACCTGTGCGAAGCACAAGTGGGTTCGGCGCAAGCGAACAGAGGAATGAGCAACGAAGTTGCGAAATGTGAACAATTATAATCCAAAACCACGCTTTTGGATTTAATTGTGAACGTTTCCGTTTAACGTGAGCGCAGCAAGATGTCCCATCTTCGACATTTTTAATTATATTAATAAATTAGTAAGGACGAGAACCATTCAGAAATGTAAGTTGTGGTTTCTACCCTAATAGTTTTGATAAATATTCTTTTAGCGAATTCAAAAAATATTTTGTTTCTTCTATCGAAATAATTAAATCTTCTTCTGTTGGAGTATATGTGAAGTCGTAGTCAGATTTTTGTCTGTTTGAAAAGGACTCTCTGTATATAGCATATATTTTTGTGTCAAAAATATTTTCATCATAAATATATTTTTTATTAAACCAGCCCATAAGTTGTGAATGTTTGGAAGTTATAAAATTTTCTTTGTATGCTAAAGCACTAACCATATAAAAAATTGAATAATATAATCTGTTTTGGCAAGCATCATAATGTTTATCTTTAAAATTTGATAAAGCCGATAACATAGCTTCATCAGATTTTTGAATTGCTTTATTTATCAATTCAAGATTATACTCCATAAAAGACTCCTTTGTTTACAACTTGATTATGGTATATCTCATTTTGCATTAAGTCTTTTTTTGACATTGGGTGTAAATCTAAAGAAATATCTAATTCTAATTCTAATTCTCCAATAATAGTCCATAGTTGTAATCTGTCATTATGATTAAGTGTATTCTCAAATATTGCAACAATATCAATATCACTTGTTTCAGTTTGAGTATTATTTGCGTACGAACCATATAAATAAATTCCATTAAAATTAGAAAAAACTGACTTTATTTTATTATTTAGTTTATTTATTATATATGCAATATCCTTCATAATGGAATTATAACATTATTAATAAACTCTTTCAACACGTATTTAGATGTAGGTTGGGGTTTCTACCTTAATAATAATTCTCAATAATATTTTTATAAATATTTTATTATTGAATTTTAAATATTTTTTGGAGTGCTAAAATATTTTTATCTGCATCTGCTTTATTTTCAGCTTTTTGTACGGCTCTATCCATAACATCAAGAATGTAATTTGCTTCCATTTTATGTTCTTTATTCGTTAATATTTTTTGTCCGTCAACGATTGGTGCGTAGTGTGCTGGATATCCTTGCAACAGACTGTGACCAATAGGAACAGGACAAGATTCTGCTTTTTTGACATATTTATCTACTGCGCTTACAAATATAGCTCTATTTTCAGGAGTGAGTCCATTTATTACTTCGGAAAAATGGCTCATTATTGACTGTGATGGTCTTGTGAATGCCCCGAAGCTTGGTCTGTTGTTGTAAGAAGTAATTGGAGTAATTGTATTCATGTTTGGTTAACCTTTCGTTTGTGATTATTTATTAAAAGTACGTAAAAATTTTTTTTGCTAGTTTTTGTTATAAAATAAAAATTTTTTTATAATGAATGTTGTAAATATATGCAAGTTAATATAACATTAATCATGTGTGTATTAACTAACAAACAAAGCAGATGATAAGAAAAATATTAGGATTATCACAAGATGAATATAATGCATTCAAATATGCTCTCTCAAAGCGGGCAGATGGATTTTGTTTGTTAAAGAATGCAAAAGGTGATCCGCCGACTCAAGTAAATCTTATCAGACAAAAATTTGGGAAAACAGTAGATGCATTTCGTGATGAAGTAACATTAACAGAAAAGTATTCTGTTAATTTTCACGATGGTAAATCTGATATGTTTTACAGGTCAATAGAAACAAGACAATTTATAGATTCTGAAACGGGTAAACCAAATAAAGGTAAATACATATTATGTACCTCATTTGGCGATAAAGCTGATTATATAAGGAAAGAGAGAAACGATTTAGATATTCATGAATACGGCCTAAGAAAACATCCAAAGTGGAGTGAGGATTCTTTTCATAATGATGCATATTCTGAAATAAATTATATTAATAAATCAAGAGCCGGTCGTTCGTATTATAAAGGTTT
Source organism: uncultured bacterium (assembly GCA_902797985.1). Taxonomy (GTDB): domain Bacteria; phylum Cyanobacteriota; class Vampirovibrionia; order Gastranaerophilales; family Gastranaerophilaceae; genus UBA2883. The sequence goes on from CADBUZ010000006.1 coordinate 5,366, forward strand.
TTTTGAAAGCTTAATTTCTCCATTTGTACCAAATGATAAAAGACCGACTCGTCCAAACTTTTTTAAAGTGTTTTGGGAAAATATTTGCAAAAAATAATTTGCTATGTTGTAGAAAATATACCATTGACTGATAGTTACTCTAAGGTGATATTATAAATGTAGTTTAATAGTGTTTATGTAAAAAGGAGAGGGCTAATATGCAATATGTAAGGCTTGAAACATCGGTATAGATTATTCAAAAGAGTTGTAGTTTAAGGCATAAATTAAAAAATTCACGACTAATCCAAAATATAAATTTTATTACGGCATTGTTCAATATTATCAAAGGCAAAATTAATGTTATTTTTAATAATAGATATAATAGTTCCACATTTTGGATCAATATCGGTAAGTTCTTCTAAAGCATCGATTAAATATACAGACTCTAATAATTTGTCGGATGCGTATTTAGTGAGTTCTGCTAGGTTTGATTCTTTTTCCATTGTTCCTCCTTAGTTGTAATTTGATTGTAAGTTAATTGCACCATGATTATAATATAATTACAATTGATATGTCAATAAAATTACAATAAACTTGTAAGTATGTGCAATATTACTTAAAATAAGGAATTGATTAAATGGCAGAAGAAAAGAAAAGGTTTGTATTACTTGTTGACAATGAAATATTTGAAAAGTTCAAAGTTTTAGCAAAAGAACAAAATCGTACAGCAGGAAATCTTGGTACAAAACTTGTGAATGATTATGTAAAAGAAAATTACAAAGGATAAGGATAAAATATTATGAAAGTATTATTGTTTAACGGCTCACCGCATAAAAACGGATGCACTTATACTGCATTAGAAGAAATTTCTAAAACTTTAAAAGAGGAAGGAATTGAGTCTGAAATTTATCAAATCGGAATTAAGTCCCTAACACCTTGTAGAGCCTGCGGGGCATGTGCAAAGATAGGTAAATGTGTAATAAGTGATGACGATGTTAATAATTTTGTAGAAAAATGCAAGGATTTTGATGGCTTTGTATTTGGAACACCTGTTCATTATGGTTCTGCATGCGGAGGTATAACAGCATTTTTAGATAGAGCGTTCTTTTCTGCATTTATGTCAGGCAGAGGGGATATTTTTGCGTATAAACCCGGAACAGCTGTTGCCAGTGCAAGACGTTCCGGAACGACTGCCACTCTTGATCAGATAAATAAATATTTTACAATTTCACAAATGCCGATAATTTCAGGCAGATATTGGAATATGGTTCATGGTCATACTCCTGATGAAGTCCTTCAGGATGAAGAAGGTATGCAAAATATGAGAATAGTTGCAAGAAATATGGCTTGGCATCTTAAATGTCGTGAAGCAGGGGAAAAAGCAGGTGTTCAATTGCCAAAACAAGAAGAAATAGTTTTCACAAACTTTATACGATAGAAGAAAGGTTAGATATTATGACAAAGAAATTAGTAGCATATTTTTCAGCAAGTGGTGTTACAAAAGAAGTTGCGCAAAATTTAGCATCTGCAATAGAGGGTGATTTATATGAGATTAAACCTGCGGTGCCTTATACTGATGCTGATTTGAATTGGATGGACAAAAACGCAAGAAGTACAGTTGAGATGAGAGATCACAATTCACGACCTGATATCGTTGAGGATGATGCTCATGTTGAAGAATATGATGAGATTTTTGTCGGATTTCCTGTTTGGTGGTATATAGCGCCTACTATTGTGAATACTTTTTTAGAAAAATATGATTTTTCAAATAAAAAGATTATTCTTTTTGCAACTTCCGGCGGAAGCGGATTTGGTAAAACCGTTGATAATATAAGACCAAGTGTTGCTGATTCGTGCGAAGTTATCGAAGGAAAAATTTTAAATCATAATCCATCTGTTGATGAGCTTAAAGCTTGGGCAGAGTCATTATAATTTTTGAATTTGTATTAATCCTTCCTGTGTAATATTAAATTAATGTTTACATAGGAAGGTTTTTTGTTGTAAAAATAAATTCAACAAATACAATGAAATTGTATCGTGTATAAAAAAGCAAATCAACAATGTTAGTAAATTTTCAAACAGTTAAAAATATTCCCAAAATTGTCTTATACAATCCAAATAACGGACGAGAGTTTCGTATGCTTGATACTCAGACAGGGAAATATATTGGTGAAATGTCTGTTGCCTATGAAAAAAGAACGGATTTATATATAGAAAAATTAGTTATAGAAAAATCCGAAAGGGGTAAAGGATACGGCAGAAAATTTTTAGATTTTGCGAAAAATTTGAGTAAGAAATTGAATTTTGGCGGGAATATGAGAGTTATGGCAGCTGCTTTAATGGAAGGTGATTTTATTCCTCCTCATATTTTTTATAGGAAATATGGTTTTACAACGGATAATAAAGAAATTTTGAATAAAATTGATAATTGTATTAAAGAGAAAAAACAGCTGACTATTAAAGATGCCCCAATTACATATATGACGTATACTGCGTAAAATTTTTGATATGTATGGATTGGATTGTTAAAATTTAAATATATAAATATTGAATACAATAGTATAATAAACTATTTTTTAGAAATACTTAAAATATTAGGAACAAAAACTCTTTTGTAATTCATAAGTTGATTTTACAATAAAAGTTATTGTTGTGGTAGAACCCCCAACCTACAAACTCGAAGTAGCACGGAGCAAAGCGAACGACAATTTTGTGAAAACAAAATAAAGTGAGCGACTGCGAAGTGTGAAACAATAATCCGATACTAGTCCCGCCGTTTAGCGCGAGCGCAGCAAGACAGCGGATTTGCGGACGGACGACACGAAGTTAGTCCGGATGGCGAACAGATTTTGTTGGCAGGTACGAAGTACCGAAAACAAAACTCTGTGAGCGTGGAGCAAATCCAAGACAGTCCCGCCGTCGACAAAAGAGGACAAGCAAAAGCTTGTCCTTTTTTTATTGATAAAAATATTTTATTATAAATCATTAAACGTTTGATTGTTGCCATTCGGCTTTTTGGAATTCTGCAATCAGATTACCAATAACAGTTTCATCACCACTGTTAAGAACTGCCTGTACACTATCATACTGACTATCGGATAACCAAGTTGCAATAGCAGAACGTAATGCACTAATTTGTGTTGTTGTCAAAGTATAATTATCAGCCGTTTTTATTGATTCAATACTATGTCCGCTGACAAATTGGTCTGTAACTTTCACACCTTTTGTGGTATCACCAAAATCAGCAGTATTTGTAATATACATATTCTTAGACTCATCTTCAATGATGTGACCTTCTCCGTCAATTTTAACATCATAACGTATAATAATGTTGGCTTTATTAACACCAATTTCTATACTGTCATTATCGCCTGAGCCTGTAGGTTGGGTTTTCAACCCAACAATAACTTTTTGGTGCAATTATGTGCAAAAATGTGCAAGAATAGTGCAAAAAAGGAGTAAAAAAGTGCAAGACAAGTTAGTTTTCGTCCGATTTGAAATTTAAATTCTCAGCCAACTTTCTACCGCTACAATTTAGTGGTGTTGGGCAAGTATGCCCAACCTACATTTGTTTACTTCCGAGCAAAATGGACAAAAAAATATAACTATACCGCTGTTCTATTTTGATAAAACAAAAACAGGGATAAACCCTGTTTTTATTTGATAAATTTGGAGAAGGTGGGATTGTATTTAACAACTGCGCCCTCGCGTTAAACGGAACCGTTCGCACTCAAAATCAAAAGCGTGGTTTTGATTTATTCGTGCTTCACCTTTCGCAATTTTGTTGCTCATTCCTTTGCTCGGGCTTGTTCGAACCAAAGACAAAGCTTCGCTTTGTGGTTCTCATCCGCTGTTCTATTTTGATAAAACAAAAACAGGGATAAACCCTGTTTTTATTTTATAAATTCGGAGAAGGCGGGATTCGAACCCGCGGTGGAGTTTCCCCCACACAAACGTTCCAGGTTTGCACCTTAAACCACTCGGACACCTCTCCATTGATATGACTATCTTTTAGTTTTTTCTACTATTTTTATGCGATTTTCCCGCCGCTGATTTTTATAATATATCATAAAATTGAAAATAAAAAAACAGGTAAGTTTCATTTGCTTACCTGTTTTTATTATTATATTTTCTATTTTCTATTTTTCGCCATAAAGTATTTTTGCAGCATTTGTTTTTATCGCATTGAGTACTTCCTCTTTCGTTCCCATATGAGCAGGCAATAATACTTCACCTTTCAATGTGTCTCCTTGTGTATACCCTGAACTTTCTGCTGTTCTGTCTAATACTCTCATTTTAGGCGCACCTAATATTCTCTTGCTTGGTACAAATTCTAAATTGCAATTGTTTCTCTTTGCATATCTTGCTATTGAATCAAGATTTTCTCTTATGATTGCTGAATCTTCAGGTTTAAATGCTGTTGATACCTTTGTATACTCTTCTATTCTCTTTAATTTGTTTTGTTCTATTTTTTGAGCTATTTTTTCTCTTGATATGCGCCAAATTTTCATTTTCGAGTCCCTTGTTAGATTTTTATTTATTATCTAACTAAAACAACAATTCTCAAAATATTTTTTGTTATTTTTGTATTAAATCTTTACAATATCAGGCATGAAAATTTTTATATAAAATAAAACAAGGTTAGCTATTGGCTAACCCTGTTTGTTTTTTGTTGTTTTCGTATTTATTGTTCTGTTGCAATACCTCCGTTATAAAATTTCCACAGATTTGATAATCTGTTCTTTTTCTCTACTATTACATCAAATTCTTTTTTCATATCCGCTAACTCCAAGAGTAGAGTCGCTAGGTCCTTACGTTGTTTTGGGGTGAAATTGTAATTTGCCTCCATTTCTGTCCAGTCACCCGAAAAACAGCCGTTTTCAAAATCTTTTTTTCTCATAGATTACGCTCCTTGACATAAAGAATGCAAATAATCTACCATGTCATAATTGCCATATTTGAATGTATATGGTTGTTTTGCGTATTCTCCAACTTCTCTTTTTATTTCTTGAAACGCTTGACAGTTAAAATTAAATCCTGTCATTTCCGCATAATCAACCATCATTTCATCTACATCCACGTTAAAATACTTATCCATAACCTTATCCTCTAATCAAAACTATGTACTAACAATTTATACTACGGTTCGTTTTGTAAAAAACTTTAGTAAAACTTGTACAATTGTTAAGTTTTTGTTACAATAAGAAAAAATATAAAAGGAATTTATATGGCGAAAATATTTATTGGTTCGGATCATGGCGGGTATAATCTAAAAGAAAAAATTAAAGAGGTTTTCACCCCTCTCGGTTATGAATTTGAGGATGTAGGAACAAATTCTTTAGATTCTTGTGATTATCCTGTCTTTGCTGAAAAAGTGGCTAAAAAAGTTATAGAAACAGATGGTAGAGGTATTTTAGTTTGTGGTACTGGAATCGGTATGTCGATTGTTGCTAATAAGTTCAAAGGTATAAGGGCTTCCCATTGTACTGATACGTTCTCTGCAAGAATGACTCGTGAACACAATAATTCTAATATATTGTGTCTTGGAGAAAGAATTACCGGACAAGATTTGGCAATCGATATTGTAAAACTATGGTTGGAAACCCCTTTCTCAAATGGAGAAAGACACTCTCATCGTTTAGAGCTAATTAAGAATATAGAAAACAATTTATAATGGAATTTAAAAATGGAAAAAGAAAAAGAGATTACTTCGTATAAGTTAGCTTGTGTTATCGCAAGAATATTGGATGAAAAGCTGGGAAAAGATATTACAATCCTAAATATTAGTAATGTTTCTTCCTTTGCTGATTATTTTGTGATATGTTCTGCTGAAGCAAGTACGCAAGTCAAAGCATTAACTGAAACTGTAAAACTTAAACTAAAAGAATTCTTCTCCAGACAACCAAACCGCATGGAAAATGATATGCGGAATCGCTGGAATTTGCTTGATTATAGTGATGTTGTAGTTCATATTCTTCATAAAGAAGAACGTGAAACTTATGCTATAGAAAAATTTTGGAATCATGCTTTTAGTATTTCCACTGATGAATGGATGAAAGAGTCTGAAGAATATTCTGAATATAACTAATTTTAACAGGTTTAACTACTTTACCAATTCTAAAAAATAGTATAAAATAAAACAGGTAGATAAAATAAGGCATAAAATAATTATGGAAAATCAAGAAGAATTAGAGCTAAGGCAAAATATACAAAAAGTCGTTCTGGCAATGGCTAGAGATCCTAAAAATACTGACAATTACCACGAACTTGCTAAATATTATGCAATGCAAGAGGATTATGATAAGGTTATTTCGGTATATGATACTTTGTTATCAATTGACCCTCAAGATGAACAAGCTATTCTTAATGTGGGTAGTATTTATTTCTTCGAAAAAGAATATAGAAAAGCTCTAAAGTATTTTGAACGTGCTATGGTGGTAAACCCTACTAATTATATGGTTTATTATAATTTGGCAAATACATATGCTGAAATGAAAAATTTCTCAAAAGCTTTGAGATGGTATAACAGAACACTTGATTTTATTTCAACCGAACCTGAAATCTACAATTCTATTGCGTTGTTATATCACGATTTCGAAGATTATGTCGAAGCAAAAGCATATTACGAAAAAGCTTTATCTCTTGATCCGCAAAATTTAACTGCATTAGTAGATTTAGGTAATGTATGTTTTAAATTGTTTGATTATGACGGTGCTTTTCAGTATTACTCACAAGTTTTTAGCCTAGAGCCTGATAATCAAACAGTTGCTTTATGTTTGGCTAATACTTTGTCATTGAAAAAAGACGAAGCTCGTGCTAACCAGTATTTTGAAAAAGCATTAACCCTTGAGGGTGATAGCATTTATAGAGCATATATTTGTTATGCAATTTCTAAATCTGATTTTGGTCATTATGATGAAGCAATTGAATTGTACAAAAAAGCAATTGAAATTGATCCATCACAGGCTAAAGCTCATATTCTGCTGGGTAATATGTACTCTAACCAAAGAAGATTCGCTGAAGCTGAAGAAGCTTATAAAGAAGCTTTAAAAATTACACAGCTTGATCCTGATCTTTATATATTGATTGCAAACACATATTATATGAATAATGAAATAGAACGTTCTATCTATTCTTATAAGGCTGCAGTTGGTCTTAGTCCTGAAAATGATGAGTTTAAGCTTGTTTATATTCAAGTATTAGAAGATTTTATTGAAGACAGCAGAAAGGATGAAGTCGTTGCAGAATTTTAGAGATAGACATAACAGTTTTTCTCCAAAACCATCTGTTTTTGAGAGGGTTTTGGTTGCAGTTAACTATTTTTCCTTTGGATTAGTAGGTTTTATTTGGTTAGTAATAAATGCTATTAGAGGCGGGTTTTTGTCTCCGTTTTTACAATATCATATTTTTCAATCATTCTTTTTAGTTATGTTTTATTGGTTGTTGACAGTATTCGTTTCTTTAATTGCGCAAATATTGAGTTTTATACCATTTATAAATATGCTGGTATTGAAATTGTTATTTTATCTTAATGCTACGGTTTTCTTTGGCAGATACTCTGTCGTTACAGGAACTGTATCATTAATTATCATTTACTTGGCACTAACATCTTTACAAGGACAATTAAGTTATGTTCCGTGGGTTTCTGATGTGATAAAAAGAAGTGTTAGAAGATAGTTTAATTAAATCTGTCTTCTCTCATTTTGGCGAATCCGAGATTTTGGTACATTTTCGCTAAATCCCAATATGCATCACGTTTATTCCATAATCCTACAGTATAATCAATGTCTGCAGAACTGTATGCTTTCATTGCTTTTACAGCTTCATCATCTGCCGTGTCATAATCTAATCCGGCAAGACGGCTTGCTTCTATTGCGTCTGCATAACTTAAATTTGACATGTTATATTCTTTTTCTGTCGCAGCATCATCCTTGTTTGCAAGATATTTTTTTCTCCAATTTGAAAACATTCTTTTTATGCTGCTTTCAGATATTTCTTTTTTATATAATTCTCTTGCTTTTGCATTTTTTTCAAGAATTGCTGAACGTTTATCATCCCATGCTGAATTGTAGGTTTCTTTTAATCCTTCCAGATTTTCGTTCAACTCTTTTATTTTTGCTTCTTGTTCTTTTATTTGTTTTTCTATAGAGTTTGATACAGCGTGTTTTTTATATGTGTCAAGGTGTGCCTCAGGATTTTCTTCTTCCTTTGGTTGTGATTTTTGAGCAGAATTTGTTTTTTGCACGCTTTTTTTGATTTCTGAATTTATGCGATAAATATCTACAAGTTCTTGTGGTGTATTTCTTCCGTTATATTTATCTATTTCTATTCCCATTTTTGCACCTATATTTTCTACACAATAGTATTAAAGCACTTAATTATTTATTTTGTTATTTAGTAATATTAACATTAACATAAATTAATATCTTATGTTTTATGATACATCTGTTTTTGAAAAAATCAATAGTTCATTTTTACTATAAAACAATTGTTTTATGAAAAACTTTTTCAATTTTATCTTGTAGATTTTCTCCTAAAAATATTCCGAATTTTGAGGAATTGTCTCCTAGCTGTTGTAAGTCTTTACATTCTATTGGCGGTCCTGCAGGAGTTGTTCTTGACGGGTTTTGGGGATTAGAGATTACTCCTGTTGATCTTAATATTGGTATACGTAATTCTGTTTTATATATTTCGTATTGGGTTAGTCCAATTGTTACCACACCAATATTGTTAGCACATACTCCTCTGTGCATTGGGGCATTGTTTGCTTTTACTTCTATACCTTTTTCTTTTGGAAGATTTGCTCTTACATCATAGTTTGTTTCAAAATCTCTTTTTATAATATTGTTAAAATCTTCTGATATAGTTGTTTTAATGTCTTCAAGAGTATCTATGACAAATTCTGTTAAATGATTTGTTTTTGTATTTCCCCACTTGATATTAAACATTAAAATTTCGGAATAATTATCCAGTGAAACTTCAAGGTGGAGTATATCTCCTAAGTCGATATTTATACCTAATGTAGAGCGTGTTTCTCCTTCTTCTATTATATTTGTTGAAAGAATTTTTCCTTCAATTCCGCTGTCGTTTTCTGCATAACCGGTATTATAGCTATCTCCGTTGTCAATAAAATCTATGATTTTTATTAATTTGTTTCCTATTCTAATTTCATTATTTTCGACTATTAAAAATATATTTGAATTTCCAATGCAGTTTTCTGCTATAAACAGGTCACTTTCTGTTTCGTTATGTGTGAAATCTTGGATCCCTTCTTTTGCTTCAACTTGAGCAAGATAAGTATATATGTTTGTATAATCCTCCGTTATTGGTATTTTTTGTGTGTTCGTTAAGATTTCTCTATCAAAGCCTTTTTCTGTTTTTATTTTTTGTAGTGGTAAATCTTTAGTAGATTTTAGTTCAATAACCCCATTAAACGGTTTATCTGATAAATTAATTATTTTGGAATTGTTAAAGTTATGTCCAAATCTGATTTCTTCTATAATATTGTCAGCAATTTGTTGGATTTTTTTGTATCTAATAATATTTTCTTTGTGGACATCATCTGTTGAACACCCGCAAATGCTGTCGTGAGCTTGATTTTGTAAAAGTAATTTGTATGCATAATTAATAATTGGATAATATTTTTCTTCATTAAAATAATGAACTAATCTATCTGCAATATCAAGTTTGTGACAAGTTTCTACGTTATATCTTTTTATATCTAATCTTGATGAATAAGAACCTTCAAGAATAAAAGTTTTCGAGTTATCTCTAAGCTCTCCTTCAAGTTTATATTCATTAAATCTGTTTTTTACTTTGTTTATATATTCAAAAATTGTCCCAATTTTAATTTCGTAGTCTTTTAAAAGTGAATTTATTTCAGATATTTGTTCAAGTAAATTTGTTTCTACTCCAAGATGATCAGCTCCTATAGGAAGAAGAAGCGTGTTTCCGGATTTCTCTGATATTTTATCGAGATTATTTTTTAGGAAATCAGCTTTTTTATTAATATCCCAATTCGTTGAAAAAACGTCATTAAAGTAACCTCTGACAAGGTTGATTGTATCTATTCCTTGCCAAGAAAATTCTGATGGGATATCTCCGCAACCTCTCCAAACTACGGCACTGTTTATTCCAAACTCTTTGAGAATAGAAAGAGTAGAGGCGCTGTGCCCAAATGTATCAGCAAAATATGCGGTGAAATCTTCGCATCCAAAATCTTTTGCTGTTTTTAGTCCTAATTCAAGATTTTTTCTAAAGCAATTTTCATCTGTTAAAAATTCATCTACAAGACAATAAAAAGGTCCGATAAATAAACGTTTTTCTTTTATGAATTTTCTTATTATATCTTCTTTCTCAGGTCTTATTTCAAGATAATCAAGCAAAGCAGACGTTTGTCCGTCAAAATAAAAAGAAGGTAGTGTATTGTTTTCAAGCATATCTAATACGTTGTCAAAAACACGAAGTAATCTCATTCTAAATATTTCGTATTCTCTATACCATTCTCTATCCCAATGAGTGTGGACGTATGCAATTGCTTGTTTTTTCATCTGTTATAACCCTCTTTAAAGTTATTATACTAAATTTTAAATCAAGTATGTACATCTTTACAAAAATAAACCCTCAAATATTATTTGAGGGATATAAGTAAAAGAGACATTGTTACCAATAGAGATATCACATGTTTTTTTAGAAATCCAATATAAGAGATTTTTAATGCGGGAGAAGTGCTCCTCTAATTGCATGATATTTTGTTAGTATATGTTTGTTAGTGGTATTATATTAATATGGCGCTGACTTACGAGGAAGTTATATCACAGATTAAGGACAGGTTAGATATAGTGGATGTTGTATCCCAATCTGTTGTGCTGAAAAAATCCGGAGCAAACTATTGGGGATTATGTCCTTTTCATAATGATAAAAAGCCTTCTTTGTGTGTTAGTCCGTCAAAAGGGATATATAAATGTTTTAGTTGTGGTGAAGGCGGAGATGCTCTAACTTTTTTATTAAAAACTCGTAATCAGGATTTCAAAGAGTTGATAGCCGAACTTGCAGAACGTTTTGGCATCGAAATGCCTAAAAATACAGGATTCAAACCCCAAAATAAAGAAATTAAAGCTGAAATGAAAAAAGCTTGCAGAGAAGCTGTAAAGTTTTATCAAAAACAACTGACTCTTGATAAAGATTCAGCAAAAGCAACTTCCTATTTAAAACAAAGAAGTATCGGTGATGATATTGTTGAATTGTTTTCTTTGGGTTGGGCGCCAAATGATTACCAAAAATTATACGACCATTTGAAAGATAAATTTTCAGAAGAAGTTTTGGAAAAAGCAGGTCTTATTCTAAAAAGTTCTAAGGGAAATTGGATAGATAGATTTAGAAATAGAATAATCATACCTATTCAAAATGAAGATGGTGAATATGTTGCATTTGGTGCAAGAGCTGTTGACGAGGGACAAAATCCTAAATATTTAAATTCTGCTGATTCTTTGATTTATAACAAGAGAAAAATATTATTTGGTTTATATACGGCAAAAGAGTCTATAAAAGAAGAAGATTCCGTAATTATCATGGAAGGTTATTTTGATGTTATATCGACTCAAGCGCATGGTATTAAAAATTGCGTGGCATCTTGCGGTACAGCATTTACTCAAGAGCATGTAAGATTACTTTCTCGTTATACAAAATCTCGTAGAATATATTTATCTTTTGATACCGATAGTGCAGGGGTGAATGCAACAACTAAAGGCGGGGAGACAATTAGAGAGGTGTTTAAATCTTTAGGTAATATTAAACAATTCGATGAAAGTCATGTAAGTTCAGGTGATGAAAATTATGCTTGTGAGATAAGAGTTGTTTCTCCACCGGAGGGAAAAGATCCTGATGAATATATTCGAGCATATGGTGCGGATGCAATGAGGCAGCATATTAAAAATGCTCCTCTTTTGATTGATTTTGAGCTTAATAATGTTTTAAAACGAAGTCATACAGCAGGTTCTCCACAAGAAAAGGCTCAAATAGTTCAAGAGGTAATACCAATTTTGTGCGAAATACACAATAGAGTTATTCAAGGTGAATATATAAAAATGGTTGCGACTGCTCTTGATGTTTCAGAAGAAGGTCTTGCGTTGGAAATTCGTAAGCAGTCCAAGTTTGTAGAAGATAACACTTTTGCACCTATTCCGACATCTTCTGTAAAATCAAATGTAACGAAATCTTTACAAATCATGGATATTGCGCAAAAAAATTTATTGAGCGTTTATTTAATAGATGGAAATCAAATTACTTTACCTCAAATAAGTGAAATGATACCGACATCAGTCTTTACAGACGAAATGTTAATAATTGTAAAAAATACAATTGACAAAATCATAAATACGGTAAATAATGTCAAGGGTCTTCGAGAAAAACTGTTTACAGAGTTCATAGAAGACACAGAAAAGACGCAGCTATTAACCGAGTTAGTGTATATAGCCGATTCCTTCAAAGGACTCTCTGCAAGCGACCTAAGTCAAGCAATAGAAGATATGAAACTAAAAATCAGTAGGTTAGCGAACGAAAAAGCAACTAAGGAATTGCAAAGGAAGTATAGTGCAGCGAACGATGATGACATTGAAGCATTGAAGTTACAAATGGCACTGCGTGACAAATTGAAAGCGAATGGAGATTTATAATATATGAACAAAGAACCAAATTCATCAATTATTAGTGTAGAAGAAGATGAAAGACTGGATGTAATTGATTTTGAAGACGATAAAACTGATTATATTTCAGATAGTTTAGCATCTGATAGTATTGAAGATATAATATCTGTTGATAAAATGTCAATGAAAAAAGACAGTTATATGTCAGAAGATCCTTCAATGTTAGCACCTTCACTTGAAATGCCAAAAGGAGTTGCCGTAGAAGATCCGGTTAGATTATACTTGCGTGAAATCGGACGTATAAAATTGTTATCAACAGCTGAAGAAATAGAACTTGCTCGTCAAATTATGAAGGGTGGTACTCCGGGTGATAGAGCAAAGAAAAAATTAGTTCAAGCAAACCTTAGATTGGTTGTTAGTATTGCAAAGAAATATGTAGGGCGTGGTATGTTGTTCTTAGACCTTATTCAAGAAGGTAACTTAGGTCTAATCAGAGCAGCAGAAAAATTTGATCACGAAAGAGGATTTAAGTTCTCTACATATGCAACTTGGTGGATTAGACAAGCTATTACAAGAGCTATTGCTGATCAGGCAAGAACAATTCGTATTCCTGTTCACATGGTAGAAACTATTAATAAGTTGAAAAAGGTTACAAGAAGATTAGCTCAAGAACGTTCTAAAAAGCCTTCTGAAGAAGAATTAGCAGCAGAAATGGGCGTCTCAATATCTAAGTTAAGAGATATTATAAAAATTGCGCAAGAACCACTTTCATTAGAAACACCTATCGGTAAAGAAGAAGATTCAAGATTGGGTGATTTTATTGAAGATACTGCAGCAGATGCGCCTATTAAAACAGTTGCTTCAGAACTTTTAAAAGAAGATTTGGCAGAGGTTTTATGTACATTATCAGCTCGTGAACGTGATGTATTAAGATTACGTTTTGGTATGGATGATGGCCGTCAAAGAACATTAGAAGAAGTTGGTCAATTGTTTGGTGTTACTCGTGAACGTATCAGACAGATTGAAGCTAAAGCATTAAGAAAACTTCGTCATCCAAACAGACGTAAAAAATTAGAAGAATACGTTGAATTATAATAGTTTATAAAAAAGGGAATGGAAAACAAAAAGTTTTACATTCCTTTTTTTAATGACGTTACTCAACTTAACATTTTTAATTAAATCGCTTGTAATCTGATTATATTTACGATATTGTATAAATACACTAGTTATATATAGGAAGGACTTATTATGTCAAAACAATGTGAAGTATGCGGTAAAACTCCGTTAAAGGCAGCAAAATTAACATTTTCTCATAAACAAATTGTACACAGACAAACTCCTAACTTGCAAACAGTTAGAGTTAATGTAAATGGTAATACAAAGAAAATGACAGTTTGTACATCTTGTTTAAAAGCAGGAAAAGTTCAAAAAGCTGTATAAGCTTTTAATCTAATTTTTATTAAGAGAGGCGGACTTCGGTCTGCCTCTCTTTTTGTATAAATTGTTTATTCAATACCGTTCACATAGTCAATTACGGATGTAATATCGTAATAACGGTATTATCTGTGAAATATTTGTTTGCGCATTCCATCACTTGTTCAGGTGTTACGTTGTTAATTTTTTCGTGCATTGTTTCATAATATCCGAACGGTAATCCAATTATTCCATAATATGCCATTGAGGTTGATTGTTGGAAATTGGTTTCAACAATGAATTGATGTTTGCCGTAGATGTTGTTTTTAGCACTTCTTATTTCTTCTTCTGATACAAGTTCTGTTTTTATTTTATCAATTTCTTCTTTAAACCCTTTTAAACACGTATCTATGTTAGAAGGTTCTGTTGCAATATAAATACTAAATAGTGCTGCGAGCTCTTTTATTTCGCAAGAAGTTCTAACTGTATAAGCTAACCCTTTCTTTTCTCTAAGCTCTCTAAATAATCTTGAAGAAAGACCGCTTGCACCTAATATAGTATTTATTACCAGCATAACAGGATAATCTTCTTCTTTGTATGTTGGAACGAGCCAACCTTGAAGAATTTGTGCTTGTTGTGCATCTTCTTTTATGACTTCTGTTCTTTTTTCTCTGTCCAATACAGGAGATGTATATGTTTTTTTTGCATTATTATTGTTTTCTAAATCATCAAAATGTTTTTCTAAAAGATTTATTACATCTTCTTCTTCAATGCTTCCTACAACAGCTATAACTTTTTTACTGGTAGAAAGTATTCTCTTATATGAATTAATAACATCTTCTTGGGTTATACTATCAAGTGATTCAAGGATGTTTGTATATGTATGTCCATAATAATGGTTTTCATATACTGTTTTTACAAAAGCATCAGATACTTTTAATCGTGCAGAGTCCAATTCGGCAATTAATTCTCCACGCATCTTTATTTTTTCTTTTTCAAATTCTTTAAATGTTGATTTTTTAACTATTTCTTCTAATAACTCTATTGCTTTCGGAAAATCTTCATTCAAACATAACAATCTGAAACGTAAATAATCTTGTTTCATGTCTGCTATTAGCTCTATGCCGTTTTCATCTAATATTTTTGCAAGTTCTTCGTTATTGTATTTTTCTGTACCTTGCAAAAGTAATCTTGTCATTAAAGAATACACTCCGGCAAATTTTTCTTCTTCGTTAATAGAAAAATTCATTGTAATTGCCATTCTTGGTGTTTCATTATTTTTTTTGTATACGGATTTTATTCCGTTTTTTAATTCAAATTCTCTCATAATATCTTTATTAAACCACAAATTTTAATAAATATAAAGTAAAGGTTCTAAGTATTTATCTACATTCACCCATTTATTCATTTACCCCTTTTTGTTGGAACGTTCTCTTACAGAAATTCTCACGCATGTTCCGAAGAATCCAAAAGCTTCTCTGAGTTTGTTTTCAATGTAGCGTTTGTAATGGTCTTTTAGGAGAGTTCCATTGTTTGTGAATAGCACAAATGTCGGTGGTTGAACTCCTACTTGTGTAGTGTACAAGATTTTTAATCGTTTATTTTTTACACTTTGAGGAGGATTCATTACGTATGCGTCGTTAACAACTTTGTTTAATAGTCCTGTTGCAACACGTTTTGTGCATTCTGCATATACTTCATTTGTTTTTGTGAAAATATTGTTTAAACGTTGATGAGTTTTTGCGCTAATGTATATTTTTGGCACATAGTCTAAAAATGGAATTTCATTTACTAAATTTGCTTCAAATTTATTGATTGTATTAGCTTTTTTGTCTTCTATTAAATCCCATTTGTTTACGGCAATAATCATTCCTTTTCCTGCTTCAGTAATTATTGATGCGATTTTTTTATCCTGATCAGCAATTCCTTCTTTTGCATCAATTACCAGTATTGCAACGTCACATTCTCTTATGGAACGAATTGCCCTATCTACTGCAAATTTTTCAACGCCGTAATCTACTTTCGCTTTTTTTCTAATACCTGCTGTATCGATTATAATAAATTCTTGTCCTTCGTATGTTAGTTTGCTGTCAATACTATCTCTTGTTGTTCCGGAAACATCTGATACAATAACTCTATTTTCTCCTAATAGTGAATTTACGATTGAAGATTTTCCTGCATTTGGTCGTCCAACGATAGCAATTTTGATTATTTTTTCTTCTTCCGGTAAATCTTCTTCAGCAATAAAATCTTCTGTTATCATATCTAACAAGTCACCAACACCGCCAGAGCCGTGTAGGGCTGAAATTGCGATAGGATCACCTATTGCTAATGCATAAAACTCAGAAGTCATCAACGTTGCGTTGTGTGAATCGATTTTGTTAACAGCTAAAAAAACCGGTTTTCCCGATTGACGAAGGATATTTGCTATATCGTAATCAATTGGATTTATTCCTTCTTTTCCATCTGTAATAAATACAATTTTATCCGCTTCGTCACAAGCTATTTTTGCTTGGTCATAAATAGATACCATAATTTCATCTTCGTCTCCGGGAATAATCCCGCCTGTATCTATGACTGTAAATTGTTTGTGTTGCCATTCAACGTCAAAATATATTCTATCTCTGGTTACTCCCGGCATGTCATCCACTATTGACTGTCTGTTTCCGACAAGTCTGTTTACAAGAGTGGATTTCCCTACATTTGGACGTCCTACTATCGCTACTATTGGTTTTCTGTTGATTAATCTTTCTTGTTCCATATTTTTTACCGTTTGTTTAATATCCGTTTCCTTCATCCCACAATGAGTCATCATAGTGAACTAATTCCAGGTGATCAATAATTAAAGTATCACCGTTTTTTATCCCTTTTGCTTTTAATTCTTCAAAAACTCCCATTGCAGTCATAATGTGCTGTAGTCTTATAATTTGTTCAGGATTTCGTGCATCTGTTACACTTGCAAGTCGTTTTATTTTTCCGCCTTGAACCATAAATGTGTTTTTATCAAGTTTGAAAATTTCGAAGTTGCTGTCATCATTATCATATGCACCGGTATCTTCTTCAACATGCACTTCTATCGTTGGTCGTTCAATTTCGTCTACTTTATCAGATACAAAATACATAAGCTCATCTACATTTTCTCTTGTCGCTGCTGACATAGTGAAAATTTCTTTGTCTGGCATGTATTCTTGAAATTCTTTTAGAACTTCATTTTTTCTTTCTTCATCAACCGCATCAATTTTATTGAGTACAACAATTTGATATCTTTGTGCTAATGCTTCTGAGTGTTTTTTTAGCTCATTATTAATAATTTTAAAATTTTCAAGAGGGTTTTCTTGGGTAATATCTACTATATGAATTAAAAATCTGCATCTTTCAACGTGGCGAAGAAATTCGTATCCAAGCCCCACTCCTTCGCTGGCTCCTTCTATGAGTCCCGGAATATCTGCAATTACAAAACCATCTCCATTAGGTTTTTTAACAACTCCCAGATTTGGAACAAGTGTTGTAAACGGATAATCTGCAATTTTAGGTTTTGCTGAGCTAACAACACTTATAAATGTTGATTTTCCGGCATTAGGCATACCAAGTAACCCAATATCAGAAATGAGTTTTAGTTCTAAGCCAACTAATCTTTCTATACCTGGTTCTCCGGGTTCACAGTATTGAGGGGCTCTTTTTTGAGGAGTTGCAAATCTTGCGTTTCCTCGTCCGCCTCTGCCACCTTTAGCTATTAGGACTGTTTGTCCGGCTTCCGTTAAATTACCTATTACGGCACCCGTTTTATCATCTGTTACAACTGTGCCGAGAGGTACTTTTATATATAAATGTTTTGCACATTTTCCGTGCATCCCTTTGATTCCGCCATTCTCACCGTTTTCTGCTTTAAATACAGAGCGAAATTTGAAGTCAAGGAGAGTTGACAATCCTTCGTCAGCTACAAGGTATACATCTCCGCCGTTTCCGCCATCACCACCGGCAGGCCCACCCTTGTCGACATACTTTTCACGGCGCCATGCTACCATTCCGTTGCCGCCTCGACCTGAAACTAATTTTATTTTTGTGTTATCTATGAATTGCAATTTTTGGTTTCTCCCTGTATTATCAATAGTCCAATTTATGAATGGGAAATTGATAATGGAAATTATATAATAATAAATTTTATTGTATAATTTTACTATGAACAAAACTAAAAATAAATTATTCAGTGAAGATGCGATAAAATTAAATAATGATAGTGTGATAATGGCAATTGAGTCAAGTTGTGATGAAACAGCGTGTGCAATTGTAAAAGGCGGGAGAGAGGTTCTTTCAAATGTTGTAGCTTCTCAAATTAAAACTCATGAGCAATTTGGCGGAGTAATTCCTGAAATTGCGGCAAGAGAACACCTCGAAGCAATAAACGTTGTTATTGACAAGGCTTTTAAAGAAGCAAATATGTCGCCCGATGATATTGATGCGTTTGCTGCAACGGTTGGCCCGGGGTTAGTCGGATGTTTGTTAGTCGGTCTTAATGCTGCTAAAACTTTAGCACTGGTTCACGATAAACCTTTTATTGGGGTTAATCATTTAAATGCACACGTTAGTGCAAATTTTATTGATACTGATTTAAAACCGCCATTTATCGCTTTGTTGGTTAGTGGAGGTCATACTCAAATTATAGATGTGAAGTCCTATTCAGAACTGGATATTATAGGCGAAACAATTGATGATGCAGTAGGTGAAGCTTATGATAAAGTTGCCCGTTTAATTGGTTTGCCATATCCGGGTGGCCCAAGGCTTGACAAATTGGCGCAAGAGGGTAACCCTCACGCATTTAAACTTCCTGAGGCAAAAGTCGGAGAATTTGATTTTAGCTTTAGCGGGTTAAAAACAGCCGCATCAAGGCTTGTAAAATCATTTGATGGTAAAGAGTTGCCACTTAATGATATTTGTGCAAGTTTTCAGGAATGCGTATCTGAAACGTTGAT
Organism: uncultured bacterium; assembly: GCA_902797985.1. Classification (GTDB taxonomy): domain Bacteria; phylum Cyanobacteriota; class Vampirovibrionia; order Gastranaerophilales; family Gastranaerophilaceae; genus UBA2883. Next base: position 24,372 of record CADBUZ010000006.1, read on the forward strand.
TAAAAAAGTAAAACACGCACTTGAGGTAAAAGGTTATAACCAAGTTGTTATCGCAGGTGGTGTTGCCGCAAACTCTGAGATAAGACGAAAAGTCTTTGAATTTGAAAAAGAAGGTTACAGAGTGAATGCCCCTATTATGAAATATTGTACTGATAATGCTTCTATGGTCGCAAGTTCAGCCTTTTTCTTTGATAACACTTTCGATGATATCAACGTTGAAGTGTTCTCAAGAGTCAAAGCATAGGGGTAAATTATGTTGAGATTAAGTTTAATCTATGTTTTGATGGAATCAATTCGCTATCATTAGAGATCTGTGGTCCACCTATGCTACCATCTATGTATGGATAGAAAAATCCTTGATCAGATTTATATGCGTGTTGACCGTTTGTTAATGTTATTGTTTCTACATTTGTATAAGTTATAGTTCCGTGTCGCACAAAATTTATTTTCCTTCCATCTTGCCAAGTAGCCATTACTTCGCTATAATTCTTAAATTGTTCTGAATTAATTGAAAATTGAAGGCTATCGTCTTGATATTGTTTAGATTCTTCTATATTTGATATTGTTGCCGGTCCATATACATCGCCTCTTGAGAATCCATATTTTGTTTCTATTTTATTCATTCTTCCGCTTAGTCCAGCTAAATGATTTTTATATGATTGATACATACTATCGTTTTTTAAATATTCTTGTAGTTCTTCGTCTGTAAGTCTTTTAGGTTTTATAACAGGTTGACTTGTCGTTTGAATATTATTATCGGTCGGCATATTTAAATGAGTTGGTTTTGTTGTTGTTTCTGCATTTAGTTTTTTATTGTGTTTAATAACATATGCTCTTGCAACATCAGGTTTTATTTCTCTTCCGTTTAGTTTGTAGGTTGTCTTTTTATGTTTTGTCTCTACTGTTAATCCTTGAGGAACTTTCATTCCTTGTATATTATTTGCTCCGAAGAGATTAGTTAACAGTTGAGTATTCTTTTTATCTGTAGGAGACGTTCCTTCAGAGTATTCAGTCCCCTTTTTAGTTACTTCATTACCAAGTGTGTATGTTTTATTGGCTCCATCATATTTAACTGTGTAATATTTTACATCTCCGTTTGCGTCTTCTACTTTGACTCTCATATCATTCTGAAGCTTTCCGCTTACGATTTCAGCTCTGACATTTGCAGGAAGTCCCTTTATTCTTACAAAGTCTTTCTCTCCTGCCCCAAATAAGCCGTGATCAGTATATTCTGCAATATTTTCGTCTAATACTGCTCGATTTTGTCCGTCAACATTTTCAACGAGGGTTCTTAATCCGTTTTCATAGTGATAAGACACATCTTGATTTGGATTTTTATTTGTACCTGCAAGGTGCCTTGTTCTGTTCGGTTCAAGCGGCTGCCCTGTATGTGGTTGTATTACCGGTTGTGGAGTTGGTTTTGTTGGTTTGACAGGTTCTGTTTTAACAGGTGGTGTTTCAGGGGTGTATGATTCTTTTGCAATTGTAGTAGTACTCTTTTTATCTTGTATATATTTTGATATGAGCTTATCCAGTTCACTTGCATTAAGATATCCATCATTATTTTCATCAAACTTTTTAAATATAATACCAATATTATTAATATCTTTAAGGTCTAAATCAACATCTCCTGCTGCACTTCTAACCCCGTAATTTTGTCTGTTTTCAGTTGTAGTCTTTGCCTCTGCTACTGATGCCCAAATATATCTTAATAAATCCCCCATAGAGATACCTTTTTCTTTTTGAGCGCTTGCATCAGCTTTATCTGCAAGAATGACATTTATGATAGCTTCACCTGTAAGACCGTTATCTATTGCCAGTGTAGATGTTTCATCATTATTCAGCAGCATTGATGTGAAGGTTTGAACAGGATTTACGTGTCGTCTGTTTTGTGATGAATTTGTTATGTTATTATCATACTTGTATGTAGATTTATTATTGCCTTGAGCTCCATGTCTGTTTCTGTAATTATGATGTGTATCAGTTGTTTCTTGATTTAAAATAACTTCCCTCAATGATTTAGGAGCAGAAGTAGTGCCATCTTCTAATTTTTCAAAGATATTATAGTTATCTCCATCTTTTTTCAGAATATATTTTTTGCCTTTATATGTGATTTCTACTTCATTAGCTCCTCCTTCAGAAATTTCAGGTATAACGAAGTTTTCAAGTAGATCAGGAATAACTACAGTGCCATCTTCTAGTGTTGCAGTTATACCTCTTTCGATATCAGAACTATCAATATTCCCGAGAAAATATTGATAAATAGCTTGTTTTGCTGAAGCAGTATCTTTAAAAGCTGGTTCAACCGTAACAGGAGTATTGTCTTGTACAATCGATTCTTCTTGTCTTTCATCAGGTACTTCTTCTGTTGTGTAATCAACAACAGTATCGTCATCTGTGGCAGAAGTTGTTGCACCTTTTACAATTGTATATCCGTGTTCGCTTGCCTCATCTTGGATAATTACTCCTCTTTCGCCTCCGATTCCGTTTTCTCCCGCTTTAGAGGTTATTGTACTCAAAGCTTCCATAAACGCTTTATATGCTTTTCTATCCTCTTTTATATCCCCATTTTTATATTCTTTTTTCTCGACTTCTCCGTCCCCATCTGTATCTAAAGCATCAAATTTTGCTCTGGCAGCAAGTTGTTCTTGTTCATCAAGGAGTTTATCTTTATCTACATCTGTATCATTAGTGTTTAATTTTGCATACCTGTCAAAGATGTTTAAAGCACTGGTTAATTTCTCACCTTTTACACCTTGTTCTTTTAATTGCGCTTCAAACTGATCTCTTGTAATTGCACTACTTCTCACATATTGATTGCCGGATATTCCACCCATGGATAGCTCCTTGTGTTCTTACTACATATACATGTAAAAACATCCCGTAGGCTCTGATTTCAATGGGCTTTGATTTTGTAACAAAACTTAATTTTTGTGAAATTTTATAAATTTAATCCAAATAAATATTGCCATGTTGATTATCTTATTAACGATTATAAAAAAGTTATGTAAGAAAAATAATGCTTATAATCGTACTAATAAGGAAAGGATATTTTTATGAAAGCAACAATAAGTACTAAAAGTTCTAAAAAATTAGCCGATTTTTTAGAAAAAACTAATCTGCATAAAAAGGATTTTGCTCAAATGATAGGAGTAACCCTTTCTTATGTTTACAATTTAATCGATAATACAATTCCTTTTTCTACAAGAGGAACAACTCTGGAACGTATTGCAACTGTTATGGAGGTCGAGCCGGAAGTTTTTGAAGAATATAGACTTCCTCAAGAACCCATTTTAATTGATGAAACAGTTTCTAAAATAAAATCTGCACTAAAATCTAAAAAAATGAAAGTTGTTGATTTTTTAAAAGCTTTCCCACGTAACAAACGACTGGATATTGTGGATATCTTGCGAGGTGCTTTGCCTGTTCCTGTTGATTATAACGAGCTAAAATTTATGGGTGATGCTATCGGCCTTGATAAAGAGGAGATATTTAATATTTGGGAAAATCGTTTTAAGCAAGTTTTGGAAACAGGAGGTATGAATGTATATTCTAACTCGGCACTTATTGATAAAATGATTGATTGTGCCAAAAAACACACATTAACAAAATAACGTATCTTTGAGGGGGTTGAAAACCCCCTTGTTTATTTAGTATAATCTAAGTGACTATAAGTGACTAAGTAGTTAATTGACCCAGTGAGTGATATAAGAGAAAGGTGTTTATTATGAATAAAGAGGTTTTGAGAGCATTATCATATGGGGTATATGCCGTATCTACAAAAGATGGCGAAAGAGATGCAGGATGTATTGCTAATAGTATTATGCAAGTTACTTATGATACAGTTGCTGTTAGTATGAATCATAATAATTTTACCCACGAATGTATGACAAAAAATAAAAAATTCGCAATTTCAATTTTAGGTGAAGATGCTGATCAAAATACAATCGCCTTTCTTGGGTTTATGTCAGGTAGAGATAGAGAAAAGTTTGACAAAATTGAATGTCTTGAAAAAGATGGTCTTAAAATTATTAAAAACTCCGTCGGATACTTAATATGTGATATTATCGACAAATTAGAAACAGAAACTCATACAATATTTATAGGAAAAATACTGGACGGAGATTATGTTGACTCCTCCAAACCCCCTATGACGTATGCATATTACCATAAAGTTAAGAAAGGTAACAGTCCTAAAAACGCCCCTACTTACTTAGGTTAGTAGTAATGATGAGAAAATTTTTATTATTTTTAAAAAGTAAGAATTGATATATATCTAAATTTTGACGACTTGAATTGTATAATTTACACTTTTAAAACGGCTTAAAACATTATTATTATTGACTTTTAGGCTTGTGTGAACATGGAAAAAGTTATATAATAAAAGTGGTCGAAAACGAGGTGTTTATTATGAAGGTAGTGTTTCCCATGAACGGGTCAAAATTTACTTCTACTGATGTATTACCAGCCAGTTGTACGTCTAAACCACAAATTGCCTGCACATCAATTCCTAAAACAAGTGTGAATGAAGGTTATTCAAATAAAGAAATTTATGAAGGCATTGTTAGTATTAAAAATCACATTTCCTCACTGTTTGGTGTTAGTCAGAAGCAAACACGACCTATAAATTATTTAGCTTAATATTCTTCCTGTCGGATTTTACCTACCCGACTTTATTTTAAAGTTTAGTTGTCAAAGGGCAGGCTCCAAGTTATGAGATTGGAGTCTGTGCCTTTTTTGTTTGTTTTACTGATAAATAAAATTATCATTGTAATATTTTATATAGTTTTAAAATTTTTATTTTTTTATTAAAAAGAAATACAAGATAATGAGTATTGTAAAATATTGCTAAATTTATCATCTTTTTATTGGTTTGAATAAAAGAATCATATCATTAGCCTGTGCCATATTTACAGCATGACTCATTGAGTAATCATTTATGCTTTCACCAAGCCCGACAATTGCCATAGGACGAGGATTCAAAACGGTTGTTTCATTCTGACCTCTATAATTTAAAATGCTTTCCATTCCTTCTTTATAACTTCTTATAATATCTTCTTTTTTTATGGTTCTACCATTTATTACACAATCTGTTATTTCTTTTTCACCGCCTGAGTGCACGATTTGCTCCATTAGCAACCCATACTCTTCATCAGACAAGTTTAAAGATTCTCTCATCTGCGCCTTAATATCTTTTGAGCCTCCACCAGACATTGCTTCTTTTAAATGTTCATAGGTTTTCCCAAAACCTGAATCTATATTGTTATGGCTTGCGTATGCTATATTAACATTGTCGCAATCAAATGCGATACCTGAGCTTCTTCCTGCAAATTGCGAGCTTTGTTCGCCGCCTTTGATAGCTGATGCAGAAAAAGCAGAACGATATGCTTTGTTTCTAATTATATTAAGTGTATGGTCAAAATTGTCATACCCTAAGAAATGCCCCAATACAGCTTTATCTTTTAATTCAGGTCTGCTTAAATCTACATATTTTAATTCTTGCCCATTAATTACAGTTGTTTCAATATACGGTTCAAATTCTTCTAATTTTGCAGGGAAGAATAGTTGTTGACTCTTATGTAACGCCTTTGCTTCTTTTATAACAGCTTCCCTGTCAAATTTACATTCTCCGGTTACAACCTTTTCAATCAAAGGCGATATAATTTCGTCACCTTTATATCTTTGATTTACAGCAATATCAAACGGTTTTAACTCACCTGCTTCAAGTTTTTTAGCCCATCCGATATCTTCAACAAGTTGAACAATTCTGTATTTATCTTTTTCCGGTAATCCAAACCTGTCTAATATAGAATTGGCATATTCACCTTTTTTAGTCCAATTGGCATTTATTGTTAACATAATTCCGTCATTATCTGTGTGGAATTTTCTTGTTACTATTCCCGCTTTACTATCGACATATCCCATTGAATTCATAAGTACGGTCATTTTAGCCACTGTTTTTTCTTCTTGTGGTAAGTACTGATATTCAGGCGATTGAACTAATGTTTTTAGCTGTTTTAAGACAGTTGCATCTACTCTTTTTCCATTTTGAGTATTGCCTACAATCATTCTAAACTCCGGAATTGCCGAAGAAATTTCATTATATATTTCGGCTAATTCAGATGAATCGGACTTAAATTCAGAAGAATAAAATTTATTTATTTTCTCATTTATAGCTTTAAATCCATCTTCCATGCCTGCAGGAGGTGTAGTTTCTAATGGCATCCTTTGCGGGAAACCTTCAAGACTTTTCTCTCCAAATTGAAGTTTGAATGCGTGCTCAAGAGTTTTTCTTGAATCTTCAGGTAATTTTTCAAGTTCTTTTTGTATGTCTGATGTAAGCTGTTCTTTTGTATAAGTCAATGATACAGGTGTATCAACATTTACTTTCTTGATTTTTTCTTCTAATTCAGCGCCTTTTAAAAAGCTTTCTTCAAATTTTGTAACTGATTCTTTTGATGTTTCAACAAAGTATTTTTTACCAATACCTAATTCCTTATAGAATTTTGCGGAATATCCGTTCTTTTCAAGGGTAGCAATTTCTTTATCCTTTAGGTGGGCAAAATTGTACATTGTCCAGTCATCGGTGGCTTTTGTCTCTGTTTTTAGTTTAATTGGCTCAAATTTTGCCTTAACTATCTGAGCACATACACTATCTTTCATTAGCGGTGCGATTTCAGGATTAGACATAGCCTCTTTAAGTGCCTTATAGTTTGCTTTGCTGAAAGTGTTCGAACCATAGTTAATAAGCGACCACATCAGAGAATCTCTTATTTTTGGATCAGTTTGTGCATAATCATCGGCAAAACTTTTAAGAGCAGCCATATCTATTTTTTCTTCTTTAGTGAAGTGTGGTATTAAATTATTTATATACCAATCATTTTTAAATCCTGAATCAAGAAGAGTTTTTACTGCTGTTATACCTTCTTTATTTGCTGTTCCGTCAGGATTTTTTGCAAATTTAGACAACTCATTTGCAAATTGTGATAAATCTCTTTTACAAAGTTCTCTTTTAAACTGCAGTAAATCTGTATCAATGATACGTTCCTTTGTCATACAATCAGCAACAAGTTTCGGTGCTAAATGAGTATATTTCTTAAATTCATCAACTAAATCAATCATTGATTCATCAACGATACCATCTTTATTTCTAAGGTCTTCGAATACTTCCTTAACTTGATAGCTTTCGTACTTTGCATCCCCTTGTTTTGCCATTATCTTCTTCCAAATAGCAAGGTTTTCAAAGCTTATTTCTCCGTTTACTCTTGTAAGTTCAATAGCATCGGAATAAATTTCACCTTTTAAGACTTCTCTGTAGGCTTGACCATTAATAGAGCCATTTTTATTCAAACATCGTTTTATATCGTATGGGAAAGATGTTTGGAGTTCACCACCTTTTTTAAGCGCATAACTAAGCCAATCTGTTCTTGCATATCCGTCTGCATCTTTCAAATCTCTTAGAGGAAATTTTGCCATCATACGCCACATTTTACCGTCGTTGATAAGGGTATCGACAACAAGCAGATTGTGTAGACTGTCTTCTCCATTTACTTTGCATTCTTCAATAAGTTCTTTATCTCTGATAGATTCTTTAAGCTTTTCTATCATACGTTTTGCCCAACCGTCATTTTTAGGATCGGGTATAAATCTAAATCCTGTACATATTTCTCTATCTCCCTCTTTTGCATAAGTTTGGAAATGTTTTAGAAAGTATTCCATATGAAGGATATCTTCGCCTTGTTCATATAATTTTTTTGCAAAATTGAAGGCAACATTATCAAAAATGTGTTCTTCTCCTTTTCTAAGATATGATTCCTGTCTTGCAACAGCGCTATATGTTCTTCCTGCATACAGAGTAAAAACATCATCCTGTTCGAACATGGTTTTACCATTAATATCCATAAAACCTTTATATTTTTCAAAGGCTTGTTTATTAAAACTGTTTATATATTCACCGTTTTCTATATGCCACTCGGTGCAGCCTTTAATGATGTTCTCTATTCCACGAACAGAAATTTTATCATCTTTCAATAAAGTTCTTATTGCATCTGTAACTTCTTCGTTAATTCCACCCTTTGGATTTTTCGCCTGTTCAACAAGATATTTTATACTGCTATCCCAGCAGAATTTTTGTTTTTCCGGTTTTAATTCGCCTAATCGTGTAAATTCTTCAGCTAAAGAAACGAGTTCAGCATCAAGATGTCCATCTCTTGAACAAGCTTCTCTTAAATATTTTGCGTCAAATCCGTCACCATCAGCTCTAAAACCTAATTTTTCGCAGAGTTTATTATATTTTTGACCAATTTCAGATTGAGAACTTTTTTGCATCATAGAAAAAGATGCTCTGCCTATGGCATCTTCTGCTGTTAGTCCTTTTGAGATATCTTTTGAAGTGCCTGGTGCAAGCTCATCAGATACTTTGCCTGCAAGTTCTTTTGCACCATTTACAAATTTTTCAACTGTTTTTCCATTTACGTGGTTGATTAAATCTTTGTTGAAATTCATGTATGCCTCAATCTAATTAATAAGTCACTTCACTATCGTGTCTAAACATATAAAGTTTAAAATTTTATCGTAATTTCAAACAAATAAATATTGTTACAAAAAGTTATATATTAACAAGAAATGGACTCATATTGAGTCCATTTCTCATGAAAAAATATGTAAGGTAATTGTATTTTATACAATCCCTTGAGCAACCATTGCACCTGCAAGTTTTTTGAAAGCAGCAATGTTTGCACCTGCAACGTAATTGTTATTTAAACCATATTCATCTGAAGCTTCTTTGCAAGCTTTGAAAATATTAGTCATAATACAATCAAGTTTAGCTTCAACTTCTTCAAATGTATAATAGTATCTCATACTATTTTGAGACATTTCAATCGCAGATGTAGCAACACCTCCTGCATTAGATGCTTTTGCAGGTGCAACTAAAACCCCATTTTCTTGTAAGTACTTAGTTGCTTCTTCTGAACAAGGCATATTTGCGCCTTCCCCTACTGCAATAACACCGTTTGATACAAGATTTTTTGCATCTTCCAGTATAAGTTCATTTTGAGTTGCACAAGGAAGAGCAATGTCTGTTTTAATTGTCCAAACAGGATTTTCTACACCTGATTTTTCTATATATTTAGCATTTGGATGGCATTCTAAATATTCTTTGATTCTTCCTCTTTTAACTTCTTTGATTTCTTTTACACAATCAAGGTCAATGCCGTTTTCGTCATATATGCAACCATTAGAATCACTCATTGCAACGACTTTACCACCCATAGCTTGTGCTTTTTCGCAAGCATATATTGCAACATTTCCTGAGCCTGAAATTGTTATTGTTTTACCCATAATACAAGTATTGTGAGCACCTAACATTTCTCTCATGAAGAACATCAAACCATATCCGGTAGCTTCTTTTCTGGCAAGAGAACCGCCATAAACAATATCTTTTCCTGTTAGAACCCCGCCTTCATAAGCATTTCTAATTCTTTTATATTGACCAAAAAGATAACCGATTTCACGTCCGCCAACACCAATGTCACCTGCAGGAACATCGACATCTTGACCAATATGTCTATATAACTCTGTCATAAAGCTTTGGCAAAATCTCATTATTTCGTTATCAGATTTACCTTTAGGATCAAAGTCGCTTCCACCTTTAGCGCCACCTATTGGTAATCCTGTCAAAGCATTTTTAAATATTTGTTCGAAACCTAAGAACTTCATGATACTGAGGTTTACACTAGGATGAAATCTCAATCCACCTTTGTATGGACCGATTAAAGAGCTGAATTGTATTCTGTATCCTCTGTTTACAACAACTTCTCCTTTGTCGTTAGTCCAAGGAACTCTGAATAAAATAACTCTTTCCGGTTCAGTCATTCTTTCTAATAAAGCAACACTTTTATACAAATCTTTGTTTTGTTCTACAACAGGTTCTATTGTTGTTAAAACTTCGTGTACTGCTTGTAAGAATTCGGGTTCTTTTTCATTTCTGCATTCGGTTTGTTCAATTACGGTTTTTAAGTATTCGTTCATATTTCTTCTTCCTCTTCTTTTCCTTGTTTATTTTATACTAGCAAAGTGGGTTCTGACAAGAAAATGTTAAGAAAATAGCGAAATATTAATAAAATTTTTATATCTGTGTTAGAGGTATACTATTAATATGATAGAAAAAACTGAACTGGAAAAAATAAAAAATATACTTAAAAATGATGGGGTTATCGCTTTTGTTACCGACACAGTTTGGGGGCTCGGATGTTTGCCAGAAAGCGAAAAAGCGGTTAGAAGAATTTATGAAATAAAACACAGAGATTCTAAAAAACCTCTTATTCTTATGTCGTACGATGTATATCCATTGCTAAAGTATTTAAAAACCATTCCTAAAATGGCGCATAAATTAATGAAACAATATTTCCCCGGAGCTTTAACATTAGTTCTTGAAAAAAGTGTTGAAACCCCTGATTATATAACATCTTCACTTGATACTGTCGGGATAAGAGTTCCTGATAATGAAGTATTTTCTGATATTTGTAAAGCAATAGACGGGCATGTGCTCGCTACAACGAGTGCAAATTTATCTTCTCAACCTCCTGCCCTAACATATAATGAAGCGGTTAAATATATCGGTTCAGAAGTTGATTATGTTGTTAAGGATTATAATTTAAAAGCCAATGGAACAGCATCTACTGTCATTGGCGTTTTAAATGATGATATTAAAATTTTCAGACAAGGTGATATTGTTGTTGAAAACTTATAGGTAATTAAATTTTATATTATCTATAGTAAATTTAATGATTTATGTTTTTCAACAATAGAATTAACCATTTCATCTAATTGTTTGAAGGTTTCTTCTGTTGGTTTGCCTTTAACTTGTACAGGAGATATTACATCCAGTCTTAGTTTTGCTAAAAGTTCCCCAAGAACATCAAACAGTTTTCCTCCCCAGCCAAATGAGCCTACAAAAGAGGCAAATTTTGCTTTAGGTTTAAGAACACTTGCAATATATGCAATATTTACAGATGCAGGGTGTGGTCCTGCAAGTACCATAGATGTTCCTAACACAATAGTTGTTCCGTCAATAAGTGCCATAGCTAAATCACCTAAGTCACCTGTTATAATATCGTATTTGAGTGTATCTATCCCTTTTTGGTTAAGTTTGTCTGAAAGATAGTTAATCATTTCTTCTGTGCTTCCGTACATAGAAACATAAGGGAGTAATACAAGGTTTTTACCAATATCAGAAGTCCAATCTGTATATAAATCAAGAATATATTTAGGATTTTTATGAACCGGACCGTGGCTTGGAAGTATCATATCCACATTCATATCTTTTATCATTTGAACATATTTTTTACACATTACTCTAAACGGCATCATTATTTCTGCATAATATCTTTTAGCACTTTTTGTTAATTCTTCCGAAGGTACGGCAAAAACATCTTCAAAAGTATAATGTGCACCTAAGAAATCACATGTGCAGAGTAAGTTATCTTCTTTTATTAAGGTGAACATTGTATCAGGCCAATGTACATTTGGAGCAAAAATGAATTTTAAAGTTTTATCTCCAAGAGATAATTCTTCTTCATTTTGTACTGTAATAATTTTATCTTCCGGTACAAATAGCATTGACATTAAATTATTTTTACAGGTTGGATTTGTAATGATTTTAGCTTCAGGGTATTTTTCAAGCATTTTAGGTAATGTTCCTGAATGGTCTTGTTCTCCGTGATTTGCAATAATATAATCAACGTTTGTTATGTTGTTTTCTTCTAAATTTTCTAAATATTCATCACTCATTTTTGGATACATTGTATCAATTATTGCTGTCTTTTCAGAACCTTTTACTAAGTATGAGTTATAGCTTGTTCCGTTCTCTAACGGGATAAGTTCGTCAAAAATTTCTCTGTCTACATCGTTTAATCCACAATAAAATACATTATTTTTTATTTCTTGAAATTTCATTTTGCTCTCCTTTTTTACTATTATATCTTGAACATGAAAAATATAAATTTAAATCATTAAGAAAAAATAAACATTTCTTGTATATTGTGCTTGATAATCTATAATATAAATGTAAAATATTGTGAGGGAGGGGAGATTATGCCAAATCCTTTTAAAAAAGATGATACGGATGAAATTGCCGAAAATATAGAAGAATTGGATTCAAAAGAAGAGAATCCTGTTGAAGAAGATGAAATAAACAGTGATTTACAATCAAAATATGATGAGTTAAACAATCAATATATCAGACTTGCAGCTGATTTCGATAATTATAGAAAACGTCAGGCGCAAGAGAGAGAAAGTTTATTAAAATATGGTGCAGAAAGTACTTTAAAGAAGGTTATTGAAGTTCTTGATAATTTTGAAAGAGGGGAAAAGGCAAACGAAACAGTTGAAGATTGTGACAAATTGAGAGAAAGTTTCAATCTTATCCATAAACAGTTGTTTGACGTACTTTCAAAATCAGGGTTAGAAGTTATAGAAGCAGAAGGGAAAGAATTTGATCCGAATTTTCACGAGGCTGTTATGCAGACCCCTACAAGTGAATATCCGGAACACACAATAATTGCTGAACTTCAAAAAGGATATAAAATGGGAGATAGAGTGCTTCGTCCATCATTGGTGAACGTGGCTACCGCAGAATAAAATGGAGTAAAAGATCATTTGATCTATAAATATAAATATGTCAGATTATTATGAAATATTAGGGGTATCAAAAGATGCCACAAAAGATGAAATAAAAAGTGCTTTTAGAAAAATGGCACGCACGCTTCATCCGGATGTCAATAAAGCACCTGATGCAGAAGAAAAATTTAAAGAGTTGGGCAAGGCTTATGAAACACTAATGGATGATGAAAAACGTGCTACTTATGATAGGTTTGGAGAAGAAGGCTTAAATCAAGCAGGTTTTAGTTCGCAAGGACCTTTCGCAAACGGTTTTGGTGATTTGAGTGAAGTTTTTGAGTCCTTTTTTGGAGGAGGATTTGGCTTTGGCGGGGGTAGAAGATATGATCCTAATGCGCCACAAAGAGGAGAGAATCTTCGCTTAGATGTTGCGATAGAGTTTGAAGAAGCTGTTTTTGGACTTGAAAAAGAGATAAAAATTGATCATTTAGAAACTTGTAAAACTTGTTCAGGTACCGGTGCAAAACCTGGAACAGAGCCTGTTGTTTGTCCTGTGTGTGGTGGGCGTGGTCAGGTTCAACAAACTCAAAGAACTATTTTAGGTAGTATTTCGCAAATTACTACTTGTCCAAAATGTAACGGTAAAGGTAAAATAATTTCAGAACCTTGTCCGGATTGTCATGGAGAAGGCAGGAGAGAGGAAGAAAAGAAACTTACAATAAAAATTCCTCAAGGGGTTGATAATGGCTCTAAAATGCGTTTGTCGCATGAAGGTGATGCCGGAATTAATGGTGGGCCTGCCGGAGATTTATATGTCGTTATTCATGTTAAACCTTCAGAATATTACCATAGAGAGGATATGACAATATATACCGAATGTTTTGTTACCCCTTCACAAGCAGCATTAGGTGATGTTATAATGATTAAAACTCTTGATGGGGAAAAAGAAATACGTATTCCGCAAGGTTTACAAAGTGGTGATAAGGTTAAAATAAAGGGGGCTGGTGTTCCTAGTATCGCTAATTCTTCTATGAGAGGTGATCATATAGTCGTTGTTACGGTTAAGACTCCTACTCATATGTCAAATGAAGAAAAGTTACTTTATGAAAAACTTTATGAAATTCAAACAGGAAAAAAACGTGAAAAACGTTCTGTTAAAGAAAAAATTAAGGGCGCTTTTAGATAAAGGGAATAAATATGGTGAAAAAAGTTTTAGGTTTATTGATAGGGATAGTATTAACCATGTCAGCTGTTTTTGCTGCAAAAATTCCTGATAATGTACAAGGATATTTAAAAAAGAATGTATCAGAAGTTGATATAAGATTTGATGGTGTGATTATATTTCCGGATGGTACTTTATATTTACCTTTGTATCCTGCATCATTCAAAAAGCCCGATACGTTAGAAATTAGTGAAACATATCCTGCCGGTGAAACGCTCAAAGATAAACCTGAAGTCGTTATATTTAATAATGACTTTGTACTTTTAAAAGTTATCTCAACGGATAATGGGAAGAAAACAGTAAAAAGATTTGATAAACCTCCTGTTCAGGTGAAAACAGGACTCTTACCGCAAGATATGTTGGTTCCCAGTGGTTTAATTATCCCTGAAAATATAAAAGGGATTATTGGTAATTTAGATATTCAATTAGCCCCAAGCAGAGATATTAAAGTTGTATCTGATGTCAGTTTGAGTGCAAAAGTTTTTGATGAAACTCAGAAGGCTGTTAATAATTATCACAATGCTGCCACAATTAAAGAGTTGAAGGATAAAAATTTGTATATGGTTACCTCATATTCAAAAAATATTTCAGTTGTGAGCGGAGAATCGTTTAAGGCTGATTATGCTCTTTCACAAGTCGCAACACCAATTGATGCTCAAATAACAAAGGATAATAAATTTTTAATCGTTACGGCATATGGTAGTACTCTTGTTAATATAATTTCAATTGCTGATGATAGGGTTATAAAACAGATAGATTTAAAATCTCAGGGCGGTGAAATTATTATGGATTATGATAATGATAAAGCTTACGTTTCATCACCATCTGCTTCTACAATTTTTGTTATTGATACAAAGAATATGACCTTATCTCAAAAAATTAAAGTTAACGGAATGTGTGAAAAATTATCATTAAATGATAAGTATTTGCTATATTTGGATAAATTATCCGATAGCGTGTGGTCTATTGAATTAAAAAATAAATATAATCTTGTGAATTTAGGTAAATTCCCTAATATTTCAAAAATAATATATAACGATGGAATAGTTTATTTATCAAGTCGTACAAAAAATAGAATAGCGGTTTTAAATTATTCAACTAAACAGTTGTTAACAGAATTTGATACTATAGAAAAACCTGTTGATATGTTGGTTTACAAAGGACTTTTATATGTGTTAGGTGCAGCTAATAATCAAATACAAGTGTTAAATATTCTAAATAATGAGCCTTTAGGAATTATAGCTATTGCCGGAGATGGATTTTCTACAAAGTTTTGTCCTATACCAAATACAGATTTATTAATAGTATCTGATACTAAGGTTGGAAGATATACAATCGTTGATTTGAAAGCAAACAGAGTTGTAAAGACAAATGGAACAGAACTTCCTGTTAATAGTGTAATTGTAGGTAAAAAAGTACATAAAATAAATTAAACAATATGGGAAATGCTATTTTAGAAGAAACATTAAAAGAGTTAGAAGTTACCCAAAAAGAATTTTGGAATGTCGCAAAAGAAACGGGTAACTTTTTGAATATGCTTGTAAAAATGAACAATTCCCAAAGTGTTCTTGAAATAGGTACGTCAAACGGCTATTCAGGATTATTATTTTTAGATGCATTAAAATCAACGGGGGGAATGTTTACAACTATAGAATTTCATGATTCTCGCAGATTAGTAGCAGTTGAAAATTATAATAAATGCGGGTTCAGCGGGAAATATAATTCTCTAAAAGGTGATGCGTGTGAGATTTTGAAAAGTTTTTGTGAAAAAGATAAGTTTGACTTTGTTTTTATAGATGCGAACAAAAGAGAGTATGTTGAGTATTTTAAAATAATAAAGCCACACTTGTTACCACATTCTATAATAGCAGCAGATAATGTTAATTCTCACAGAGAAAAAATCCAAACCTTTTTAGATTCAATATATGCTGATAAAGATTTTCAGACAGAAATATTGGATTTGCCGGGGGGATTATCTGTTTCTTATAAGTTGAGTTAGTAAGTTTGAAAATATTTTAATTTTAGGTTAATTTAAGGATATGTTAAAGAGTATATCAATATCGAACTATATATTAATTGATAACTGGACAGTCGATTTTCATAAAGGGTTAAATGTAATAACCGGTGAAACGGGCGCAGGGAAAAGTATTTTAATTTCTGCTATAGATGTTGTGTTAGGCGGAAAATGTTCAAAAGATACTATTAAAACAGGTAAAGAAAAGGCTTTAATTGAATTAAATCTTTCAACAAAGAATAGCGATGTGATAAATATTTTAAAATCTAATGAGATTGAAATATCATCTGATGATTTTGTTATATCAAGAGAGATTACAAGCACAACTTCTAAATATAGAATTGATGGAATGCTTGTAAATCAAAATCTTATAAAAGAAATAAGAGGATACTTGTTAGATGTACATTCTCAACATCAATCTTATACTTTTTTACAGAAAAAATATCATATAAAATTGTTGGATTCATATGCAAGATCTACATGTGGTGAATTGTTAGAGAAGTATGCAGAAGATTATAAAGCATATGTTGGATTAAAAAAACATCTTGAGGATTTGAAAAATCAATCACAAATGACTGAAGCACAAATTGATTTTCTAAAATTTCAGATTGAAGAAATTGAAGCTGCCGGTATTGAGGATATAAATGAAGATGAAAATCTTAATAAAGAGTTAGCCGTATTAGAAAATGCAGAAAAGTTGAAAGAGTTAACCGGTAGTGCTTATTGGTCATTGTCAAATGACGACACTTCTATTATGTCAGGACTTTCTCAAATAAAAATGAATCTGTCAAAAGCAGTTCAACTTGATGAGTCTTTGAAGGATATAGAAGGTAGTTTGATTGAGGCAAATGAAATTTTGAGAGAGTTGAGTTATTCATTAAGAGATTATTCTCAAAATATGGATAATGATACAGAAAGATTAAACCTGATACAGGAAAGATTATTTGTTCTGGATAAATTAAAACGAAAATATGGCGGAAGTTTAGAAGATGTTATAAACACATATGAAAAATTGTCACAAGAATATTCTGCAATAGAAAATTCTACGGAAGAAATAGAGCAGACCGAGAAAGCGATAGTTCAAGCAGAGTATGATTTATTAAAATTGGCAAAAGAAATATCAGAAAAAAGAAAGAATTATGCAGAAGTATTATCTTCTCTCATTGTAGATACTCTTGTGAAATTAGAATTGCCAAAATGTAGATTTGAGATAGGAATAAATAAGGTTGAATTGTGTGAGAATGGTATTGATGATGTTGAATTTTTGATATCAACAAATATTTCAGAACCATTGAAACCATTAGAAAAAGTAGCATCAGGCGGGGAAATATCACGTGTTATGCTTGCCTTAAAATCAATATTTGCCCAAAATGATGATATAGATACAGTCATATTTGATGAAATCGATACGGGGATTTCAGGTAAAACCTCTCAAGCGGTAGCTGATGAAATAGTTTCATTATCAAAGTATAGACAAATAATAATGATTACTCATCAGGCAATATTAGCAGCAAAAGCTGATTGTCACTTATATGTTAAGAAAACACAAGGTGACAGTACACAGGTCAATGTGTATAAATTGTCAGAAACGGATAGATTAAATGCGCTTGCAGAGTTAGCAAGCGGAGAAATAACAGAAGAATCTTTAAGTTTCGCAAAAACTTTGATTTAAAATTAACATTATTTTCTCATATAAATATATGATTTTTAGGTGTAGATAAGTTGATATAATATTTACACTTAGATGAAAATATTATAGAGGAGATATATAGATATGAAGAAGACCATTTTAACTACAATCGTAATCTTTGCATCAAGTGCTGTTTTTGCAAACACTGCGTTCACTCCTATTTCTTTAAGTGATGCATCAGCAGTTCAATCTGCACCTGCGTCATCAGCAGAAGAAGCATTAGGAAATACAAAAATTCAAAATGCAATTTTACAAGTTGACAATGCTCAAACTGAAATAAGAAACCAATTACTAGATTTGAAAACAAAATTTGCAGATGTTGATGCACAATATGTATCAGTTAAAACAGAAAGAAAAGCTTTAAAAAAACAGTTAAAACAAACAGAAAGAAGATTGAAATCTTTAGAAAAAGCCAAAGAAAAAATGAGAAAAAATATGTTATAGAAAAAAGGCTTCCTTCAAGGAAGCCTTTTTTAATCTATATCAATTCTTTTTCTATAAAGATTTGATTTTCTTTTTCTAATTCGCTCATTTCTCTTTTTTGTTCTGTTTGAGATTCCTTTATAGGCATTATCTAATGATATTTTTGCGAGTTCATTTTTTGTTATTCTATCTCTAAAAGTGAGCCAATATACTCCTTTAACATCGTTAACAGCAAAAGATATATCCCCAATAATTCTATCACCAGGTTGTATTTGTTTAAACATTAATCCTGTATCACCGAAAACAGAAGGATAAAAAACTTGTTTCATGTCATTAGTCAAAGTGATGTCCATCCCTGAAAAAGTTTTATCCGATAAATTTTCTACTCTGAGTGAAAGTTTAATAGTGTTAGGTTCTCCAAATGGATCTTTTTCATATTTGACATTTGTAATGTGAACGGTAAAACCCGGATATTCAAGTTCTTCTTGGATAAGAGCTTCATCTCTGTATACAGGTAATTCTACAGGGGTTTTTAATCTTATTTTTATTTGATCTCCCGGGGTGATAAGTGCATTTTTACCTTTTCTGTATAAAGACATTACAAGTCCTATTGTGCCACCAATTGCCGCTCCACCGGCAATAGTATATCCGTGTGATGCGATAGCGGCTTCTATCCCCAGAGTGTTTAGTGCAAACCATCCTCCTGCAACACCTCCTACCGCTGTGTATCCTGCATCTGTTGCAACTATTTTCCCGAATTGTTTAAGTGGGTGCATTTTGGTGGACATTCCTCCTTCAATAGGTATGTGTCTGCCATCGGGTGTTACTAAATAATCAAATCTTAAGCTGACAAATCCATCTCGACCTAATCTTTTCGGATCGCCGGATTGTGTTATTATGCCGTGAGCTAATGTTCCTTTTGGAAGTACTACTCCGTTTTTTCCCACATCAGATGTTATTTTTGCGAAAAATTCGTCACCTTCTAAAGATATATTTCCATCAATAACTTGTTCAACCGTCATTTCTATAACGTCATGTTTGTCAATTTCTTTAAATTCTCCCGTATATACATCGCTTGGTAAATCGAAATCAACATTCTCTTGTATTCCTCCACGTATTATATCTGCATTTGATGATAGTGGAAAAATAAAAAACGTCATTATTATAAAAAATACAAAAAGTTTTTTCATAACCGTAATCTATCCCTAAACTACAAATATTATACACGGTTTAGATTAAAGTTTCAAAACTATAATTTATAGATGTTTAAAATCCAAACGGATGCTCGTGACTATATTTAATTTGAGCTATAATTCCTTCAAATTTATATTTTAAATCGCAGACACGTTCTTTAAATGTTCTAGGTGCAATTTCTAATTTTTCAGGAGAAAACACAACAACTTGAGATTGTTTTCTTCCAATGACTTCATTTATATCAGGATTAAACAGGTTTGCAAATAAATTTCCGCTCTTTACTCCTTTAGGAACATATGCTCCATCATAACCTGCTTCTTTAAAAAATCTGTTAGTTAAACATTCAGTCAAAGCATTCTTTAAATCTGAAGGCATTTTTTCTAATTCTTCTTTTGGAACTCTTTCAAGAACATATTTATTTCTTAAATTGTTTAGCGCTTGATAAGAATTTTCTGATACAAATGCTATATTAGCACCTTGTTCCATCTTGACAGGTATTACAGAACCGTGTAACCCTGAGAAGTATGATGCAACCCTAATATCAGGAGTTACATATACACCGGCACCAAGTTCTCTGGCCGCAGAATTAATTTGATTACTTGCAAAAGGAGTGAATCCTGTGTTATAGACACCTTTGCTTTTTGTTGTCCCATGGAATAATATCCCGTCGTTAGGTAAAATGCCATTAGGACAAGGTCTAATGTAATCATTTAGTTGTACATGCATTGATGCAAAATTAGGATTAAATTTACTAGCTAAATCGTAATGCTGAAATCCTAAAGTTTCATATATAGTTTGTAAATCATCCTTGTTTTCTGCGACGAATTTTTCGTTAAAATCAAGAATATTTATTTTTTCGTCTTTTATAATATTTTGTTCTTGTTGTTTTAAATGTTTATTTAAATTTTTCTTCAAATTTTTTGCAGCTTTTACTACATCTGATTCTTCAGGAATATTGTTTTCTTTAAAATATTTTTCTAAATCTTCAATTCCTTGACTTAAATTTGACTTATGTTTAGGTTTTTTGAAAATGGCTAAAACATCGTCAATTGTGGTGTTGAAAGAACCTTTTTTATTCATTAATTCATCAACAAATTTATTTCCTTCTTCATATATTTTATTAGAAATTCTTTCGTTGCCTTTTAGAACTTTCGCCGCTTTTACAGGATTTCGCCCAATAGAATATATTAATAAACCTGCTGTTGCAGCAAGTTGTAGCATTGCCACTCCAAGAATGACTTTTTTCTTTCTGTTTTTTGATGATAGTTCAACTTTGTCTGCTTCTTGATTTTGAAAAGCACGTTGTTCGTTAATGTTGTTTTGTTTTATGTCCCCGAAAGCAGAAACATTTTTTATTTTATCTATTTCCGTCATATTAGCCTCATACTTAAATAACGCTTTATTAAAAATTTTTTTGTCATTTGCAGTATAAATATTTACAAAAATTAGTTAAAAAAAGAAGCTCTACCGAAAAGGAGAGCTTTTTTTTTATGAATAATTTATCTTATACAGAAACAGGAGTTTTGATTAAAGAATCACTTTCCATTTCTGCAGGTTTTTTAATACCCATAAGCTCTAAAACAGTAGGTGCAACATTGCATAAAGCACCATCTTCTTTTAAAGATATATCTTTAGGTCCATTTATAATAACAAAAGGAACTTCGTTTGTTGTGTGGGCAGTTTGTGGTTTCCCTGTTTCTTCATCAACCATAACTTCAGCATTACCGTGGTCAGCTGTTAAAAGCATTGTAATACCTTTTTCTTTGCAAGCATCTGCAATTTTGCCAACACATTCATCAACTACTTTGCAAGCTTTAGTAGCAGCTTCGATAACTCCTGTATGACCAACCATATCAGGGTTAGCAAAGTTGACTAAGATGAATCCGTATTTATCATCATCTATTGCAGATAATACGTTTTCGCAAACTTCGTAAGCGCTCATTTCAGGTTGCATATCATATGTAGGAACTTTTGGAGATGAAACAAGTTTGCGAGTTTCGTGAGGTTGTGGTTCGTCTATACCTCCGTTAAAGAAAAATGTAACGTGAGCATATTTTTCTGTTTCTGCCGTTCTAAACTGGTTAATCCCATTTTGTTCTAAAACATCACCTAATATGTTGACCAATTGTTCTTTAGGGAAAGCAACAGGATAAGTAAAGGTTGCTTCATAGCTTGTCATAGTTGTGTAAAGGATGTTTTTTAGAACTTTCTTCCTGTCAAAGCCGTCAAAATCAGTAAAGTTGATTGCTTTTGTTATTTCTCTGGCTCTATCAGGTCTGTAGTTAAAGAAAATAATAGAATCATTATCGTGAATTCTGCTTTCTTCCCCAAGAATTGCAGTAGGAAGAACAAATTCATCAGTTACATCGTTGCTGTAAGAAGCTTTAACTCCATCTATAGCAGAGTCAGCGTGTTCACCTTCTCCGAATAATAGGCAGTTGTATCCTTTTTCAACTCTATCCCAACGATTATCTCTGTCCATAATGTAATAACGACCGCAGATAGAAGCTATTTTAGGTAAGTTATATTTAGCAAGTTCATCCTCTACTATTTGTAAGTATTCACAAGCACTTGCAGGTGGTGTGTCACGTCCGTCTAAAAATGCGTGAACATATACTTTAGTTAAACCGTTATCAGCAGCCATTTTGATTAGTGCTAATAAGTGATCTAGTGATGAGTGAACCCCGCCTGTTGAAACTAATCCATATAAGTGTAATGATGAATTGTTTAATTTTGCGTGTTCAATAGCTTCAAGAAATCTTTGATTTTTAAAGAAAGAGCCGTCTTTGATTGCTCTGTTTATTTTAGATAAATCTTGATAAACAATTCTGCCAGCGCCAAGATTTAAGTGCCCTACTTCAGAATTACCCATTTGACCTGCAGGTAGTCCTACATATTCGCCATCTGCGTGTATTCTGGTAGAGGTTTCTTCTTCTATTAATTTTGGAACGTTAACAGGATGTGATAATTTTGTTGCATCATAATCTGCTGAACCTGTAGATATTCCCCATCCGTCCATTATGCATAATAAAACTCTTTTGTTCATATTATATCCTCTCATTTAGTTGTTTTACGCCATTATACTAACACCAACATATTATGTATTCAATATTATTATAATCTTTTAGAAATATGTTTGATAAAATATGCAAAAATAAAGCCGTTCTTTCGAACGGCTGATAAAATTCGATTTAGTAAGATTAGGTAAGTAAAACCTGTTATTACAATCCTTCAGAATAATTATAATCATTTTTGATGTTGTCTGAAAGCATTGTTTTGTATGAATCCATGTAGGAGTTAATTTCTTGTAATTCAACAGATAGAGTAGTGATTTGGTTATCCAAGTCGGTTTCCCAAGTGGTGATATCTTCCATTTCACCTTCGTAGTAACATTCAATGTATTCTACTTCTTCTGTGTATTCAGGAATCTCTGTGTAATCAACATATTTAAAAGTGGAATCTTTATAAGAAACAGAGAAAATGTTTTTGCATTGAGCACGTAAGTTTGAATATTTAGCGTTTTTCCATTCAGATAAATCAGCAGTTTCAGAAGTAGCAAGTGTTTTGCTGTTCTGATATTGCGTAATCATCGTATTAATTTGGTTACGACGATGTACGTACGATAATAATGTCTCGTTTAATATCGCTTCTGCCATTTCTTCTTACCTTACGGATTTAATCTTACATGTATATAAAGTTTTTTCTGAAACCCTGATTTCATCATGGTTTTAATCTGTTACAAAAGTTAACATAACAAATTAAATCTTGAAAATAAGGCTATTTGAGGGTGTATTAAAAACAAAAAAATATCACATAGTATCGACTTCCTGCGTAAAATCGATTCCACGTGACATATGAACACTAAAAACCATAATATCTAATATGTAATGACTTTCGAGTTATTTTTTCCAATCATTTCAAAATATATTACCAATTTGGCAATAATATATTCTAAAAGACGCATAGGACACCTCGTTCCACTTATGTGAAATATTGTGTTTACCTACTTTAATTTTACATTTTTCTTATAAAAATACAAGCGTATTTTCAAAAAATATTACATAACTTAATAGTGTCTATTGTACACTATTATTGGGTTTTGGGTTGGTTGGGCTTTTAATCGGAATCTAAGCTTTTGTGAATTTTAAGAAGTGTTTTTAGATGTTTTTCAGATGAATTATTTATGATGGATTTAAGTTCTTCTTTAACATTTATATTTTTAATTGGGGTATCGTATTCAAAGTTGAACAATTCTTTCAGCGTGACATCTAAGGCCTGTGCAATAGATATGATAAGGTCTAGAGGAGGGTTGGCTGTGCCTTGTTCGATTTTTGATATATGATTTTTTGTTCGATTAACCAACTCAGAAAGTTTTTCTTGAGTAAAGTGTTTTTGTTTTCGAAGCTGTTTAATTCGCTCACCTAATAATAATTTTTCGTTATTCATGAACATCCTTTATTTTATAGAGTACATGGATTTTAATAATTATTAAACAAACCTTGATAATTATTATTATTCATTTATAATCATGATATGATTATTTAAGTTAAAATGTTGACGTGTCAAAAATACTCTAAAGGGGATTTGATGAAGGAATTGAAAAAGGGTATCGAATTAAAGAATTTAGGAAGTTTGTTGCGGGGGAAACGCAAAGAGCTTAATCTTACGCAATCAGAAGTAGCAGAAGAGATAGGATTGAGTACGCAGCATTATTCTCGAATTGAGCGTGGGGAGTATACTCCGGGGTTGCAGACATTTATCAATTTGAACAGAGTTTTGAAATTGAACTTGAGTGAGATGGATTTAAGAGGGGAAGAAGCAGTATCCCCTACAATGTATGAGATTATGTTTCTGCTCAAACACTTTAATAACACTCAACAGAAGGCTGTTTTGTCATTTTTAAAAACGATGGCATCTGCATAAAAATAGCCTGTGACTAATAGATAGTGGGGTAATTTTTTATAAGAATAAAGATAATAACAAAACCGTCATAGCGAGGAGCAAAGCGACGAGGATTCCCGACAAATCCCTCGCCCCCGTGGGGAGAGGGTAAGGGAGAGGGGTAAGTAAGAACAAATTTGACAAATTAAAAACAAGAGGGAGTAAATGACAAAGGTTTCAATAATAGTACCGGTATACAATGTAGAGGAGTATCTAAAAAGATGCTTAGACTCTCTTGTTAATCAGACCTTGGAAGATATAGAAATCATTTGTGTAAATGACGGTTCAACCGATGGTTCTGCACAGATTTTGGAAGAATTTGCGCAAAAAGATAACAGAATAAAAGTAACCACACAGATTAATTCAGGCTTAAGTGAAGCAAGAAATGTAGGTATAAGAATTGCAAACGGTGAGTATATCGGTTTAGTTGATTCTGATGATTTTGTAGATAAAGAATTTTTTGAAAAGTTATATAATTCAGCAGTTGAAAATAACTGTGATATAGCTTGCGGAAACATAATCAGAGAAAATAATCGAAAGAAAAGAAAACCGTTTTTAAATTATAAGTCAATTGAAGTTGTAAAAAGTGTTCGTGAAAAATATGAAAAGTCAGGAGTCCCAAACCATTGTTATGTATGGAACAAGATATATAAAAGAGAATCGTTAATTAAATCGGGAATAACATTTATTAGAGGGATAGTATATGAGGATATGCCGTTTACCTCGGATGTTTTGGAAACTTTAGACGACATGGTTATTGTACCTGACGTTTATTACCACTATTGGATAAATGACAAATCGATTATAAAAACAACTTCTGATAAAATTAGAACAGATAAAATTTTTTCAAAGAAGTATTTGTTGAAAAAGCTTAAAAAATATAATGTTACCCTTTCAAAGAAAGATAACTTAATTGGGAAAAAAGAATATTTCTTTTTAGGGATAAAAGTATTAAAAACATATATTTACCCATCAACCAAAGAATATTACTTATTTGGACTTGTTCCTTTCTTGACTGTAAAGGAGGGTGCGTAGATGAGTTTTTTAAAAAAGGTTTTTTCCATAACAGATACTACATACAGAACAGAGTATAGA
>CADBUZ010000007.1 GCA_902797985.1 uncultured bacterium
TTGCAGAAGCGCTTGGATTAAAGATGTCTGAGTTAACTAAGATTATTGAAGATGAGGTTGGTGAAGATTTTGTCTTAATGGATGAATAATAGCTATTTTATAGAAATCCTCTATTTGATGTTTGTGTTACGGTTAATTATTTTGTAAAATATTTCTATTATGAAGAATCTATTAAAAATATTTTCAGTTTTGTTAGTATCAGTTTTTATTACAATGCCTTCTTATGCAATAAAGATAGGGTTATATACAAATGTTCAATCCGTTAGAGTGTCAGCATCTGATGAAGCTCAAATGATTGACGTTAAAACTAACAAACAAGTTTGTGTTATTAGAAAAATGCTTATGTATGAAGTCACTCCGGTAGGGGATGATAAAATGATTGTTCGTTCAAATTGGGGACAATGTACTATTAATACTAATAATGTTGTGCTTAAGCCTTTGGATGAAAATGCTTGCGTATTTACAAAAGATAAATGGTATCGTGGGATTTTAAGAATAGAAAATAGAAATAATACACTTACTGTTATAAATGATTTGTGCCTTGAAAATTATCTTCAAGGTGTAGTAGCATCTGAAATGCCGGCAAGCTGGAATTTAGAAGCTATAAAAGCTCAAACTATTGCGGCTAGGACTTACGCTGTTGCCAATATGGGTAAACATTCAAAAGAAGGTTTTGACTTAGTTGATACACAAATGGATCAAGTTTACGATGGTGTTGCTGCTGAAACCGAATCTACAAATGAAGCCGTAATCGAAACACAAAGTGTCATTATGATACATAATAATAAACCTATTTCTGCTATGTATTCTGCTTCTGCAGGCGGACAAACTACTTCTGCTTTAGAGTCATTTGGGAATGACATTCCTTATCTTCAAGCTGTCCCATCCTATGATGATAATGTTCCAAAGGTTGGGCATGGTGTTGGCATGACTCAGCATGGTGCTAATAATTTGGCAAAAATGGGTAATAATGCTTATCAAATTTTAACGCATTTTTACAATAATATACAATTTGCAAGACTTAATCCTGTTTTTTATAAGTAGCAAAAAGCTTTGTATATAAGCTTTTTGTGCCTACGCGTTCTCTGTAGGTCAATTGTTATAAATATTATATCTAATTACCCCCTTGCAAATATAAGAATAATGTGTATAATGAAAATTGTAGAGAATTTAGTGTTTATTATCAACACTACTTATTGTTAGTAGAAAAGGAGATTGTTATGAACAAAGACGAATTAGTAAAAGAAATTTCTAAAAAAGCTGGCGTTTCTCAAAAAGCAGCTTCTGATATTTTATCAGCTACATTAGAGACTATTGAAAAAACTGTTTCTAAAGGTAAAAAAGTTACTTTAGTTGGTTTCGGTACTTTCGAAGCTCGCAAACGTGCTGCTAGAACTGGTAGAAACCCTCAAACAGGTGCTGTTCTTAAGATTGCTGCTAAAACAGTTCCTGCTTTCTCAGCTGGTAAAAAATTCAAAGAATTAGTTAAGTAATTCTTTTAGAGTTTAGTTTAAAAGGCGATAAATCTGTTTCAGATTTATCGCCTTTTTTAGTTTGTTATGGAATTGTATATAAATACTATTTATAATATACTTAATGTTGGTAGTAGTTATTTTGGAAGAGAAGAATATGAAAAAATTTATATCATTAGTATTGATTTTATTGATAAATTGCATGTCAGTTGTACCTGCATTGGCAGAAGGAGATGAATATTTATATCAAAATAATGTGCAAAATGCGGAACCATATACTGATCAAAATGCTGTACAAAATAATGACCAAATTAATGATCAAAATAATGATTTAAACAACGATCAAAATTCGCCTGTTTTATCTACAGAAATTGAAGAAGAAACTATTTATTTGAGTCCAAAAAGTACGTTTGTGCTTGAATTGGAATCTGATATGGATATAAATGAAACTAATAAAGATGACGAAATATATTTTAGCTTAGTTTCAAAAGTGTTAGCTTCAAACGGGATGCCTTTGCCTGAACATACACGTTTTGTTGGAAAGTTCAAAAAAATAAGTAAAAGTAAACCAATGTTCAAAAGAGCAAGAGCATATATTGTAATTGATAAAATTATTTTCCCAAATGATAAGGTTTATACTGTAAGAATGGAACCTAAAAAAGGAAGTGATTTAAAAGCGTCTCAATTTTTAAATACAATAAGAGCAATACCTGCAGGAATAGGAATTGTTGCATTTTCTGCAATAAGTGTAGCTGTTGTTGCGATAGAATCAGTAACTGTTGTTGGCTTAGTCGTTGTTCCAAGAACTTGTAGAGGTTTCGGTCTTTTAATAAGTTCTATGGCAAAAGGGCTTAATTATAAGATGAAAGCAGGAAATCAAATTGTATTCAAATTAGATACACCTGTAAGTATTCAGTTAAGCGATGTTTTATCAAAATAGAGATTTTATGAAATATAAAATATAAGAATAAAAAAAGAGAAATTAATAAATGAATAATCAATTAACCTCGTATATTCATAATATTCAAATTACAATGGATAATATTCTTGAAATTATTGATAATAAAATTAGAGAGAATGCTCCTCAAGCTGATCTATACATGTGTAGAATAATATTGTTTCAATTTTTTCAAGTAAAATATAAAAATCTTAAAAATATTGATTATGTCGGATATATACTTTATGGCAATAGAAAAGGTCAGCAAATTACTTATTCATTAGATGTTACTGATATAGGAACATTGAATAATGCAGGTGTTTTATCTGAAGTTTTTGAAATTGAGTACAATGATGATTATTACGACTTATTAATTGATTTTTATTCAGAACAGCAATTAAATCAAAAATTTAGGCAAATAATAGAAATAAACAATATCATTTGTTCTGATTTGAATGATAATTATGTAATGTTTAATGATATCAAAAATTATAATTCTGATTTGTTTAGAACATATCAAAAAAAAGTTTTAAATAAAAACGGTACTATATCAAGAGCACGAAGATTCAATCAAAATGCTTATTTCCATTTTAGATTTTTTAGATTATCAGAGGAATTTGCACCATATGAAAATATTTTATGGGAAGCTTTAAAAGAACAATTTCCCCATAGACTAATGATACCACTTGTAAGAGGTAAATAATATGCAAAAAATTATACCTGGTAATATAATAGAGCAAAAAAACGTAAAAAGTTCATCTTCTGAAAATATCTATACAGTCACTTTGTATGACAACTGTGTAAGTTGCACTTGTCCTGCAGGTGGTCGTAAAACATTCTGTAAGCACATGATGAAAATTATTCATGCCAATCTTAAACAACTAAAAACAAAAAATAAAAATTTTGCAGAAAAGATTGAAAAATTATTGTTATTGAAAAATGATAAAAATACAGAAAAAACACAGTTAAAACAGATTTATGAAGAAGTTATATATGTAAATAAAGCTATTGCAGAAAAAGCACACTATAACGATTATAAAACAAAAGAACATCCAGAGAGAATTGTTAAGTTCACAGCAAGAGTAACCCCTGATGAAAAAAGATTTTTTAAAAACGGCGTTAGCAAATTATAGGAAATATGGAATAAATATTGTTAATTCAGATGTTATTACAATTCGATTGGATCTTTCAATGGGAGAAATCAATACATTGAAGAAAAAACTATAATTTATGCGAGAACATCATTTATAAAATGGACTACAAGGTGTAAATTTACACAAAGTAAAAATTCCCTTGAAATTGGTAAAAGCTATAAATCATAAAATTTATGATAAAATGAATTTGTAGGGGACTAGTGGTTTTCTCCCTGAAGCATATCCAACTGAAACAAGATGTGCGGAACAAACTATATGTTTCGTTCAAGAAAGGAGAGAGCCATGAAAAATACAAAATGGCATGAAATAATAAAGTATGCCCTACTGGTCATAGGACATACTTTGGTTTTTATTTCTAGTCTTTTGTAGGGTCTGAAACTGGGTGTCGGGTACGACACCCAACCCTACTTATATTATACTATATTTTGTAAACATTTCAACCCTATTATATAATAATAAAACCTCAGACAGTTATAACTATCTGAGGTCTAATTGGGCGTTAGAAGACTGTCTTGGATTTGCTCCACGCTCACAGAGTGTCGTTTTCGGTACTTTGTACCTATCAACTCCATCTGTTCGCTATCCGGACTAACTTCGTGTCTTCCGTCCGCAAATCCGTTCGAACTTGGCAAGGCTCCGCCTTGCTCGTTCTCGTCTACTACATTCAAAATAAAAAGGACAATAACAAATGTCATTGTCCTTTTTATGGTGGGCGTTAGAAGACTCGAACTTCTGACCCTCTCCTTGTAAGGGAGACGCTCTACCAACTGAGCTAAACGCCCTTCAATTTTTATTTCGTTATCAATGCCGATTAACAGTAACTTATTGCTATTTACCCCTTCGGCAAGAACTAATATATTATAAACATTTTTGTTTGTCAATAAATATTTTTGTTTTATATTCTAAATTCTTAATGAATTTCTGCTAAAGTCTGCAAATGTATGTCTTTGAGTTGATATTTGAGGTCTTTGTTGAACACTATTATTTTCTTGCATTGCTTTTGGTGCAGGAATTTCTGATGTTTGTGCCAAAGAGCGTTTATATTTGTTTTGTCTGTATGATGCGATTTCGTTTCTTACGATTGGAGTAACGATGTTGCTTGAAATTATTCCGCCTGTTATTGCCGCACTTGCTTCTGCAAAGTTCTTGAATGAATCATACGATGTTTTTATTCCTTCTTTAAATCCCGGAACTTTGGTTATATCAAAATTGAATTTTCCTCTGCAATGTGTTAAACCTTTGTTTTCTAAGAAGTTTAAGATAGGTTTTGTTGTTAATTTGCCTGTCGATACCATTTTCCCTGAAAGCCATTTCAAAGAAGATGTTATCCCGAAGTATAATCCAATATTTGTTATTGCATCAGCTGCTTCTTGAGAAATCATGAATTTCTTTTGTTCATGTGAGTAATTTTTGTTTAGTGCAATCCCGATGATTTGTGCTGCTGATGATGCAACCCAAGCTGCTACAGAGGTGAGTATGATTATATCACCCATGTGGTTTGTACTGGCTAATGCTAAATTACCAAGTTGTTTTTTTATCGCAGGAGGACAGGTTAACATTATTTAGCCCTCCTTCCGTTTAATTCTGCCGGATGGTTTATGAAAATATCTTTGAATTTTTCAACAACGTCATACGGCTCTTGTTTTGGGGTAGTTGTATTGTTAGGTTGAATTTGTTCTGCATCGTGTTTCTTGAATTTTGCAAGCAGATGTTTTGTTATAAAGTGTGTCAATGGTACGTCAATTACTACGTTAGTAACTAACATCGCTAATAAACCTATAACTGTGGCTAATGCACTATTGTAATTTTTAAGCCAATCAGGATATTTTTTCGTTAAATAAGTTACTACATTTTTGTTCGGTAATAATAGTTGCTGCCATGCTTTTGCGTTTTTGCTTGTGTTAGTAAGCGCTTTCGTTCCGTAGTAACATGCTGATCTTACAGCACAGCCCACTGCTGTGCCTGCTATAATCTTACCAATTGTTCTACAGGTAGATACTTCTGCTGTCTCTTTGTCTACTTTAGGGTTGTAATAGTCTATGAACGGCTGTGATAATATAGCCGTAGCTCCCATAATTCCTCTGTTTACGTCAGGTCTGCTTATTATTGTGCCAATTTTGTTTAGTGTGTCTGCGTTAGGTAATGTGATAGCAGGCATAAACTCAAATATCCGGCGCTTTAGATTAAGACCGGTTACTGAGTTGCTTACTAATTTTGACACACTACTAATGTTCATACCTAACCCTATATATTCTATTAAGTTTTTTTGTTTGAGAAATTTGCTAAATTGTAACAATTCTTTAAGAACTCTTAAACCCTTTATTTTCAGAAGTTTGAAATGTATTTTTTGTTATATTTTTTTTATTTTATTAAAGTTCTTATAGCTATAAATTTTTTTAATATTTTTTGTTTATGTAACCATACGTTACGAATAAGTGTTAAGAGCTTTTTTTTATAAGCTGTTTTTGGTATTATCTTATAGGAGAGTTAGGGAGTTTTATGAAAGAAAGATTTCTTTTATTTTTTATATTAGTTGCACTTTGGACTTTTTTGTATGTGTTTCAATATCATGTAGACACAATTCGTGGGCTTATTATTTTAATGTGTTTTATGGTTCTTTATGGTGTATATAACTCTCTTGCTATTTGGCATAATAAACGTAAGCTTAAAAAAAATCCAATAGAACCAAACTCTTCTTATCAACCATTTGTTTCTATTATGATTCCTGCTCATAATGAAGAATCTGTTATAGAATATACGGTCAATAATGTTCAAGCTCTTACTTATCCGCATTTTGAAATTATTCTTATTGATGACAGAAGTACAGACAAAACATTAGATGTTATAAAACATCTTGCTGATAAGTATGATAACGTAAAGTATTTGCATAGAGATGAAGGCGCTTTTCCCGGAAAGTCAGCAGTGCTGAACGATGCATTTGTTTTAGCTAATGGTGATGCGATATTAGTTTTTGATGCTGATGCTACAGTTGAACCGGATTTCCTTAATAAGCTTATCGATTGTCTTGCACCTGATGATGTCGGTGCTGTTCAAGCAAGAAAAGTTATTAGAGAACCAGATACAAACATTCTTACAAAATGTCAAAATAATGAATACACGCTTGATACGTATCTTCAAGTTGGTCGTGATGCCATTAAAGGGGCTGTTGAGCTTAGAGGAAATGGCGAACTGATTAAACGTAAAGCTTTAGAAGATATCGGCGGTTGGAATAATTACACGATTACTGACGACCTTGATATGTCTACAAGACTTCATATTAAAGGTTGGGATGTTAGATATTGTCTTGATGCTGTTGTTGTTGAAGAAGGCGTAAAATATATTGTTCCTCTTTTCAGACAGCGCAGAAGATGGCTAGAAGGGACTATTCGCAGATATCTTGAATACTTCTTTCCTGCTGTTTTTTCAAAAGAGATGTCATTACGTGCAAAATTGGATATGGTTATTTATATTACTCAGTTCATTATGCCTTTATGGTTTTTGTTTGAGATTATTATAAGAAGTTTTAAAGTTCTTACTCATAAAGTAGGTGGTATTCAAAATGAAATTGTGTCTTCTGTTTTTATATCTTTTGCAGTAGCTTTTGGATTCTTTTATGCAATCAGATATAGCTTAAGAAGATATGGTAATATGAATTCCTGGCAGGCTATTAAACACGCAAGTTACACAGCTTGTTACATGCTTATAATTTGGTTCCCTATGGTATTGTATATATGTGCAAAAATACTTTTTAGACCAAAAGATATGAGATGGGGTAAAACTACCCACGGATTAATTATAGAAGAAGAACAAAATATGGAATTAGCGAAAGAAAAAGATTTACACGAGGTTGAAAAATGTTAGTTGATGAAGTTAAAGAAACAATTAGACAAGTACCGGATTTTCCTAAAAAAGGAATACAATTTTTAGATATTACCACAGGGGTAAAAAATTATGATGCTTTTAAAGCAATGATAGATTTTCTTTATAATGAATTTAAAGATAAAAATGTAAATTATGTGGCAGGTATTGAATCAAGAGGTTTTGTGTTCGGAGCTCCGTTGGCGCTTATGCTTGGGGCAGGATTTATTATGATTAGAAAACCTCATAAGCTTCCGGCAGAAACGATTAGCGAAACTTATGATTTAGAATACGGCTCTGATACAATCCATATGCACGCTGATGCAATAAAAGAAGGTGACAATGTTGTTGTAGTAGATGACCTTCTTGCTACAGGCGGAACAGCTACTGCTGCTTGTAAGCTTGTTCAAAAAGCAGGTGGTAACGTTGAAGCGGCGGCTTTCCCTATTGAATTAACACCGTTAAAAGGTGCGGATAAAATTACAAAGGAAACTGGGGTTAGAGTTGTTTCAATGATGAAATATGATTTAGATTAACGAACTTTCGTTAAAAGGAGTTTTGATGAAAATTGATATTGATAAGTTAACAGGATATATAAAGTCGTTATCCGCTGCTAAAATTTTAGTAGTAGGGGATTTGGCTCTTGATGAAATGGTATATGGAGATACGGAAAGAATTTCCAGAGAGGCTCCTGTTTTAATTCTTCGTCATACACATACCAATTTAATACTTGGTGCTGCATCTAATGCTGCCCATAATGCTTCAACAATTAATAATGGTAAAGTTGGGGTTATTGGAATTGTCGGAGAAGATTATCAGGCGAATGAT
This sequence comes from uncultured bacterium, assembly GCA_902797985.1. Taxonomy (GTDB): domain Bacteria; phylum Cyanobacteriota; class Vampirovibrionia; order Gastranaerophilales; family Gastranaerophilaceae; genus UBA2883. Next base: position 8,250 of record CADBUZ010000007.1, read on the forward strand.
TTAAAGGCTTGTTTTGAAAAAGCGGGTGTTGATTGTTCAAACCTTGTGACTGATAAAACAAGAAAAACTGTTACTAAGACCAGAATTTCAGGTTCTTGTTTTCAGTCTATTACTCAACAAATTGTTCGAATTGATAGACAATCTTCTGAACCTATAACAGATGAAACAGAAGCAAAAATTCTCGAAAGACTTGAAAAAGCTATTCCTAATTACGACGCAGTGATATTGTCAGATTACCATATAGGTACATTGACTGATAAAGTTATAAAAAGTGCAATTGATTTATGCAAAAAATTAGATAAAAAGGTTATAGTAGATGCTCAAAAAAATCTTGAAAGATATTATGGTGCAACTTCTATGACACCTAATCTGCCGGATACACAAAAACATGTTGGTTTTTATATTAAATCAAATGAGGATTTGAAAAAAGCAGGTAAAAATTTGATTTCTGATACAGGTGCGGAGTATGTTCTTATTACATGCGGAGAAGAAGGAATGGCATTAGTTTCTTCTGACGGATGTATGAAAAGAATCCCTGTGTTTAACAAATCAAAAGTGTTTGATGTTACAGGTGCAGGTGATACTGTTACAGCATTGTATTCAATTGCGTTGGCAAGTGGGGCAGAACCTGTTTATGCTGCTATTATTGGTAATATCGCAGCCGGTATTGTAATTAAACAGTTTGGTTGTGCTACAACTACTGTTGATGAGCTTTTAGAGTTCGTCGAACAAAATAAAAAGAAATTAGAAAAGATAGAAATTGGAGATTATAATGAATAAAAAATTGTTTGATATAATTATTGTTTTAGGCTTAATTCTTGTAATTGGGGTTGGTATTATTACGGCAAAGGGTATGAGGTCAACTGCATCTAAACAGATTGAATCTAAGTCTAAAATTGAATTTGAAGTGTTTTTAAGAAGTGTTACGGTATCTAATCCGGAGTGTCCTATAAAAATAGGTGATAAAACATTTATTAGTATTAGAAATGTTCCATATAGTGATTTAGATGTTGTAGATGTGAAGTATTTACCAAAACAAACTACAGTTCCTGCGAAAAATGCTAAAGGTTATATTGCTGTGCCTGATGCAGGTTTCGTTGATACTTACGATATTGTTGTAAAGGTTAAAGATGAAGCGCTTATTACTAAAGATGGTGCTGTAGTTGGTGGAAATAAAATAAAAATGGGGTTGCCAATTACTTTAGAGGGGAAAACTTATAAATTTACAGGTTCTGTTTCAGATTTGAAAATTTTTGATTAAACTATGATAGTAAACAAAGTATTAGATTATATACATAATTATACAAAACCGTTGTATGAAAACAGCATAATTATTCAAAATATTGATAAGATAATGTTTTGTCTAATATTGCTTACGTTTGTTGTTTCAACTGTTTCTTCCTCAGATTTGATAGGGCATTTAGCAATTGCAACTACAATTTTAACAGTTGCCAGAATATTGATTTATCCTAAAGATACTCTTAAAGTTAAACGATTTGAGTTGTTTTTGCTGGCATATTTTATGATTGTTCTTGTTAGCGTGGCTGGTTCATCTCTTTTGTATTTAAGTATAAAAGGGTTTATGAAAACATTTATTTATTTAAGTTTTTATATTTCGGTTGTGCATCACTTGAAACATAATAGTAAAAATATAATTCCTATTTTGATTACAATAGCCGGTTGTGCTACATTTGAATCTTTGGTGGGGATGACTCAGAGTTTTGCTAAAGTTGACGAAATATCAGGCTGGCAAGATATGTCAAATTTAAATCCCGAAGAAGTAATTACAAGAGTTTATGGTACCCTACAACCTCTTAATCCTAATTTGTTAGGTGGATACTTAATCGTTACCGTTCCTGCTGCATTGGGATTATGCGGATATTTCTTAAAGGAACACAGGTGGTTGTTTGCAGGTGTATTTGGATGCGCTACAGCATTAATTTGTTCTATATTATTTATGACCGGTTGCAGGGGGTCGTATATTGCACTTTTTGGAATGGCGATTGTCGCTGTTTTGATTTCTTTAAAAGTGTCGTGGCATAAATATAAGAAATTGTATATCACGATTTCTTCCATAATAGCTTCCTTAGGGACTTTTGCGTTTGTCGCTTGTACTCCCTTGAGGGTAAGGATTTTATCTATTTTTGCAATGAGAAATGATAGTTCAAATTCTTTCAGGTTTAATGTTTATAAATCTTCTTTTCAAATGTTTAAAGATAATTGGCTGGTCGGAATAGGTCAAGGTAACCAAAACTTTCGAGAAGTTTATGGTTTATATATGAAAACAGGGTTTGATGCGTTGAGCGCGTATAATATATATTTAGAAACAGCAGTGGAAAGTGGTATATTTGCTTTGATTGCTTTCCTTGGGTTTTTATTTTCGCTATTATATGATGCGATTAAGTACATTAAAAAGTCGGATAATATTAAAAATATTTTGATAGTTTCTATTCCGTTGTTGACAATTATTGGAACAATGTGTCATGGAATGGTGGATACAGTGTTTTTTAGACCACAAATACAGATTGTATTTTGGACTATGTGCGCTATTTTGTCTAATAGGTTGTATGAAGAATGCTAAATATATTATGTTTCGGAGATAGTAATACTTTCGGATATGTGCCAAAAACAGGTGAAAGGTATGATGCAAATACTCGTTGGACATCCGTTCTTCAACGTGTTTTAGGTGAAAATTATAATATTATTGAGGCGGGCTGTAATAATAGAACAGGCTTTGTTGATAGTATTGACGGAAAAGCCTTAACAGGGTATAAATTGTTGCCTGAGATTTTAGAGAAAAATCTTGATATTGTTATTATTGCATTGGGGACAAATGACATACAAAAGTTTTATTACCCATCAATCGATATGATTGAAAAAGGTTTGTATTCAATGATTAAATATGTAAAATCTGTAGGGGCAAGAGTTATTTTGATTTCACCGCCTATTTTAAATGAAGATGTCCTGAAAGGGAATTTTGCATTTCAATTTGATGAAAAATCTATAGAGCAATCAAAAATTTTGCCTGATTTGTATCAAATGATTGCTAATAAAACAGGTTGTGGGTTCGTTAATTTAAATAAGCATGTGTCAGTATCTTCTCAAGATGGTTTGCATTATTCTCCTGAAAGTCATAGCGTTATAGCAAAGGTGTTAGCAGATTATATTAAACTAAACTTTGCTTGATAGTGATTTAAATTGGTTAAGGTTATAAAATTTATCTCCTGTAAAATTTGTTGAGGATTTAATATTGTTTTCTGTTTTCGTAGTATTGCTTTTAGCTTGTTTTTTCCCTGTAATAAAAATATTGAGTTTAGGGAGTAAATATCCAAGAGCAATCGTTGAATATGCAAGTCCGGAAGCTTGCGCAAGGTTTAATTTCCACATATTCTTTTGTGCAAATTTAGTTCCTTTTGATGCTATTTCATTATGACTTTTTAGAGTTAAATCATTAAGCCAATGTTTAATTCCTTTTCCGGATTTTGATTCGTTGAACAAGATTTTATGTTTCGGATCAAGAATATTTGCTACACCTTTTGCTGCAAACCCACCCAGAACAAGCCAGTTTAAAAATCCTAAGTAATCTCTTGTCGCAGTTTCTCTTAGCTCGTCTTTGTTGTCTGATGCCATAAATCTTCCAACCAAAGTTGCTCCATAAACTGTTTTTATTGCGTTTCCGCTTGTGACAGGACCTGTGAATTCAAGTTTTTTTACAAAATCTTTTGCAGATTTTACTCGCATAACTCCTAATGCCATTGCAACCATTCCGGCGCTCGCTAAGAGTTTTTCTCCAATAAATTTTTTGCTGGTATCTTTTGTAGATGTTTTTTGTTTTATGTTGTTTTTATAGTCTTTATCTCCTACAAAACCTTTTGTTCCTGTACGTTTTTCTGTTATTTTTCTATTAATATACTGATTTGTCAGCCCTAATGTCGAAGCAATTGATAATGCTCCAAGTGCTTTTATTTTGTTTATTTTAACCAGTTTATCAATGGCTTTTTGTTGGTTTATTTTTGTGTTCGTAAAAATATCTTTTCCTATATCAACTGTATCCCTGAGTAAATTTGGGATACTTGTTGAATGTGTGTTGTTTCCGTTTCTTACAGTTATGCTATTTGCTCCTAGTGCATTTGTAACTCTTGTACTTAGAATATTTAATAAATTTTTTCTATCGTTTTTTGTAATGTTTTTGTTTTCGATAAGTTCTGTTATTGTTTCAGATATTGCTTCTTTAGTTTTTAATCTTTCATGTATATAATTATATTTTTTATTTTCCCAGTTAATTTTATTCCAGCGTTTTTCATCTATCCATTGTATGTTTTGCCAATCGATGTTTTTATATTGTTTAGTAGTCCCTCCGTCAAGACCGGCTGTGTTATCAAGTATATTTTCTACAAATTGAGATGTTTTATTATGTGAACTATCCCATGCTGATTTCATTGTAGTGATACTATCTTTTGAAAACCAGCTATTTGGATTTATTGGTGTCGACGGATCTATTATTTTATTCGCAATTTTAGCAATGCCTTTTGCTAAGTAGCTTGCAGATAAGCAAACTATTATTGTGCCTGTAAATTCTCTGAAGAAGGTTTCTGCTCCTGCATATTTATTTCTTTCTTTTGTATCGACGTATGTTCTTGGTGCAACCATTGAGAATAGGTCTATACCAACAGCATTTGCCATAGGATTAGTGTCTAATGTCCTTAGTGTTGTTGTTATTGCACCATCTAATACTCCTTTGTGTGAAGGTGATGTGTTATTTGAGTTTAGTTGTTGTATTTTCATTCTTAAAAATCTCCATTAAAAAAGTTCCTCATCAAATGACAAGGAACTTAAACTTTTATTCTACTAATTTGCACGTTAAAATATCTGTAAGTCCCTTATTGGTTCTTACAGCAACAACAAAATGCGTTATTAGTATTTAGATAATTTAGTGTCATATTTTTGTTCTTTTTTTTTTATTTAAAACAGAAAATAAAAATTTTGTCAATAGCTATGTGTATATATGTGAAATGTTTTATATTATCTTTTGACAATAATCAGAAATTGGGCAGTTTTCACATTTTGGTTTTATCGGTTTGCAGATATTTTGCCCATGTGTCACAAGTAAAGTGTTTATATCAAGCCAATATTTTTTAGGGAGTTTTTCTCTTAGTGCAAATTCCGTTTCTTCCGGATTTTTTGTTTTTATTAAACCTAATCTGTTGAAAATTCTGTGGACATGTACATCAACACAAATTGCGGGAATGTTAAACCCTTTTGCTAATACAAGATTTGCTGTTTTTCTTCCGACTCCATTAAATTTGCATAAATCTTCTATCGTATTTGGGACTTGCCCATTCATATCTTTTGATATTGTTTTAGATAGTTCGATAATTTGTTTAGCTTTGTTTGAATAAAACCCAACAGGATAGATAGCTTTTGCAAGAGTTCCTTCATCAACTTTAGCCATTTCTTGAGGAGTTTTTGCAAGCTTAAGCATTCTTAATGTTGCAGGGTAGGTTGTTCTATCGTTGGTTCGTAGGCTTAGTATACATCCGATAAGCACCAAATATGGATTATGAAAATCTTCCATCAGCTGGACAAATTCACTTCGTGGTTGGTTTGCATTATTTAAGTTGGATATTATTTTGTCTATATTCTTCATTATTTAGTCAGTTGTGTTTTCGATTAGTTCTTCGACATCTAAATCTATTTTTAGCTTCATTGCATATATATCTTTTCTGTTAAAGGATGATAGTTTAACGGCATCTTTTTCCGTTGTTACTATGGTTCCTTTTATGGTATCTATTTCGTCCTTTTTGTATATATGATGATCGTCGTATGTTATTTTTTTTATGATTTCAAATTTTGGTTCAAGAAATTTAAAGAATTGTTCAGGTTGTCCAATAGCACATAGAGCGGTAATAGCCTCTCCTGATGCGAGTCTTTCTCCTGAGAGTGTATTGTATATGTAGTCCGGAGCAGAATTGCAAACACTTGCAGGACAGTTGAGTTTTTTGCTTAAGATTTTTGCATATTTTTCAGCACGTTTAGAGTCTCCTCCTTTGTTGACAATTACAAGTTTATCCACTCTGTTAAAAGCTTCTTTACCCTCTCTTAAAGGTCCTGCAGGAAGTAGTTTTTCATTTCCAAAACCAAGTTCAGAATCGATTAATAAAATATTTAGATCTCGATGTATTTTTCTGTGTTGAAATCCGTCATCTAGTATAATGATTTCGCATCCAAGATTTTTAACTGCATATTTAGCAGCTTTTACTCTATCTTTGCAAGTCAAAACACAGCACATCGGATTGTTTACTGCATGCCAATATGCTTCATCTCCTGCGTCTTGAGCGTTATAATAAATATTAACTCCATCAGAGATAAGGTTAACTTTTTTATTGGAAAGCTTTCCGCCGTAGCCTCTTGTTATTACGGCAACTTTTTTATCTTTGTTTATGTAGTGTTGGGTAATTTTTGCTACCACAGGAGTTTTTCCTACCCCTCCTGTTGTAATATTGCCGACTGAAATTACTTTAGCACCTATTTTTACAGGTTTTATAATGTTTTTATCATAAAGACTGTTTCTTATTTTTGTCGCAACCCCATAGAATATTGATAAAAATTCTAGTAAGTCGACAAATAGTCCTTTTGCATTTTTATCATAATGCAGTTTTGTGATTTTTGTTTTAAAATTCATAGCCCAACAAATCCTTATTTATATACATGATACAATAAATTTCTTAAAATGTCTTAACTTATATACAAAATATGAAATTTTGTATATAATGTTTGATATAGGAGAGTATATATGTTGCCATTAATAACCGAAGAACAATCGTCATTAGTTTTTGCAGAAGTGTTTCAAGATGTGAGGATGTGGAGAAAAAGCATGATTCACTATATGAAGGAAGAAAATCCCGAAGTGAATACTTCTATTTTAGAGGCTGCAAAAAATACTGAATTAGATCCAAAAGCGGTTGCGTTGGGCGCTTATATGGTTTATAGAATGCTTGAACTTGCCAGTGAAGAAGGCGAAATGGCTGAAGCAGAAGAATAAATTTTTATTGTTCAAATTTCTATTATTTTTATAAAATAAACTATTTGTATGATTTTAATATCAACTTGTTAAAGTTAAACATTTTTTGTTCGTAGGTCTATATATAGTTATTACATTTATTCCGTTGGAGCTTAATAATGTCGGAACAAGCAATGTTACCCCAAGTAGAACAGTCTGATGTCCAAATGAGTGCTTTGGATTTGGCACGTTTAGCTCATCAAAAATATATAGTAAAGCAGCAAGCTGATGATTTAGAAAGAGCTATTGGTTATTATATTGAGGCTATTAGAAATGATTCAGCAAAGGCAGAGCCATATTACAGATTAGCCAGTCTTATGTACGAAAAGGGTCAAATCTCATTGGATGGAGCTATTGAACAATGTAGAACGGCTGTTACTTTAGAACCGGATAATATAAATGCTCATATTTATGCAGGTTATTTCCTTTCTATGTCAGAGGATTATAAATCTGCTCAAAAAGAATTTAATATTGCAATAAAAACAGGAAAGTTTAATACTGCACGACCAAGATTGTTTTTGTCAAAATTGATAAAAAGAGAAATTTGGTTAGAAGGTCTTACATTAGGACGATTGGCAAAATATTTTTATTATCTTCTTTCGGGAAGCGCACTTTTAATGTGTGATATTGGAGCAATCAGATTAGCGTTAGAAACTATATCAGATAATGTTTCTGTTTTTTCTTATAAAACATTAGGTGAAACATTCGAAAAAGCAAAAATGTTTTCAACTGCTCAAAAAGCGTATACTATGGGTGTGGCTCAAACTGAGCACGGAGATGTTTTCTATAAAAAACTGGGTGACTTGTCTATGTCAAGACAGGATCTTTTGTCAGGGTTGGAATGTTATAAAAAAGTTTTAAGAGTGACTCCTGATAATAGGGAAGTCTTGATTAAATTGGCAACTCTTATTCAAACATCTTTCCCTGATAGAATTGATGAAGCTATCGATTATTATAATCGTTTATTAGAGTTTAATATTGATAATGATAAAATATATTATGAATTAGGTCATTTATATTTAAGAAAAGACGATAAACTAAATGCAGTTTCTGCTTTTAAGCTAGCTTTGAATTACAACGATAAGAATCCATATTACAATAATTCCTTGGCATATGCTTACGTAAGAGCAGAATTATATGATGATGCAATTGAATATTATCAAAGAGCAATAAAATTGAATCCTGATGCAAAGTGGACTTCTATAGTATGTCATGCACTTGGTGCTGTGTATGGTGAAGTAAAAGGGAATTTTGAAGCCGCAGAAGCTACATATCAAGCAGGATTAGTTTTAGATTCAACAAATTATGAGTTGCTTATGTCATTAGGTGATTTGTTGATGGTGAAAGGTGATATAGATAGAGCTATAAGAACATATTGTGATGGTATTACCTTAGATCCTGAGAACTTTATGGCATATGCAAAAGCAGGCTTAGCTTTATGGGAAAAGGATTACGTTGAAGAAGCCATTATCTCTTTCCATAAATCAATAAATTTGAACCCTAATTTCGAAATATCACAAAACAATTTAGGAGTTGTCTATCTTGATGGTATGGGAACTCCAAAAGAAGCTGTAGAGTATTTTGTTAATGCAATTAAGCTAAACCCTAATTATACTCTCGCTTATTTTAATGCCGGACGAGCGTATCAGGCACTTGGTGAAAATACCAAAGCTGCTGAGTATTATCAGATGGCGATGGATTTGAACAAAATCACGAATGAACTTTCTGAAGAAGATATCAAATCCAGACTGTACGACTTATTTAATTAACAATGAAAAATCACGGAGCTGACGGATGTCAGCTTTTTTTTTATGTTTTAGATATCTTAATATATTTGACCTGTCAAGTATTGTTGGGTATCCTATTGTAAGGGAGAAAATATGAAAATACTACTTTTGAACGGACCAAATCTTAATATGCTGGGCATAAGAGAACCGGAAAAATATGGTTCTGTTTCTCTTAAAGATATTGAGTCAGAGTTATATGAACAGGCAAAATCTTTAAATGTCGAAATAGAGGCATATCAGTCGAACCATGAAGGCGAGTTGATAGATAAAGTTCAATCTTCTATGGGAAAGGTGGATGGGATAATTATAAATGCAGGGGGGTTAACTCATACGAGTGTATCTCTCAGAGATGCAATTTCATCTGTTGCAATTCCTACTGTTGAAGTTCATATGACTAATATTCATGCAAGAGAAGAATTTCGACATACTTCTCTTATATCGGGTGTGTCGGTAGGTCAGGTAGTAGGTTTTGGAAAAAACTCATATAAATATGCATTAGAAGGGATTGTGTCGTGGCTCAACTCAAATAAATAAGTGGTTGGTTCACAGTTTATAAAATGAAAAAGATTTATGCACTATTATTAATATTTTTTATGATGTTGACTTTATCAACATGTGTATATGCTGTTGAAGAAGTTTCACTTGTTAATGATGGATTACCTATATCAGAAGGTGCATCGTTGACACTTGAGGATTGTATAAATATTGCATTAAAACGCAGTCCTATTTTAAAAAATATGAGAAACAATTGGGAGATGGCAAAGCATAACATTAGTATAGCAAAGGCTGAATATTTCCCTACTTTATCTGCAGGTGCCGGATACAATCAGGATTGGTCGAGAACTCGTGGAACTACAATTAATTCAAGAACCCTTCCAAGTGTTGATGTAAGGTTGAAAGAACGCATTTGGAATTTTGGGAAAACAAATGCTTCTATCCGTATGGAAAAGTTTTATAAAATAGCTGCAGAGCATGATTTTAATCAAGAAGTTATTAATACAATTTATAATGTAAAGGTAAAGTATTACGCTGTTCTTGCCGCAGAAGCTGCTGTAGAAATAGAAGAAGCTAATGTTAAAATAAATGAAAGAAATTATCAAAGAACAAAAGCTTATTTCGAAGAAGGTATTCGTTCCAAGATTGATCTGGTAAATGCTGAAGTTTATCTTAGCGATTCAAAAATATCTTCTATTAAAGCTAAGAATGATTATAAAAATTCTATGTTAGCATTAGGGAATGCGATGTTTATTGCTAATGCCCCTAATTTTTCTATTAAAAGAACAGATACGTTTAATTTTGAGCATAATTATTTGCCTGTAAGCTTGATAAAAATTGCTAATTATCAAGATGTTAGTAAACTGCCTCCGGATGTTTTTAATGCCACTCTTACAAAAGAGGAAAAAAAAGTGGAAATGTTGAAAGATTATGTGTTTAAAAACAGATTCCCGTTAAGTTTAGAAGATTCTATCAAGTGTGCATACGAGAACAGATATGATTTAAAATCACTGGAAGCGACTAAAGAAGCTATGAAACAAGCGTTATTATATACTAAACGCGAATATTATCCTGAGATAACAGGTTCTGTCGGATATGGATATATGAACAATCGTTATCTTAATAATAATTCTTTCGATATTGCTGTTGATATATCATCGTCGCTTAATCCTATTCAGACAAAACACAAAATTGACAATGCAAAACTTCAAGTTAATATGGTTCAAAATGATATTGAGGAGTTAAAACAAAATATGTATTTTGACATACAAAAGACATATGTTGATATGATATCATTAGAAGAACAAATCCCTCTGAATGCGATAAAGGTAAGGCAAACTTTAGAAAATTTAGAGCTTGCAGATGGCAGATATGAAGTAGGTCTTGGAGATTTTATTGAAGTACAGGATGCAAAAGTTAATTATAATAATGCTCAACGAACATATGTAAAAAATATTTTTCAGTATAATGTTTCAAGAGCAACAATGGAAAAAGAAATTGCATCTGAAGAAATTAAGTTGAAATTAGAAGAAGATAAAAAAGACAGAAAAAATAAAAAAGGTAGATAAATGGTGGATATTCAATATTTAAAAGAAAAATTAAAAGATAAAAAAGTCATAGGCATAATAGTTTTATGTATATTGTTGGTTATATTTTTATGTCCAAAAATGTTTAAGTCCGGAAAGAAATATGAAGTTCAAAAGGTTGAACGAAGGACAATAACACAAGTTGTTGAAGCATCCGGTACAATAAACCCTGTTAACACATATAGTGTTGGTGCAACTGTGTCCGGTCTTGTGACAGCAGTTTATGCCGATTATAATTCTCCTGTAAAAAAAGGTCAGCTTTTAGCAGTTATTGACCCCAGAACTTTCCAAGAAACTGTTAATCAAACATCAGCTCAAGTTGATGCTGCCAGAGCAAACCTTAGAGATATGCAGTCTAAGTTGGATATGAGTGAAAAAACTTTAAATAGATATAGAAATTTATATAAAAGGAATTTTGTTCCAAAGAGTGAGTTAGATCAGGCTGAAACTGATTATCGTTCTTGTTTGGCAAAAGTGCGGTCTGCAAGAGATGAAATATCAAGAACACAATCTCAATATAAAAATGCAAAAATTAATTTAAGCTTTACTCAAATAATATCACCTGTAGATGGTGTTGTAATATCAAAAAAGATTGAAGAAGGACAGCCTGTTGCGGCAAGCTTTCAAGCTCCGGAACATTTTGTAATTGCTCAAGATTTGAAGAAAATGCAAATAGAAGTTAATGTATCAGAAGCAGATATTGCATCCGTACAAGAAGGACAAGAAGCAGAATTTACGCTGGATGGTTATCCTGATACTACTTTTAAAGGTTATGTAAGACAAGTCAGATTATCTCCTACAACTGTGTCAAATGTAGTTACTTATACAGTTGTTGTTGCTGTTGATAATGATGATTTAAAGCTTAAACCCGGTATGACCGCAAATGTTTCTATTATTACCGCAAAACATAGAAATGTATTATGTGTCCCAAATTTCGCTTTAAAGTTTACTCCGCTTACTAATGGACAAAAGTTTAAAGAACAAGGACTTTGGTTAATGGTTAGAAATAAGCTTAAACGTGTTGCTGTAAAAACCGGTCTAAGTGATGATTCTTATACAGAAATAATTTCTAATAGTATAAAAGAAGGTGATTCTGTTGCTGTTGGTATAAAAGGTGATAAAAAGAATAAAACAAGAGCAACTTCCGGCGGCGGAATGAGAAGACCACCTTTTTAATTATTAGCAATTTCTCCTAAAAGAAATACTTTATATCTATATGGGAATTAGTACGTACAATTATCCGCAGCAAAGTACAAATATCAAAAAGTTCTCATATTTAGATGGTATTCGTAATAATGTGAGAAAAAATCATTGTGCTGTTGGCGGACTTCAACAAGATACATTTGTAAGGTCAGGCGAAAATGTTTGTCCTGAAACTTTTGAATTAGAAAAACTTTTCCCAAATGGAGAGATTTATAATATTTGTGAAGACATAATTAGAAATTATGGGCTTGAAACCCCGCCGGAGATTAGATTCGTAAGTGAAAAAGACAATAATGATTATGCATCTGCGAAGTATATAACTAATAAGGTAGATATAAATTTGAATAAGTTGTTATCTCCTAATATGTATAAGTTTAAAATAAAAAAAGGTGAAAAAGAGTCGTATTTATTTGATGATGATACAAAAAGAATTAGTATTATCGATACTACTGACAAAGATTTGTTAAATGAAGTGATAAGTTATAACAAGAATAAAAATAATGCGGATAGTTGTACTGTTGAGCCGCTTTCAGATAATGATAAAAGAAAACTTGTGATTCAGACAATAGCTCACGAGTTAAGGCATTGTTATCAACGGCAAATAATAAGACATACAGAAGGTTTGGATGAGTTCAAAATGATTGAAGAACAGTTAAGAAAAAATCCAAACAAACCAAAAATGAATTTGATAGAGGAAAAATTAGCTTATATCAATTTAAAAAATGAATATATGAAGCATTATAAAGAAAAAGATTTTGAAAAAATATATACACAGTCTTCTTTAGAAGGGACAAAGGCTTGTGAGTGGTATGATGCAATAGTCAACTATGTGAATTATGAATCTGATTATGAAGGTTATAAAAAGAATGCGATAGAACTCGATGCTAATAATATAGGAAATCAATATTTAATCAATAATTATGGAAATTTTGAAGGGATAGATAAATAATTGCCCCATGTGTTGATTTCTGTTAAAATCTAAAGTAGAAGTGTATTTTAGATTTATTAATTATGGCATTAATTGAAGTTAAAAATTTAATAAAGACTTATCAGACAGGTGAAGAAAGTTTTAATGCATTAGATGATGTATCTTTTTCTATAGAAGAAGGAGAGTTTGTATCTATTATGGGTACCTCCGGCTCGGGGAAATCTACTTGTATGAATACTTTAGGAACGCTTGATATTCCTACATCAGGTTCGTATTTTTTAGATGGAGTGGATGTTTTGTCATTATCTACAGATGAACTTTCTGAAATTAGAAATTCCAAAATAGGTTTTGTTTTTCAAGGTTTTAATTTAATCCCAAGAACATCAGCTTTGGATAATGTAGAATTACCGATGATATATAAAGGGATACCGGAGGAAGAACGTCATAGAAGAGCCAGATATGCATTGAAAATAGTTGGATTAGAAAATAGAGAAGATCATCTTCCAAACCAAATGTCAGGTGGACAACAGCAACGTGTCGCGATTGCAAGAGCCATCGTTAACGATGCCCCGCTTATTCTTGCTGATGAACCTACGGGGAACCTTGATACAAAAACAAGTATTGATGTTATGAATTTTTTTGTGGAACTCAATGAAAAATACAAAAAAACAATTGTATTAGTTACTCATGAACCTGATATTGCTGAGTATACAAAACGTGTAATCAGGTTTAAAGACGGGCATATTGTCTCAGATTTGCCTAAAGATGAATGGCAAAAACAAAGGAGCAGAGAAACTTGATTGATTTTAAATCGACTCTAAAGATAGCGATAAATTCTTTAAAAGTTAATAATATGAGAAGTATGCTCACAAGTCTTGGTATAATAATCGGGGTTAGTGCGGTTATTATAATGCTGGCAATAGGGACAGGCGCTCAAGAAAAAGTACAAGCTAACATGGAATCTATGGGAACGAACATTTTAACTCTGCGTGGGGCTTCTGCAACATCTGGAGGTGTTCGTATGGGGATGGGTTCGACTCCGACTTTGACAACAAAAGATGCTCACGCAATCAGGCAACACGCAAGAGGGATTGATGCGCTTTCTCCGTGTTCATCACAATCGAAACAAGTCACTTATGGAAATCAAAATTGGTCAACTTCTATTTATGGAATAATGCCTGATTATTTTTATGTTAAAAACTTTGAGATTGACGCAGGTAGAAAATTCTCAATGGAAGATATTAGAAATGCTGCAAATATTGCAGTTATTGGAAAAACAATTGAGTCAGAATTGTTTGGGGATGTTGATCCGATTGGAAAAACTATAAGAATTGGCGGTGTTCCGTTTAAAATAATTGGAACATTAACCCCAAAAGGGCAAACTGGACCTTTTGATCAAGATGATTTAATATTTATTCCATTAACAACCGGTCAAAGAAAAATTTTCGGAACGGAATTCCCAAATACAGTAGATCAAATAGTTGTAAAATGTTACGATGATGAATCTATTGATACTGCGATTGAAGATATAAATGAAATTCTTATGAAACGTCATAATATTAGTCAAAATCAAACAAAAGATTTTGAGATAAGAAATTCTGCTGAATTTCAAGAAAAAATGAAATCTACCGTAAATACATTTGCAATTCTTTTAGCATCTATCGCTTCTGTTTCTTTGTTAGTTGGCGGTATAGGGATTATGAATATTATGCTTGTATCTGTCACAGAAAGAACAAAAGAGATAGGTATCAGGATGGCAATTGGTGCAAGAGCATGGGATATTAGATGGCAATTTTTAATTGAATCATTTTTGTTATCAATCATAGGTGGATTGATAGGTGTTTTTGTTGGTATAACCGGCTCACTTTTGGTAGGATTTTTTGCTGCAGAAATGTCTGTTAAAATATCTTTATTTTCTGTATTTTTGTCATTAGGTTTTTCCGGTCTTGTAGGGATTGGCTTTGGTTATTATCCTGCACATAAGGCATCTTTACTAAAACCTATAGATGCTTTGCGATACGAATAGTTTATAAATCTTTCTATTTAATAATGTCTCTCAGTCATCTATTCGCCTATTTACCCAGTCCCTATCAATAATATTTATTATGAAAAATATACTGTAATGATGTATATTGTCCAAAATATTAATATAAAAATTCCAATTGTTAATTTTTTGTTTATTTTTTCAAGAAATCATAAAAAAAGGTGTTTAATGATAATGTAGACAAAATAGTAAACAAAATTTTATATAAGGAGATTAAAAATGGCTAAAACAATTGGTATTGACTTGGGTACAACAAACTCAGTAGTTGCCGTAATGGAAGGTGGTAAACCAACCGTTATTGCTAACGCAGAAGGAATGAGAACAACTCCTTCAATAGTTGGTTTCTCAAAAACAGGTGAAAGATTGGTTGGTCAATTGGCTAAACGTCAAGCAATCTTAAATCCGGATAAAACAATCGCTTCTATAAAAAGACATATGGGAGAGGATTACAAAAAGAATATTGATGGAAAAGATTATACCCCTCAAGAAATATCTGCTATGATTTTGAGAAAGTTAGCAGACGATGCTAGTTCATACTTGGGAGAAAAAGTTACATCTGCTGTTATTACAGTTCCTGCATACTTTAATGATGCTCAAAGACAAGCAACAAAAGATGCCGGTAAAATTGCAGGTTTAGACGTACTTCGTATTGTTAACGAACCTACCGCAGCAGCTCTTGCTTATGGTTTGGAAAAAGATAATTCAGAAAAAGTTTTAGTATTTGACCTTGGTGGTGGTACATTCGATGTTTCTGTTCTTGAAATTGGTGATGGTGTTCACGAAGTTTTATCTACATCAGGTGATACACACTTAGGTGGTGATGACTTCGACCAAAAAATTATGGATTGGATTTGTGCAGAATTTAAGAAACAAGAAGGTATGGATTTATCAAATGATAAACAAGCAATGCAACGTATTAAAGAAGCTGCTGAAAAAGCAAAATGTGAGTTGTCTTCCGTTGTTGAAACAAATATTAACTTGCCATTCATCACAGCTGATGCAAATGGTCCTAAACACTTAGACTTGAATTTATCAAGAGCTAAGTTCGAAGAACTTTCTTATGATTTATTGGAAAGATGTAAAAAACCTGTTGAACAAGCATTATCAGATGCAGGTTTAAGTAAGAACGAAATCAATGAAGTTGTATTGGTTGGTGGTTCTACACGTATTCCTGCTGTACAACAGTTAGTTAAAGAATACACAGGTAAAGATCCTAACCAATCAGTTAACCCTGACGAAGTTGTAGCAGTAGGTGCAGCTGTTCAAGCAGGTGTGTTAGCCGGTGAAGTTAATGATATCGTATTGTTAGATGTAACTCCGTTGACGCTTGGTATTGAAACAATGGGCGGAGTTATGACTGCACTTGTTCCTAGAAACACAACTATTCCTGTTTCTAAGTCACAAGTGTTCTCAACTGCCGAAAATAATCAAACTGCGGTAGACATCAATGTATTACAGGGTGAAAGACCAATGTCCAGAGATAATAAATCTTTAGGTATGTTCAGACTTGAAGGTATTGCTCCTGCAATGCGTGGTATTCCTCAAATTGAAGTTACATTTGATATTGACGCTAACGGTATTGTTAATGTTTCAGCTAAAGATAAAGCTACAAATAAAGAACAAAAAATTACAATTACAAATTCTTCTAATTTATCAGAAGAAGATATTGATAAAATGGTTAAAGAAGCTGAAGCAAATGCCGCAGAAGATAAAAAGAAAAAAGAAGGTGCTGAAGTTAAAAACAATGCAAATTCTTTGATAGCTTCTGCTGAAAGATTAACAAAAGATTTTGAAGGTAAAATTGCTGAAGATGATGAAAAGAAATTGAACGAACAAAAAGAAGCTTTGCAAAAAGCTTTAGAAGAAGATAAATCTGTTGATGATTTGAAAAAGTTATCTGAAGATTTACAACAAACAATGTTCAGTATTTCTCAAAAAGCATATGAAGCCGTTCAAAAAGAAGGTGATTCTGCTAAAACTGAATCATCTGCAAATACCGATAATTCGTCAAATAAAGATGACGACGATGTTATAGATGCAGAATATGTTAAAGAATAAGGGTAAATGGGTAAAGGTGTAAAGGGGTAAATGTATTAAGTACCCCGCCGAAAACCCGATCAAGTGCATATTAAAAAGCTAAGAGTTTAATGTTCGCTCTTAGCTTTTTCGTATTATAATATAAGTGGAGAGAAATATGGTGAAATCGTTATTTATTACAGCTACAGGCACAGATATAGGTAAAACATACATATCAGGCTTAATTGTTAAAAAAATGAGAGAATCAGGGTTTGATTGCGGATATTATAAACCCGTACTCAGCGGTGCTAATGTTCAAAACGGAATTATTGTTCCTGGGGATTGTAAACATGTTGTGGACATTTCAGGTCTTGAAATTGAACCGGTAAAATGTCTTTCCTATTGTTTTGAAGAAGCAGTTTCTCCTCACCTTGCTTCAAAAAGGGCTGGGGTAAATATTGATATTGATAAAATAAAATCAGATTATACTAATTTATCAAAAGAGTATGAATATATGTTAATCGAAGGTGCGGGAGGAATAACCTGTCCGATAATTGATGACAAATATCTTATGTGGAACTTAATAAAAGATTTGGGTACAAGTGTTCTTGTCGTTGCAGACGGCGGGCTTGGAACTATAAATTCTGTTCTTACAACGGTGGAATATATAGAAAAACGTGATATAAAAATTCAGGGACTTGTTCTCAATAACTATGATGAATCAAGCTTTATGCACAGAGATAACCTTGAAATGGTTGAAAAAATGACAGGTTTAAAAGTTGTTGCAACAGTTAAGAAAGATGAAAAAGATATAAATGTAAATAAAAATGTATTGGAAGGATTGTTTGAATAATGATTGATTGGGCAAAAGAAGATTTGAAATATATATGGCATCCTTGTTCTCAAATGAAGGACTATGAGGAATTACCGCCGATTGTAATAGATTCCGCAAAAGGGATAAACTTATATGACATTGACGGCAACTGTTATAAAGATGTTGTAAGTTCGTGGTGGTGTAACCTTTTAGGGCACTGTAATCCGAGAATAAATCATGCAATTAAATCACAGCTTGATAGATTAGAACACGTCATTTTTGCAAACTTTACCCACAAAACAGCTATTACATTATGTCAAAAATTGATGGAAGTTGTGCCAAAAGGTTTGTGCAAATTTAATTTTGCAGATAACGGTTCTGCCTCTATTGAGATGGCAATGAAAATGAGCTTTCAGTACCATCAACAGACTGGGAATACTCAAAAGAAACGATTTATGGCATTAACTGATGCGTATCACGGGGAAACAATCGGTGCGTTATCCGTGGGTGCGTGTGATTTGTATTCTTCAATCTATAAACCGATATTGATGGATATAGTCAGAGTAAATGGTCCTGATTGTTTTAGATGCCCTTATGGTAAGGACAGAGATAACTGCCAATGTGAATGTTTTGAAAATGCCGAAAAAACTTTTGAACAATATGGTGATGAAACATGTGCAATTTTAGTTGAACCTTTATTACAGGGATCTGCCGGAATGAAAATTTACCCGCCATTATATTTAAAAAAACTTAGAGAACTTTGTGATAAATATAATGTTCATCTGATAGCAGATGAAATAGCAACAGGATATGGCAGAACGGGTAAAATGTTTGCCTTTGACCACGCAGGGGTTTCACCTGATATAATGTGTTTATCTAAAGGGCTTACTGGCGGATATATGCCAATGTCATTGTGTGTTACTACTCAGGAAATATATGACGCATTTTATGCAGACTATTCAACAGGTAAAGCCTTTATGCACTCACATACCTATGCAGGTAACCCGCTAGGCTGTTCGGCAGGAATTGAGGTTTTAAATATCCTAAAAGATGAAAATATTATCGAAAATGCTCAAAAAAATGCGATTTATTTTAATAACATTATTAATGAGAAATTCTTAAGTATTAAAAATGTTGGAGAAGTCCGTCATATAGGATTAATTAATGCAATAGAGCTTGTAAAGGATAAAAACTCAAAAGAACCTTTTGACAGCAAGTTAAGATTAGGATATCAAATATATAAAAAAGCACTAAAAAAAGGTGTATTGCTAAGACCGTTGGGTGATGTAATATACTTTAATCCACCATTGATTATTGAAAAAGAAGATATGGATTTTGCTACTGATGTCGCAAGAGAATGTGTGTTAGATGTTCTAAAAGATTATTAGTATAAATCTATAATGATAATACTTTCTCTTTCAGAAAAACATGTATAATTGATTGTTATATTTTGTTAATAAGAGGATAAAAATATAATTATATGATATTTTATAATGAGGGGGAAGTGTATGAAAGCTGTAGAGTATTTTTTAAGTGGAAATTCGTGTTCTGAAAGTATAGTGTTAGCTTCTATCGAAGAAGGTCTTTGTGACAACTCTTTATTATCTGTAGCAAGTCCGTTTTCAGGCGGTATTGGTTCAGGATGTTTATGTGGAGCAGTGTCAGGTTCGTTAATTGTAATAGGACATTTGTATGGAAAAAATAATACTTATGGTAATCCTCCAATTGCAAGAGAACTGGCAAAATCGTTTGTGGACAATTTTAAAAAACAGTTTCCTGCTACTTGTTGCAGGGTTTTATCTCGTGGTTTTGATTTTGGTTCAAAAGAGAGAAAATTACATTGCTCAAATATGGTAGAATTTTGTTTTAATAACTTGCAAGAATTGATTAAGGACGTTGTAAAAAATGGATAAATATCAATTTACAAAAAGAGTGTTATTTATCGGTGTCCCTGATATGGCATATATGGGTTTGGATATGTTGTTGTATTCGGGTGTAAATATAGTCGGTGTCGTTGGCCCTGTAAAAACGCATAATACTTATGTTCAATTCAGAAATTATGTAAAATATAAAAAATTGAATTTTATAGAATATGAAACACTATCATCTCCTGAATTTATTGAAACAATTAATGCTTTAAAACCTGATATAGCAGTTGTATGTTCTTTTAATCAAAAATTTCCAAAAGAATTGATAGATGCTGTTCCTGATGGGATTATAAATATACATCCATCATTGTTGCCTAAATATAGAGGAGGGAATCCGTATTCATGGGTTATTATAAATGGAGAAAAACAAACAGGCGTTACATTACATTTTATATCAGAAAATTTTGATGAAGGAGATATTATCGCTCAGGAAATATACGAAATTGCCCCAAATGAGACAATGGGAACAATATTTAATAGAACTAATATGATTGGTTGCAGAATGTTATTAAAGGCGTTATTAGAGTATGATAAAACAGGGTTATTACCAAGAAAACAACAACCTGCAGGTGAATTTATAAAAGCTCCAAACATTAAAGATAATGAAATGTTTTTGAATTATAATAAACCCGCAGAAGAATTAGTCAGATTAGTACGTGGATTAAATCCTTATTTCTCTGCGATGACAATATACAAAGGACAAATAATGAAAATTCATAAAGCGTCAGCGTGTGAATTACAGGATGCAAACAGTTTCGCCAATGGAGAAGTGTGTAAGGTGGAAAATGATAAGTTTTATATAAAAACTGAAAGAGGATGTTTATGTCCTGAAGTTGTTCAGTATTCAGGATATTTTATAGGGGATGCAAGTGATTTTGTTAATGTTGCTAACCCGCAATTAGGAGATAAATTTACATATGGATAAACTTAATTTTTTGACAGCAGGGATGCCTTTAGCGACCGGAAATAAAGGATATAAAAAAGCACTTGAAATATTGAACGATATTAATTTAGATGGGTTAGAACTTGAATTTGTTCATGGGGTTAGAATAAATGATGTAAATAAACAATTGGTTTCTAACTCTAATTTGACAAAAACAATTCATGCCCCTTTTTATATAAATCTAAATTCTAAAGAAGAAGAAAAGGTTGAAGCAAGTGTCCAAAGAATTATAGAAACAGCCAGAGTTGCTCATGAAATAGGAGCTTTTAGTATCACATATCATGCTGCTTTTTATTTGGGTATGGATAAGGATGTTGTTTTTAATCAAGTTAAAAAACAAACAAAAATAATTTCGGATACATTATCTAATGAAGGTATAAAGATTTGGTTCAGGCCTGAAACAACAGGTAAAGCTACACAATGGGGTGATTTAGAAGAGATTATAAATCTATCAAAAGAATTTGAATATGTTCTTCCATGTGTAGATTTTTCTCATTTACATGCAAGATATAATGGTATTTTAAACACATATGACGAATTCGCAAAAATATTTGAAAAAATTGGAACAGAGTTGGAAGAAAAAAATCCATTAGAAAATTTTCATGCACATATTGCAGGAATTGCTTACGGTGAAAAAGGTGAAAAACATCATCTTAATTTAGAGGAGTCAGATTTCAATTATAAAGATTTGCTGAAAGCGTTTAAAGACTTTAATGTAAAAGGTGCTATAGTTTGTGAAAGTCCTAATATTGAAACTGATTGTGGAATATTAAAAGAGTATTACTTGTCTTTATAGTTTATTTTGCTTTACAACAGTAGGTTTTTGGGTTAAAATAAAAGAGTTATTTAGTGTATAAAAGGGAGAGCAATGAGCAGTCCAAAATATAAAAGAATCCTCTTGAAGATTAGCGGGGAAGCTTTGCTTGGTGAACAGGATTTTGGTATCGATTACAAACCTGTAGAAATGATTTCAAACGAAATAAAAACAATCTTAGATGAAGGTGTTCAAGTTGCAGTTGTTGTAGGCGGCGGGAATATTTTCAGAGGGATGAAAAATAGTGCAAGATTAGGTATGGACAGAGCTTCCGGCGATTATGTAGGTATGCTTGCTACTGTTATGAATGCAATAGCCTTACAAAGTGCGTTGAAAAAAGCTAATGTTGATTGCAGAGTGCAAACAGCAATAGCAATGAATCAAATAGCAGAACCATACATTCGTCATAGAGCAATTAGACACTTAGAAAAAGGTAGAGTTGTTATTTTTGCAGCAGGAACGGGAAATCCATTCTTTACAACTGATACAGCAGCAGCCCTAAGAGCTTCTGAAATTGATGCAGAGGCTATGTTAATGGCTAAAAATGGTGTCGATGGTGTGTATAATGATGATCCGAGAGTTAATCCTAAAGCTAAGAAACTGGATAATATTAAATATTCCGATATTATTGTCAATGGATTAAAAGTGATGGATACTTCAGCTTGTACATTATGTGAACAAAATAATATTCCAATTGTTGTTTTCGATTTTAAAGCTAAAGGCAGTTTAAAGAGAATTATGGATGGAGATGACGTTGGAACATATGTAGGGAACTAGGTAAGTGTGTCCCTAAAATAGTTGTTTATTATAGATAAAAAAGAAAGAGGTAAATATGTCAGAAGCAGTAGATTTATTATTTGCATCAGGTGAAGAAAAAATGGAAAAAGCAATTGCTCAATTAAAAAGAGAATTTGCTACAGTCAGAACAGGTAGAGCTAATCCCGGAATTTTAGATAAAGTACAAGTTGATTATTATGGTACGCCTACTCCTCTTAGACAAATGTCTCAAGTAACTGTTCAAGACGGTACTACTCTTGTGATTACACCATATGATAAAACTATTCTTAAAGATATAGAAAAAGCTATTATTAAAGCTGAAATTGGAATTACTCCTAATAGTGATGGGATTTGTATTAGACTTCAGTTCCCACCTTTGACCGAAGACAGAAGAAAAGAAATTGCAAAAGATGTTAAAAAGATGGGTGAAGATGCAAAGGTTGCTGTAAGAAATGTAAGAAGAGATATGGCCGATGCTCTAAAAAAAGCTGAAAAAGCTGATAATCTCCCTGAAGATGTTGTAAAAGATAATCAGGATAAAATACAAAAAGTAACAGATAAGTATACTAAGCTTATTGATACAAGTGTTTCAGAAAAAGAAAAAGAAGTAATGACTGTATAGAGGTTTAAAAATGGATAAGAAAAATATAACAAGGTTAATAACAGGATGTGTAATTGGTTTTACGACTTTATTTGCACTTATGGCGGGTGGCTTACCACTATTTTTGTTAACCTTGTTAATTGTTATCCTTGCTACAAAAGAATATGTATGTATTCTAAAACATAAGGGTTTTTATCCAAGTATAAAAGTTATTTTATTTGCTGATGCATTCCTTGCTGTATTGGCATATTTTAACAGGTTTAATTTTATCTCGTTCGCCTTAACTGTTTGTTCAATAACCGCATTTATGTGGGTACTTTTTAAAGGCAGACAACCTTACATTGCAAATGTTGCGACTACAATTTTAGGTTTCGTTTATGGTGGATTATTCCCTCTTTATTTTATATTTTTAAGGGATATTGGTTCTCAGCCATTGTATCCTTATTTGTTCAAAATAACAGGAGAATGCCCCGGTAAAGGATTTGCAATTTTAGTTTTCTTTGCCGTTCTAATTACTGATACAGGTTGTTACTATTTTGGCAGCAAGTTTGGAAAACATAAATTGGCACCGATTATAAGTCCTAATAAAACTATTGAAGGTTGTGTTGGCGGAACGTTATGTTCTTTAGCAGTATCATTGTTTATTGCTCATATAATCAATTTACAATGGTATCACGCAATTATAGTGGGTTTATTAGTTGCGTTATTTGCTCAAATTGGTGATTTGTGTGAATCTCTAATAAAGAGAGATGCAGGGGTTAAAGATTCAGGTAATACCCTTCCTGGTCATGGCGGATTCTTGGATAGAACGGACAGTTATGTATTCACTCTGCCTGTATTGTATTATTATTTCCAATATGTTGTATATGATACAAACATGTTAAATAATCTGCAATTATTTATTAAAGGATTATTATAATGGTTTTTAATCTTTTAGATATAAAATGCAGCGAGGAACATTTGTTAAAGCTCGCGTTTACGCATCCTTCCTATACAAAAGAACAAGATTTATCTTCTCTGGAAAATTATGAAAGACTTGAGTTTTTAGGAGATGCTGTTTTAAAATTGGTATCTTCAAAGTTGCTCTATAAAAAATATGCGGATTTTGATGAAGGAGAATTGTCTAAAATTCGTTCAATTTTAGTGTCTGATGCTATTTTGGCAGATTTAGCAAGAAAAATAGGATTAGATAAGAAAATGATTTTAGGTGAAGGGGAAGAACATACCGGAGGTAGAGAGAGAGAGTCTAATATTGCTTGTACTATGGAAGCTGTTTTCGGGGCATATTTTTTAGACGGGAAAATTGAGTATGTTGAAAAGTTTTTAGATGAAAATTTAATTCCGTTATCTGATGAAATTGAGGAACATTTTGCAAAATATAATGCAAAAGCTGTTTTGCAAGAATATACTCAACAAGAAACAAAAGAACTTCCGATATATAATACAATTGATGTTTCAGGTCCAAACCATAAGCCTGTTTTTAAAATTGAGGTTATATATCGAGGAAAAACACTCGCTATTGGTGAAGGTCATTCAAAAAAAGAGGCTCAGCAAGATGCAGCGTATAAAGCTTGTGTAAAATTGGGTATTATTGAACAGTAAGGAATATTTGTATGAAAGAAAACAATATGAATTCAAAAATCATAATATCTCCATCTATATTATCGGCTGATTTTTGTAATTTAGAGAAAGATATTTTGAAGGTAAAAAAAGCTGGTGCTCAGTGGTTACACATAGATGTTATGGATGGTCATTTTGTCCCAAATATTACTATCGGAGTTCCTGTTGTTAAGTCAATCAGATCCGTTACTGATCTGGTGTTGGATGTTCATTTAATGATAGAAAACCCTGAAAAGTATATTGAACCTTTTGTAAATGCAGGTGCGGATGTTTTAACTGTTCATTACGAGGCAACTAAGAATAAAACATTAGAAGTTATTCAAAAAATAAAATCTTGTGGTGTTATGGCAGGTTTATCAATAAAGCCTAATACAAGTCCTGTTGAAATAGAAAAATATATAAAATTTGCTGATTTAATACTTGTTATGACTGTAGAGCCAGGTTTTGGAGGGCAAAAATTTATAAAAGAGTGTGCTGACAAGCTAGAGTTTATAAAATCTAAACAAACCCCTGAGCAGTATCTTCAAGTTGATGGTGGTATAAATTCAGAAACTTCTCATTATTGCATAGATAAAGGTGCAAATAATTTAGTTGCGGGGAGTTTTATTTTTAATAATAATGATGTTGATAAAGCAATTAAATCTCTTTTGAATAAACATACATAAACAAAACAGTTAACTTTTATGGCAACTTAAAAAAATAATATTGTTGAGATATCTTCATAATATTTATTATCTTTTTTAGAATAAAAAAAGAGCCAGTCTTATGACTGACTCTTTTCTATATAATCAAAGGTTATGATTCTTGGAAAGTAACCTTTAATTCTTCTTTTGGATTCAAGCTAGAATTGTTTGAATAGCCAGGAGCGAATAAGTATCTAACTTCGTCAACGATTTCGTATCCAACGCCAAATACACCGCCTGTAGCATTTTCAACTGTATTCCAGATTAACTTGCCAGCTGTTACGAAAGAACCACCAAAGTTCTTAACACCAGCAACCGGTTGTAAGCAGAATGTATCAACTAAAGTGTTTGATAATCTGTCGCCGTATTCTTCAACAGCATTTGCACCTAAGTTGCATTCTTGACCGATAGTTCTTCCGGCTACACCTAAGATTCTACCTGCGCAAGTAAGAGGAGCACCTAATACTCTGGCAACGAAGTTAGGATCTTTTGTTGTTGTAGCGCTAGCTTCTAAAACTACGTTTGGTAATTCACAAACAGTGTCACCGTTAACAACTTCTTTGAATTGAACTTTGATGAAACCAGGATTACCAACACCAGGTCTAACAACTTCAGAAACGATACCTCTAACTTTAGAACCAGCTGGGTAAGTAACACCCTTGATTGTAGCAGGTTGAGTTAATTTTGCAGTGAATTTGTCACCTGCATTAGAAACTCTAGCGCTTAATCTGTCTTCTAATTTGATGAACATTTCAGAAGTTGCAAAGTTTTCAGCCGCTCTAACTGCTGAAGTTGCAGCTGAAGGATTTTTCTTTAAGTATTCAGCTAAAGCACCTACTAAGTAAGTAACTTGTTCTTTTGACAAGTATTGATTGTTGATAAGAGCTGCTTCATCAGGAACAGCATCAAGAATACCTGTAGCTAATACTTCATTTGTAGCACCATATGCCCAAGTAGGGATGTGGTTAATAGTTTTTCCGTTGTATGTAGGAACAGCAGTTGCACTGTGGTCTACATCAAAGATTTTAGCTAAAGTACAGAAAACTTCTGCTTTAGTAACTCTTTGTTCAGGTTTGAATGATTGATCAGGATAACCAATCATAATGTCTGCTGCTAAAGCTTGATCGATAGCTTCTTTAGCCCAGTATGAAGCAGCAACGTCTGTGTATTTGTCAGCTGGTTTAACTGTTGCTAATTCTAAGCCGTCTGCTAATGTTTGAGCTAATTCACTTCTTAATACAGGTGATCTGTGGCTCCATTTGCTTCCATCAGCAGCAGAAGCAGCTAATTTATCCAATTCTTTCTTTGCGAATGTTTGGATAACTACGTTGTCTTTACCTGTAACAGTTTTAGCGTCAGCGCATTTTGTAATTTTACCACCAACGATGTCGCTGGTTTTTGCACCAACTTGAATTTGAGCTTCTGAACCGAACAATGTTGGGTGAGCATATGATTGTATTTGTGGACAATCAGCAGCCATCGCTGCAGCACCAAATGCCGCTACAGAAACTAATGTTAATAATGTCTTTCTCATACTTTTCTCCTTTAAGAAATAACAAAACTTTTTTAATCTCTCTGTACTCAATTATCGGAAAAATAGTAGGAATTGTCAAGATTTTTATTAAGAAAATATTAATGTATTTTATATTAATTTTGCTAAGTAAAATCCACAAGCTACTGCAATAAATGCAAATATGCAGCTAAACGTAGAATATTTCAAAAATTCTAAATATTTTTCGTGCGCTATTAAATCAATATTTTCATATTCAAATGCTGAAAAAGTTGTGTAGCTGCCTATAATACCAATTACAATAAATGCGTGCACTAAATATCCTGCGGCTAATGTTTTTTCAAATAGTAGCCCTAAAGTTAAGCATCCGGTTATGTTTACCCAAAAGGTTGCCCAATGCTGAAGGTTTAGTTTTTGTTGTAAAACATTACAGATAAAATATCTTAATACAGCTCCTATTCCTCCGCCGATTAATACTCCAATACATTCTTTCATTAGTCAGCCTCCCTATTAAAGGAAATTCTTTTTGTTTTGATAAGATAATGCATAAAATAGTATCCGCAATTCATCCCCCAAGATACAAATATTAAGCCGATTATAACACTTAAAAACATGTTGAAGAACACATATACATAATGATGGTGGAAAAACATTTCTATAACAGGATGAGAGAATGCTGAAAAAGTGGTAAAACCTCCTGCAAACCCAACTATTAGTAGCTTTTTAATATATTCGTTTATGAGATGATGCTTTTTTATAGCTATATATGTAACAAATCCAATAATGAAACATCCTGTCATATTTACTAAAAATACTCCGATAACATTTATCGGATAATATTTGAACATTGATAATATTATGTATCTGAGAAATGCTCCAATTGCACCTCCCATAAAGATAGCTACTATTTCCATATGATAATTATATCACACAATTATAAATTATCGTGTTTGTGTAATTCTTCGTGATGGTCGTGTTTGTCGCAATCCATTATGTTGTTAAAGTTATCTATAATATCTTCATCGTGATATTTCAATGCGTGTTGTGTTCTATCGTGTAAATCTATCAAATGATAGTGCATTGCTATTTCTAATTTTATTAGTGCAATATTATAATCATAAATTGAGTTTATATAGTCTTCCATTGCTTTATTATAGGCATTTCTTGCATATAATAATTCAAGTTGATCCATTTTGTTTTCTTTATATCGAGTATATGTGATATCTAAGTTTTCCGATGCAGTTGAGAGTTGTTTTTTTGAAACAGGTATTTTTTCTGTTGCTTTGTTTACTGTATTGACAGCTTTTCTAACCGTAAAATACAAATCTTCTTTATATTTATCTATTTCTGTCTGAGCTAATTCTATTTGAGCTTTAGCTCCTCTTATATTGTATTTTTGTTCCATCCCATTTATAGAAGATGTTAAGCTTACCCCTATTGTCATATCATTGTTAGAAAATTTGTTTGTGTTTACAAAATTGTATCCTATGTTTCCGCTTAGTTCTGGGTAATAAGAACGTTTTATTGCAATTAGGGATTGTTCCATAGCTTTTTTTGTTGATTCAAGCACTTTTAAATCGGGACTGTTTTTATATGCTAAGTCAACTGCTTCCTTATAAGAAAAATTAGGGCGAATTATTTCTTTTTTTTCTGCTTGTAGTTTAAGTTTTTGACTTTTTGTGTAGGATACTAATTTAAACGGACTGCATTTTTGTCTATATCCGTCATCATATGATTGTGTTTCTTTTATTGTATATAATGGAGCATCTAGAAAATACATTGAATTATTTAGATTTTCTTTTGCATTTTTTAAAACATCTTCTGCCTCAATTATTTCATTTTTGATTTCTAATTGTTGAGTTTCTGCGTTTAATAAATCAGCTCTGTCAGCTTTCCCTTCGGATATCATTTGTTTGATATCTTTTATAATTTTATTATTTATTTCATAGTTCACTTTTTTAGATTCAACTATAGAGTGCGCTCTTAATACGTCATAATATCTTGTTTTAATATCAAAAACAGTTGTGCATACACTATCCATAAATTCATATTCAGCCCCAATTTGATAGAATTTTTCCATTTTTATTCTGGCGCTGGTTCTTCCGAAATCCCAAATCATTTTACTTAAAGAGACTCCTACGTTAGGAAGTTCTCTGTATAGCGATTCAAGGTGTTTATTGTTAGAATTGTTTATTTGCCCATAGCCTACGCCTGCGCTAATCGTAGGAAAGTATACAGATTTCGCTAATCCTACATTGCTTTTTGCAATGTCTAATTCGTATTTGTGTTTTTTTATGACAGGACTGTTTTTTAATCCTATTGATATGCAGTCTTGAATAGTTAATACAGTTCCATCTTTTATGTTCTCAGGGAGAGTAGAACCTTCGTGACAGTGGCAGCAATCACAGTGAGGATGTTCTTCTGCGAAGGTGATTGAACCGTTTATCGATATTATAGTTATTATAAGAAATATTGCTAGTTTACGTAAAAATGTGTTCATGAGATATTCCCAAAATCACTGACATATATATTTATATATTATCTTTAACAAATTGCAAATGCAAGTCGTTTGCAAATTAAAATTGGGAATAATAGAAACTTTTTTAAACGAGCCCTTCCTTTACGGCTTTAACGGCAGCTTGTACTCTATCATTAACACACATTTTTTGAAGGATAGAGCATACGTGAGCTTTTGCTGTGTGTACACTTACAATTAGTTCCTTTGCGATTTCTGTATTGCTTTTTCCTGCAACTAAATGTTTTAAAACTTCTCGTTCTCTTTCTGTTAATGGAATTTGATTTTCTGTATGGTTTCCGTCGCTTATTAATTTAAAATTTTCTTGTTTAGGGAAAGCTTTAAAAACTCTTTTCCCAATTTCTGCATCAA
Source organism: uncultured bacterium (assembly GCA_902797985.1). Lineage (GTDB taxonomy): Bacteria > Cyanobacteriota > Vampirovibrionia > Gastranaerophilales > Gastranaerophilaceae > UBA2883. The sequence goes on from CADBUZ010000007.1 coordinate 37,946, forward strand.
GCCAGCAAACACCGTGATAAACGTCCCTTATTACATCTGCTAGTTTTGTTGGATCTATATCTTTAAGACAGTAGCCTGTTGCACCTGAGTTTAGTGTTGCAATTACTTCTTCTTCTCTGTCGTGAGATGTAAGTGCAATTATTTTGATGTCTTTATGCATTTCTTCTATTTTGAGCATTGCTTCTATCCCATTCATCCCAGGTAATCCTAAATCCATTAAAACAACATCAGGAGTATACTTTTCAATAAGACGTAATCCATCTGTGGCATTGTCACTTTCCGCAACAACATTTATATCTTCGTTTTCGTTTAGGGCGCACCTTAGTCCTACTCTTGTTAATTTAAAGTCCTCAACTATTACAACTGAAATTTCTTTTTCTTTAACTGTCATTTTTTTCTCCTTTTTATAATCTTTAAATTTATTATAAAAACGTGAATTTTCTTGGTATATTAGCCAGTTGGGGAATATCACAGAATATTTTCTACAAGAATTTTTTATATTATAATTTATGTATGACTATGAAAGGTGCATATACTTGTATATTTGGTGGCGGTGCTGTTAGAGGAATAGCTTATGTTGGTGCCATTAAGGCATTAAAACAACTTAATTTTAATGTTAAAACACTTGTAGGTTCTTCTGTTGGTTCTATTATTGCATCTTTATTAGCAGTTGGTTATTCTGAAGATGAAATTAACGATATTTTGATGGATGTTAATTTTGAATTGTTTAGAGATATTCATTTCGGTCTTAATAAAGATTTTGCACTCAGTAAAGGTAATGTTTTTACTGAATGGATAAGGGATGCAATTGAGAAGAAAGTTTATGGACTTGATTATAAAAAAGGGTGTAATAAACCTGTTACATTTGCTGATATTAAAAGAAATTTAATTATTCTTACAACAGATTTAAATAATTTTAAATCAGAGGAGTTTTCCACATTTGAAACCCCTGATTTTGAGATAGCTACGGCAGTTAGAATTTCATGCAGTATGCCTGGGTTAATGACTCCCGTTGAGATTGACGGAAAGAGATTAGTTGACGGAGATGTGTTAAAGGGTATTCCTCTTTGGAAATTGTCAAAAAATATTGATGTCCCTGATAACAGAGTGCTTGAGTTTAGGCTTGAAGGAGATACTGTTCAGAAAACGGGGAATACTTTTGAGTTTTTAAATTCTATATATAGCTGTATGACTTCTGCATCGACTGATTTTATAATGGACGTTTTTGGTGAAAACGATAAATACGATTATGTGAAAATAACTACAGGTAATATTATTGTAATTGATTTTAATATGTCCAAAGAAACAAGGGAAAGTATTGTTAATATGGGATATAATGATTCAATTAAATATCTTACAGAAGACTGTGTTTCTAAAAAAATGCAGATTGCAAACATTTATTTGAAAATGATAGACTATATTGAAGATATTATAAAAGCCTTGAAATATGCGTCAGTAAAAGATACGCTTGAAGTGTTAAAGGAATTGTTTATGTATATGTCAGATTATTATAAATATATAGATGCAAATATTTTTGAATGTTTGTGGACTTTGAAAAATGATATATTAACATCTCCAAAAAGAAGATTTTTATTTGGTTCAGAAAAATTTAAAAATAAAGAGTCTTTAATTGATAGATCAGATATAATCAATAAAGTAATAAAAGAAAAGCATGATGAGTTAATTGATTATATCGAAAATGTCGGATAAAAAGTTTTAATCCATAGATTTTATAGAAACGGCAACTTTGCCGTTAAAGTGTTTGTCAATTGAGTTTTTCAGGTCGTTTGTTGCACTTACCCAGAAGGTAGAGCTTGTTAAAATTTTATCGTTTGTTTCAGGAATTTTGAATAATACAGGGTCTGAACCGTGGTACTGTGCTAAGATGTCTTTTACTCCGCAGAGTTCTTCGTATTTTAATTCGGTATTTAATGTTATTGTTACCAAATTAGAATTTTCAACAGGTTTTATTGTGTCTATTAATAAACTTGTAGAGCCTTCTTCTCTGTGTTGAACTTTCCCTGATATTATAACTTTGTTTTCTTGAACAAGAAAATCTCCATATTCCATAACAACTTTGTTAAATGCAACAACTTCAACTTTTTCCGATAAATCTTCTATTGTTGCAATCATAACAAATTTTGTAGGATCTTTTTTTGTAGGGATTTTTCTTACTGCTGTTACTAATCCGCAAATTGTAGCCATTGATTTTTCAGGCATGTTTGCTAATTCGGAAATATTATGAGTCCTCAAGAACGGCAGATTTTTTCTAATTGAAAAAAGCGGGTGTGATGTGACGTAAAATCCTAAAAATTCTTTTTCAAATTGTTGAATTATTTTGTCGGGATATTCTTCTCCTGTTCCTGATAATTGGAATTGAACAGAGGCGAATTCATCGTTATCCGGCAACGTTGAGAATAAACTTACTTGCCCCATTGCTTTTTCTTTAGCCTGTCTTGCTGCGGAAGAAAGAATATATTCAAGATTGTCCATAAGCTGTTTTCTGCTTTTTTCAATATTAGAAAAAGCACCTGATTTTATTAGTCCTTCTAATGTTTTTTTGTTTACGCATTTTGCGTCTAGTCGACTGCAGTAATCATATATATTTTTGTAGTCGCCATTTTTTTCACGTTCTTCGATAATAGCATTTACAACATTCACTCCTACTCCTTTGATAGCGGCAAGTCCAAATCTAATATCGTTTCCGTCAGGAGTATATTCAAGGAATGACTTATTTATATCAGGAGGAAGGATTTTTATTCCGTATTTTTGAGCTTCTTCTATATATAATTGGGTTTGATCTTGTCTGTCAGCTACGCTTGATAATAGAGCAGATAGGTATTCAACAGGGTAATGACATTTTAAGTAAGCTGTTTGATAAGCAACAAATGCGTATGCTGCAGAGTGTGCACGGTTAAAACAGTATGATGCGAAAGCAAGAATTTGGTTGAATAATTTTTCAGCTCCTTCTTTGCTCATGCCGTGTTTTGCAGAAGCATTGATAAATTTGCCACGTTGTTCTTCCATCGCTTTTTGGTCTTTTTTACCCATCATACGGCGGACTTGGTCAGCTTGACCGAGTGAGTAATCCGCAAGGATTTGGAACACTTGCATAATCTGTTCCTGATAAACAATTGTTCCGTACGTATCTTTTAATACAGGTTCAAGATCAGGATGAGCATAGGTTACTTCTTGTTCCCCATGTTTACGGGCAACAAAGTCATCAACCATGCCTGATCCCAATGGCCCCGGACGAAAAAGAGCAACAAGTGCACCTAAATCTTCAAATACGTCAGGTTTTAATCTTTTTACAAGGTTAATCATACCTTGAGATTCAAGCTGGAACACCCCAACTGTTTCACCTTTTGATAACATTTCGTATGTCGGTTTGTCGTCAAGAGGAATATGGTTTATGTCCAACTTTACATCTCTATATTTTTCAACCATTTTAACAGTTTTTGTAATCATCGTAAGGTTACGCAAACCGAGAAAGTCCATTTTTAACAAATCGAGAACTTCAGTTGCTTCGTGTTTAGGATAACCTGTTTGAACAATCCCTTCTTTTGATGGTTGAACAGGAAGGATTGTATCCAGTGGCGCGTGAGAAATTATAACCCCCGCTGCGTGAGTACCTGTTCCACATTTTAATCCTTCTATGGCAATTGCCATATCAACCCATCTTTTAAAACTTATTTCCTTTTGTGTTTCAGGGTTGATTATTTTATAATCTTCGTCATATAACTGTCTTAGCTCGGAGCCTTCTGCTTTAATAGCATCTTTTAACCATTCTGCTTTTGGGTTGTCATTTTTAGCAAGTTCCAATGCAGGCTCTATTAGTCCTGTTAATCTGTTACTTTCTCCGAATGGTACTTGAAGTACACGCCCAACACCTTTGAAAGCAGCTTTAGGTGCGTATGTTGAAAAAGTAATTATCTGACAGACTTTGTCTTCTCCATACTTGTTAACAACATAATCAATTACCTCACCTCGTCGTTCAATACAGAAGTCGATATCGATATCGGGCATTGTAAAACGTTCAGGATTTAAGAATCTTTCAAACAACAGTTTGTGAAAAATAGGGTCTATGTCAGTAATTTCAAGTGCATATGCAACGATTGAACCGGCAGCTGAACCACGGCCGGGACCTACAGGAATGTCGTGGGTTTTTGCGTAGTGTATAAAGTCCCACGTAATCAAGAAGTATGCGGGGAATCCCATTTGCTCTATTACACCCAGTTCATACTTCGCTCTTTCGTATATCTTATCTGGAACGGGTTCTCCGTATCGTTTTTTGAGCCCCTCCATTACAAGATAATTTAGGTATGTTTCTGTTGTGTATCCATGAGGTACTTCGTAATGTGGAAGTGGTGCATCGTGCAATTTGATTTTTAAATCACATTTGTTTGCGATATCTTCTGTGTTTTTTACACATTCTTCAAAAAGTTCTGCATCCATCCATCTGAAAGCATCTCGCATTTCTTCTTTTGTTTTTACATAAAATTCATTATTTGAAAAACTAAATCGGTTTGGATCATCTTTGTTTGAATTTGTTTGAAGGCATAACAAAGTGTCATGCATATCAGCATCAGATTTTTTTAGATAGTGTGAGTCGTTTGTAATGACCATTTTAATATCAAGTTCTTTTGCGATATTTATCAAATCAGGGTTTGTTCTTTTTTGTTCTTCAAGCCCGTGGTCTTGAAGTTCGATGTAGTAATCTTCTCCAAACAAATCTTTATATTTTTGTGCTACAGCGGTTGCTTGTTCTTTATCGCCCTTTAATAATTCTTGTAGAACTTCCCCTGCTAGGCATGCTGAACAACAGACTAAACCTTCGTGATGATCTTTTAACAATTCCCAATTGATACGAGGTTTGTAATAAAATCCTTCACACCACGCAGTAGACACCAGTTTTATTAGGTTAAAATACCCTGTAGTATTTTTAGCAATCAGAATAAGGTGATAAAGAGGGTTGTGTGCGGAGTTCTTATCGTGAATATCTCCGTCGTGCACGTAAAATTCGCATCCAACTAACGGTTTTACCCCTTGTTTTAGAGCGTATTCATAAAATTCAATAGCAGAATACATAACACCGTGGTCAGTTATCGCAATAGCAGGCATGTCATTTTCTTTAGCAAAATCAACTAAATCATTTACCCTAATCGCCCCATCCAGTAGTGAATATTCTGTGTGAATGTGTAGTGGAACAAATTTTGACATAACTATAACTTATCACAAGATAATATGTATTTTTGTAAAATTTATATGTTTAATTTATATCATTGAACAATTTGACTTAGTTCTTCTTTTATAATATCGTCTTACTTGTATAGCTTGTACTTTTGTCAGGCATGTTTAAATAATGAAGATTGGGGATAAATATGGATTTTGTAACTTTAACTATAAAAATACTTAAAATATTATCAGATATTGCAGGTAGCTATGGCTTAGGCATTATTTTATTGACAGTAATTGTAAGAATGGCAATGTGGCCATTAAGTGTTTCTCAACAACGTTCTATGAAACAAATGCAAGCCCTCCAGCCAAGAATGAAAGCTATTCAGGAACGTTATAAAAACGATCCTCAAACAATGCAAAGAAAAATGATGGAGTTCTATAAAGAACACAACTTTAATCCTATGTCAGGATGTTTTCCTTTGTTGATACAAATGCCGATATTTATCTTATTGTACTCATCTTTAATGAGTCCGCAATTTATACAAATGGCTGGTAATGCTCCATTTTTGTTCGTCAACAGTTTGGATGAAACACTAAGAACAAATGCAGGTGTTTCAAAAGATGGTGTTATGGGCGTTTCTAATACGGCTAAATTCATGACAGGAAAAACAGCAACAGTTTATCTGAAAGATGAAACCTTGACCGTTAAAATAGATAAACCTAATGATGCTGTTGGGGTTCAAGGTAAATTAACCCCCGGTGAACCTGTTGAGTTAAAAGTTAATATAGATAATTTAAAAGATTTAAAATTTAGCCAATTTGACCAAATAAAAAAAGCTGATATAGAAGTAACTAACACTATGACAAAAGAATCAGAGCTTATTACATTCGAAAGAAAAGGTTATTTGTTAGTTGCAACTTATCCGACTATTCCTGTTCAGTCAAAATTCCATTTTGATGTTTTGATTTTGATTGCGTTATTTGGTTTGACAATGGTATTTACGCAAAAAGCTATGATGGCTATGAACAAAGGACAAGAAATTGATCCTAGCCAGAAAGCGGTGCAAAAATCAATGAACTTATTCATGCCGATAATGTTGTGTGGTACGTTTGTTCTCATTCCTATCCCTGCAGGGGTATTGTTGTACTTGATTTCAAGTAATATCGTTCAAATATGTCAAACAATATTGATTAACAAAAAACTTGATATAGAGTTTGCTCATGAAAAAGAAAAAGTGACTGACGAAGAAGTTGAAAACGCTAAAAAAGTTGAAGATAAGAATAAAAACTAATGGTGGGGCTAAAATATAAAACCTCACCTCTAACCCCTCTCCTATTGTTTAGGAGAGGGGAATAACTTGAAAGGAATATAAATGCTTGTTTCAGAATTTGATTATGAATTACCGGAAGAATTAATAGCGCAGACACCCGCTCAAAAACGAGAGATGTCAAAGATGCTTGTCTTAGGAAAAAACGGTAATATTGAACACAAACATTTTTTTGATATTGTTGATTACCTCGGGGATAACGACGTACTTATTCTGAATAATACAAAGGTTATCCCTGCAAGACTTTATGGTCACAAAGAAGAAACAGGTGCAAAAATTGAGATATTTTTACTAAAACAAAAAGAAAACAAACAGTGGGAAGTTCTTATCAAACCGTCAAAAAGAGTTAAAGAGGGGACCGCGGTAAATGTATCAGATGAATTATCCGCTACTGTTCTTAAACCCCTTGAAGATGATGGGAAATGGCTGGTTCAGCTTCATTATGAAGGTGATATTTATGGAGTTCTTTCTCAAGTAGGAAATGTCCCGCTTCCACCATATATTGAACGTAAAATGACATCAGAAGAACTCAAAAAACTTGACTATGACAGATATCAGACAGTTTATGCAAAACACGAAGGCTCTGTTGCAGCGCCGACTGCAGGACTTCATTTTACAACAGAGATTATGAATAAATTAAAAGCAAAAGGTGTTCAGATTGGATTTGTTAATCTTACAGTTGGTTTAGGTACGTTCAGACCTGTAAAATGTGAAAACGTGCTTGATCACAAGATGGATTCAGAAGAATACCATATTCCAAAAGAAACAGCAGAGTTAATAAATAATGCCAAAGCACAGGGTAAAAAAATTGTTGCAGTCGGTACAACTACCGTAAGAACTTTAGAAAGTGCATGGAAAGAGTTTGGAGAAATTAAAGAGTGTACTTCAAGCTCAACTTTATTTATTTACCCTCCTTATAAGTTTGGAGTAATTGATAAACTTATAACAAACTTTCACCTGCCAAAATCAACATTGTTGATGCTTGTATCTGCCCTTGCAGGAAAAGAAAATATAATGAATGCCTATAAAGAGGCTATAGCCAACAGATACCGTTTCTACAGTTATGGCGACTGTATGTTTATTTCGTAAATGGGAAATTGAAATTGTTGGGTTTCACCCAACTTAATAAAATGGTAGGGTGCTGTCTTTAGACGCACCATACAACTACAAGCTTATCATTTATTTTGTCAGGCAGTGCCAGACATTCTATCATCTTTTGTTCTATTTACCCCTGTGTTAAAATAGAGGTAAAGGGGTAAAGGGCTAAATAGTAAGAGTAAAATAAGAGGGGTAAATACAAGGGGTAAATACAAGGGGGGTAAATACAAGAGGTAAATGTTAAAAATATTTGAATACAAATACATAAAAGAATTATTTACACTGGCAATTCCTATCATTATGGGTAATTTAGGACATATTATGCTTGGTGCTGTTGATTGTTTTGTCGCAGGCAGATATTCAACAGATGCTATTGCTGCCATTAGTATCGCAACTTCCATTCATGCTACTCTTTTGATGTTTGGGATTGGCTTGACTGTCAGTATATCTCCTTTACTATCAAACAAAAGAGGAGCGAAAGAGTGTACTAAAAAATATTTTTTCCCAAGCTTGAAATTTGCGCTTCTTATGGGAATTGGATTAATGTTTATAACTCTTGCTTATATTCCTGCTCTTAAATATTTGGGTTATGAACAAAAGTTATTGCATGATGTAGAGTTATTTACTTTTATATTGGCTTTTTCAACAATTGGCGCTGAAATAAATGTTGCTATAAAAGAGTTTTTACAGTCGTATGAAATAGTCTTTTTGCCGAATTTTTTACTTATTTTATCTGTGTTTTTAGATTTGGTTCTTAACTATATATTTGTATATGGGTTATTTGGATTCCCTGCAATGGGTGTTGCAGGTATTGCAATATCTACGACTTTAATCAGAACAGTTATTGCTGTCGTATTATTGAGTTATTGTTTTATTAAATTCCATTTCAAAAAATTCAAAGACCACAATTATTATAAACAAATATTTAAAATGGGACTTCCAATATCAGCCGCAATAATTATTGAGTTTACAGCTTTTAATTATATTGCGATTATGTTAGGGAAGGTTTCAGGGTTGTATGCAGCGGCTCATAATATTATTCTTGTAATTAGCAGTACTTCTTTTATGATTCCAATGGGAATTTCAAATGCGCTTGCTGTAAAAGTCGGATATTCTAATGGAGCTAAAAACTATAGTGAAATGATTCAATATATAAAAAATGGGATTGGGATTTCTATTTTGTTCATGTCATTAGCTGCTATTGTATTTGTATTAGCTCCGGAGTTTTTAATAAAATTGTTCACGTCTGATGCTAAACTTGTAGCTATTACTGTTCCTGTAATGTATATAGTTGCTGCGTTTCAAATTACGGACGGTATGCAAACTTCGTTGAGTGGGATATTTAAAGGGTTAAAACAAACGAAATTTGTTATGATTTCAAACTTTATTTCATATTTAATTATTGGGATATCGTTGGGGACATATCTTGGAATAATTAGAAAAATGTATCTGGCAGGATGTTGGGTTGCTATAGGAATTTCGTCCGTAATTTTAACATTAATTTTGTTAATTGGTTTGATATTAAGATTGAAACATTTGAAACGAGAGTATTGTGCTTCTTAAAGGTTTTATATCAAATTCCTGCAATGACAAATAGCAATTGCTATGGCATCAACTGTGTCATCTAATTTTGGAAGATTTTCTGTGTTTAGATTTAATCTAACCATTTGTTCAACTTCTTTTTTATCTGCTCTGCCATAGCCCGTTAATACTTGTTTTACTTCGATAGGGGTGTATTCATAACTTTTTATCTTGTATTTTTCTAAAACTGTTAATATAACCCCTCTTGCTTCTGCTACAGGGATTATGGTTTTTTGATTTTTGAAGAAATATAATTTTTCAATAGCAGCACAATCAGGTTTATATTTATCAACAATCGTAGACAAATCTTCGTAGATATCCAGTAATCTTTTTGAAGTTAAGTCATTTTTGTCAGTTTGAATAGAACCTGACGCTTCTAAAATATATTCGTCATTTGTATAATTTACCAAGGCATAGCCAACAATTGCCATCCCTGGATCAATTCCGAGTATTCTCATTTTTCTAACTGTTTAATAATTTTTGTGCTAGAGGTTCTTCTACTTTCCCATTTAAGGATTTTGATACTTTCTTTATCTTTTCTGCCATAACTTCCATTTCTTTTGTCCATTGGAAATTGTTCAGAACATATCTCTCACCTTTTTCAAAGTCACCATCTATTTGTATTCTGATTATCTCTTTAAGCATTTTTTGTGCGGTAGGAACCATTTTTTCAATATGTACTGTTAACATACCTTCTTCACTAATTTCAATAGCACCTTCTTTTAAGAAATAATAGTTTTGCATAACAGAACGAACTCTATGTGCTTGACTCAATGTCGGTTTTGACTTAAGCATATTGTCTGCTGCATAGGTTACAATAATTTGTTCTTTTTCTTCTTTTGTATACATTCCATTTTGTTCTAATATATCAAGCATAGCCAAAGAGGTTATATCAGCTTTATTTTCTTCTATAATAGATTTGTATTTACCTAATGCTTCTGTGCCTGAATTTGGTCCAAGTGAGTGTGCATTTTCGTGTCCTATCGTAAACCAGTGGTCTGCCTCATCATTGTAGTATTTATGCTGATCGTGGTTTAAGATAGCATCTAATCTTTCTTGAAGTTTTTTTCTTGAATCTTCACTTGTGATTAAACGTATTTGTCTGTGGTAAACGTTTCTGCGTCCGCCACCGATGGTTAATGAAAGTTTGTCGTCATTAGGCAAGTTTTCTGCTAACGTTATACCTGCACGAAATTCTCCAACATCACCTGATACTGTTACTAAATCAACATCAACCATTGTTTGTTTAGATTCTTTGTCCGGTGAAATGTTTTGAATATATTCGTCCTTGAATGGCATGTTTTCTGCCATTAGTGGAAGGTATGTTTTTACTTTTAATAAGGCTTCTGTGCCTTTTTTGTTGATTATGCCTACTCGCCCGCCAAGAAAATCTTTCCCTATTGGAGAGATATTATTTTTTTCCAGTAAAGCTTTTAATTCTTCATTTTCAATTGCACTTTCAGTAAGCTCATCAGAATAATTCTCTCTTGTAATTGTAAATTCTAATGGCGTGTCTTGTAATTCTGCCCATTTTTTATCTGCATATGCATCGAGCATTGGATCTGCTTTTCTCAATGCTTTTGCTTGTAATTCTAAGTATTCGTTAAAATCTTTATTTGTTGAAACTTTTGAGGCTTTTTCAATTTCATCAGCCATTTTGCTAAAGTCTTCTTTAAATTTGTCGATGTAGTCCGTACCGATAAGTTCGTCACCGTTTCTATCGACAACAGAACGTTGGTTTAGTATTGTTTTAACTTCTTCCGTTTTCCCTCTTTTTAGCATAAGGAGAACTCTTTGTTGAAATTCTGCTTTGCCTAAATCTTCCGGATAACATCCTTTTCCGAGTGTTGCGTGAACATCTTTTGCAAGTTCAATTATGTTAGATTCTCTATCAAGAGCGCAAACCCCTTTTTGTGCGTCATAAAGAATTTTTGTTAGTTCAGCTTGTTTGTTACCCTTTTCTATTTCTTTGTTTAAAAATTCTTCAAAAGGAAGGTTATGACAGTTGTCTAATTGTTTATTTATTTTTTCAAGAATATGTGCTGCTTTAACAAGGTGCTTGAGAGCATCTTTGTCACCTTGTGCGAGTGATTGATACTCGGGAGCATCTTCTGCTAACATTTTTTTTGTCACTAAATAGTCTTTATGTGTTCTTTTTTCTAATTCTTCTAAACTTAGGTTTAGTTCGTAATCTCTCATATATCTTCCTTTCAACATAACAAAAATATTTAAAATTTGTAAATCTTCGCCCTCTGCTCAGTCGTCTCTCGAACCGAAAACAGGCGAAGCCTGTTGCCGATTCTCGTCCTCAATTTGCATTGTTTAATGTACAAATGGAGCGGACGACCGGACTGTATCGACTCCTTCGCGTTAAACGGGTCTGCGAGTTTTGACATCAAGAATTTTATTCTTTCGTCAAAAGCTCTTCGCCCTCTGCTCAGTCGTCTCTCGAACCGAGAACAGGCGAAGCCTGTTGCCGATTCTCGTCCTCAATTTGCATTGTTTAATGTACAAATGGAGCGGACGACCGGACTCGAACCGGCGACGTCAACCTTGGGAAGGTTGCATTCTACCACTGAATTACGTCCGCTTATAGGTTTATTGTACCATAAATTTTATAAGAGTAAAAGTATGTTGGTTGGATATACTTGCCCAACAGTAACAAAACGGGGCTTTCTGATATTTATACTCATACTGTTTCTTTTTAATTGGTAAAAACAGGATTACTTCTGGTTTTTGCCCTCGCAATCATATGAAAAACTTCCGATAAAATGTCCTGTTAAAAGGTACATCCAATTCACTATTTTTATAATACAAAAACAGGGATAACCCCTGTTTTTATTTTATAAATTCGGAGAAGAAGGGATTCGAACCCTTGGTGGAGTCTCCCCCACAACGACTTTCGAG